>NZ_CP053435.1:2029500-2706000 GCF_013127955.1 Spirosoma taeanense
CGTCCCTAAGCAGGTCATATTTCAGCCAGAGCCGGTAACCATCGTCGGCGCGACTGCTGTTCGCCAGAAGTAACAGGACCAGCAGGAAGCAGCCTATATGTTTACCCTTCATGGTTTTCTTCGGCTAGATCCTGCGAAACGATTTCTTCCCGCTCCGCCAGTGATCGGGTGATGCCAAGTTCCAGCCCCCGGATTTCGGCCAGACCGCGCATACGACCAATGGCCGAGTAGCCGGGATAGGTTCTCTTATGCAAATCGTCGAGCATCTGGTGGCCGTGGTCGGGGCGCATTGGGATAGACGGTTCGCCCACGCCCAGCCTGGCGCGTCGCTGCTGTTCCTGCACAATGGCTTTCACAACGGCATACATATCGACGTCGCCCGCCAGGTGGTCGGCCTCGTGGAAATTACGGGGGTTCTCTTCCCGCTTCGTGGTGCGCAGGTGAATGAAATGAATCCGCTCACCAAAACGCTGGATCATGCCCGGCAGGTCATTGTCGGCGCGGACGCCGAGCGAGCCGGTGCAGAACGTAATCCCGTTGGCCGTTACGTCGCTGGCTTCCATGAGTTGCGAAAGGTCGGCTTCAGTGCTGACTACACGCGGAAGTCCAAGCAGCGGAAACGGCGGGTCGTCGGGGTGAATGCACAGGTTGACGCCTGCTTCCTGGGCGACCGGGGCCACTTCCCGGATGAAATGATACAGGTTCTCGCGCAGGGCCGCATCGCCGATCTGAGCGTACTCGTCCAGCAGACCCTGGAAGGTTTCAAGCGTGAATCTTTCTTCCGAACCCGGCAGACCGAGCAGCACGATCGAGGATAATTCCAGAATACGCTCGGGCGACATCTGCGTAAACGCTTCGCGGGCCGCTTCGACAACCTCTGGTTCATAGTCAGCTTCGCAGCCGAGACGTTTCAGAATGCACAGGTCAAACACGGCAAAATCCTGCCAGACGAACCGCAGCGCCCGTGAGCCATCGGGCATCTGATACGTCAGGTTGGTTCGCGACCAGTCGAGCACCGGCATGAAGTTGTAGCAAACCGTTTTAATACCGCAGGCCGCCAGATTCCGGATCGATTGCTTGTAATTCTCGATATAGGTGGCCCGGCTCGGCCGCCCTTTCTTAATATCCTCGTGAACGGGCAGGCTTTCGACCACCGCCCAGTGCAGGGGCGTGTACTGGCCGTTGTCGGCTTCGATCAGCTGCTTTCGTTTCTCAATTTCGTCCACGGACCATACGGCCCCAACCGGTAGCTGGTGCAATGCCGTAACGATGCCTTCGCATCCGGCCTGCCGGATATCCATCAATGACACCGGATCGTTCGGCCCGAACCAGCGCATGGTTTGTAACATTCCCATTTTGTTTTACAGGTTATTTTTTTGCGGTGGGGCGGTTAAACTGCCGTTGGGCAAACTCCAGAAAAACAGGCCAGTCGAGCGAGTCAACGTGGCCGCCTTCGTGGTTGCGGAATGCCAGCTCGCCGTCGATCAGGGCGACATCCGGCGCGGGCATCTCGCTGGTTCCGACGCCTTTTGCCCCAAGGAGCTGATAAACTGGACTCGCGCCCACGCAGGCCAGAAACTCCCCTTTCGGATCGGCCCACTGGTCTTTGGTGCCGCCGGTAATGAACAATGGTCGCGGGGCGATGAGGGCCATCAGTTCGTGCGCATCGACCGGCATGGCAGCCCAGTTGCCGCCGTACTTGATAAAATTCGGCGCCATCCAGTGGTATTCGCCCGCGCCCGCTACGTTGTCAATCGTCTCGCCAAAATTTCGTTTTTCCAGCGATGCACCCATCGAGCCTGAACAGCTGGCGAAGACAATCGCCCAGCGTGAGTCCAGGGCGCCAGCCAGCAGGGCCGTTTTTCCCCAGCGGGAATGCCCCTGAATCCCGATCTGTTTCGGATTGATGCCTTTGTCTTTTTCAAAGTAATCGAGTGCCCGGCTCAGGCCCCAGCTCCAGGCTGCCAGAACGCCCCACTCGTCGGGCTGGCGATCTTTCCCGCCGTTCATGAGCCCGATAATGCCCTCGTGCAGACCCGCACCACTGTCCAGTTGGATAGCGCCTGTGTTGACGGTCGCCACTGCCCAGCCCGCATCAATCAATTTCTCGATGTTAGCCAATGGCTGTGGAAACGAACCCCAGACAATCACCATCAACGGCAGAGCACCCGCAGCATTGACCGGTCGGTAATACGTAACCGGAATACTCGGCGTTGCAGTCGGGTAGCGACTGTTGTCAATGCTGCCCAGGATGGTTTTCCGGGTGGCTTTGCCGTTCAGCACCGTACTGTCGGTGCTGGCAGGCGCAAAGCGTACGGAAGGCGTATTGGCCGGTGTTTTGCCGAAAATTTCGGTCTGGTACTCATTCAGGATCTCCGGGCGACGCTGCTTCCACCACTCGTTGGCAGTCGTTACAGGCTTACCGTTTTTTAGTTTGAGCGGGTCTGGCAGCGAATAATGGCTGGACGTGGTCTCATCGTAGTTTGTCCAGTTGCCCCATCCCGAGCGTACGTGCGTGTTGCCGGCTTGGTCGAACCAGTTCGTTGTGCCTTCTTTCGGTTTGAGGAAGGCGGGCCGTTTTGGATCGTCGGCGGGTGGTGGCAGGGAGGGTAGGACCAGATTGAGCCTATTCATCATCTTCTGCCAGTCGGCCTGGCTGGCTTCGCGCATCCGGTTCATGTACGCCGTTCGCTCTTCCGGCGTCATTTTCTGAAAATTGGGAGCCTGCGCGCTGGCCGTCTGCATGGACAGTCTAAAAGCCAGACTGACCGCAGCGAATGTCGTAGTAAGCTTTACAGAATTCATGAATGATTAATGTTTGCCAGCCCGGCGAAAAACGAAAATATACAGCAGTGTCCAGGCGACCAGGTAGGCTAGTCCGGCGATATAAAAAATGATATAATAGCCTTCCGACAACTGATCCAAGGCTTTATAATGATCCAGAATCCGGCCCACGAGCAGCGGAAAAATCGCACCGCCCAGTGTGCCGGCCATCGTGCCGAAGCCAACCACGCGGCTGAGGACCTGCTTGGGGAACTGATCGGCGGCAACGGTGAAAATATTGGCCGACCAGGCCTGGTGAGCCGCCACTGCCAGCGATAAAATGCCGATTACGGGCCACATGCTCCCCATCTGGCTGATGATCATCACCGGCGTTACGCAAATGGCAAACAGCGCCATTGCCCACTGCCGCGCCCGCGTCGGATTCCAGCCTTTCTGAATGAGCCGGGACGACAGCCAACCGCCCCCTACGCTGCCGATGGTAGCGGCCAGGTAGATAATGATCAGAGGAGCGCCCAGTTTTTTCAGGTCCAGGTGGTAGATACTCGCCAGGTAGGAGGGCAGCCAGAACAGAAAAAACCACCAGATGGGGTCGGTCAGGAGTTTGCCGCCCATGAAGCCCCAGATCGCCTTGTTGGCAAAAATCGGGTAACGGATGGGCGTTTCGTCGTTAACGATCTCGGTTGATGCCGCATCGGCCGTAATATACGCAAGTTCAGAAGGGCTAACGCGTTTATGCCGGGCGGGAACTTCATAGTAGAACCACCAGAAAACAATCCAGATGAACCCCAGCGCGCCGGTCACGATAAACGCCATCTGCCAGCCGGCCACCAGCGCCAGCCAGGGAACGACGGCCGGAGCCGCTACCGCACCGATGTTGGCGCCGGAGTTGAAAATGCCCACCGCCAGGGCCCGTTCTTTCTGGGGAAACCACTCCGCTACGGTCTTTATTGAAGCCGGGAAGTTACCCGCTTCGCCAATGCCCAGCAACGCCCGGGCTACCATAAACCCAGCCGTACCGCCTGCCATGGCGTGGCCCATAGCCGCCAGACTCCAGACCAGAATAGCGCCGATATACCCCAGTTTGGTGCCGATCTTGTCAATGATGTAGCCCGCCAGCAGGGTGCTTGAACCATAGAAAAAAGTAAAGACCGTAACGATATTGGCGTAGTCGGATTCAGTCCAGCTAAACTCTTTTTCCAGGATTGGCTTCAGCAGACTGATCACCTGCCGATCCAGGTAGTTGATCGTCGTGGCAAAAAAGAGCAGGCCCACAATGATCCACCGGTAATTGCTCCGGTTGGTTGAAAGAGGATCGGTCAGGGTGCTGCCGGCAGGTGTTGGGTTCTGAATCAAAATCGGGTTGGGATAAGAGTAAGCGGGTTTACAGAGAATTCAGGTCAGGACATTGGCCTGCTGGTCGTTACACAAAGAACGGCACGTCTTTCGGGGCGTATTTGCGCATACCTTCTTCATTGATTTCGACGCCGATCCCCGGCTTCTCGGAGAGAGGAATAAAACCATCCTTCACCATCGGGCCGTCGAACGTAACGATCTCCTTGAACATCGGCTCCTCGTGGAAATAAATCTGCCACTCCAGAATTAGGAAGTTAGGCACCGACGCGCAGACATGGCTCGATGCCATTGCCCCCAGATATGACGCGACCATGTGGGGGGCAAAGGGCACGTAGTACAGGTTCGCCAGGTTCGCAATGCGCTGGGCCTCGCCCAAGCCGCCAGCTTTCTGCAAATCGGGCATGATGATGTCTACCGCTCCAATTTCGAGCAGCCGCCGGAAGCCGTACGCCAGGTAATGGTTTTCGCCCGCGCAGATAGGCGTGTTCGAGGCTTCCCGGATCTGCTTATACGCTTCCGGGTTTTCGGCCGGGATCGGCTCTTCCAGAAACAGCAGGTTCAGGGGCTCCATCATCTTGGCTACCCGCCGGCCCGTCGTAACGTCGTAGCGGCCGTGCATATCCACGCAGATGTCGATTTTCGGGCCAACGGCCTTCCGAACGCCCGCAATCTGGTTGTACATCCGCTCCAGTTCACCGGGGCTAGCCGTCCAGTTATAGGCGTCGTATTTGTTGGGATCGTTCCGCTCGTCGATGTCGTATTTCACGGCCGTAAAGCCCATATCGACCGCCCGTTTGGCGCTTTTCCCGAACGATTCGGGCGTGGTGTCCTTTTCGCGGTACGCCCCCGTATCGCAATACACGCGGATGCGGTCCCGGAATTTACCGCCCAGCAACTGATAGACCGGCATACCGAGCGCCTTACCCACCAGGTCCCAGAGCGCTGTTTCGACGGCCGACAGTACCGAAATATACATGCCAGCCTGTGCGCCTTCGAAGAAACCCGCCTTCCGGACGTCCTCGAACAGGCGGTTGACGTTAAGGGGGCTTTTACCTTTGATCCGCTCGCCCATCATCTTGACCAGGTGGTAGGTGCCGGGTGTTGCATCGACCGCTTCGCCACAGCCCCAGATACCCTGGTTGGTATGAACCTTCACAAACAGGCTGTGGCCGTTGCGGATATAGCCGCACTTGATGTCGGTAATTTTCAGGTCGGATGGGCTTGACGACAGCGGGGCTCGGTCAACGGCGGTTTCGAGCCCTTCGCCAAAGCTGGTTAGGGAAGATGCCGCAAACGCGCTGGCCAGGGCGCTCTTGGTCAGGAAGGAACGACGGGAAGAAGTGTGACTCATTGGATTGGAGAGTTTAGGCGTTGTATTACCAGGTGCGGGTTTTCAGATAATCCTGAATCTGTTCTTTCGGTACGGGCAGTTCGTTGACGTGCGCATTCAGCCACTGCGAGAAATCTTTTTCGATCTCTGCCGACCAGCGGGAGTCAATCTGGCCGGGCGTGTATTTTTGTTCGCGCAGGCGCAGGTGGCCAAACATATCCCGCAACCGGATAATCTCCGACGTTTTCACTACTTTCTCGGCCAGATGCGGAGGGATAAAGCAAACGCCCCCGTCGCGGCCCAGCACTACGTCGCCGGGCATAACCATGACTTTTCCGATACGCGTTGGCCGATTAATACCAACCAGGGTTGTGTTCAGATTGCCTTCCGGATTATGGTGGGAAGGATGGTAGCTGCGGAAATAGGACGTAAAGCCACCGATTTCTTTCAGACCGGCAATGTCGCGAACGGCACCTTCGTAGACAATACCATTGCCGGTTTTGGCATAAATGGAATTGCCCAGGTTATCGCCGATGGTGGGGCCGTCTTCGTGCATGCCAAACTGATCAACAACGTACACATCGCCTTTCACGAGCATATCAATCGGCCAGGCGTTCTGCGATTTAACCCGGCCATCTTTGGTATGGCCCTTCTCATCCGTTACACGGTGAACGTCGGGGCGGCCGGGCATGAATGTAGCCGTCAGTGCGCGGCCCACCAGCACACTGTCGGGGTTGATGGTCTGCCAGTCGCCGGTGAACTGATATTTGTAATTTTCCCCTTTCAGCACTGACCAGGCTTCTTCCTGGGTAACCAGCTTCATCCGTTTCAGAATTGCGTCCGGCACTTTGGGGCGTCCATCAGGAAAGCGTTCGCCTTTCCATTCGGGGGTTAAAAAGATGAGTTCATCGCGGGAAATCTGCTGGCCGACTGATGCTCTTATCGGACCAAGCAGACTGAGCGCAACACTAGCTACGAATACCAGCTTCATTGGAAATCAGAATTAGGTTCAGGTCTAGGAATCAATCCCGATAAGCATAGACAGGTAGCACTTCTACCCGTCAGCAGCCAGAGCAAGGGGAATTTCTATGTATGCCGACGGTTGAGCGTATAGGCAACTGACGCGAATTGGCCAACAAAACAGAGATGAATTGTCTTATAAGCAGGAACTCTTTTTACAACAAAATATGGAATACAGAAAACTGGGTGAGTCGGATTTGAGCGTTTCGGTCATCACTTTCGGTGCCTGGGCGGCCGGTGGCTGGATGTGGGGCGGTACTGAACGCAAAGAAGCGGTTGATGCTATCAGAGCCGCCTACGATCTGGGCGTAACCTCAATTGACACGGCACCCATCTACGGGCAGGGAACCAGCGAGGAAATTGTTGGGGAGGCCATCAAAGGAATTTCCCGCGACAAAGTGCAGATACTGACTAAATACGGAATGCGCTGGGACCTGGCTAAAGGCGATTTTGGCTTCAAAAGTCAGGATAACCAGGGCAATCCGATCGACGTCTATAAGTACTCGGGCAAAGAAAGCCTCATCAAAGAATGTGAGGATAGCTTAAAACGGCTGGGCACCGACTATATCGACCTATACCAGATGCACTGGCCCGACAAAACCACCCCCATCGAAGAAAGCATGGAGGCTGTTCTGCGGCTAATCGAGCAGGGGAAGGTCCGGCAGGCGGGTGTCAGCAACTACAACGTTTCGCAGATGCAGCAGGCCGAGAGCGTGCTTAAGCTGTCGGCCAATCAGGTGCCGTTTAGTATGCTTAACCGGGGGATCGAAGACGAGCTTGTGCCGTACTGCCTTGAACATAATAAGGCCATTCTGGCCTATAGCCCTATGGAACGGGGTCTGCTGACGGGTAAGATTAAGCCCGGTCATCAGTTTGCCGAGGGCGACCACCGGGCCAATTATCGCTTCTTCAAAGAAAAGAACATCGAAGAAACCGATCGGTTTCTGCAAGCTATCAAACCCCTGGCCGACAGCAAAAACGCCAGTCTGAGCCAGCTGGTCATTCGGTGGACCATCGAGCGGCCGGGGATTACGGTGGCGCTCGTTGGGGCACGTAACGCAGAACAGGCGGTCCAGAATGCCAAAGCAGTTGATATTCAGTTATCAGCCGATGAGCTGAAGTTTATCAATCAGCAACTGGGCGAACTGGAGCTAGTGTAAACCCAATTTGTTTATCAACACGAAGCCGGTACGTCTGTATCGGCTTCGCTGTTTTCAGACCCTTACGAGATTGTTAAGCCTGCTACAGTAGGTAAATCTAACGGTTATTTCCTGGTTAATAAGGCGGCCTTGCCGGTGTTGCAGAAAACCAAGGGGAACGTAGTGAAGGCGGGTTCAGAGGCTGGTCATATGGGCGAACCGCAGGCGGCTCCATATGGTGGTACGAAAGGCTTAGCCATTGAACAGGCGCATTTTGGGGTGCGGAGCAATATTGTTGCGCCGGGACCGGTGGATACAGCCTGGACGCATGCCAGCACCGGACCGATGAGTCCCGAAATGGAAAAGTCGACGACGGCGGGTACGCTGATGGGTCGCCGGGGTACGCCCGAAGAGATTGCCAATGTGTATTTGTTCGTAGCGTCCGACGAAGCGTCGTACGTAACGGGCGCTATCTATTACGTGGACGGTGGAACAACTATCGCCAGGGGACCCATGGGCGAAAAAGCCGCAGACAGTATGAAGAAAGAACCGCAGGGTGAGCTGGACCTACAGCACTCGATGGATGGGAATACGTCTGTGAACGGGTAAGCCCGTAAACGAGCTAAATAAGGTGCCGGTTGCTACAGCGATAGCGGCTGGCACCTTATTTTGTGCCGGAGATCACCCCTTCGTGAATTAATAACAAACCATGCGATGCGATTCTGGATTACTCTCGTTTTAGTAGCCTTCTTTCTGAATACTCATGCGCAGACCATGACCGTTAAGGGCCGATTTTTATACACGGCTGCCGACGAAAAAGTGGTGCTGCGAGGAATTAACGAAATGTTTATCTGGTCGAAAGACCACACCGGTGCAAGCATCCTGCCCGAAATTGCCAAAACCGGCGCCAACGCCTGCCGCCTGGTCTGGACTACGCAGGGCGAACCCCGCCAGCTGGATCGGTTGATTGGCAACTGCATCCGTCACAAAATGATCCCGATTGTGGAACTGCACGATGCTACCGGCGACTGGAGCAAACTGCAACGCTGCCTGGATTACTGGCAGCGGGACGACGTAAAGGCCGTGATGGCGAGGCACAAAAAATGGGTTCTGCTCAATATTGCCAACGAAGTAGGGCATGTAACCCGACCGGATACCTTTCGGCTGGCGTATACAAACGCCGTTTCGCAGCTTCGCCAGGCTGGCTATGAAGTGCCTCTATTGATCGATGCGTCAACCTGGGGGCAGGACGAAACCAGTATTCTGCAAACCTGGTCGGCCATCCGGAATGCCGATTCCCTGAAAAACTGCATGTTCTCTGTACATACGTACTGGCGGCAGAACGCCCAGACCCGGCTGGACAACCTGATCCGTCGGGTCATCGCGGATGAGATTCCCCTGCTGTTTGGCGAAGCGCCCCAGCCGAAAGTTGGGCAGACCTGTTCAACCGATTTTCCGTATGTAAGTCTGATGCAGCAAAGCCAGCAGAACGGCATCGGCTGGCTGGTCTGGTCGTGGGGCGCGGTCAACAATGGCGACTGCGGCCGACCCAACAGCGCGTTTGATATTACAACCGACGGCCGCTACGGCAACTGGGAGCATCCCTGGAACCGCGACGTAGTAATTGATAATCCATATAGCATCCAGAAAACAGCTGTCCGGCCAGCCTCCATTCTGAAGCAGTCCGACTGATACGCGAAGCGCCGTCCAGACACAAATCAAACACTTTACGGTCGGAAACGGTAGTTAATACTCAACCGTTCATTAACCGAAAAACACTATGCGTTGGATAGGAGGCCGTGAAAGCGGCAATGTCGAAGACCGCCGGGGAAGCGGTGGGGGAGGTTTGCTCGTCGGCGGTGGAATTGGCACCGTTGTGGTAGCCTTAATTGTCATGCTGCTGGGGGGCGACCCGTCAGAAATTCTGAATCAGCGGTCATCCAGTCAGTCGGCGGCTCAGGCGCCTACGGGCCCGCAGTCCGACGACGCAGCGGCCAGTTTTACCCGTAAGGTGCTGGCCAGCACGGAAGATGTCTGGACAAAGCTGTTTGCCGAACAGGGGTCTCAGTACCGCAAGCCGACGCTGGTCATGTTCCGGGGCGTTACGCAGTCGGGCTGCGGCACGGCGCAGGATGCAATGGGCCCGTTTTACTGCCCGCTGGACCAGAAAGTATACATTGACCTGTCGTTTTACGATGAACTCGCCCAGCGGTTTCAGGCACCGGGCGACTTTGCGATGGCTTATGTTGTGGCGCACGAAATTGGCCACCATGTGCAGAAGCAATTAGGCATCATGGACCAAACCGATGCACTTCGCCAGCGACTGAGCCGCACGGAATACAACCGGGTTTCCGTCCGGCTGGAATTGCAGGCCGATTTCTTTGCCGGCGTATGGGCGCATCACGCACAGGGGCAGAGTATTACGCTGGATGCGAATGATGTTGAATCAGCCCTTACGGCCGCCAATGCCATTGGCGACGACCGGATTCAGCAGCAGACTCAGGGCCGCGTGGTACCCGATGCCTTTACGCACGGTTCGTCGGCTCAGCGCGTGTACTGGTTCAAGAAAGGGCTTAAAACCGGCGACCTCAGCCAGGGCGATACATTTAACAGCCGCGAAGACGCGGATCTGCAGTGATGCGATACATCTTTTAGACAACGGCCCGATGACGCTCGTCATCGGGCCGTTGTGTTTTCTACGCTCAGTAATCTCCCGTTCGGGACTAATAATATAACGATTCTGCTCCGTTCTGGTAGTCGGTAAGAATAAGGGATTGTGATTCATTTTTCGCTCATGTTTGTCATCCATCAACCGGCAGTAGCCATTTGTTTTTGCCTGCTCACGATGCTGTTCTGGGGTTCCTGGACAAACGCGCAAAAATTCGTTACCAAAACGGCTCCGCTTTACGTTTTCTACCGCGACTATGTGTACGGCATTCTGGCTGCTTCGTTGTTGCTGGCCTTTACGTTAGGCAGTTTTGGGTCGCAGGGACGTTCGGTGCCGGAAGATATTCAGCAGGCCGAGGGGCGATCTATTTTGCTGGCGCTGGCGGGTGGGATCGCCTTCAACGTTGGCAATCGGCTGCTCACGGTTGGGATCAGCATGGCCGGTATTGCGATTGCCATGCCCGTAGGAACCGGACTGTCGCTGGCTATTGGTCTTGTGGTGAACTACCTGGCCGAACCCAAAGGGAGCGTGGCTCTTCTGTCTCTTGGCGGAGGGGCAATCATTGCGGCCATGATTTTCAGCGCGCTGGCTTATAAGACCAAACAGGAAGGGGCCGACGATGCTGACTCCTCTTCGAATGGTAACCGGGGCATCTGGATTGCCTTGGCCGGGGGCTTAGCCGCTGGGTTTTTCTTTCGGCTTGTTTCGGAAGCGATAGCTACCGATCTGATCCGGCCCGAAGCCGGACTTCTGACGACTTATACCGGGTTTGCCCTGTTCGCTATCGGTCTGAACCTGTGCAACCCGCTGGTGGAGTGGCTCGTGCGAAAATTCGTTCTGCCCGACGAGGACGGTCAGCCAGATTACCGGCATGTGGGCCGGCGCGAACATCTGGCGGGTCTGGGGGGCGGCCTTATCTGGGGGCTAGGTATGAGCACGCTTTTACTGGGTGCCAAGCAGGCCGGTGATGCCGTTTCCTATGGGCTGAGTCAGGGAGCAACCATTGTTTCAGTGCTCTGGGGGCTGTTTGCCTGGCATGAGTTTAAAGACGCTCCTGCCAAAGCAAATCGCTACCTCTGGCTAATGGGTGGGTCTTACGTTGCCGGTCTGGTCCTAATTGTGCTGGCCCGTTCAGGGGGGTAAGGGAGCCGTGGTATCCCGGCCTTTGTCTTATACCGAATCGCCCCCGTTGCTTTGAAACCAAAGCAACGGGGGCGATTCGTCTAATAGAAATTGCCTGCTGTCAGGCCGGGCGCTTACTGAATTGAGATGGCCCGAGTGACCTTGGCAATCGGCGCTTTGGTGGCTACGTTGATCTGGCGAACCTCTTCCGTGGTGCCGTCGGTGATGACCAGTTGGTACTGGCCGTCCGGCAGGCCTTTAATGTCGAACCGGGCGCGGTACTGGCTTTCTTTCTTCGCAATGGATTCCTGAGCGATCAGATGCCCGCGCTGGTCGAGCAGCCGCACCTGAACTACATGACTTTTTTCTTTGTCAATGGCTACCCGCAGATCGTTGGTGGTTGAGATGTACACCGACGACTGGAACGATGCTGAACCCGTGGGGTTAGTGGCAGGAGCCGCAAAGGCGCTGGCGGAAAGGGCAATCAGTAAGGAAGCAACTAAGGTTTTCATGGTATTTGATGTTTATCGGGAAGGCCCGTGGTTAAATGGATTTAAAAATGTTGGCCGGCTTTTCCGCCGGTTAATGGATCAAAGCTACAATCCGTCAGAGGGGGAGCGCTATGGATAGTCGCTGAAGCCGCCAACAAGGCTGAAGAACGGTTGATTTCATTGGATGAATTGAAAGTTTAACCAAACGGCCTTCAATTGGAGTGTAGCCTAATTTCAACTGGTGGATCGAGTTTCAAGGCCAGTTTTCGCATTCATTCAGGATAACCGGCTGCACAGAATCGCCGGGGGCACGGGCTGTAAACGGGTTCCCGGCGATGAGTTTTAGCTTGTGTACCCGCAGAAGGACCATATCTACTCCATTGCGGGCCGCATCCACCTGAGCGATTCGAGCAGAGACAGGGTTTTGCCGGTAATGGTCTGTAGAAGGGGTTGGGCAGCTAACAAAAAGAGGAACGCAATGCCCAGGGCTATCAGGGCTACAAACACCAACTCGACCAGGTATTACCAATCAGTTGCCTTATTTTGGTATCGGGTTCCTCAGGCCGGGTTTATGAAGAATCCGATACCATGTTGTTACTCCGGTACTACGTCATAATCGGTGACTAATCCTTCGGGCGTCAGGTGCACAATAACGTAGCGCTGCGTCATATCGGTAAGGAGTTTATACGCCAGCACCTGTCCGACCGGACTTTCGTGCCGCTCAATGCCGCGACCGCTTACGTCCTCAACGCCCACGAACGTCATGGATTTGAATCCGGCCAGTTCGCCGGAGCCTCTGCTGAAATCCCGTCGCGCCCCGGCTGTAACACCCGCCGTTTCCTCCAGCGCTTTACCCCCCTCCGACATCGCCTTCAGGGCGGTTTCGATCTGGCGGGTACGCGGTGGATTCGGGTCTGGTTTTGGCTTAATCGTGTGAAAAAGCGGGCCGATACGCGGTATCTTCCGTTCATCTTTGCCACTCTTCCAGACCAGTTCGGTTACTTCGCCCTGCGCGTTTGGGCTGAACGTAACAAACGCGTCCCGATCCATGGAGGCAAAGCGAGTGGTTGATTCAGGTACGAATTCTTCATCGATAAATCCATCGGCCAGCGTGTACAGACGATCATTTTCTGCTTTGAAGGTTATGATCCGGTTGTTGGCAAATTCATAGCGCCCTTCCAGAGCGGCAAGCCGATTGGGGTGAACCTGGGCGGCTGTCCGGGCAGCGGGCATTTTGGACGTGTAACCCGCCCAATGATATTTTCTGGCTACCGCGTCCAGAATACGTCCCAGCATCTGGGAGTTATCGTTGGCATTGATCATGATAACGACGCCCTGCCCCGTTTCAACCCCCGCCGTCATCAGGGCGTCGAAGCCTTCATCCCGGCCATTGTGTCCAAACCGCATCGCCGGTCCTTTGCCTTCTAAAAAGACGCCAAGACCGTCGTTGTCCTTTTGATCGGTGAGCATCTGCTGCGTCATTTCCCGTGACAGCACGGCCCCCGGTTTACCCGCAAAGGCGTTCTGAATACTGATGGCAAATCGCGCCAGATCGGAAGGCGTGGTCCATAGGCCAGCGGCCGCCATTTCGGGGTAAATATGCCAGCGCCCTTTGACCAGACTTCGATAGCCTGAGTGCCCCGTAGCGGTTGCCTGTGCTTTGTCGGCCGGAAGCGGCTGCTCATAGGTGCTCGCTGTCATCTTCAGCGGTCCCAGCACCGTTTCCTGCATGTACTGCGGAAAGGATTTGCCCGTTACGTCCAGCATGAGCTGCTGCATAACGGTATAACCACCCCCGGAGTAGCGCCAGCGGCTGCCCGGCACAAAATCGACCCGAACCGGAGCCGTATTGGCAGGCGGGGCACCGTCGAGAATCTGCACAACCGTTGGGATTGGAGAACCTGCCTCATAGCCGGGAAACCCGTGAACCGTGAGCCCGGTGGTATGGCTGAGTAACCCCCGTAGCGTTACTTTTTTATCCCTGGTGAAGTCATTCTCGGGCACTTTCCAGGTTCGCAGCTTTGCGTTCACATCTTCGTCGAGCGACAGCTTGCCTTCTTCAACCAGACGGAGGGCACCAACGGCCGCAACCGACTTGCTGATTGAGCCAGCCTGGAATAAGGTAGAGGTAGTCAGGGGTGTCTTGCCACTCTTATCGGTGAATCCATAGCTTTGGGCTTTAACGATTTTACCGTCCTGAATAATGGCCAGCGAGAGGCCCGGAATCTGCCGTTTCCGGAGTTGCTGCCGAATGTAGTCGTCCAGATCATCCGCATGGAGGGGCTGAAGCAGAAGCAGTAGCGCAACAAGGGGAAGAGGTCGGCATCGTTGGCGCATGGGTTGTATCGGCTTCGTTTAGGGACAGAAATGGATTCGGATGGTTAATTACGTCAGTTGTTGCCTTCGCCAGCCTTCTTGTCGTCGTTACTGATCTGTTTTTTCTGGCGTTGGGGTTTGTTCATTTTTCCAAATTCATACTTCAGATTCAGCCGCCAGCCCCGACGGTACATGGACACATACTGCGTCTGCACAAAATTGGGTCCGACGTAATCGTTTCGCCAGCTGATGGTTTCGTTGAACGGAATATCGTAACCAAAGCCAATCGTGCCTTTTTTCTTCATTACTTCTTTTTGCAGCACCATGTTGTAGTAGCCGAAGCCACCATACTTGCCCTGCAAGTTTACCCGCGCCGAGTTATAAAAGCCGAACAGTTGCGCTTTGAACCCTTTTCCGAAGTCAATTGTCGAGTTCAGATTGATCCGGTACATCCAGTCTTCGTTGCGGGTTTTTAGCTCTGCGCTTTCCAGGATGTTGTAAAATAGGTTAAGCGAGCCGTTTACTGACCATTGCTTGATGATTTTCGTATTGGCGCTCAGATTGACGCCATAGGCCGAATTCTGCGCTACGTTCTGAAATATCTGCATTAAAACGCCTTCGCTGTTAACGGTGCTGATGCTCTCGATGGCGTTGTTGGTCTGTCGCAGAAAGAACGAAGCATTAATGTTTGTTTGCTTGATGGCAATGCTGTAGTTGGCTTCGACAGAGTGGGTTAGTTCGGGCTTCAGGTAAGGATTCCCGCCGTATACGTTTTTCGAATCAGACTGGTTAACGTAAGGATTCAAATAATAAAACTGGGGTCGCTGAATCCGCTGCGAATAGCTCAGCCGAACCTGCCGGTCTTTTTTCAGGCTGCGCGACAGGCTTACGCTCGGAATCAGGTTGCCGTAGGTATTCGAGAACGGAGAGGTGCCGTTCAGGAAGTTAGCCTGAATAAACGTATGCTCATAGCGCGCGCCCAGGTTTACGCCCCAGTTTTTCTTTGGCGAACGGCTATAGACCGCATAGACCGAGGCAACCTGCTGCCCATAGTCAAAGACATTCGCCAGCGATGGAACGTCCGTAAAGTTGGTTGAGCCGTCAACGGCATTGGCTATACGATAGTCGCTAAGAATTTGCCGGAAGATCAGTTTGGAGCCCAGTTCGAGTTTACTGATGCTGTCCAGCGGATTGGAAAAATCCAGTTGAAGGGTACCTTCTTTATTGTTGCTGATATTGTAGCTCTTCTCGCGGTAATAAACCGAACTAGCCCGATTCAGGAGATTCGACCAGTAATCGCTGTCTTCGCCCTCAAAGGAATAGAGCATCAGGAACGTGAGTTCTTTTTTCGGCTTCTTGAACAGCCGGGTATAATCTAAATTGATCGTAGCCCCGGCCCAGTCGTAGGTGCGGCTCATGTCCCGGCGAAAGTATTGATTGACAGTGCCCTGGCTGCTTTCTTCAAAGTTGATGTCGAAGCGGTTGGTATTGGCTCCGTCGTAGTAGTTTAAGCCAGCGCCCAGCCGGTTAAGCGAATCAATATCCCAGTCCACATTCAGGGTACCGTAAAAATTTTTCCCGCTGCCCAGTATCCACTGGGTCTGGTTCTGATCCGTAACAACGCCTTCGCTGGTAAACGAGCGCAGCAGCTGCATGTACCGTTTATTGCGCCAGTTGCTGTACCCGCCGTTCGCCGAAATCGTAATACTCTTCATGCGGTGGTTGATACTGGCGTTCGGCCAGTTATTCCACTGACCAAAATTCGGGCTGATGGAGCCGCTGGTACCCTGCAGCGAATTTTTCTTGGTGATGATATTGATAATCCCGGCCGTGCCCTCGGCGTCGTATTTGGCCGACGGCGACGTAATGACTTCAACCTGCTTGATGATGTCGGCCGGAATCTGTTTCAGGGCGTCGGAAATGCTGCGGGCGACAATGCTGGATGGTTTGTTGTTAATCAATACCTTGATGTTGGAACTGCCGCGAAGCTGTACGTTCCCCTCAATGTCGACGGCTATGGATGGAATTTTCTTTAGCACATCCGTAGCATCTCCGCCTTTGATGCTGATATCTTTTTCGGCATTGTAGACCATCCGGTCGGACTTTTCCTCGAAGAGCGCTTTTTGCTCCGTTACGGTTACCTCGGCTAATTTCTGAACCGCCTGACTGAGTTTGATAACGCCTATCTCTGTATCCTGCCCGGCCAGAACCGTAACCTTCTCCACCGTTTTTGGGGTATAACCCACAAACGAAATCTGGACGGCGTACTCACCCGGGTTGACCTTTGAAAAGGTGAATTGTCCTTTGGCATCGGCGGTAATACCTTCAATAACTTTGCCTTCTTTCAGCAGAGCTACCGTAGCAAATTCAACGGGTTTATTCGCGGTTGAATCGAGTAGTAAACCGGCGATTTTGGCTTGCTGAGCCAATACGATTCCTAGACTCGACGCGAACGCGAGCAGGGCAAGTAGAAACGATTTCATTGAATTTGCTGGTTAGTGCAGGGTTTGTATTGGGTTAGCGATTTGGGAGGTGTATCGTGCAGCAAAGACGCAGGCTGTTAAGAAACGTTGCATAGAGATTCTGCCGCCGACGCAATTTGAATAGCTGGCCCGTTACGGCCAGTAGCTAATAAATCAAACCGGATTCCGATCAGCGGTCGAACAGAGCTTTCTCGACGGCTTCTTTATAATTACGGCCAACCGGAATTGGGTTGCCATTAATCATCAGTCGGTTTCGGTCAATGCGGCTGATGCGGGCAATCGCGGCAATGAAAGATTTGTGAACGCGGATGAACCGGCTTGCCGGGAAAATTTCGTGCATGGCTTTGATGGAGCCTTTAATAACGATTCGGCCGGTAGCCGTGTGAATGATCGCGTAATCTTTTAGCCCCTGGATGTGGGTTACGTCGTCAAAATTCAGTTTAATCCGCTGTACACCACTTTTCACAAAAATTGATTCGGGCAGCGGCTGGCTCGGTTCGTTCTCAATTCGGGTGTTCTGGTCTTTCAGGCTTAAAAAGTCCTGAATTTTTTCGATGGCCTGCAGAAACCGGGGATAGGCAATAGGTTTCAGTAAAAAGTCGATCACGCCCAGTTCAAAACCTTCAAAGGCGTAGTTTCGGTAAGCCGTTGTAAAAACCGTGACGGGTGGATTGGTCAGGGTCTTCAGGAAGTCGAGGCCGTTCATGCCCGGCATTTCAATATCCAGAAAGAGTATATCGGCTTCGTGGTTTTCCAGATACAAAAGTGCATCGCGGGCGTTAGCGAACTGCCGCACCGACGAAATGCCGTCCAGCCGGTTCAGGTAACCGTTCAGCACTTCCCGCGCCAGCGGTTCATCGTCGAGTACAACGCAGCGGAGCATTAGTCGTTCGTTTGAGATTTTCGCTCCAGTACCCATACATCGTTACTATAAATGAACTTCGTTTGGTCCCCATCAAACCCGCCATATTTTCCGCCCGTCATATAGATTTTTCCCTGATGCACACAGGCAGCTATTCCTCCTCGGGGTGACCAGGGCGCTTTTTGCTCCCACCAGGTACGCCCATCCGAACTAACCAGCACCTGACTACTGAACTGCCCGTTTCGGTTGCAGCCCAGGAGCCAAATCTGCCCGTCTAAAACTACGGCCGTGTAGCCGAAAATTTCCACCCCGTTTATAATCGCGCCTGTTTCCTGCTTCCAGTGTAGGCCATCCTCCGAAGACCACACGTCGTTATTCAATAGATATAATTTGTTTCCAAGCATGACGACCTGGCTCCTGGATCGTTTGCCGAAGGAAAGGTTATCCTTTACTTTGGTCCACACAATACCATCGGGTGAATTCCAGATGTCGGCGAATTGCGTCTTGCTGTCTTCGCCCCCTACGAACCAGAGTTTGTTTTGGAAAACAAATGGACGATAGAAAAAACGCCGGGGAAGCGTACTCGGATTGGCCAGGATCTCCCAGCCTTTCAAGTCATGAGTTCGATAAATAGTCGACTGCAAGCTGTATTGTTCGATGTTTCCCGTAAAGCGACCAAGCCCCAGGATGGAGTTATTAAACGATACATAATTCAGAAACGCCAGATTATCAATTACGTTGGGCAAAGACGATTTGATCCAGGATCGCCCATTCGCTGAAAACCAGACACCATCGAAATGGAAAGCCCATAGCGTGTCGTGGTGGCTGAACAACTGGAAGTTGTAACTTTCCTTCCAGGGACCTTTGTCCAATACTTTGATCCATTTGTATTCAGCAGCGGTATGCTGCACGGACAGGTTGGGGTGTGTAGCTGCTTTTCCGCAGAGAAGCGCTCTAATCAGCAGGAGAGAAATCAGTAGATAAGGCACGACGATTTTCATGATTTCCGGTTAGCTGGTCTTTAATTGAAAACCATCCAGTCAATTGTTCAGCGAAATGTATAGAGACGCCCGGTAGGTTTGCGGCTTTTCTTCGATTTGGAGCGAATAGCGGCCGGGGTAGAGCAGTTCCAATCGTTTCCTGAGGTTAACCAGTCCAATTCCGCCGTTTTTACGGTTTGGAATCGTCGCTGGCTTAGTGTTCTCAACGGTCATCGACAAGGCCGAGTGATCCAGCGTCAGCGTGCCGCGCAGCCAGGCCTCGCCCGTTCGTTTGCCCACGCCATGCTTAAAGGCGTTTTCGACCAACGGTAGTAGTAAAAGTGGCGCTATCTGCTGGCCGTTTGGCTGCCCGTTGATATCCAGCGTAATGGCTGAATGATCGCCACACCGGATGCGCTCCAGTTCGATGTAGTTCTGTAAATAGCTGATTTCTTTTTCGAGCGGCACGCGGGCATCATCGCTGTCGTAGAGCATGTACTCCATCATGTCCGATAGTTTAAGGACCATATCCGGCGCCAGATCCGATTTTTTGAGCGTTAACGCATACAGATTATTGAGGATGTTGAACAGGAAATGCGGGTTCACCTGCGACCGCAGAAAATTCACTTCGGCCTGTAGTTTCTCGACCGCAATCTTCTGCAGCAGGCGCTGTTGTTCATACCAGTCGATGCTGAGCTTCAGGGGCACCATCAGGCCCAGATACCAGAGCGTGCTGAAGAAATTGTACGACAGGGTTTCAAGCCAGTCCTGGTTAAACGTGGGCGCAATCACGAAGCCGTACAGGATAAAATCATAAAACGCCTGAACGAGCAGATACCCCAGAATGGACAGGAGCACCAGACCGAAATAGCGAACGTAACGGCCCGCGAGCAGGTAACGGGGTAAAAAGTAGTGCAGATTAAGATACGCAATGGCCATCAGCAGGACGACCCGGACGATTACGCAGGCGGCAAAAAACGGCAATCCTGCCTTATAAATGAGATACCGCTTCTCATAGAGAAAAAAGCCGGTAATCAGCACCCAATAGGCAGTATGCACCAGCGCGTATTTAACCGTAATGGTGCGGTTCGAAAGGGGAATGGTTATACGTCGGTCCAGGAAATCCACGGCGGAATCTGTTCTAATCCGGTGTAAATGAACAGAAAAGCCGAATGTCCTGAAAATTATTTCGACCAACGACCAAAAAAGTAGAGGAAGGAAATAAGCCCTTGTAACTCGTCTATTTTCCGGGTTGTTGGTCTACTATTTTTTGGCAGGAGAATCGCTCGTTGTTGCTTTGTTCAGGCGTTGAACAGAAGGCCCAAAACCCGTTAACCAGCTCTAGTCATGAAACCTCAGGTCTTTATTCTGCTGATTGCCGTCACCGTCCGAAGCCTGCCCGCATTTGGTCAGGCTAAAACGGTGGGAGGCCCCTGCGAAGGCTGCGAAGCAATCTACGAAAGTCCGGTCCCGTTCGACAAGCTGGACATGTTCGTGAAGTTGCCCGATGCCAACTGGGCAGGCCAGAAGCCGATTGGCATCAATGGGATTGTGTATAAGGCCGATGGTAAAACGCCGGCTCCGGGCGTCGTTCTATACATCTACCATACCGACCAGACGGGCCATTACACGCCCAAAGCAGATGCTCGAGGATGGGGACGGCGACACGGACAGTTACGGGGCTGGATGCGTACGGACGAAAAAGGGGCTTACAAGTTCGTTACCCTCCGGCCCGCTCCGTATCCCGGCCGTACCGACCCGGCTCATATTCACATTACGGTGAAAGAACCGGGTATCAACGAGTATTACATCGACGAATATCTATTCGCCGACGATCCGCTGCTTACGTCCGGGAAACGCCAGAAATTGGAGAACCGGGGTGGGAGCGGGATCTTGACTTTAAAAGACGTCGGGAATATGTTCAAAGCCGAGCGGCATATCTACCTCGGCAAAAACATTCCGAATTACCCCAGGGAGCAGTAAGCTTGCCGCATTGTGGAATAGAGAAATGTAATCATGCCGCTTCCAGTTGCGGCACTGGAAGCCGGGGGCGCAATCCCCGATTATCTCAGGAAGCGATACAGGTAAGGGGCCTTGTTGGCGGCACCCGTAAATTTCTTCTCAAGTCGCTCCAATACGTTCAGGTCCAGAATCTTTTTCTGGAAATTATTACGGGCAAACGGCTTTTCGTAAATGGCTTCGTACAACTCCTGCACCTCCTTCATCGTAAAGGTTTCCGGCAGCAGATTAAAGGCCATCAGCTTCTGGTCGAGGTGTAGCCGTAAAGTTTCGAGGGCATTTTCAATAATCTCGTTATGGTCCATGATCAACGTGGGCAGGTGCCTGATGTTATACCAGTCAACGGATGCATCAATGTCGCTTTTCTGGGGGTTGACCTTGTTGATATCGACCAGGGCATAATAGCCAATGGAGATAAATCGCCGGGTAACCCAGTCAAACTCCTTCCGGTTGAGTTGCTTATCGCCTAATTCAGTCCGGTTTAGCTCAATCAGCCGCTCCAGAAACGAACGATTGCTTCGCCCGGTATCACCAAACACCCTGAACTGCTCGAGGTATATGTCCTTGATACCGGTTCGTCCTTCCAGAATCCGGCGGGCAGCCTCGTCAATGCTTTCATGCTGATAAATGAAGCCAGCGGGCAATGCCCAGAAATCACCTTTGAAAATCAGCTTGGGCACTAATACCTTAAGTTGTTTTTCCTGATACCCAAAAATGACGCAATCAATCGAAAGCTGCTGAATGTAATCCTGTTCACTGGGTGATTGCATAACGTATTAAATAAGCCGGCAAACAGATTGTTTGCTTACCGCGAATGAAACGGATGAATGCCCTCCTCATTAGCGAATCATCTATCCAAAATTACTCCTTTCGCCAATCTTCCCGGCCCGGCCTTATTCCGGTGTTGTCCGAACCCATGGTCAATGGCACCTCAAGGAGAAATCGGGAAAGCGCTACTAAAAGCTCAATAAGAATTATTACCCTGCAAATATAGAGTTAGATAAAATTTATTGTCTATAAAAAAGACAATGAAAAGAAATACCAGTACATTTGCTTATCAATCGTTTCCCAATGGTTCCTAAAATGAAAGTCAACCGCCTGTTACCCAGTCTCTTTTTGTGGAGCTTATGGCTCGCTTCCCTATCGCTGCGCGCCCAGTCACCCCAGTCACCTAAAATCAACGTACTTGTCTTTAGCAAGACGGCCGCCTTCCGGCACCAGTCGATCGAAGCGGGCAGGAAGGCACTGGCTAAAATGGCGTCGGAGAAAGGCTTTGGCGTAACGTTCACGGAAGATGCAACACTTTTTCAGGAGCCGAATCTGAAGAAATATAACACGGTCGTTTTTCTGAACACCACGGGCGATATTCTCAACAACGAGCAGCAATCGTCGTTCGAGCGCTATATCCAGGCGGGTGGTGGTTACGTGGGTATCCATGCCGCCACCGATACCGAATATGAATGGCCCTGGTATGGCAAACTGGCAGGTGCCTATTTTCTCGACCACCCGATGCCCAACAACGTACAGAAGGGCAAATTCATCGTCACTCTGAAAAACCACTGGGCTACCAAAGGGATGCCCGACGAGTTTGAGCGCTCCGATGAATTTTACAGCTTCAAGAATATCTCGCCGAAGATTACTCCTGTCCTGGCCATTGATGAAAAAACGTATCAGGGCGGGAAAAACCCTGATTTCCACCCCATGAGTTGGTTTCAGGAATTTGACGGTGGCCGGGCGTTCTACACGGCCATGGGTCACACGGACGAAACCTTCTCGGAGCCCCTGTTTCTCAATCACCTGTGGGCCGGCATCAACTACACGATCGGTGGCGATAGCCCAAAATCGCTGGATTTCTCGAAAGCCCGGCCGGAAGAAAACCGGTTCAACAAAGCAGTGCTGGCCGAGAAACTCGACGAACCCATGGAGCTAAGCGTACTGGGTGACGGACGTATCCTGTTCATTCAGCGTAAAGGCGAGGTTCGGCTGTATAACACCAATACCAAAGAACTGAAAACGATCGCCAAGCTTCCCGTCAGCATTAAGTATGTCAGCAAGGAAGGTAAGGAATCGATGGGCGAAGACGGGCTCCTGGGTCTGAACAAAGACCCTAATTTCGCGCAGAACCACTGGATTTATCTGTACTATTCAGATCCGAACGAATCGAAGAACGTCCTGGCTCGCTTCGAGCTAAAAGGCGATGAACTGGACATGGCCTCTAAAAAGGTCATGCTTGACGTGCCGACCCAGCGCGAGGAGTGCTGCCATACAGGCGGCTCGATTGCCTGGGACCGTCAGGGCAACCTGTACCTGTCGACAGGCGACAATACGAACCCCCACGGCTCCAATGGCTATAGCCCAAGCGACGAGCGGGAAGGCCGCAGCGCCTGGGACGCTCAGAAGTCGTCGGCCAATACGAACGATCTGCGCGGTAAAATCATCCGCATCAAACCCCAGCCCGACGGTACGTACACGATTCCAGAAGGCAACCTGTTCGCCAAGGGCACTCCGCAGACCCGGCCGGAAATTTATACCATGGGACACCGCAACCCGTTCCGTATCTCGGTCGATCAGAAAACGGGTAATTTGTACTGGGGCGAGGTTGGTCCTGATGCCGCTAAGCCCGACGACAACCGGGGCCCGGCTGGTCACGACGAAGTCGGACAGGCCCGTAAAGCGGGTAACTTCGGCTGGCCGCATTTCGTCGGGGATAACAAAGCCTATAATAAATACGATTTTACGGCCAGTAAGTCCGGGGAAAAGTGGGATGTAAACGCGCCGACCAACACCTCGCCCAACAACACCGGTCTGAAGGTGCTCCCCCCGGCTCAGAAAGCGTTTATCTGGTATCCGTATGATGCCTCGCCCGAGTTTCCGCTGGTAGGTGCCGGTGGACGTAACGCCATGGCGGGGCCGGTTTTTTACGCCGATGCCTTTACAGGCGCACCCCACGCGTTTCCGAACTACTACGACGGTAAACTCCTGACCTACGACTGGATGCGCGGCTGGATTATGGCCGTTACGATGGATAAGGATGGTAACTTTCAGTCGATGGAGCGCTTCATGCCGAGCTATAAATTCAGCAACCCCATGGATATGGAGTTTGCTGATAACGGTGACCTCTATATGCTCGAATACGGCTCCGGCTGGTTCTCCGCGAATGACGACGCCAGACTGATCCGTATCGAATACAACGGTGGGAACCGTAAACCGCAGCTTCAGGTGGCCGCGAACAAGATGGGTGGCTCGGCTCCGCTCAATCTGAAACTTTCGGCAGCCGGTACGGCCGACGCCGACGGCGATGCGCTGACCTACTCCTGGAAAATCGCGTCCAAAAACGGCTTCAACAAAGTCGTTAACGCGCCCGACGCAGCTCTGACCCTGGCCAAAGCAGGCGTTTATAAAGCGACCCTGACGGTCAACGACGGCAAAGGCGGCATCGCTACGCAGTCGATGGATATTACGGTGGGTAACGAAGCTCCCGTTCTGACGATGGATATGCCTGGTGGCAACAAGTCGTTTTACGTACCGAATAAGCCGTTCCGCTACGACGTAAAGGTGAGCGATAAAGAAGACGGCAGCCTGGGCAAAGGGATCGATCCGGAGCAGGTAGCGGTCAACATTGACTATCTGCCAGAAGGATACGATCAGGTAGCCATCGCGCAGGGACACCGCTCGGCCGATGCCAGTGTACTCACCGCAACGGGTAAAAAACTGCTCGAAGCCAGCGATTGTAAAGCCTGCCACAGCATCGCTAAAAAGTCGATTGGCCCCGCATACGTTGACGTAGCCAAGAAATACAGGAATGACAACACAGCCCTGGAGCGGCTGACCAAAAAAGTCATTACGGGTGGCGCGGGTGTCTGGGGCGAAACGCCAATGTCGGCCCACCCACAGCTTTCGGCTGCCGATGCCTCGGAGATGGTTAAGTACGTTCTGAGCCTATCCAGCGAAGCCGCCAATGCGAATTCGTTGCCGGCAAAGGGAAGCTATACGGCCAAACTACCGGCGGGCGACAAAGGTAAAGGCGTCTATGTGGTGCGGGCTTCCTACGCCGACAAAGGCG
Source organism: Spirosoma taeanense (assembly GCF_013127955.1). Classification (NCBI taxonomy): domain Bacteria; kingdom Pseudomonadati; phylum Bacteroidota; class Cytophagia; order Cytophagales; family Cytophagaceae; genus Spirosoma; species Spirosoma taeanense. The sequence goes on from NZ_CP053435.1 coordinate 2,054,131, forward strand.
CTAAGGGACTGCCTTCGCTGAAATCGGAACAGACGTTCGTGTTGCGCAACGCCAAAGCAGACGCCCATGCCTTTGACGTGTACGACAACATCAATAAAATGTCGTTCGGGGGTAATAACCTGGCTATTCCCAGCAAGTCAGGTGCTTACATGGTCATGAAGCAGGTGGATCTGACCGGCATCAGCGAGTTTCGGGTGATGGCTACGGCCCCCAGGCCCCAGCTAAACGCCAAAGGAGGCAAGGTTGAGGTGCGATTGGATAGCCCAACGGGTAAGCTTTGGGGGGAATCTGCCTTCCTGGAGCCTTCCGATAAAATGGATTTCAAACCCTCTGTGTTAGCGGTTCCGATTAAGCAGCCTGCTCCGTCAGATGGCAAACCGCATGATGTGTACCTGATATTCACCAATCCAAAGGAGGCTTCCGGCAGCTTAATGGTGGTGATGGGCGTTGAAGCCGTACTAAATTCGGAAACTGAGTAAATACAATTAAATAAGCAATTCAATCTTAACCAATAAGTCACCTCAAATCTTATACCATATGAAAAAAGTAAGTATGCTGCTTGTCTTCGTCCTGCTAAGCGTTGCCTTTAGCGGCTTTTCGCAAACAACTCCACCCACCGACTTTTTCGCTGGAAAATGGGAAATCAACATCGTCGGAACGCCTAACGGGGACGTAAAACTCGTGACGGATCTGGTTCGCAAAGACGGTAAACTGACTGGCGAACTGGTCGATCCGGTTGATAATACCAAACCCAAAATGCCCATCACCAAAGTAGTTGAAGACGGCAATAAAGTGGCGATCTACTTTGAGTCGTCGCAGGCGGGTGAGCTTTCCATTGACCTGACGAAAGTGGACGATGACAACCTTAAAGGCTCGGTTTATAACTTCGATACGACCGCCAAACGGATTAAATAGCGTGAATTATGGATGAAGGTGTTTGTGAGCTGGCACCACCACAATTGAAGGCTTTTGCTCGTAAAAACACTACGCAATTAGCTCCGACAAGACGTTGATCGGCTGTTGAAGACACTCTGACGCCGAGTGGCCCGCCGTTGCGGTTAGCTTTACATCAAACACTAATGTGAGCAGGTAATTAACTAATCTAAGTTGTATGAAAGCTGTTTAATACAAGCACAAAAAAGACATAGCGTAGAGCAGGCGTACCTTTGAAGTGCGAAAACAACGATAACCCGCTCTGGCTTGTCTGAAAAAGTGCTGGCAATTTACTGCTTTCTGGATGACTTTTTTCTGGAAACCAAGCCTCGGCAATGCTCTACATGGCCGACAAGCAGGGTGTTCTCATGCTCGAAAAGTCAGCCTTCAATCGGCACCTGCATCGGTTGGCTCACACGCTGCAGGTGTTGTTATATTATCTGGCCGACTTTTTCAAAGCCCTTAACCTCAGCGGCCAGTACTTGATCGACTCCTTCCCGGTAGCCGTCTGTGACAACATTCGCATTGGCCGCTCGCGGCTGGTGGAGGGCCAGGAGTATCGAGCCAAAATTGCCTCCAAACGGCGGTTCTTCTTTGGGTTCCGCATTCAACTCGTCACTACGGTGGACAAACAGCCCGTGCAATTTTTTTCTGTTGCCTGGCTCGTATGTAGACGTAACGGCTTTGCAAATGATGCATTTGGGGTTGCCTGTAGGCAGCGAGGTGTTTGGCGACGCGGGCTATACTGACTATGAGCAGGAAGCGTTTTATGCCGAGTGTGACCGGGGCGCCGGAGCGAGAGATCGATTTGCAGATTCAGCGGAAAAGCAACTGCAGGCGGCCTGACCAGGCTTGGCAAGCAGCTCACAAGAAAGCGTTGCGTCAACGGATTGAGCAGGCCTTAGTCAGATTACGATGCGCTTTCCCGAGAAGATTCATGCGGTTACCGAAGCGGGTTTTCTGATCAAGATCGTTTTGTTTCTGCTGGCATAGGCCCTTGAAACAAGCTTATAACATACAACTTAGATTAACTAATTCAATCAACCCACGCCGACGGTAGGTTTAACTTGTCAGCTAGCGGCATCAGTATCAGCTTCATCTTCTTCTGGAGACTGATAATGATGTGTAAGCCTTATTGACAGAAGCTAGCAAACCGCTCAGTCAGATAGCCGCACAGCGACCCGACTACTAAAGCAATATCTCTACAGGTCGGCTAGTAGATACGCCCCACAAGAGTTACCTATCTATCCTGTACCAGGCATTTTAGCGGTCAAACGCCGGCGAGAGACGTACTAACTCCCCATCCTTGTAATCCGTCAGCAGCCATACATGGATTTATTGAAAAATACCTCACATTAATGAATCGTGGCGCAGTAACCCCAGTAAAGTAGTCTTTTAAGCCGATTCTAAACTAGGCTCTACTGAGGACACTCGCTTAGGCAGGGTGCTGCGTAGGCTTTGTGGCTTAGCAACGATACGTGCTCCTGTCCAGGTTGATGCCACCACCATCCCTGCAGCTACCAGAATAATATCCTTAATAATGTATTGAGCCGTTAGGGTGGGGGCATGAAGAGGACCAGGAAACAGCTCCGTAGGGAAAATGAGTAGAGGTGACATAGCCCCAATCATCTGGGCAGCCATCAGCCATACTCCTACACGAAGGAATCTGCCGGTGATAAAACAAATCCCTATGGCAGTTTCTAAACCAGCTACAAAATTCATTGCATCGTGTCCTGACAGGATACCCAAGCTTAAGACTGTAGTTGTTCGAGTGGCTAAGTCTTCAATAGGACTAATGCCTGGGAAGAACTTCAACAGTCCGAATCCCAAAAAAACAAGACCCATACCAATACGTAAAAGAGCAATGCTATGGGCCACCAGCCAACGATTGATACTGGTGTCCAGACGGTCAAATCCGTCAAACAGGTTAGTTAAAGTTTTCATAGCTATAAGCGAACGTATATAGTATCTACGTGGAAAGAAGTAAAGTGGATTGATATAGGGCTGCAACAGCACAATACACCGGTTCGGACTACCCCACGAGTTTGCAAGACGCCCCTCTGTAGACGACGGTTCAAGGACAAGATATAGAGCAGACCGGGCTCATTGAGATGACAAGCAACCGTAAGTATAAGCCTCGTAAAGGCTCTATTACGTTTGGCTGGGGTTAAACAGTAAACGGGAAGGCGGTGAATACTCACCGCCTTCGTTCTTGAACTCCATTTGCTTTATACCACCTGTTGAAAAAGCGTTTAGCCAAGATGTGATAAACAGGGCAAATTTTTCCAACGCTGTGGGCAGCCTCACAACGGCAGGGTGACGCCAGGACGCCGTATATCCGTATTCAAAACTTCGATCGGGTACAGGCAGTGGTTAAATAAACATCTGGAACGGCTATGCTGGTTGTCGATGCATGAGATGAGGGGCTTTGGAGCGCGGTTAGCAGACTCCAAAGCCCCTCGTTTTTTACGATGTGAGCTAAATAAAGTTAGCTCAGCGAAATAGCAGGGGCGCAAACTGATATAGGTTCTGCCGCCAGGCCAGAAACGAGTGCCCACCCGGTACCTCCGTATACTGGTACTTAATGCCGTATTTGTCAAAAAGGGCCATTGTGTTCCTGTTGTTCTGATAAGCAATATCTTTTTCCCCACCCATAGCAATCCAGAAAAGCTTCCACTTGTTAATCTGTGGATTCTTCAGCACGGTTGTGGCATACTTGGTTTCCAGTTCGGTGAGTACCGGCGGGAAATAGCCCGTACTCAGCGGCAATACGTAGCTAAACAGCTCTGGATTCCACAGGGCAATGTTCATAGTCTGAATGCCACCCATAGATAAGCCCGCCAGCGCCCGGCCTTCGCGTCGGTTAGAAACGTTATAGTGCTGTTCGACGTACGGGATAATGTCCTTGATGAAATCCTTCGCGAAAGGGTCCTGATCCGGACCGGCTCCCATGGCTATGGCCGTACCCGGTACGTGTCCGGCGGGCATCACCACCAGCATCGGTTTCATCCTGCCTTCGGCCAGCAGATTGTCCAGAATGAAATTCGCCCGGCCAACCGTTGTCCACGATCCGTCGTTATCACCACCGCCATGCAGCAGGTACAGCACCGGCAGTTTATCCTTCATCGACGCATAGCCCGGTGGCGTGTATACGTGCATCCGGCGCGTAGTGCCCAGCGAAGACGACGGATACCAGACCAGTTCTATCTTGCCATGCGGTACGTTTTTTACGGCCAGATAATCAACTTCTTTGCCTGCCAGCTCGAAGAAATTCGATACGCCGTTCTGCGATTCCTTGAACCTCGGGTTCTTCGGGTCGAAGGTTTTAACCCCATCCACGACCATATCGTAGCTATACACGTTTGGGGTGAGTGGCCCTAACGCCAGCGACCAGACGCCATTTTCAGCTTTCGTGAGTTTCTGGGCCGGAAAGCCACCAGGAAAATCGCCCGAAACCGTTACGTCGGATGCTTTGGGTGCATATAGGTTGAGTTGCACCCGTCCGTCCGGCAAAAACTTAGGCGACACCAATGTATCGTTCGGGGTGTTGGTGCGAAATCCCGGCTGAGCCTGTGCAACCAGTGGAAAAACCATGCCAGCAGCGAGCAGGGCTTTCGGAAGAGAGGGTAAACGAAAGAAAAGGTGCTTCATGGGGTGAGACGATTGGTTATAGAAGTCTGTAAACACGGATCAGTACCTGGGATGGTTGCCGGATGCCCGTTGCAATAAACACGGACCGGGTCAGCCAGTCGTAGCGCGGATCGGCCGTTTCGAATACGGGTATGGAGCGAAAATAATAGTCGGATGGATCGACTAGCTCTCCTTTTGCCAGTCGCTGCATTACCTCGGGTGGGCCGTGGCGTAGCCCCTGATTGATGATGGTAATCAGGGAACCGTCGTGGGTTCTGAGCAAATACCGGGCTTCTACTTCGGTCACGCCGTCGGACCGACCAATCTGCCAATCATAGCCGCCAGCTACAATATGGCCCTGAATGGCCGGTCCTTCGAACGTGCCGCCTGTGATCGGAATCACCCGGCGGATACCTTTAGCTGTCTGCCCCATTTCCTCAATGGCGGCTACTTCAACGCGCAATTCGAACGCAAACTCCTGTAAAATGGGCTCCATCGTTACGTTTAGTTGGGCAACCGTTACGGAACCCTGGTTAAGAACCCGCCGAAGGCAAGCCACTCCCCAAAGCGCTCTATCCAGCTATCGACCGGCAGGTTTTGTTTACGCATACCGAAACCATGTCCCCCTTTGGCGTAACTATGCAGTTCGGCTCCTTTGCCGGCCGCTACCCAGTCGGTATAGAGCTGAATGGTGTTCGAGGCCGGCACCAGCTGGTCGTCGGTGGCGGTCACGGCAAACAGGGGAGGGGCATCGGTCGGAACGGCTGTTTTGTCCAGCGCGCCCATATAGGCATAAATTGGCGCGACAAAAGCCGGACGGTTTGTGGGCGTATAACTGAACGCAACCCCCGCCGTTACGGTCCCACCCGCTGAGAAGCCCATGATGCCGATGCGGTTTGGGTTAACGCCAAACTCAGCGGCATGTTCCCGAACATAGTCAATGGCTTTCCGCCCATCGGCAATCGCCAGTGGAACGACGGGCGCATTCTCCGCATCCAGCTTTTTAAAGTCGCGCAGCTTCGGCAGCAGTTCGGCAACGGGGTCATCGGTCAGGCTGTGAGCCAGGCGGTATTTAAGCACAAATGCGGCTACGCCTTTAGCGTTCAGCCATTTCGCCACGTCGATTCCTTCGCTGTCAATGGACAGGGTGTGAAACGCACCACCCGGACAGATAATAACCGCCGTACCGTTGGCATTGGCCCGGTCGGGTAGATAAGCCGTAATCGAGGGGCTGGTCACGTTATAGACCACTCGCGTATTGAACATATTCTTAGTATTCTCTTTTTCGGGCCAGTCCCAGGTTTCGGAACCGGGCGCTTTGCCAGAATACAGCGGAATCACCTGCTGGGCCTGGGCGGCTGATGCGCACAGCAGCAAACAGCTGAGAGTTTTCTTGAGAAGGGTCATGCTGGGAAGGGATGTCATGGCGAAATCAGGGCTTCGATTCTAGTTTCTGGTTCAGGGTTTCTTTATCAAATCCCGCGATCTGGCGGTAACGGTCCATCACGGCTTTCAGCTCCTCGTGGGGAATGGCATCATCGGGATTCTGAAAACCATCCGGCGCGGCCTCCTCCATCATATCCATAATCTGGTCGGGGCCTTTCTGGCGGTTTTGCAGCACCACCTGCGTGGTGGCCGGCAGACGTTCCCGTTCATACCGTTCGAGGGCCCGGCTTACGTCCGTCTCCTCTGCCAGCGCTCCGGCTAAGGCTTCGGCATCCAGAATCGCCTGGGAAGCCCCGTTGGAGCCGATGGGATACATGGGATGGGCGGCATCGCCCAGCAGGGTTACGCGGCCATACGTCCAGCGCTTCAGCGGGTCGCGGTCCGACATCGGAAATTCGTACACCGCCCCGGCACCGGCTATCATGGCGGGTACGTCGAGCCAGTCGAATTGCCAGCTTTTGTAGATTTCGACCAGACGGTTCTGGTCGGCCTGCCGGTTCCAGTCGCGCACAGTGATTAGGGTATCATCCCCTTCATAGAGATTGGCTACCCAATTGATGAGCTGCTGACCGGACTCGTCGGCTTCGCGAATAGGGTAGACTACCATCTTCTGCTTCAGATGGCCAATCATGACCATCGAACGACCCGTCAGGAAAGACGTCATCCGGGTGGTGCCCCGGTAGAGTACGTTGCCCGAAAAACGGGGGCCTGCCTCCTGCGGGTAAAGCTGTCCACGCACGACCGAATGAATACCGTCGCAGCCGATGAGCGCATCGCCTTCTTCCTGAGCAATGACTTCACCCGTTGTCCGGTTTACAAAAGTCGCCTTAACGCCCCGCTCCGTTTGCTCAAAATGGGCCAGATGATGATCTGCCAGAACGGCATCCGGACCAATTACCTGCTGAACGTGTTGATACAGTAGCCACTGGAAATCGCCCCGGTGAATTGAAAACTGCGGCCAGTGGTAGCCCGCATGCCGCCCGCGCGGCTCCTGCCAGAAGAGCTGACCGTGTTTATTGAAATAGCGGAGGTCCTGGGTCTCGATAGCGATCTGGGCCAGATGATCCGCCAACCCTAAGTTGGTCAGCACCCGCACGCTATGGGGCAACAGATTGATGCCTACACCCAGCGGTCTTATCTCTTTCGCCGACTCATATACCCGCACCGAAACGCCAGCCCTGTGCAGGCTGAGCGCCGTGGTTAATCCGCCTATTCCTCCGCCAATGATGAGTACCTGCATGCGTTTCCAAAGATGACACTGGCTTATCTGCCAGCGGCTGACCAGTAGTGCGCTTACAAAAAGATAATGTATTGGGGATATTGTCCAATCGTATTTTCTTACATTGTGATAAGAATAGCTTATCAGCCTGTATGGAATTACGTCAGCTACGATACTTTGTCGAAATAGCTCAGGAGTTGCATTACCGAAAAGCGGCCAATCGGCTTTTTATTTCGCAGCCCGCCCTGAGTCAGCAAATTCAACTATTGGAAGATGAGCTGGGTGTCGATTTATTCGTCCGGAGCCGACGTACCATTCAACGGAAGGTTGAGCTGACCGAAGCTGGTAAAGTGCTTCTGCGCGAAGCAAAGCAGATTTTGCAGCTAAGCCAGCAGGCTATCGAAGTGACCCGGCAGGCGGGCCTCGAAGGGCCTATCCGGATGGGTGTTTTCAAAACGCTGCTGCGCAGTCGGATTCTGAACGTAATGAATCTGCTGGCGGAGCGATTACCCCAGGCCAAAGTTAAATTAATCGAACTGCCATCGTTCCTGAGTGTACAGCAGGCCCTGTTAGAAAGCACAATTGATCTGGGACTGACCGTGCTGCCTCTGCAGTATCCGCAGCTTACGGCCGTGCCCTTTGCCCGTGGGAATATCGCTGTTCTGCTGCCGCAGCAACACACCTTGGCAAAGGAGACCTCTCTTACGCTTGCCCAGTTGCAGAACGAAGACTGGGTGGAGATTCCCCCACCGCTCAATCCGGTTTATGAAGCAGTCGAAGCGCTGTGTCAGCAAGCCGGTTTTGCGCGCACGATCATTCAGGAAGTCAACTCGCTGGAGCTCCTGGCCGATTTAGTGCAGCTGAACAAGGGGATCGCGCTTATTCCGTCGCATTTCGATGTGAGTCAACTGGCCGGGGTTGTGCCGGTACCCCTTGTCGACAGTGGGCGACAGGCATATCCGGAACTGGACCTTCAGCACGTAGTAGCCTTTCTGTCGGGCAGCCGGTTGCCCGCTGTGCTGGCGTTCGGGCAGCCTTCGTAAACCCGGCTGACAATACGCGCCTAGATAATGAACATGCGCTCCTCAGCCAAGGCATTCTGGTAGCTGGCCATGTCAAACCGATACAGGTAAGGCGCTTTATGGGCACCAATTGCTTTACGTTCCTCCAGCCGCTCCAGGATGCCGTAGCCTAACATCCGCTTCTGAAAATTCCGGCGGTCCAGCGGCTGGCCGAGAATCGTTTCGTACAACTGCTGCAACTGCGGCATCGTGAACTTGTCGGGGAGCAGGTTATACCCGATGGGCTGGTAGCTCAACTGGCGACGTAACGTCTTTAAGGCCAGCGTAATCATTTCGTTATGGTCAAAGAGTAGCCTGGGTACTTCGTCAATGCTACACCAGCGGATTTCCTGGGTTAACAGATCGGGGCTGGGTTTCACCTTAGTGTACTCGACCAGCGCATAATATCCCACCGACACATCCCGGCCCGGCAGTCCTTCTAAATCCTCGGGCGACAACCCAAGTCTGTCCAGCGTTTCCTCTATGGCGTAATACGTATTCCGAATGACGTTGCCGAAGGTGTGAAACTGTTGCAGAAACACTTCGCCCAGGCCGGTTCGCTCCCGCAGGTTCCGATAAGCGGCATCATCCAGGTTTTCATTCAGTCGAACCCGGCCACCGGGCAATAGCCAGTCATGGATGCCTTCCCACTGGAGCAGCAATACTTTTAACTGCCCTTCGTGAAAACCGAATATAACAAAGTCCATTGATACTGAGGGGAGATAGCCTGTCTTTAGCTCCTGAATGAACTGCTTTAACCGTTCTTTGTACTCCATGGAGCAATAATAAGAAAATTTTTAGTGTGTCCGTTGTACACAATAGGTTTTCGATGTATCATTGTGTTCAAAATACACAACGAAATGAAGCTCTATGCTTCCCATCCCTGTTTACCCCATCACCGTTCAGCTGTTTAATTAACACTAATCGCCACATGTCAGTCTAGTCAGGCGGGCCTGTAGACTTGTCGTCCTCACTGTTCGCAAATCACTCATTAACCCTCATGAAAAAAGCGGTCAAAATTATTCTCTGGAGTGTGCTGAGCCTGGTACTGTTGGTAGTCCTGGCCGGTGCGGTGTTCTTCTACAAAATCCAGAACGGCTTTCCGGTGAGCTACGAAACCGAGAAGCCAGCGATTAACTTCCCTGCTAACCAGCCCGCCGTTCTGGTATTCTCAAAAACGACGGCCTTCCGGCACGGCGAATCCATCGAAGCCTCCAAACCGGTTTTTAAGCAAATAGGCGAACAGAACGGCTGGTTCGTGTACGAAACCGAAGAAGGCGGGGTGTTCAATCCTGAGCAGCTAAAGCGGTTCAAGGCCGTCATCTTCAATAATTCCACCGGTCGGGTACTGAATGATGAGCAGCAGCAGGCTCTTGGGCAGTACGTTGAAGCGGGCGGGTCGCTCATCGGCATTCATGGCGCGGGGGATAATTCGCATCACTGGTCCTGGTACGAGACCAATCTGCTGGGCACCCAGTTTTCTCATCACCCTATTGAACCGCACCTGCAAACCACCGACGTACACGTAGAGACGCAGGTCGATACCACCCTGACCCATAAGCTACCCCAGTCCTGGGCGCTTGAAGACGAATGGTACGTCTTTTTTCATCAGCCGAAAGGCGCTAAGGTGGTTTCGTACATCAACGGCGACCAGATTATTCCGAACGGCAACATACTCTGGACTAAGGATAAAAACTTCGGGATGGGTAAGTACCATCCGGTAGCCTGGTATCGGACCGTCGGCAAGGGCAAAACCTTTTATACATCCATGGGGCATAGTGCCAAAGTTTGGCAGGACGCCAACTTTGTGGAACTCGTAGAGAATGCCCTGCGGTGGAGCCTGCAATAAATTATTTCTTCAGAACCGTTTAAACAGCCAACTATACCCCATGACCCAGTCACGTCGCCAATTCTTAGGACAGCTCGGCCTGTCCGTTGCAGGCATCAGTGCAGCTTCCCTTCTCCCAACCCAAACTTTCGCGGATACGATGGCTAAAAAGCTCAGCTTTGACATTTCACTGGCCGAATTTTCGTTTGCCGGGGAACTGTATTCCGGCAAAATGACGAATATGGATTTTCCGGCCCGGGCCAAAAACGAGTTTGGCATCAACGTGCTGGAATACGTTTCTGGCTTTTTCAACAACAAACACACCGACCAGGCCTATCTTAAAGAGCTGAAGCAGCGCACGGACGATCTGGGCATGAAAAACAACCTCATCATGGTCGATGGGGCGAACATTGCCGATCTGGATGCTGCGAAACGTAAACAGGCCGTCGAAGCGCATCACGCCTGGGTGGATGCCGCCAAATATTTAGGCTGCACGGCCATTCGGGTGAACCTGGGCGATACGTCAAAAGCCATCTCCGGTGCTCCTGACGACCCGGCTGAGGAAGCCGCCAAAGCAGCCGCCGACGGGTATCACCAACTGCTCGAATATGCCGCCAAACAGAACATGAACGTCATTGTCGAGAATCACTTCGGCAACTCGACCGATATAGACTGGCTGGTTGGCGTTATGAAGCAGGTAAACATGCCCAACGCGGGACTGCTGCCCGACTTTGGCAACTTCTGCCGGCAGCGCAGCAAACCCGAAACCAACGACATAAAAGGGATTATGTCGACGAAGTGTATCCAGGAATACGACCGGTACGAAGGCGTGAAGAAGATGATGCCCTATGCGAAAGGTATCAGCGCCAAAACGCATAAGTTCGATGCGGCTGGTAACGAGACCGAAACCGATTTTCGCCGGATGTTCAGGATTATCAAGGACGCCGGTTTCCAGGGTTACGTAGGAATTGAATACGAAGGCGGGATAATGAGTATGTACAATCCAACGGGTGGTTACCTGTCCAGCAGTGAGGGGATCAAGGCCACAAAAACCTTACTCGAACGCGTACGTAAAGAACTCGCCTAAACTGGTACGTACGACCACAGGCTCGGTACGCACTTTTGCAATCATCTGCCTGGAAGGCAATTGAAGCAGGGGTAAGCAAATCATTTGCTTACCCCTGCTCGTTTATTTCTGCTGCGAAAGAAAGGTAATCAGCGAAGCAAACTCGTCGTAGGATAAGGCGTTGGCCAGACCCGTCGGCATCATGGACGTTTCCATCTCTTTCCGGCTGAGAATATCCGGCTTTTTGATGGTGTACACCTGTCCGGTAATATCCCGCATGACAACCCGGGAGGAGGATTCCTCGGTGACAAATCCGGTATAGCTCTTATTCCCTTTCGCCGTGATCAGCACCGTCGAAAAGCCCTGCGAAATCGATGCGTTCGGTTTCAGAATGGACTCAGCAATCTGCTCCCGGTTCATAATCGATCCGATCTGCCCCATAAAAGGCCCTTTCATGGGCTCATTCTTGCTAAGGCTGTGGCAGGCTACGCAGCCCTGCTGCGTAAACAGAGTTTTGCCCAGAGCCGCGTCGCCCGGTAGTTTGCCAATCGCCAGCATGACATCTTCAATCGAAGCCGCGCCTACCTGGCCCTTTTTGCTCCGGATTTTTTCCAGGTCGACTTTATTGTCTTCCTGAACGACCACCGGAGTCTCTACGCCAAACTCCGGAATTTCCAGCCGAAGCCGACTGTTCAGATCGGTGAAGAACTGCTTATCGCCGGCCTGCTGCCATTCGCCGACCAGCATAGTTCGGATAGCGGGCGAGGATTCCCATTCAATGGCTTTATAGTATGGTCCATGCGTGTCGGGTCGGGTGCTCCACCACCAAGACGCGTCGTACGGAGCTTCCTGTTTGTATAACCGCGCCAGTGTAGTGAGAACCTGATTTTTGAAGGTTTTATCGGTAGCCTTCTGGTAGGCTTTCATTAACCCATCGACCGCTGCGGAGCTGTGCATGTACCGTAATGCCCATAGCGCCAACTGCGGATTTGGGCCGTCTATTGCCTGCACACAGGCATCGACTGCGTTCAGTTTCACCAGCGACCGAACGGCCAGGTGAGCCGGTACAATAGCCGCATTTGGCGTAGCATGTGGCCCTTCGCTATCCTTGACGGGAGCGATAAAGGAAGCAGGAACCTGCACCTGCAATAAAGCGGGAGCGGCCTCTTTTTTATCCAGTCGGCCCAGTCCAATCAGGGCAGCTACCTGCACCCGCTCCGAAGGGTCTTTGAGGCCCGACAGGAAAGGGTCCAGTGGTACTTTCTCGACAACGGGCTTACGGTCGGCCAGCGCCCGCAGGGCAAATTCCCGCACCGATGCGTCCTGCGTTAATTGAACCAGCTTGTCGATGCCAGTTGCCTGAGCGGCCTGGGCATAGGTAAAGATACCCGCCACCCGGTTAGCCAGCGGCAGGCTTTGATCGGCCGCTATTTTCCAGGCAGCTTTGGTGGCCTGTTTGGCCGGACGGGTCAGCAACTCCTGCGAAGCGTGTAGACGCAGCACCGCACTTTTGGCGGTAAGCATCTTCGCTAATTTTTTTACCGAGGCTTTTTTTAGGTTCGGAAACGCCGTGTATGTCCAGTTTTGTGGTACCACCCGCACGACGTAACCTTTGCTGGGGTTACCCACGTAACTTGCTCCGTTCCAGGCCGACAGATACATACGTCCCGAGCCATCGACGTCGACGTCGGTGATCTGTGACAGTTTGATGAATTCTTCTTCCTTTTGCGTGAAGGACGCTTTGTCGGGCGTAACGCGGTGAATGTAGAGCTGATTGCGGCCCCAGTCGGCCATCATGGGCACCTGGTTGTATTTCTGCGGCCAGGTGGGCTCATCCATAAACAACGACCCGGTGCCCGACCCGCCACCCACATCGACCAGCGCCGGAATGATCTCGTCGGTGAAGTGCTTGAACAGCACCGGGTAGCCATATTCGGCAGATTGAATCTGGTGGCTGAAGCGAATGTTCCAGCCGCCCCCGTCGTTAGTATTGTCACGGGTGAAAATATTCATGTACGGGTCAATGGCCACATCGTATATGTTCCGCATACCGTGCGAATAAATTTCCATCTCAGTACCGTCCGGTCTTACCCGTACAATCCCCCCACCCAGCATGGTCAGCTTTTTGCCCGAGCGGTCTACGGCATTGTGGAAGCCAAAGTCACCTACCGCAATGTAAATCCAGCCGTCAATTCCCATCCGGATGCCATTGGTGGCATGGTCAACCCCGCGCTGCTGGATGAACGCTGTATTGCTGATATTCTCAATCAGCGGTCGGGACGGGCCATCTGCCACGCCGTCCCTGTTCTTGTCGTCAAAAACAACCAGATTCATCCCGGTTGCTTTGCTGGTTTCGGACGAGAACGTAGCGTGCAGCACAAACACCTGGTCGCCCAGCACGAAAATTCCCCGTGGGTTATCTACCTGGGCAAAGTTTGTATGCTGGTCTACCTTGCCATCGTTGTCTGTATCGACCAGCCGGACAATGCTGCCCAGATTTGGCTTTTTACCCAAAGAGCCCTGCTTATCTACACCGACAAAAACCTCACCGGTTGGCGCTACCGCCAGACAGGCCGGGCTGGGTGTCAGATCGGGTCCGGAGAAGTTGGAAACTTGAAGGTCGGCAGGGTAATCCGGTGCCTTGACCACCGTCGTAGCTGCTTTCTGTTTTCTGAGGAGCCCATCTTTGTTGTACGTGCCAAAGGTCAGCAAAAAGACAGAAAGGAAGCTGAGGGAAATTTTAAACATGCTTAACAGAGTAAATAAATCATACCTTATTTACCAAAGCACAAGAGCGGCCGGGTTTAATGCGTTTCGATCCGGTTAATTCTATCTTGCATAAGAAAACCTGCATCTGTGTCGCGCTTTTCAAGCACTGTTCCAGCGAAAACGGGTGCAGGACGGCAGGGCCCTTTACCAATGCGAAGGTGTTGAGAGCGATACCGTCAATAATGGTACATTTGCATACTTTCGGTTTCGCCCGAACGAGTAGTCTTTGGAAGAACCAGCCGTTTTGTCTAGAACTGTTAACATTCATACTATCTAAACTAAAGTCAGAGGAAATGCAATCACCCGTTGTTACGTCTAACCCTAAAACGGCCGCTTTCACCGAAAAAAAATATCTCGTAACCCTGGTGTTCGTTACGTCCCTGTTTATGTTGTGGGGAATCGCCATCACCATGGGGGATGTTTTGAACCGTCACTTCCAGAACGTACTGCACGTATCGAAGGCTCAGTCGGGTCTGGTGCAGTTTTCTATTTTCGGGGCCTATGCCGTCATGGGTATTCCGGCGGGTTTATTCATGAAGCGCTTCGGGTATAAGAACGGGGTTCTGCTTGGGTTGACCTTATATGCGCTCGGCGCCTTCCTGTTTGTGCCGGCCGCCAATGCCGAATCATTCGGGTTTTTCCGGGTTGCCCTGTTCATCCTGGCTTGTGGGCTGGCAACCCTGGAAACGGTAGCGCACCCGTTCGTAGCGGGACTGGGCGACCCGCATACGAGCGACCAGCGAATCAACTTTGCTCAGGCGTTCAACGGCCTCGGGGCTGTAGTTGGTCCCCTGATTGGTGGCTATTTCATCCTGCGCGCCGGTCAGGAGCATTCCAACGACCTCGAATCCGTAAAAACGCTGTATGTTATCATCGGGAGCGTCATCCTGAGTATTGCTGCGGCTTTTTTCTTTGTTAAGGTGCCTCCGGTGCAGGATGCGCACAGTATTGAGGCCGAGGCTGATGCGTACGCTGTTCCAACGGACGTAGAGACAATCAGACAGCCGAAAACGCTTTTTCAGCACCGGCACTTTGTCTGGGCGGTCATCGCTCAGCTCTTCAACGTAGCCGCACAGGGCGGAACGTGGGCGTTCTTTATCAACTATGGCGTCGAGAAAATGGGCTTCGAAGCCGAGAAAGCCTCGTATTATTTCGCCTTAAGCATGGTCATGATGATGATCGGCCGCTTTGTGGGTACGTTCCTGATGAAGTTCATCGCGCCCAACAAGCTGCTGGCGGGATTTGCCCTGGGCAGTATTACCATGTGCCTGATCATTGCCCAAAGCTTCGGCTGGCCGTCGTTCATAGCCCTGCTGATGCTTAATTTCTTTTTCAGCATCATGTTCCCGACGATTTTCAGCCTGGGTTTAAAAGGAATGGGCACCCATACGCAGCAGGCTTCCTCGTTTATTGTGATGGGCGTTGTGGGTGGTGCTCTGTTCCCGCCGATTATGGGCATGGTGGCCGACAAGGACGTAGCTGCTGCGTATTATCTGCCGATTATTTGCTACGTCGTGATTTTTCTGTTTGGCGCCAGGTTTTCCAAAGTTGACTAAGGAGGAGAGAAAAAGCCTCCGTCATCTACCCCCTGATGATTGAGCAGAGCCTGAGCCGCTGGTCAAACGTTTTAAGAGATTTAACGTAAAGCAAGCCGCCCAGTATCAATCGGTATTGGGCGGCTTGCTTTACGCTGCGTACTTCAAGCGAGGCTCCAGCGTGTCACACGGGCAACTTTAATGCAGCATTTAAAGGCTTACGTTATTTAAAATTTAGCTCAGTCTTCGGGCCGTCAGCCTGCACCTGCCAAAACGGGCGTTTTTGCGATATACCGTTCATACTATCCTAAGAGGTACGGAAATGATTCCTTTGAAAACTTGGGACTTTGGTAGTCCTTTCGCGCACTTTAATCTAAGAACTAACTTACGAAAAGGCATAACGATTCTATCGCGACACAAGCTGTCGTATCTGTATTAATAATAAGATTGCTTCCAACCTATATCCTTGACTAATGGTGGTAATAGCTGTTGCCGACTAGTTGGCAGTATAAGGTTACGCCGTTTATTCGGGAATAGGGGTTCCCGGTTTTACATCTACATTATGATAAGAGATAATTTTCCAACCGCTGGCATCTTTAGCGAATACCTGTAATAAGCGGGTGTTGAGTTGCCCCTTGGCGTCTAGCTGAAGTCTGGTCGGAAGACCTTCTTTGGCAAAGCCCGATACCTGGCATAAGGTTTCTAAAATGGCGACATCGGAGCGGACAAAGTTCAGAGATACAATTTTTTGGGTTAAAACCGTATTCTTAAAAAAGCTTTTGAATATCACATCGTGCTGGTCCAAAAAGGCTTTGTACCCTTTGAAGAACATACCCGCAATATTCGTAAAGGTGCCATCAGGGGAAAATGGCTGAGAGTATGCCGGGGCATCCCCCTTATTCCAAGCCTGATTCTCCTGCTGAAGGATGGCTCGAATTGCCACTGAATCCTTCTCGGTTTGCGCAAGCAGAATCGTTGACTTAAGGATCAAGGTAAGAACTAAAGTTCTATTAAGAACCGAATATAGTTTCATGATTGCTGGCTTTAGATTAGAACAGTTATGTAAGCTATCAACTAGATTACCCGCCACTTATCCTTCTTTATTTATCGGTTAATGAATAAGATATCCTGACCTGTGTGGGTATTTGAAAATATCCCAATCAGGCACTCAAGCCGACTTTTATAAATTCGTAAAACACTTATTGAACATACCCATAGGGGCAGCTGCTGAATCGTGCAGCAGAGGACGGACAAGTGAGTTTTCAACCTATTGAAACGTAGTGCATTTGGACACTTAGGTACTGGCTACCAAGTAATGCGTAATGGAATCAAAGGGGTAAAATCTTTCATTTCACCTTGCTTGCCATCGTCAAATTCTAGAGCTACTAAATAGGTATCACCAACTAAACTATGAATAGTACTTTCCTGAAGAACCTTTTTGAGAGCCGGGGAGAAGTTTTTGACAAGTGCGGGTAGGGTTAAGGTCACATTCGTCAGTTGACGAAATCCAGTTGTATGAATCAATGGCTGCTGCTTTTCTAAGGGGTAGTCTTTCGGAGCTAAGCCAAAAAATGGCATCTCAAAGAGCATAGGCTCAGCGGGAAAATTTTCATTTGAAGCTATGTTGGCAAATTGACCCTCGGGCAAATAACTGGAATAATAGCGCCAGCCATCCTCAAAAAGTAGGCTAACAGATTGTTCAGATTGCTGTATGGTTTTGAAACAAAGCCCAAAGGGACAATACTGGGTGAGCTTATATTGTGATCTTTCCCATAGTTTGGTCCGTTCAATCACTGGATTTTTAATTTCATCGCTATTAATCACCCAGGTTAATTCCAGGTACGCATTCTGAAAATAGAAGCGCCGACAAGCAGTTCCTTGTCCAGGATGGACATTGGCTGTGCCTTCGCTTAAGCCAAAGGTTTGTAATGCGCTCGCGACTTGTTCAGCCTGATGCGTAAAAATAAAAATATGGTCTACTTCCATTGTCTGGTAGGGACGATAGTGCGGTCACACAAGATGTGGTTTCGTAGTTTGGGAAGTAAAGTACGAAAATTAGTTAGCCTGTTAACAGGCAACCGTACGGGGCTTAATCTCGATAAAGGCTTTTACTCAAGGCGAAGAAAGTCGAATGTATTTACTTTTATAAACTGGCTTTTTATACGTTAATAATTAAGGCATATACTAGTTGTAATGATTGGATTACACGAAAATAGATGTCGATTTTTTACTTGTTGTAGTTGAAGGAAGGCTGATAAGTTTGTGGCGGACAATAAACCGCTACTAGTATGAAAATCGGACTTCTTTTGCTGCTAATGGCAGCGCTAGTTCAAACCATTTTGCGCGCTCAATCGAAAACCTATGTGCTGGTTCATGGAGGCTGGCAAGGGGCTTGGTGCTGGAAAAAGGTAGTACCCCTGCTGGAAGCTAATGGCAATCGGGTAGTGGCGATTGATTTGCCTGGACATGGCGACGACAAAACTTCTCCCGCAATGGTTACTCTTGATGATTATACAAAAAAGGTAGTTCAGGTCGCTAATGCCCAAACAGGTCCAGTTATTCTGGTTGGGCACTCGATGGCGGGCGTTGCCATTGCGCAGGCCGCTGAGCTATTAGGTAAAGAGAAAGTGGCAAAACTGGTATTTCTGGATGCCTTTATGCCTAAAAATGGTGAGTCTGTTTTTGCGCTGGCAGCCAAAGCGGAGGAACTGAATAAAGCCGCTGGTAAACCAGCGCCAGGACCGTCGCTAAGTCAGTGTCTCCTGCTAGCGGATGACAGGATGACTTCTGTAGTCGATCCTGTTCGAGTCGCCCAATTATTCTACCATGATTGTTCGGCCGACGACGTAGCTTTTGCTAAAGCGCATATAGGACCCCAGCCGATGGCTTGCCTGGGTACTCCTGTCCATGTAACGGATGCTCAGTATGGAGCTATTCCGAAAGTGTATATCCTTTGTACGCAGGCTAAAGACCTGGATAAACGTAGTATAGCTAAACACGTACCGATCCAGAAAATGTATACCTTGGCCAGTAGTCATTCACCGTTTTTCTCAATGCCAGAAAAACTGGTGGCTATCCTTCAGGCGCTATGATCTTTCACGCAATACCTCCCAGCCTAGCCCTGCAGCCTTATATAAAGAATTATCTACTGGTCAACCTCTTTTATCATCCAGCTGATTTTCCGAAAACGCCCTATCCTGTCCGTCTGGAGCAAGCCCTGATATTTTTCGCCCGAGGCCTTATTACATCCTATGATCCAATAATTGGGAAAACGGTTCCGATCGCTCACAATGCCATATTTGGCCAACAAGTGTCCCGGCTTGATTTCCAATGCGTTGTGAAGACCGACTTCCTGATGGTGCAGGTCATTTTTCAACCGGGAGCCCTGTATCGTTTATTAGGTATTCCAAGTACGGAACTGACCGGTGTGTTTTGTGACGGAGAGTCTATACTCAACTCGGAATTACAAACCGTCAATGATCAACTGGCTAATGCGAAAGACTATGCAGAGATGATTGAGCGGGTTGAGCAATATATGGTAAGTAAATTAAAAAAAGTCAGGCGGGAGGCCCATCCCATTGATCGAATTGGGGAGCTTTTACTTTATAACCCAGTACCTTTTTCCTTGGATTGGCTGGCCGGTCAAGCCAATTTAAGTCCTCGTCAATTTGAGCGGAAATTTAGTGAACGTATTGGCATAGGTCCCAAACTCTACAGTCGAATCAGTCGGTTCTTTCAGACGATAAACTATAAAGAAAGGCATCCTGACCAGGATTGGTTGACCGTAGCCGTTGAATTTGGCTATACCGATTATAACCACTTAGCTAAAGATTTCAAGCAGTTTGCCAATGTCACCCCGAACTTATTGATGAAGGAATATGCCCAACGTCCCGAGATTATCGTGAATCTTTGAACTACCGATTCTCACGGTTGGAATTATCGACTAAATGGGCCTGTTTAACATGCTCTCCTAATGGCTTAGTTGCGATTTTTGCTTCTATTCTTCCTTTTAAGTGTCTTCATCTTGGGTGCGCCTTAGGGCCCAATGTATAGGCCGCAGTCCAGTAACAACCGATCCGTATAGGTGTGGGGTGCATGCAGCCGAATTTTCTTAGAGTTTCATATTTGTTATGTGCTAACGGCTATTTTAAGCCTGCTCCAAAAATTATATTTTACCATTAAATCGACAATAATGGTACTTTATCTCCCTTTTTGATTTTTGTACTTTTCATAGTATCTGTCCATACATGGCAACCTTTTCGTGATCCGTTTCAGATATAATGCCTAATGATCTATTCCATTAATCGTCTGAAGCAGACACAATCTTTCGAAGGAGCTTTTTAGGATCGTTTCTCCTTACGTTATCCACTCTCGCAAGCGGACAGCATTGTACGAAATCGGACAAGTAAGCAGCTTTAAATATGTGTCTGGAACGTCTGAAAGGCATTTTCAGGGCTGTGGTATGATAGTTGAGCCATAACCTGTAACTCGACCTATACCTACGAATATGCTGAAAAATTACCTGACCATCGCGATTCGGACGCTCTGGCGCAACCGGCTGTTCACCACCATCAACGCCCTGGGCCTGTCGGTTGGCCTGGCCTGCGTGGTCGTGCTGGTGCTGTTTGCGCAGAAATGCCTGACCTGGGACAGCACCCACGCCAACCTCGACCGGATTTATTACGTTCGGACGCAGTATCCGGGTGGCGATGCCGGTAACCAGACGGTGTATCCGCTGCTCGATCAGATGCTGCGCGACTACCCCGAAATTGAAACCGGCACGCATAACCAGAGCTGGTATTACCCCTGGATCGAGTATGGCGGCAAGAGCGTTCAGGAGGCCACCCGATTCGTCGATTCAACCTACTTCCGGGTCTTTACGTTTCCCTTCAAATACGGCGATCCGGCTACCGCGCTGATGAACAAACGGTCGGTAGTGCTCAGCGAGAAGATCGCGCAGAACTTATTTGGCGACAGCAATCCGGTTGGCAAGTCTGTAACCGTCAATGATACGCTGCAGTATGCCGTTACGGGCGTGCTGGAAAAACTGCCGTCCAACTCATCCCAGCAGTTTGAGGTGCTGCTGCCCGCTTCGAACCTGCTCGACAATCCGGGATTTCGCGAAAACGCCGACTGGTCGAACACGTTTGCCTCGACGTTTATCCTGCTGAAGCCAGACGCCGACCCTGCCCGACTGGAAGCCAAGCTGCCCCAGTTAGTGAAAACCCACTATAAGGTCCATGCCCGGAACTCCACACTGCGACTAGCGCCGTATAAAAACTTCATTTATACCCAGAATCCGTCGTTTCGGGGCCTCATCTACGGATCAATCGCTATCGCTCTGTTCCTGCTGTTTATCATCAGCGTCAATCTGATCAACCTGAACACGGCCTCGGCCCTGCCCCGTGCCAAAGAAGTAGCCATGCGGCAGGTGGTAGGGGCGACACGCCGGTTGGTACTGGGCCAGTTCTGGACCGAGTCGGGCCTGGTTGTTCTGGGTTCGCTGGTGTTGTCGGTGCTGTTTGCGGTATTCTATCTGATTCCGAACTTCAATCAGTTACGGAGCGAGAATATGCAGCTGAGTATTGACTTCGCTCAGGATTACCCGACCATCCTGACCGTGCTGGGCATTGCCCTAACGGTGGCCGTGGTGGCCGGAACATATCCTGCTTTGTATCTGATGGGGCTGAAAACGACGGAGGCCGTAAAGGGAAAGATTTCAGCCGATCCCCGGCGCGGTCGGCTCCGGCAGAACGGACTGATCGTGCTGCAGTTTACGCTGGCTGTAATCCTGATTCTGGGGACAATTGGTATGCGCGAACAACTCCAGTACATGAAAGAAGCCAATCTGGGCTACGACAGGGAGAACGTGCTGGTGTTTAAGACCGATCTGGCTTACCGGAACGAGAAACAGGCCCAGTCGCGCGGACGGGCTATTTTCGACCGGCTTCGGCAGAATCCCAACGTAGTATCTTTTGCAAGCACCTATTACACCCCGGTTGCCTACCAGGACAACTTCAATCAGTATTATCCCGTGGGCACTGAAAACCGGCAGGTACACCTTCGGCACATGGGCGGGGCGGTCAACTATACCGAAACGCTGAAAATTCCGATGCTCGAAGGCCGCAACTTCTCCGACGCTACGCTCGCTGATTCCGTCAATAAGGCCGTGGTTATAAACGAATCGGCCATGCGGGCGTTCGGCTGGAAAACGGCTGTGGGCAAACAGCTCCGGCAACTCAACGACCCGTCGGTATACACGGTTATCGGGGTAACGAAGGACTACCACTACCGCGACCTGGCCGGCCGGGTCGAACCCATGCTGCAGGTATACAATGGACGCGAAAGTCTGAGTGGGTATCTGCTGGTTCGGGTCAGGGATGTAGCCAAAGCGCCGGCGCTTGTTGCCGAACTGGAGCGGGAGTTCAGAAAAATTCCGGCCCGCCGGGCGCTTACCTATTCCTATCTGTCCGACGATATTGCGCGGTCGTACCAGTCACTCGACAATATCTGGCGGATGATCAGCTTCGTAACGATGATCGCTATCCTGACGGCCTGTGCGGGTATTTTCGGGCTGATCTCGCTCGTCGCCAAACAACGGACCAAAGAAATTGGCGTTCGGAAAGTGCTGGGTGCATCGGTGGCAAGCCTTACGCTGCTGCTCTCAATGGATTTTCTCAAACTGGTGCTGCTGGCCATCGCAATTGCTATACCCGTGGGCTGGTGGTTCGGTCAGGACATGCTGAATTACTTTGCCTACCACACCTCGATTCAGTGGTGGTACATTGTTGTGGCGGGCGGACTGGCTGTGGGCATTGCCCTGATGTCGATTTCTTTTCAGGCGCTCAAAGCCGCGCTGATGAATCCGGCGAGGTCGTTACGCTCTGAGTGAGTCGGACGTTGACTTACCACTTAAAAGGGGATTGTAACGACTGGTGCATCGTTGCAATCCCCTTCTGCATTACGTCGCATCGCGATGGATGGTTCAGGGTCTACCCGGATAGCCCAGTGTTGTCCGGGCCGCGTAGGCTGCATCGTAAAGGGCGGTAAAGCATTTCAGAAACGACGTGTCGCCCTGGGTTAAATCCCATAAAGGCAGATACACCACGACCGATACGTCGGTAAGCGGGTCATAGGCTATCAGCGCGAGGTTGCCAATGCGGGCACCGTTATGGCCGTAGCCCACATTTTTGGTGAACGTAGTCCCCAGCGCATAGGTTGGATTCGCCGACGACACATCTGTCTGCATGATCTGTACCGTTTCGGGCTTTAACACGTTCTGCCCTTTCATCAGGGAACGGATATACGTGTTCAGGGCAGCCATTGTCCCATAGCCGTTGCCTTCACCGACCTGCGCGCTCATGTTGTAATCACCGTATTGCCGGGCGCTCCCCGGCGACAGAACGAGACCTGCCATATGCGGGCTGGGCAATACCGTATCGTCGGCCCGGACGGGGAAATGAATGGTTACGGGAACCGGCGCGGTGGAACCAATTACGTAATCTTTCAGGTAATCGCCGTAGGTTTTGGTGCTACCACTTTTAACGGAATAAACCCGCTCGATGATCTTGGCCAGAATGGAGTAGCCCGTGTTGCTGTAGTGATAGCCCGTACCCGGCGCAAAATAGGACAGGTTATGGCGGATCAACTGATCAACCATCTCGTCGGTCGAGAACTGGTGCGTCGGGTCAGCCGTTTGGGTAGATTCGGTGAAGGATAGGCCGCCGAATCCCGGAACGGGGTCGTTGTCGACGTCGAACACCCCGGCGCTGTGTTGCAGCAGCTGCTCAATGGTAATCGAGTTTTTATAGGGAAAATTCCAGTTTGGCGTATCGGGCACATAAGGAACCGTGGTGCCCGGAATAAGCCCGGTGATCGGCGCCCTGAAATCCAGCCAGTCATCTTCGTACATGTTCAGAATGGCGGTAGACGTAAAGTTTTTGGTATTGCTGGCGAAGCGGAAATACGTCGTTTCCGTAACGGGGGCATTCCCCGGAGGAACGGACGATGCGAAGATTTTTTCCGTCGGTGTCTGAATCAGCACATTCAACGAAGGAACCTGATGCTGCAGGCTGGCCTCCAGATCGGCCCGTACCTGGTTAACCGCCTGCTGAACCTTCTGCGTATTCGTATCGCGGTGATCTTCCAGATTGATAACGGAACAGGCTCCCAGCAAACAGGGCAGCAGTGTAATCAGACTCCAGGGACTTACGCCAGCACAGATTCGAGGGGTACTTGTCCACAACGAGGACGTGGTCAGAACAGATTGGCCAGAGAAGTTTTTCATGATCTGATAGGGATAGAAAGAGGAAGGTTTCCCTGAGTAGCAGGACTGTACTGAAAACACTGGACGTTCACCACCACAACTGGGATGGGTGGGTAGTAACCGTCAGCAGGCTGAGTCAAACACGCTTAGCCCCGCCCCAAGAATATTATCGGGGTCATGGGTTTGTTTGGCTCTGACCAGATCAGGCCACACCGGCTGAAAATGAGCAGCCCAGTCCGCACGGGTCATGGGGACGGCGCTGATCGTATAAAAAGTCCCACCTCGGCTACAGTTCTGTTCGTACAGCCTTCGGTTTTGAGCCAGAATGGCCTCCGTTACATCGGGGCTGGGCGGGATCGCCAGCAGGATGTCGAAGAGATAAAAGAGTTCTTCATCGGGTACCCGCAGCATGGGCCGCTTCAACTGCGAGCGCACGAAAGGGAAAAACAGGATGATGGAGCCCGGCAGCAGCAGGGTAGGGTCGAGGGCAGCTACAGCCTCGGAAGCAAACTGATCGATGGCGGAATCGGGCACGAACAAATCCAGCCAGGGGTGCGGCAGGCTGTTGAGTCCGGCCCCTTCCAGGGTATTGACCAGTTCTGACACCAGATCGGTATAGGCAAAATAGGTCATCTCTTCGGTTTGCTCGGAACCCCGCCGAAAATGCAGATCAGTCAGCGCATCCGTCGGCAACTCATCGGCGGTGTTATAAAAAGAGGTGGCTTCCAGAAAATAAACGAGCTCCGTGGAGGGCTGCTCCGGCGTACCCCCCAGCATACTGTTGCCCCGTATATGGTCGAAGCGCTGGTCTGTCGTCAGCAGACGAAGGTCTATCAGCATCGTTGGCACGTCGGCATAAAACAGACGTAACGTGCGGGCGTGTTGCTTAGCCGGAATCAGCCGGATCGTAGCCCGGACAATGATCGCGCACTGGCCCAGTCCGGCTAATACGGCCTCAAAAAGTGGGCGGTTGGTTTCTTCGGAGCAGGTGATGAGCTGGCCTTCTCCGGTGACTACCTGAAGTTCGAGTACGTTGTCCACTTGCGCGCCGTACTGAAAACTCCGGCCGCTCACCCCGCCCATCGACAGCGTGCCGCCGATGGTCAGCCGGGTATAATCCGTCAGGACCGGTGGAGTCAGGCCCACGTTTAAGGTAGCCAGCAGCAGGTCGCGCCAGATTACGCCCCCACCGACCACGGCCTGATCCGACGTAATGGCGTGAATCTGGTTGAGGCTCCGGAGATCGATCACCACACCGGCTTCCACCTGCGACTGACCGTAGGTCGTGTGGCCGTTGCCCCGGCTAACGATACGGATGCCGTGCTGACGGGCAAACTGAACCATGCGAGTGACATCATCTACCGACGCCGGACGTAACACGGCCGTGGGCGTACGGTGGATTAGATGCCCGTAATCATCGGCTACTGCGGCCAGCGAGGCTCCGTCGGTAGAAAACTGACCCTCGAACGCCGGTAAGCCAACCCACGAATTTCCCGTACGGCTATCGGGAGCCCAGGTGCGGTTAGAAAGATCAAAACCCATCCGGGTTGGGTGGATAGCTATGGCGTCGAGGTTGTTGGGCGTGGTCATCGGGTTATGAGCTGGAATGAGAAACGGACTGTTGGTTCGAAAGGACTCTGATGAATAATGAACTGCCCTACTGATAAACCTGCACGTATGTGCTGTAAGGGACTACAGAGCAAAATTGATCGGAAGATTATACCGGCAAGCCACCGCTTTACCAGCCACTTTAGCCGGTTTCCAGTTGGGCATGGCCTGCACAACCCGGACGGCTTCGGCATCCAGTTCCGGGTCGAGGCTATTCAGGGCGCGGACTTCTTCAATGGCGCCCTGTTCGCCCACAATGAAGGTAACAAACACCTTTCCTTCTTTCCGGGCCTGACGGGCCGCTTGCGGGTATTGCAGATTTTTGCGAAGATAATTTCCCAGTTTGTTCATCCCGCCAGGAAACGCAGGATGTTCTTCGGCTACGGTATAAATGGGACGAGATGGTGTAGACTTGGAATCAAGATGGGGTTGCTGGGCCTGAGCGCACACCCCCAAAAGGCCTAGTAGCCAGAACGTGAGGAAGAATTTAAGCATAATCGTTGAGTCTTTTATGCTGGCGTTTTCAGCCTGCTAAGTGTAGTTCAACTTAGCCATTATTCGAAAGCTTACGCTTTACTTTTGAGGGAACGGTTACTATTGACCTCAGCAGCCGGTCGGCGTCATACTTTTCTAAAACGCATAGAAAGCAAATCAAATGCAGGGGTTACAGAGATCCTTGGGTTCGTTACGTAGATCAGTTGCTCTGCGGTTAACTGCTTAAAAACTTACCGCCAGGCTCGTGGTCAGCGATGCGTTGGAACGAGTTAACCCACGGGCAGACTCAAACAAAGCCTTCGTACTGGAATACACCTTGCCTTCCATACGCAACAGCGCATTGGGCAGAATGGCATAATCGTAGTTAAGCGAATAGCCGAAGGTCTGGAAGCCGGGAATACCAATAACTACGGCGTTCCGGTCGTCGTAATATTCTACGCGACCAGCTACGTAACTCTTATCAGACGCTTTGCACCGGGCAATCACCACGGGCGAAAACCAGACGTAACTGCCACCCCCATCCACGCGGATAGTCGATCCGGTGCGGACTACCGGCTTGCGATCAGCCCCGATATCGAAGCCCAGAATCAAACCAAAATGACCCTGTGGGTTCATGATAACGTACACGTTGTTATAAAACCGGCCTTGCCGGAGCGAATCGGGCCGGTCGGAGCCCAGAAAGCTACTCCAGTTCAGCGTCAACTTGTCCGAAGGGCGGTACTGCACCTGCGTACTGATGGACGGGCCGCTATAGCCCTCTAGTTTTTTTACCCGCTGCCAGCCGTTGGTTACCATGCCGAGTAAGGTCCACCTGCCGTTCCCCGAATTATAAGTCAGCTTGGCCCCCGCCAGATAATAAGGCGAGTTTTCGGCCACCAGGCTGCGCGTGAGTGTCCAGCAGTCTTTCGAGATGGCGCTCTCAAAACCAATGTGCGACGTAAAAATGCCTGCATCGAGCCAGAGGTCTTTCGCGCGGCTCAGTTTCACGCCTGCGTTGGCTTCGAAAATAGGTTTCACCAGACCCTGCTCGGCTGCGTAGTTGTATTGCACATAGGTGCCGACCTGAAGAGCTAGATTGCTCCGGACGCGGGCAGTGGTATAGGCTGCTTTTACAAAGGCCAGGTTGATGTTGACTTCGCGGTTGCGTTTATGATTATATAGAAAGGCCGGCCGCTCCTGGCTGGTTTTTGGGGCTGTAAAGTCATGAACGTAATACGCTTCCACGTAGCCCGTTAGGGTCAGCCCCGGACCTGTGTGGACAGCTGCCTGGGCGGTTGCCGATGTTGTCGTGTCTGAAACCTGGGCAACCGAATAGGTTGCGAACAGCAGAGCGACGACGCTTGGAAAAGATCTCATGGTTATTGCTTAATACACCGGTGCGGTCTCACAGACCTTACTGCTTTGTCATTATTTCAACGCGTCCAGCACTATATTCAGCTGCTTTAGACAATCTTCATGGCCAGGCCCTTTGTTCGATGCCGTTCCTGTCGGGCAGCTTCACGTCGCTGATGACCACGTGAACGGCCTCACGTTCAAGGAGTTTAAGGTCTAATCGGGCGTTTTCGGCTTCGAGCACGTTATAGCCTTCGAGCTGGAGAATCCGGGCCAGTAGCTGCCGCAGTCGGGCTTCTTCGTCGATAATGAGTAGGGTAGAAGTCGAGCCGATGAACAAGTTAAGAAGCAAAGCAAGTGAAGAAAGGTGAGGGCTGAAAATTTGATTTTACGAATAGCCTTAGCGTTGGATTCGCGTAGGAAATGGATAACACTATCAAATCCGGAAGGATGCTGGTTGGTGCTAAAGGCGTTTCACAAAAAAGCTGCGCCAGCAGAATCCGGGCGCAGCTTTTTCAGGATGAAATCGCGTCGAATTTCTATTTTCGACTGGCTACTGGTAGTCTATGGTAAAATCGATTTGTCTGTTTCAGGTATGGTGCTCTTTACGTAACGTTTTCTGGAAGGCAGTTTAGCCCGCCCGGCGTTTTTCATCTTCAGCTCCGCCGGTACGTCGGCGGGTGGGCGCGACCTTATCATTGCCGAAGCGGTAGGAGAAGGACAACGTAACGACCCGCGAATCCTGCCGCTGGTAGAACCGTTCTACGTAGTTATCATACGACGATACGGCCCGCACTTTGCGCGTAAAGAAGATATCCGATGCATTAAGCCGCAGCGTGCCTTTACGTTCCAGCAACGATTTCTGCATACCCACCGTCACCTGCCCGTTGGGGCGCACCCGCAGGAAGCCGTACTGCTCACCCGACTGGAAACTGCCGTTTACTTCGCCCGTCCAGCCTTTGCCGAACGTAAAGGTATGGTTGCTGCTGAAATTGAAGGCTGGCCGCCCTTTGTTGAGCGCCGTTCCGGCCAGGTTGCCCACAAAATGACTGTAGTAGAAAACCGCGTTGTTGTACATCTGCCACCATTTGGCCGGTTGCAGCGGAATTGTGAGCGTGAGTGCGTAATAATCCTGCCGATCGAGGTTAACGTTGGTGGAGATGACAGTTGAGTCGGTTTCGGGCTGCACAACCCCAATCATCGGCAGCGTCGTTCGGCTGTAGCTCAGGCCGGTGCTGAACGTGCCTTTGAACGTATGTGTCAGTTCGAGGTTGTAGCTGGTTTCGGGGCGCAGGTTCGGATTGCCGGAGCCTGCTGTGGTGGGGTCGATAATGATCCGAAACGGGTTGAGCTGGTTATACGAAGGGCGGTTAATCCGGCGGCTCAGGGTGAGGTTCAGCTCGTGGGTCTTATTCAGCGTTTGTTTGATGGCTGCACTGGGGAAAAGCTGCGTATAGTGGCGGGTGAAACTGCTGTCGCCCACCGTCTGCCGTCCGCGGGCCAGGGTTTGCTCGGCCCGCAGGCCAATCTGAAGGCTTGTTTTCGATAAGGTACGGCTCCAGTTCAGGTAAGCCGCCGTGATGGTTTCGTCATAGAGAAACCGGTTGGTACGGTTGCGGTCAATGATGGTCGATTGGCCTTCGGTCAGTTTGAAGACCACGTCGTTATCCGACGATACCCGGCTGAACTTAGCCCCGGCTTCCAGACGGCTCTGATGAGCCAGTGGACGCACGTAATCTGCCTTGGTCGACAAAATACTCAAATCGCCCTGCTGATCCCCAATCAGGACGTTACTCGTGCGGCCCGTCAGTACATATTCCGTACTCAACTCCTGCAGACGGCTCGTGCGGTAACGGGCATAGTCGGCGTCGGCGGTGAGTTCGGGGCTGTTGGTTGAATCGGCAAAGGTGTGTTTGAAGTTTAGATTGACGGCCCCGTTGGGCGAGACGTAATTCCGCCTGTTGCTGGCGTTATACACATCGGTCGGTCGACCCATTGCATCGTAAAGAGTCGTTTGATTCAGTCCCACCTGTCCGGGTAGGCGGCTCTGCTGCCCATTGACCACGGCTCCCAGTACGGTTCGTTTCGAAAGGTTATAATCAAATCCGGCCCGCGTCGTATGGGCAATGGAGCCAATCCGCATCCGGTTGATCTGATCACTGCTGCCGGTGAGCGTCTGCTGCCGGTTAGGACCGACCGCGTAGAAGTCGCGGTGAATATCGAGCATGGCAATGCCGTTCCGGTTCGAGTAGTTATAGGAGCCGAACAGGTTCAGCCCCTTTTGTCGATTGTTAAACGTAGCCCCCGCCGTGTACTTGCCGTACTGACTGCGGCCGTAGCTGGTCTGCAGCGTACCGTTAGTGCCCAGTCGCTGATCTTTCCGGAGGGTAATGGCAATGATGCCCGCTGTGCCTTGTGCGTCATATTTCGCGGGTGGGTTCGTAATCAGCTCGATGCTTTTGAGCTGGTCGGCGGGCAGGGCGCGCAGGTAGTCTGCCAGTTCGGTGCCGGTCATGGGCTGGCGTCGGCCATTGATCAGCACCAGGACGTTCTGCCGACCGCGCAGCGCCAGATTGTCGTTGTTGTCGACGGTGACGCCGGGGGCGCGGGCCAGGATGTCGAGGGACGTGTTGCCGGCCGTCAGTGAACTGCCTTCTACGTTCACAACCGTGCGGTCGGCCAGTCGTTCATACAGCGGTTTCTGACCGACTACGTTTACCTCGTTGAGGGTCGTATTCTGGCTGGGACGAAGTATTAGTGTCGGCAGCCTGACGGTTTCGGTGGTCAACGTAATAACGTCTGTCCAGGCCCGTGCATATCCAACCTGCGAGGCCGCAATCCGGTAGCGACCTGCTGGCGGAAGCGGCATCTGAAACGCGCCCTGAGCATCGGAGAATTCTGTTTTAACCACCACCGAATCACTTGCCCGATGCAGCGTAACGGTGGCGAAGTCAACCGCCTGCCCACCTTCAGCCTGTACTGTTCCCTGAATTTGAGCATAACTGGTCAGGCCGGAAACCAGACCTATGAGCAACATAGTCAATGAAATAAAAGCAGGGAAAGGGCGATTCATGAGCATTTTGAAAAATTATATGATATATCATCAATTAAATTACGTTTTAGGGCTGTCCATGCAACGAACGGCAACTAAAAACAACCTTTAGGTGGATGGGTGCAAGGTAGTCCCATCACGTAGAGGTCAGTGCTACTTTCTTGCTAACTATTATGTCATTGCTTACAAACTCTTACGTCTCCCGCCAGGTGGAGGGGTCGGTGTCAGGGCCGTGTCCGCCCAATCAGGCGCATCTTAATAACGCAACCAATACCTCAGCCGGGCAGACTTCAACGAGTCAGTTAGTTACCAATGACCTGACCGAGAATCTGTGCTACGAAGGGGCTATGCACCTGCAGCAACAGGAGCATCCGCCGTTGACCCGCTTGCCGGCGCTGAAACCAACCACTCGTCAGGAGCTATACCGGCGGCTGCTGCTGGCGAAAGAGTTTATACACGACAACTTTTCGGAAGCCATTTGCCTGAGTGACATGGCGGCCGTCGCCTGCCTATCGGACTACCATTTCCTGCGCAGCTTCAAAGCCGCATTCGGTGAGTCGCCTTATCAGTATGTGCTTCGGCTACGCCTGCAGAAAGCGGGCGATCTGCTCCGGTTCAGCCCCATGCCCATTGGCGAGGTGGCACTGGCCTGCGGCTTTGATGAAGCTCAGGCATTCGGAAAACTGTTTCGTAAGCAGCACGGACTAGGTCCTCTGCGTTACCGGCAATCTTTGTGTTCTGGTGGTGCAGTGTTTTAAGTTGATCGTCGTATTAATGCCCTGTACCGACTGGATAGATGACAAACGGGGCTGTTACTAAGCAGCCCTGCCGATAATTGTTCGGGTTTGGCTAAACTTGCGGAAGCCATTTATTTTCGCGGGAGCCTCATGCTGAACACTATCATTTTTTATGTACTCGACAAAACGATCAAGCAGTACCGGCAATTTGCGCAGGCAAACATCGACCGGGCCGGCATCGACATCACCATCGATCAATGGCTGGTGCTGAATGTGATTCGGGAAGCTCCCGCGCTGGGGCAGCTTGAAATTGGCGAACGAGTATTCAAAGACCAGGCGTCTGTTGCCCGCATCATCGAACTGCTGGTAAAAAAGAACCTGCTGGTACAGACCGCCAGCCAGCAGGATCGTCGGCGGGTGAATCGAGCTATAACTACGCAGGGTCAGCAGTTGCTTGAAGACGTAGCCCCAATTATTACCCAGAACCGCAGCACAGCTCTGCAGGGGCTTTCCGATTCGGCTATTCAGCAACTGCGTCAAACGCTGGAAACAATTTTCAGGAATTGCCAGCCAACCCTATGACTGGCTGTACATTGTGCCCGATGCAGGCAGCAACACAATGGAGCATTAGTTAGAACGGTTGGTTAATCACGTTTGTTATGAAATGCTGATGTTCACGCTTGCTAAGTAAGCCGCCTGATCGTCGGCTTACTGCTATCGGTTACGCCAATGAACAAACATACTCAGGCGGGTTGTCCCCGCTGCCACCAGCCGTTTATCTGTAAAGTCAATTCCATTCTTAAATGCGACTGTCTTCAGATAAATCTGACGCACGAAGAAACCCAGTATATACGGGATAAAGCGTTGCTGAACTACGATGGTGACTGCTTCTGCCTAAATTGTCTCCACCAGCTAAAAGCTGAATATCATCAGCAGTTGATAAGTCGCGGTAATTGAGTTATTATATCGGAATAGTTCAATTAAAATTCAGGCGTAATTACGGCTTTCGGCCCGGTAGTTGCTGAGTATACTTTATCTATTGTCAGTATAAGCAAGCCGTATAGTTCTTTTGGTTAATAGTATTTCGATAATAATTTTTTAAACAATATTAAGTGAATATTTCGTTTTATAACGAAAGCTTCTATTGCAAATCAGCTAATGGCCCAAATACCGCCTTTTTATAGCCTTCAACAATTGGTTTATCATACGAATGATTTTTGTCCGGACGCCAAAGATATAGCTCCAACTCTTCGCCTTACCGGAACCGGTGGAAAAGTGGAATGTTTATGCTGCCGGCATTTAAACAAGGCCCAGCGCAAGCACGGAAACAAGTATGGTATTATCAGACGGCTGGTTACGCAACACAACAAGTCAGCCTGACTGTTGCCAGCCTGGTCATGAAGTGCATCAGGTGTAGGACCGTCTTTTACGGCCTTTATAGCGTAGTTTTTTCCAATCGCTTCCGTTTGCCGTCGTAGCTGAACGGGCTATCTTGCATCGTCGTATCACCTGCTGAAACAGACCGATGCCCGACGAGGTCGGATTTGGTTTCGTGTTTGAAGGCAACACTCGGTATGATCGAACCTGCGCCAGCTAACCGTGCCGTTTATGAAACAAGGGCTACTCGTTCTATTGCTTTCTGTACTAGTCCTGGCGGCCGGCCTGATGCTGGTTGCATTCGGAAACAAACAGGCCGGATCATCCAGCGCCGACCGCCGACCTAATATCATCGTTATCATAGCGGATGATATGGGCTTTTCAGATTTAGGCTGTTACGGTGGTGAGATCCGCACGCCCAATATTGATTTTCTGGCCCGGAACGGCATCCGTTATACGCAGTTTTACAACACCTCCCGCTGCTGTCCTACCAGGGCGTCGCTGCTTACGGGCCTGTATAACCAGCAGGCGGGCATAGGTAAAATGACCGACGCCGAAGATGAACCCGGCTATCGCGGGCACCTGACCGAAAACACCGTTACGTTAGCCGAAGTACTCAAGTCGGCGGGGTATCAGACCGCCATGACGGGGAAGTGGCACGTATCCAATACCCTTGTGCAGAAAGACCCCAGGGATCAACAGGACTGGCTGAACCATAAAAAAGACTTTGGTGATTTTTCGCCCGTCAGCCAATACCCAACCAGCCGGGGCTTTGATCGCTATTTTGGTAACATCTGGGGCGTGGTCGATTTCTTCGATCCGTTTAGCTTGGTCAGCGGTACCAAACCCGTCAAACAGGTTCCGAAGAATTACTACCATACTGACGCCATCAGCGACACGACCGTGGCGTATATCAATTCGTTTGCGAAATCATCGGCCCCGTTTTTTCTGTATGTGGCGCATACCGCTCCGCACTGGCCGCTCATGGCGCTGCCCGAAGATATTGCCAGATATAAGGATACGTACAAATCGGGTTGGGACGCCATACGTAAAGCCCGGTATCAGAAAATAGTTAAACTGGGGCTGATTGATCCGGCAAAAACCAAGCTCTCCCAGCGCTGGCAGGATAATCTGACCTGGGCCAATAACCCCGACAAAGCGTGGGATGCGCGGGCTATGGCCGTCCATGCCGCCATGATCGACCGAATGGATCAGGGGATTGGCCGCATGATCAGCACCCTGCGCGAAACCGGCCAGTTAGACAATACACTGATCGTTTTTCTGTCGGACAATGGGGCAAGCCCCGAAAATTGTGCTGCCTATGGCCCCGGCTTCGACCGTCCGAACGAAACCCGCGATGGCCGCCCGATCGTGTACGACTTGAAAAAACAGGTTATGCCAGGGCCGCAGACCAGCTTTGCGTCGATTGGTCAGCGCTGGGCTAACGTTGCCAACACGCCCTATCAGTACTGGAAGGCGGAGTCGTTCGAAGGGGGCGTTCATACGCCCATGGTCGCTTATTGGCCCAATGGCATTACGGCGAAGAAAGGCAGCTTCAGCCCACAGGTCGGGCACGTAATGGATTTCATACGCACGTTTGTCGAACTGACAGGGGCTACTTACCCCAGAATATATAAAGGGCACGTTATTACGCCGACTACCGGTATCAGTCTGGTGCCTTCATTTCAGGGGAAAGCGTCGGTCGGGCACGAAGCGGTGTTCAACGAACATTTCGGCGCTCGATACGCCCGGTCAGGCGACTGGAAGTTAGTGTCTGCCAGCCGCGACAGCACCTGGCACCTGTTCAACCTGGCTGCTGATAAAACCGAAACGCAGGACGTAGCCGCTCGGCACCCCGAAAAGGTGCGCCAGTTGGAAAGCCAGTGGCGGCAGTGGGCTAATTCGCATCAGGTGTTTCCCAAGCCGGGCCCGAAGAAATGAGCCTTTTCTAATCACCGCCCACCGATTAGATAATAAACGAGTCCGTCGAGTACGATGCCTCATCGGATAGCAGCCGCTCCCGCATTCAATCTGGTCATCTCACAATCAAAAACATGAAAACAGTTCTTCTGCTGCTCGTAACGTTCCCGATTTTTTATTACCTGAGGAATACGGAAGAAAGCCATTTTCTGACAGGGAGCAAAGGAGTCTCAGGCACAGAAAAAAGGATTTTCTCGGAGGTAAGTGATAGCAGTCAACGGAAAGAAAATCCGGTGATTCCGGGCGATTTTGCTGATCCCTCGATCATTCGTGTGGGTAAAACCTATTATGCTACCGGAACATCGTCGGAATGGGCACCGCATTATCCGTTATTGCAATCCACCGATCTGTTGCACTGGCGGCAGCTCGGGTATGTGTTTTCAAAAACGCCTTCCTGGGTTGCGGCTTCGTTTTGGGCACCAGAGCTTTTTTACCGGAACGGAACCTACTATGTGTATTACGTAGCCCGCAAAAAAAGTGACGGTGTCTCCTGCATCGGCATAGCGACCACCAGCGATCCGGCAAAGGGCTTTACCGACCGGGGGATTCTCCTGGAGTTTGGCAAGGAAGCCATTGACCCCTTTGTGTTTGAAGAAAAGGGCAAGTTATACATCACCTGGAAAGCCTACGGGCTGGATAAGCGACCCATTGAAATTCTGGGCAGCCGACTTTCTGATGATGGCCTGAAGGTGGAAGGCGAACCCTTTACGCTGCTGCGTGATGACCGGAAAGAAGGCCTTGAAGGGCAGTGTCTGGTCAAGAAGGGGCCGTATTATTACCTGTTCTATTCACCGGGCAACTGTTGCGGACGCGGTTGTAGTTACAAAGTGGAAGTGGCAAGATCACCCACATTGCAAGGCCCTTACACGAGGTTTGCCGACAACCCGCTACTCTCCGAAACCACCGACTGGAAATGCACCGGCCACGGTACCCTCGTGACGTCGACAGAAGGCAAGGATTTTTATTTGTACCACGCCTATAGCAAAACGGATAATGTGTACACGGGACGACAGGGCCTGTTGGGCGAAGTCGTCTGGAACAAGCAAACCGGTTGGCCCACCATTAAGCCCATGGGCGAAAAGGCCGAATACAGAAAAAGTTTCCGGGACGAATTTTCAGCGGCTCCATTGGCCAACAACTGGCAGTGGGATTTTCGCCATGCACAACCGGAGGTTACTATCCGACAAGGTAGCTTATGGCTGTCCGGCCAAACAACTGCCGATAATCAGGCTGGAACCGCTTTAACCGTTCGGCCCCTTACCGGCAAGTATGAGATCCAGACGGAAGTGGTCAACCGCAACCCATCGCTAAAAGGTTTGGTGCTGTATGGCGACGCAGGTGAATCAGTGGGTATCGGCGTACAGGACAATAGGGTACAGGTGTGGGAGGTGAAGAAAGATAAACGGCTGATTGTGGACGATGCTCAGGTAAGTGGAAACGAGCCCGTACAACTCAAAATGAAGGTGGAGCAGGGGGCTCAACTCCGGTTTTACTGGCGCGAAGGCGGAAGCGATTGGAAAGAAGTGCCTACCCGCGGAGCGTATTACAACGGCGATTTTCTGCCCCCCTGGGACCGCAGCCCCCGGCCGGGTTTACTCCAGAACGGAACAGCGCCAGCCGCGTTCAGCTATTTCGAAATTACGTACCAGTAAATACAGGATAATAACAGAAGCGTATACCACTGATTGAGTTAAATACTTATTAAATGTACTCGGCCGCTTTCCGGTAGGTTTTCAGAAAGATCTCAGTTATCTGTATGGAGAAATAGCCTTCTCCATACAGATACTTTCGGCTATGTTTACGTATGGGCCATAGTTGGCGATACGCTTATAGCCGGATTTCTGGTATAGGACCATGGCCTCGGGCTGTTTATCGGCGAGTTCCAGTCGGGCGAACGAATAACCGTCTTCGCGGGCCCATGCTTCCAGTTCAGTCAGGATTTGCGCAGCAACGCCCATCCTCCGCCAATCGGGCCGAACGTACATGCGTTTTACCTCAACTTGATCGGCTTCGTCCAGTACTTTATAGCAGCCGCAGCCAACGGGCGTTTCGCCGTCGAGAGCGACAATCGCCCTAGCATCGGCCGGGAGCGTGTTATGCGGGTCGAACTGCGCCTGCTGAGCACCATATCGACTGCGTAAGTCAGCGTTCAGTTCTGCTACCAGCGTCAGAAAACGATCATCGAAGGGAGTGGTGCGGTTTAAGGATAACATATAGTTTTTAGGTATACGTTATGGGCTTTGGGAGTCGATTGACCAGCCAAAGCCAAAATAAGGCACTGAATATTAACGTGAATGGAATAACAGACAGGTTTTTGAAAAATAGAATCAACACCCATTCGGAAGCCTGCCCGGAAATAAGCTGACGGGTTTTTAAGGTGATATACAGGCAGGTCTCGTAAGCGATATGATTAATGAAGGCATTCACAAAAAAAGCAAGGAGCGAGAATATAAACAGGTTACCGAGTAGGGCAGGCCAGTTTCTGCGCAATTTCCGGCTACCAAGCTGCCAGTTTTGCCTACGGCTTTGCCTGTTTGCCACAAATTCAATGAATCGGGTTGTTCCTTTTCTGACGTTGCTCAACCCCAGGGCATATAAAAATATAGCTAGTCGGGCGGATTCTACGACGACTTCAATCAGTGCATTCGATGATGGACTAATTGGTCCAAAGGCTTTGAGTTGGATAGTCCGTCCAAGGGCTGCGACAAGTCCCAGGCCGAAGATCACCAGAAAATGACGTCTGAAAAACCGGACTGTGTGCAAAGTCCAGTCTAGAGACTTGTATATGTTTCGCGATAGGAGCATGGCGTTCATTCGGCTAACTAATCAATGGCAGCGTTCGTGTCGATCAAACAGCACTCGCTTATTCGTTACGCATCTCTTCAGGTTGACAATAGAGATCTGCAGCAACCTCTGGAAAAGGACTCTCCGAAACTGCTCCGACAGTTTATGTTTTGGCGGCTCTGTAAACTTCAACTTTTACGCAATTAGTTGGATAACATTCTGTTTTTCAGGGCCACGTAACAAAGAAACGACCTTCTTGTCTAAAACTTCAACATGTCGCGTTTGGATACGCGTCAATTTCTATCAATTTATAGATGTCCGCCGATAAACAAAACGCCCGGTACTCATCAGAGCCGCCGGGCGTCTTATTATCTATCCGTTTACCTTACTCTAAAACCGGCACAACCTTGTCGAGGTTGTAGAAGATGATGTCTTCTTTGCCGTTTTCGTCTTCGTTGAGCATCATGCCCACAATGGCGTTCTTTTGAATCCGGCCCGCCAGAATCTCTTTCGAGAGGGCGTTAAGGATGCGCCGTTGCATGACGCGCTTCAGCGGACGAGCACCAAACTGCGGGTCGAAGCCTTCGCGGGCGATGAAGTCGAGTACTTCGGTATCGGCTTCGAGGGTGATACCCTGCTCGGCCAGACGATGCTGAATCTGCCGGAACTGAATGTCCATAATCTTGCGAACCTCACGCTTGGTCAGCGGCTGGAACATCACCAGTTCGTCAATCCGGTTCAGGAACTCGGGCCGTACGGTCTGCTTCAGCAACTCGAACACTTCTTCTTTCGTGTCCTCAATAATCTGGTCGGCGTTCCGGTCGTTGATGTCTGCGAACCGCTCGCGGATGATGTGCGAACCGATGTTCGAGGTCATGATGATGATCGTATTCTTGAAGTTGGCAACCCGGCCTTTGTTGTCGGTCAAACGGCCATCGTCGAGCACTTGCAACAGGATGTTGAACACGTCGGGGTGCGCCTTCTCAATCTCGTCGAGCAGAATCACGCTGTATGGCTTCCGGCGCACGGCTTCGGTCAACTGACCACCTTCGTCATAGCCGACGTATCCCGGAGGAGCACCGATCAGCCGGCTCACGGCATGACGCTCCTGATACTCCGACATATCGATCCGCACCAGGGCGTTCTCGTCGTTAAAGAGGAACTCAGCCAGGGCCTTCGCCAGTTCGGTTTTACCCACGCCCGTTGTACCGAGGAAGATGAACGAACCAATCGGCCGTTTGGGGTCCTGCATACCGGCCCGGCTCCGACGCACAGCATCCGACACCACCGCAATAGCTTCCTCCTGACCCGCTACGCGTTTGCCCAGCTCGGCTTCGAGGAACAGCAGTTTGTCGCGCTCCGACTGCAACATCCGGCTTACCGGGATGCCGGTCCACTTGGCTACCACCTCCGCAATGTCCTCAGAGGTTACTTCCTCCTGCAGCATCCGGTCGGCGGCACCGTCGGGTTGTTCGGCGTTAGTGAGCTGTTTCAGGCGGTTCTCAATTTCGGGAATACGACCGTAACGAATCTCGGCTACTTTGCCGTAATCACCCGCCCGTTCGGCCTGCTCGGCTTCAATACGTAACTGGTCCAGTTGCTCTTTCAGCGTCCTGCTTTCGTTGACCGATTCTTTCTCGGTTTCCCAGCGGGCTCGCAGTTCGGTGCGCTGCTCGTTGAGGTCAGCAATCTGCCGACTCAGCTGCGTTTCTTTTTCCTTATCGTTTTCACGCCGGATAGCCTCCCGTTCGATCTCCAGCTGCATAATCCGCCGGTTCAGCTCGTCGAGTTCCTCTGGTACTGAGTCGATCTCCAGGCGTAGCTTGGCAGCCGCTTCGTCCATCAGGTCAATGGCTTTGTCGGGCAGGAACCGATCCGAAATGTAACGGTTCGATAGCTCGACAGCGGCAATTACCGCGTCGTCCTTGATGCGAACGCCGTGGTGCAGCTCGTAGCGCTCCTTGATACCGCGCAAAATGGAGATGGCATCCGGTACGTCCGGCTCATCGACCATAACGGCCTGAAACCGGCGTTCGAGGGCTTTATCCTTCTCAATGTATTTCTGATACTCTTTCAGCGTAGTGGCGCCAATGGCATGGAGTTCGCCACGGGCCAGGGCAGGTTTGAGCAGGTTAGCCGCATCCATAGCGCCCTCGCCACCACCGCCCGCGCCGATGAGCGTGTGAATCTCATCGATGAAGAGCACGATTTCGCCGTCGGAGTCGGTCACTTCCTTAATGACCGCCTTCAGCCGCTCTTCAAATTCACCTTTGTACTTGGCACCGGCCACCAGCAGACCCATATCGAGCGACATGATGATCTTCGACTTCAGGTTTTCGGGTACGTCGCCCTGCACGATACGCTGGGCCAGCCCTTCCACAATGGCCGTTTTACCGACGCCGGGTTCACCCAGCAGCATCGGGTTGTTTTTTGTCCGGCGGCTCAGAATCTGGAGCACCCGCCGGATTTCTTCATCGCGTCCAATGACCGGGTCAATCTTGCCCGCACTGGCGCGTTCATTCAGGTTAATACCGTACCGCTCCAGCGATTGGTAGGTTGCTTCAGCGTTTTGGTCTTTCACGGGGTTATTTTTGCCACGCAGTTCGCGAATGGCGTCTTTTAACGTCTTTTCAGTAAATCCAATATCTTTCAATAAGGTTGCGACGGCGTCCTTGCCGCCCACAAGCCCGAGCAGCATCATTTCGACGCTGACGTATTCATCGCCGAAATCCTTCATCTGGCTCTGCGCACGCTGGAGAGCTGCGTTCAGATCGTTGCCAAGATAAATACCCTGCTGATTGTTTCCCGATACGACTACCTTCGGGTAGCCATTCACAATGGCGTCCAGAGCCATCGTCATGCGGGTAATGTCCGTGCCGAGTTTCTTCGCCAGAAACCCAACGGTATTGGGGTCTTCTTCCAGAATGGCCTTCAGCACGTGACCCGTTTCGACGGTCTGCTGCTGATTGCCCTGCGCCATCTGAGCCGCGTGCTGCACGACCTCCTGCGCTTTGATCGTATAATTGTTAAAGTTCATGGCTTAGGTTGCAATTGTTACGTCTGCCTACATAGTAACAAATCCTAAGCCATGTGGTTATTTCGGACATTTTGACCGGGAAAGCGCATATTTGTTTGCCAATTGTGTCATCCTGTCGTAGTGGAGTTCGGAGTCAATGATCAGTGGATAAAACGTTGGGGTAGGAACCTCAGCCCCGCTAGGGGCGATCTGTTCATAGAAAATCGCCATTCAATCTAACAAAGCTCCATTAGGAGCGGCATGTTGATGCCGTAAAAAATGCATTGCTATATTAAAGCTATAAGAAAAGCCGCCCTAAGGAGCGGCTTTCGCGATTTAATCCAGACTCTCGGCCTCGATGGGGTCCATGCGTTCGCGTTCCAGGTCAACTGCGGCCTGCCGGCCTGAATACACATCGCCCGGATTGGGCTGGTAATCCATCACGACAGCATCCGCATCTATGTCTACCACGGAGCGTTCGAACTCGCGGAATTTGCCTTTTGGGAGCCAGTAAGCCAGCAGGCCCGCGTAAACTGCAGCTAACCCGGCGGCTGTCCAGCCCACAAGCGGGTGCCGGTCCCATTGCCGACTGGCGATACCGCCAAAGCCAGCTACGAACGGCACCATATACCAGGGGTCGTTCAACTGGCGGGCGATGACGTAACCGGCTCCGGCAGTGGCACCGAGAATACCGGCTGCCAGCGGTTCGTCGCGTTCTTCATTGGGTTCCCACCAGCCCAGCGTCAGCAGGGTATCCGGCGTACCGACAACGGTCGCAGCCGTAAGCCAGCCAGCGTAAAGACTAACCGGAATGCGCAGGTATTTCTCTGGGGCCGGTACGTCGGTTTTGCCAATTCCCAGACTCTGGTGCAGGCCCAGCGCTACGGGTAGATTAAGTTTGGTTGTCAGGTCTGAAATGACCACGCTTTGGGCATCATTCTGTGAAAAGAACCGGCCGAAGACCGCGTTGAGCGTCCAACTGGCCCACCACCAGGGCAGGGCCTTCTGATAGCGGGGGTTGTTGGTCTGCGAACTGAGCAACTGATGAATCAACAGCGCGCCCAGTCCCGAGTAAACCGTTGACCAGACAACGCCAAACGTCCAGCCCGCCGGAATGATTAGGTTTTGGTCGAACACCTTCTGGTACTCAACCGGCACATCATATTCCGGGGCAGACTCGTCCTGAACCTGTTCCCGATTCTGTCGGCGCGACCGCATACTCGATGTGCTGGTGTAGAGTATGCTGCCAACGGCAAAAACAGCCGTGGCAATGCGCCAGAGTGATGAGTTTTTCATAACAATTAGCCGTGGTTCACTAAGCTTGAATGCGCACTGCCACGATTTTTGAGTCGTGGCAGTGCGCATTTATTGGTACGTTGGTTTAACCAAACACATTGGCAATGGCTCTACCGGCCATCTGGCCCAGGTCCGACCATTTGTCGGCGGCTGTGTCCTTGGCCTCACTCAGGGCATCGCCAGCCTCATCGATCAGGCCGGTAGCCTTTGATTTTAACTTGCCGGCCTTATAGCGATATCGGGCTTTATCCACGGGGTCCATGTTGTTGAAGGCCGACACCAGCGCAATGCCGGCTACGACCGCGGCCGCAACGCCGACGATTGTCCAGACTGGCGTTTTTTCCTGTCCCGACTCATCTTTGGGCGTAAGCAATCGGCGCATCATGGCGGCTAACGTTTCCTGGGGCGACACGTAGGCCATCACTTCCTGCGCTTTGTTGCTCACCCCACCCGGAATCACTTTGGCTTCACCTTTCATGAGGGCCTTGTAGGCGTCTTTGGCCACCATAGCCGGATCGTCCATTGTATCCTCCACGGTCAGTTTCGGCGCTCCGGCTTCCCGGAAGAAGTTCGTTGCCGTTGCGTTGGGCATCAGGGCTGTCATGGTAACGTTCGAGTCTTTGATCTCATTAATCAGCGACTGCGTCAGATTCCAGATATAAGCCTTCGTTGCAGCATAGACAGCCATCAGCGGGAAAGGCGTAACGGCCACCAGTGAGGCCAGCTGTAAAATCCGGCCTTCGTTGCGGGCAACCATATCCTTCAGAAACAGCTTCGTCAAAAGGGTTGTAGTCAGCACATTCAGGTGGATGATCTGCTTTTCGCGTTCCCAGTTGGTTTCAGTGGCAAACAGACCGTAGGTACTGGCGCCGGCGTCGTTGACTAGGACGTTCACCGTAATGCCAGCTTCCTGAACCTGGTTATAAATGTCCTGAGCAGCGTCTTCCTCCGAGAGGTCTTTGTTGATAACCAGAATCTGCTGGGTGCCGTAGTTGCTTTTGAAGACTTCAGACAGCCGGTCGAGTTTGTCTTCGCTGCGACCAACCAGCACCAGGTTGTAGCCATCCTGGGCAAAAAGTTTGGCAAGTTCCTGGCCGATACCGCTCGAAGCACCTGTAATCAGGGCTGTTTTTCCCGTTTCTGCGTTCATACCGTTAGTGTAATTTAGAGATGTAAGTGAATAGGTAATGAACCACAGCGGCCGGAAGTTGTTTCGCGCAATGTATAGCTCGCGGGGTTTCTTTACTCAGCAGGCTAGCGTACGAGGGGGACAAATCAGGCCGGTTTTTTGTTATTTAATAAACCTTACAACGTTGTGAAGAAACTAGTAATCGCATTTTTTATAGGCGCCGTCATTACCAGTCTGGGTAGTTGCTCGCGCTATCGTATCATTCGAAATCAGACCGATAATTCCGCAACCTGGTCGTCGTACCGGACGTTCGCCTTCGTGGATACAAACCGCATCGAAGCAACTCCCCGCGATACGTATCAGGCGGCCGTCGCGCAGGTGAAACAGGCTGTTGCCAATGAACTGGCCAGGCGGGGCTATCAGCAGACAACCGACAATCCGGACCTGCTGGTTAATCTGGGTACGGTTGTGAAGGAAAAGACCCAGACGCGGCCAACAACCATTTATGAAGCTCCGC
Organism: Spirosoma taeanense; assembly: GCF_013127955.1. Classification (NCBI taxonomy): domain Bacteria; kingdom Pseudomonadati; phylum Bacteroidota; class Cytophagia; order Cytophagales; family Cytophagaceae; genus Spirosoma; species Spirosoma taeanense. The sequence goes on from NZ_CP053435.1 coordinate 2,097,207, forward strand.
TGTACATTGGTCAGCGACGGTATTCGTGGCGAAGTCAGGACGTGCCGATAGGAACTTACCAGGAGGGAACCGTTAGTCTGCACGTAGTGGATGCGCAACGTAACGCGCTCGTGTGGGACGTCGCCGTATCGAGTGTGCTGAATCAGCGCCGGGTTACCACCGACCAGGTGAGTGAGGCTGTTGCCCGGGTCTTCGAGAAGTTTCCCGGAAAGGCCCAATAGCTGAATCGGATAGACATAAAAAAACGCGGGATAACTCATTATGGAGTTATCCCGCGTTTTTTTGTAGAATGGATCAGGCCAGCGCTTCCTCTACTTTAGCCTTGCCGTTCTGATAGGCGCCGACCACCGTATCCATAACCGAGTTCAGCGCGTCTTTTGCCGAATCTGCGGCTTGCCCGGCTTTATTGCGATACCTGGCCCGGGTAACTACATCCGTATTTTTATACATAGCCGCAACGACAAGCCCGGCGAGGGTGACGGCTGCAATACCGATCCCCAGCGCCAGCAAGGATGAATTTTTCTCCTGTTCAGCCTCGGTCCGGTCTTTCATCTGCGCGCGGGCAGCCTGGCTGACAACCGAATCGGGTAAAACCCGGAATGCGGCCGCCTGCACCTTTGTCGAGAAGCCCGCAATCGCTTTGTCTTTGCCTTTCATCAGGGCGTCGTAGCCTTCTTTGGCTACATCGGTGGGACTCATCGAGCGGGCCTGCTCCTGCGCTACCGTGTTTGACGCCCCGGCTTTGTTGAAAAAATCGGTATCCGTAGCGGGCGGCATCAGCACCGTAATCGTAATGTTAGTGTCTTTAACTTCGTTGCGCAGTGCTTCGGAAAACGAATAAATGAACGATTTCGTGGCGCCATAGACGGCCATCATCGGGTTCGGCATGATCGACGCAATGGAGCCGAGCATCAGAATCTTACCTTCGTTGCGGGCGACCATATCTTTCAGGAACAGCTTGGTCAGGTGGACCAGCGCCGTCAGGTTGACCTGGATGACGTTCAGCTCTTTCTGCAGATCGGTTTCGGTCGCAAACTTCCCGTATTCGCCAAAGCCAGCGTTATTGACCAGCGTGTTGATGGTAATGTTCTGGCGCTTAACCTCGTCGTAAATTTCCTGCGGTGCCTGCGGATCGGACAGATCTTTTTCGATAACGGTGATGGACGAAGTGCCGAATTGCTGCCTAAATCGGTCGGCAATATCCTGCAGTTTGTCTTCACTGCGGGCCACAAGCACCAGGTTATAACCGTCTTTCGCAAATAGCGTAGCCAACTCGCGGCCAATACCGCTCGATGCGCCCGTAATCAGGGCTGTTTTTCCGACGTCTGTTGTCATACTAGTTGAGTAATGAATTAACTGATTCTTTACTCAACTGGCCGGTTAGGAAAGTGTTTGGAGAAAAATGGACGAGGCACAAAAGGACGGGGCTATAGGTCAGCCGCGTAGCTGTGTCCGATAGCCCCATCTCTTCAGGTCCTGCGTGAATACTATTTTACCACTACTTTGAAGTCAATTTTGCGGAGCGTAGGGCGAGGAACACCCGACGTATCTCGGCGGCTCACGCCCGAGCCGCGCCCGATGGCGTCGATCCGTACGAAGTCAATCCCCGAAGACATAAGCTGCTGTTTGATCTGGTAAACGCGCTTGAACGACAGACTTTTATTCGTCAGTCCGCCCTGCGCATCGTTCGCATAGCCGATCAGCTGAATCTGCATTGATGGGTGGGTTTTCAGAAGCGTGGTCAGCTCGCCAATGGTTGCCTGCGACCCGGGCGTTAACGAAAGTGAACCCGGCAGAAATGACACGCCCGGCAGCGGGAAAACGCGACCTTTGGGCAGGGCGGGATTGCTCAGATAAGGGGTTAGCTGCTGAGTCAGAGCACCCGCGGCAGCGCCAGCCGGATTAGCCGCTCCCGGCGTTGTACTGGCGGGCGCGGCTGTTTTTGGGGTGGTTTTGGCGGCCATATCAACCGGTACGGCCAGCGAACGGGTAACGGTATCCGCCTGTGCCGTATCGTTGGAAATCAGCGTCTCGCTGTTCACTTCTTCGGCATCACCTGAGTAGTTCCGCGTATTCTGATAAATATAGTAACCTCCGGCGGCTACGACCAGTGCCAGCAGCGCTCCCACGCCCCATTTGGCCAGCGAACTGTTATCATTATCCAGGGTATCCGGTTCGTAACTAACAGCTGTGCGGGTAGCCGTGGCGACCGAACGGCCTGCCGGAGCCCCCCCATACGTAACCGGCCGGACCGGTGACTCAACGGCCGCTCGGCGGGCGGGGGCGGCCATACCGGAGACAACTTGTTGGAGGCCGACTTTCTCGACCAGCCGGGGCATAAACTCTTCGGGAACGGCGTTCACAAACGCTTCGCGCTCGGCAAAAAGTGACGACGCCAGCCCGTCGGCATCCAGTTTACGCTCTTTTACCTGCTTGCCCAGAACGTGCAGAACAATGGTGGTGGTCAGGCCCAGCAGCGAAATCGCTGATGAGTTTCGAATTCCCGCATAGCCCGAAATCATGGTGCCGATGGAGCTTTTCATGGCGGGCAGCAGGTGGCTAATAACGTCGTTGCCCTGCGTAATGAGCGTATTCGTCAGAGCCGGGTCGCGCAGGATGGTAGCCAGGTTATCCGTCAGGGAACCGTCGTAACGGCCTTTCTGAATATGGTTATACAGTTGATTAACGCCAATTTCGGTGGTCGTGCGTTTCATCAGACCGCCAACGACCGTATAGACAAGGCCATCGACGGCTTTGTGGGTTTTTTCCGTGGGTTCATCGACGTACACAGCAATACGCGACAGAACGTCCGGATTCAGTATTTCATTGAATGAAGCAAATAAAGTCATATAAAGTAGGCTCAATCAGGCAGTAAGCAGGTGGTACTTCTTGCATCACATCCTAAAACGCACAATCACACCTCAAGCGATAAAATTAGGCAAGGTTTGGCAAAGGTCGTATAAGACCGCCTAATAAATTCCCTTTTTATCGGCGGGGTAGCCGCTCAATGGCTTCCTGGTATTCGGTTTCAACAGCCCGTAGCCGTTCCTGGCAAAAAGTAATCAATTCGGTGGCGCGCCGGATTTTTCCGGGCAGTTCGTCGAGGGGTACCTGCTCGTTCTCAATTTCGTCTACCAGCGTAGTGAGTTGGTCGTAGGCGTCCTGATAAGTCATTGGTTCTGGATAATGATAACCGCCTGCTCAGCGGCTGTCTTTTCTCAAACATACAGCTTTCTGCGGCATCCCCCGAATTTCCCCGTTCAGTTTTCCCCATTCAGCACCTAAAAACCGGCATTCAGTAAGATTGATTTCCGGGCCCGGTCGGGTCGTCGCACCTTTGACAAGTTATTACACATGAACACAACCGACCACATGAAGGCGCTATTCTCTTCGTTACTCATCCTTAGTTCAGCCGCCTGTTTTGCGCAGACACCTGCCGGAGCAGGCTCTTCCCCGAATAGCGCAACCGTAACTACTCCAGGCAACATCACAGCGCCGGTTAGCGCTCCCCCCGATAGCCTTGGTAATCCTGCTGGTAACGCCAGACGGCGGGGTAACCCAAATGCAGCCGGGGCACCAGGCGCCACCGGCGGTGGATTTGGGCAGGCGGGTACGACGCCATCCGAAGCTGATCCCATTGCCCGTGGAAATGGCCGGGTTACCGGCGTCCTGATGGATTCAACTACCAACAAACCGGTTGAATTTGCCACAATTGCTCTCCTGAACACAACGACCAACAAGCCGATTGATGGGACCACTGCTGATGCAAAGGGAAGCTTTGCCTTGACCCGACTAGCACCGGGCAATTACCGGCTCCTTTATTCATTTATCGGCTATAAAGACAAGCGCAGCCAGGTCATTACCGTTGGTCGCGGCACCGATCTTAATTTAGGCACAATCAAACTGAGCGCCGACGTGCGGACGCTGAGCGAGGTGAATGTGGTGGGTCAGGCGGCTATGATTGAGGAGAAAGTAGACAGGCTGGTCTATAACGCCGATAAGGATCTTACGTCAAAGGGCGGTGATGCCGGCGATATTCTGCGGAAAGTACCGATGCTGTCGGTCGACCTGGATGGTAACGTCAGCCTGCGGGGCAGTAGCAACGTGCGGGTGCTGATCAACAACAAGCCATCCACCATCGTGGCCAGCAGCGTGGCCGACGCCCTGAAGCAGATTCCAGCCGACATGATCAAGACCGTTGAGGTCATCACCAGCCCCTCGGCCAAGTACGATGCCGAAGGCTCGGCCGGTATCATCAACATCATCACTAAGAAAACTACCCTGCAGGGCGCTACGCTCGACATAAACGGGGGCGTTGGTAACCGGGGGTCTAACCTGGGTCTGCACGGAAACTACCGCGTGGGGAAGATGGGCTTTAGCCTGGGCGGTTTCGGTCGAGCCGAGTATAACGTAAAGGGTTCGTTCATGAACGACCAGACAACCACTTCACTAACGAACAATACCCAGACCCGGACCATCCAGACGGCCAGCACGCTGAGTCAGCGCCTGTTTGGTAACTATCAGTTAGGCTGGGATTACGACATCAATAAAACGACCTCGCTCACGGCCAGCCTGCGTTACGGTGCCCGCAACGGGATCTTCAACCAGTACAACCTGTTTACCCAGACGTTTTCGCCGAGCAGCTACTTTCCAATCTATAACGACCGGAACGTTCAGACCAAAGACCTGTCGGGTACGGTCGATGCCAACGTAACATATACCAAGACGTATAAGCCGCAGAAGGAATTCAGTGTGATGGCCTTGTACAGCCGTAACAACCGCACGAACAACTTCGTGGCCGACATTCTGAGTGGCGCCGACTTCGAGACGATTACGGCCCGCCAGCGGAACGACAACCTGAGCTATAACCAGGAATCGACGCTTCAGGTTGATTACCAGACCCCCATCAAAACCAATCAGTTGTTCGAGTTTGGTGGTAAAGGAATTTTCCGGCAGGTGAACAGCGAATACCAGTATTACTTTGCCAACGGAGCCGAAGGCGAGTATCAGATTGATAACAGCCGCCCCGCCAACACCCTGTTCTACGATCAGAATATCGCAGCGACCTATCTGTCGTACACCCTGACGACCAAGAGTAAATTCACCATCAAAGCCGGTGCCCGCTATGAATACACGTTCATTAACGCCCGGTTCAGCAACGAATCGGCCGGGCAGGCTTCGTCTATCCCTGACTACGGTAACCTCGTACCGAGCATTAATATCTCGAAGAACATTGGCAATGGCAGAATCCTTAAGCTGGCTTATAACCGCCGGATTCAGCGGCCGGGTATTCAGTTCCTGAACCCGAACGTAAACGCGTCCAACCCGACGAACATTACCATCGGTAACCCGTACCTGTCGCCCGAGCTGACCGACAACATCGAGCTGAGCACAAGCGCGAACATCAAGGGTCTTTACCTGAACGCATCGCTGTTTGCCCGCCGGACGAATAACGAAATCACGGCCGTTCGGGACGTATCCCAGCAGTCGTTCGGCGATCCGACGAACCCCGTACTGCAGCAGGTGATCCGCACGAGCTACCAGAACGTTGGTCATCAGGATGCCTATGGTCTGAACCTGTTCGGAAACGGAACCCTGTTTTCCAAACTGCAGCTCGGTGGCGGACTTGATCTGTACCACGTAAGCCTCACCAACAACAACGCGAGCCCGATCTATTCGGCTTCCAACTCCGGATGGGTGATTGGCGGACGGGTAATGAGCAGCCTTTCGCTGAGCAATGGCTGGGGCTTCCAGCTCTTCGGGGGCGGACGCGGCAAACAGATACAACTACAGGGCTACCAGAGCGCCATGTATTTCTATAGCCTGGGGCTGCGGAAAGAGTTTAACAACAAAAAATCCAGCCTGGGGCTGGCGGCTGAGAATATTTTTAACCGACCCTTTACCCAGCGCGCTGAACTGTCTTCGCCTATCCTGACGCAGAGTTCGCAGACGAACTTCTATAATGCCGGGGTGCGGCTGACTTTCAGCCACAAGCTTGGTAAAATGAGCTTCGACCAGCCGCAGCGTCGCCGGAAATCGATCGAGAACGATGACATGAAGGGGGGCGACAACGGCGGTAATGACGCTGCTCCGCAGCAGACAACTCCGGCCGGTGGCAACAGTGGTGGCGGCCGTCCCCGATCGAAATAAACCCTTACTGATATAGTGAGTAGTGGCCCAATTGATGAATTAGAATAGGTTGAAGGTAATCCCTCCTGCACTTGCGGGAGGGATTCCTACTTTCAGGGCCAGGCTGTTGAGAAAGAAGGCTAAACCCATGTATAAATCCGTTTGCTCGTCTATCTTGCCGGGCAATTTTTATCTGCTATGAAATCAAAACACCTTGTCAGTCTTTCGGTCGCGCTCGTTTTTCTGGTTCTGGCCATAACAGGCCTGCTGATTTATTTTGGTCAGGGAACACATGCTGTTGAACATATCCATGCCTGGTTCGGTATCCTGTTCGTCACTGCTGCCGTGTTCCATATCGTCAATAACTGGTCGTCGCTAACGGCCTATGCCCGGGAACGCCGGACGGGCGGTATCCGCCGGGAGTTTGTGCTGCCCGCCATTGTAGCCGTCGTCTTTACGGTCGGTATTGCCGCGAACCTGCCCGTGTTTGACAAACTGGCTAATGCCGGCAAGAATCTTGTCCGGGGCGACAGACCGCGTGGGGGCGGGCCGCTACCCCAACCCGCTGTTGACTCGATTGCCCGGGCTACCGAAGTGGCCTATGCTAAAGCGATCAGCGCCAGCGATACGGCTGCCCTATCAACTGTTGTCGCCGATAAAGCGGCAGTCCGGATGCCCAATGGAACGCTGGTGAGTGGGCGAGAGGCTCAGCCGGGTGATAGTTCACCGTCAGACTCCCTGAGTCATACTGTTGACCGCGCAGAAGCCCTGGATGACAATGTCATTGTGGTGTATGGTACCGCGAACGGCGCAAAAGCTGGTCAGTCATTCTTTACGCACGTGCTGAAGAAACAGGAGAATCGCTGGCAGATCGCAGCCGTTCAGATGGCGCATCCGTAGGCAGTCGTCTTTACCTGAACTCTTTTCCTGAGCCCGATGGCCCCGTGATTCGCTCCGGAGTCGTCGGGCTTTTATACGGGTTATCCTGCAACGAACCCCGGCCCACCAGCGTACCAGTAAACAGGAAGCCCGTCTGACCGCCTTTACGGAATCTTTTCCGCCCGACTAACCCGTTCATCACCCAAAGTCGCTATTTCGTCGAAAATTTCTTTATTTAGTAAACCCTGTTGACTACTTTCGAGTTGAGCATTATGTTGAATGCATACCTGAATTTTAATGAAGCATTTTTTACGGATCGCCCTAGCGGTTAGTGTTCTATTGATCGGGTGGGGGCCGTCGACAACGAATGCCCAGACGACGATCAATGGGCGCGTAACCGATGCGGCTACCGGCGAGGGGATTCCGTTTGCCAGTATTGCCGTAAAAGGAACAACGGCGGGCACGACCTCCAATGCCGATGGCCGCTATTCGCTCCGATTAACCCAGACGGCCGACTCGCTCCAGGTGCTTAGCCTCGGTTACGCTACCCGTTCGTATGCCATTCTTCGCCAGCCCAGCCAGACCATCGACGCGCAATTAACCTCAACGGCTACCAGTCTTCAGGAGGTGAAAATTTACGCCAAAGGGGGCGATCCTGCCTACCGGATTCTACGCGAAACGGTACGTCGGCGGGACCAGTTCGACCCGGCCCGGCTTCTGGCCTACGAATACGAGAGCTATACCAAAATTGAAGGCTATATAAACAACTTCGGTGGTAAGCGGAAAAACAACCGCCGACCGGGACCAATCAGCCGGTTGCTGGGTAAGCTGCCGGCCATTACGGATGAAAACGGCCAGCCCGCCGTGCCCGTCTTTATCTCTGAAACGTTCTCGAATGTCTATGCGCGCAGCAACCCCGACAAAATAAAGGAACGGGTGATGAAGTCGCACGTAACGGGTGTGGGCGTCAGCGATGGCGGCCTGATTGCCCAACTGACAGGCGCTTCGTTTCAGCAGTATAATTTTTATCGCAACTCGCTTTACGTCCTGCGGAAAGACATTCCCTCGCCAGTGGGCAGCCAGTGGGAAACGGTCTATACATTCCGCCTGAAGGACACGGTTGCGCTCGGTGAGGCTGTCTGCTACGAAATCGAGTTCGAGCCTAATCGCGCTACCGATCTGGCCTTTGCCGGAACGGTCTGGGTCGATACGCTGCAACTGGCTTTGGCTCAGATTGACGCGCGGGTTGACAAGCGTGCCAATATCAATTTCGTGGACGAACTGCACATTGAGCAGGAGTGGAGCGCGACGGCGTCGGGCCTGCGCTTTCCAACGCAGACGCAGGTCACGATTGATACCGACGAACCGGCTCCCCATGCACCGGGCGCGCTGATCCGCTTTTTCGCGACGGCCCGCCACATTACCGAAAACAGGCCTAAGGAGACCGGCTTTTATGATCCGGCGATCGAACTGGACGATGACTACCGGAATGCCGACGCGACCTTCTGGCAGCGCGTTCGACCCGATTCACTCTCGGCCGACGAGTGGCGGGCCATGCGGGTAGTTGATTCGGTACGTAACGTGCCGCTCGTGAAGGTGACCGGCGAGATTATCAAACTGGGCGTACTGGGCTACAAGCCGTTGGGCAATCTGCATCTGGACCTCGGGCCGCTACTGTATTCCTATGCCTATAACTCGGTGGAGGGAAATCGCTTCCGGCTGGGTCTGCGCACCAACACGGGCTTCAGCCGAAAATGGCTGCTGAGCGGTTATCTGGCCTATGGCACCCGCGATCAGGCATTCAAATACAGCGCCAACATCGAATATATCCTGCACCGGAAACCCTGGACCGTTCTGGGCGTCCGGCGAAGTTATGATCTGGAGCGAATAGGTATCTCCACCGACAATATTGGGGATAACTCTCTGTTTGCGGCCTATTCCCGCTTTGGAACGATCCGCCGGCCGTATTTTCAGGAGGATAACCTGCTGTATTTCCGGCGCGAGCTGGGGCGGGGATTCACCCAGACGCTGGCGTTACGTAACCGGACGTTTGAGCCGCAGTTTCCGTTTGCGTTCCGGCCGCAGCTTCAGGATAACGACCAGACCATTCGCAGCGGCTACCGCGTAACCGAGCTGATCTCCGAGACGCGCTTCGCCCCCGACGAGGTAATGCTTCAGAACGACAACCTGCGGGTAAGCGCCGGGGCCACCCGCAAGCCTATTTTTACACTCCGGTATACGGCTGGCGTACGGGAGGTGCTGGGCGGAGATTTTGCCTACCACCGCGTGGCGTTGAACATGAAACATTCGTTCCGGATGGGCGTGCTGGGTCGGACATACTATACGATTGGGGGAGGAATCATTCCGTCGACAGTACCGTATCCGCTGCTATACACACCCCTCGGCAACGAGTCGATCTTTTACGTCGGCAACGCCTACAACCTGATGAACTACTTCGAGTTTGTCTGCGACCGCTGGGCAACGGTTCAGTTCGAGCATAACTTTGGCGGACTGCTGTTCAATCGATTGCCGGTGCTGCGGCAATTGAAATGGCGCGAACTGGTTACGGCGCAGGTGCTGGTCGGCAGCGTTTCGCAGGCGAACCTGGCCACCATTCCGGCGCTCGATGCGCAGGGGCGTTCGGTCGAGGGTTTCAATTCCCTCAACCGAACGCCGTATATTGAGCTGGGTTACGGTATCGACAATATCTTCAAAGTTCTACGCGTAGATGCCATTCACCGGCTTACGTACCGCGACAACCTCGGCCGGACAGGGGTTCCCGTAACGCCATTTGCCATCAAGATATCGGGCTGGCTATCCTTCTAATAGACTGGGCTTGCGGGGCTTAGCTGACAGCCTGCGCCCGGTCTAAGACTTCCTGAACGCTCAGGTGTTCCAGGGAGGGCGCAACCAGATCAGCCTGGGTAAGAACATCCGGCGAGCCCAGACCAACCACAAACATACCGCCCCGTCGGCCAGCTTCTACGCCCGCAACGGCATCTTCAAACACCACACATTCGGCCGGACTGACGCCCAATTCGGCCGCGCCTTTGGTAAACACTTCCGGGTCAGGCTTGCCTTTGCTGATTTTGGTACCATCGATGATGGCATCGAAGGTATCGCTCAGCCCGATCCGTTCCAGAATCAGGGGCGCATTCTTACTGACCGAGCCGATGGCCGTCAACAGATTAGCCTTGCGGACCTGCGAAAAGAAGTTCGCTACGCCCGGCAGAATGTCTTCCGGCGTCATGCGGCTGACCAGTTCCAGGTACCACTGGTTTTTCTGCGCGGCCAGCTGCGTTTTTTCTTCGTCGGGTAAGGTCAGGCCACCGTGTTCGAGAATAATATCCAGGGAATCGGTCCGGCTGACGCCCTTGAGCCGTTCGTTAAACTCCTCCGAAATATCGAAGCCCAGCTCATTGGCGAGCCGTTTCCAGGCCTGGTAGTGATAGATAGCGGTATCGACAATGACACCGTCGAGGTCAAACAGAAAAGCAGTAATAGGCATGTGGCTTCAGGTTGTCGAAGCCACAAAAATAAAGGATTTCATCGGGTACTGCCTATCAGGCCGGTTCTCTCTAAGGATTTTCGACTCCTAATCGAAACTGCACGATAATGCCAGGTTCGCATTATGTATTGAAATCAGGGCCACACTACAAAAATACGAAAGACGCATGTTGTATTGCCGCTTGTGAAACAAGCCTGGAATAATTAGCTGCGCTCATGATAAGTTAGTTAAAATCAATTAGTTGGCTTCTTTGCTGATTGGCCTCTTAAGATTTTAGTATAATTGCTACATTTATAGATATTAACTGCCAAGGTTCATATATGTACGAGTTAGCGGTCAGCTTAGAACCACCTTTCACACATCAAAATGATATTTTATTATACAGCATGAGGAACGTTTGACAAAGATTACGAAGAAGACGTTATATCTTGGGGAAAATACCTTCAGTGGAGCAAGTTGACACATTTGTCTGAACTTGTTTTAGTTGACAGTATGCTGAATGAAATTTTGGTTGACCCAGGCCGAGACAAGGGAGACGATTGGGATTATATGGTTATTGGATAGAATCTCATGAAACAGGCTTTTATAAAACGCTGGACTATGTTCTTCGACATGTGGAGCCAAGAGAAAGGCTTAACCTATTGCTGCTGTCGTTGAACCTGACCAAGACTGTACTAATGTATCTCTTGAAAATTTTGCCTTTCTCAGCTACGATTTATTGGGTAAAGATTATATTGTTAGCGCACTAAGTAATTACGGTGGTTTTGATGAAACGTTTTCACCCGCTGACTTGAACAATTTCGGATTAATTGATAGGTACGAAAAAGCATTCGAAACCAAACACCGGCTGGTTGAGAATAAGCTAGGCGAGTATCATGCAGACATTCGTGTTATTGCCATCTGGCGACACAAGACAATTGGACGGCGAAAACCTAACGTTCAAACATCAAAATAAAAGCCGAGCCGCTAACAGCGGTTTGGCGTTATGGCGGGGCGACCCAACGCAGCATCAGCTATAGCAATTCTATTCAGTATCAGTTCCAGCGTGACGGAACGCAGTTGACCAGCAGAAATAAGTATTAAACTTTATACCTTTAATCGGCTTTGGTTCGGGGCGTGACGTAACACAGAGTACCCCAAGCCGCCAACTATTAGTGATAATGGCATAATGGCATTCTATATCAACCATAATTCTGACTTTACTGATGATACTTTTATGAGTTAAGCTACAACAATCTTAGACATGGATACATCTACCCGTTGGGAATGAAGGAATTTTGTGCCATAATTTTAAACAAATAAAAAAATGGGTACAAAAAATAAAATCGCTATTGTTACAGGTGGCAGCAGAGGAATGGGCAGGGATATGGTTTTGAACCTGGCTAAAAAAGGCTCCAACATCATCTTTACCTATCATAGTAATAAAACAGCGGCACACAGCCTAATTGCCGAAGTAAAGGCATTGGGACAATCTGCAATTGCTTTAAAATTAGATGTAAGTAATCTTAGCACATTTGATACTTATGTTGAGCAAGTGAAACAACATTTAGAGCAGGAAGGAGTAACAAACTTTGACTATCTGGTAAACAATGCGGGAACAGGTATGTTTCAGTTTTTTGCTACCACTACCGAAAGCCAGTTTGACGAAATGCTGAATGTGCATTTTAAGGGTGTGTTTTTCCTTACACAAAAATTATTACCAATAATGAATGATGGGGGAAGAATTGTAAATATTTCAACTGGGCTTACAAGGTCAACTGTTCCAGGTGTTTCCGCCTATGCATGCATGAAAGGTGCTGTAGAAGTGCTCACAAAATATTTGGCGAAAGAATTGGGTGGGAGAAAAATCACTATCAACACGGTCGCACCCGGTCCAATTGCTACAGATTTTGGCGGTGGTGGTAATAAGAACCCTGAAGTTCAAAAAAGTTTTGTAAGCATAACTGCTTTAGGTAGAGTTGGCGTACCTGAAGATGTTGGTGCTACAGTTGCTTATTTATGCAGCGATGAAGCTGGTTGGATAACTGGGCAGCGAATAGAGATTTCTGGCGGAATGGCTCTATAATTATTAATTGTAAAATTGCGCAGATGCTATTTTAATGGCAATAAAAAGAATAAAATCAATAGGGGAATATCTCAGGCTTATGAATTCATCTAAGCCTGAGCATCCTTTGATTTGTGTGATTGATTATTCACAATCTACATTTCCTGAATATACAGAAGAATGTAGTTTTGTGTTTGACTTTTATTCCATTATTTTAAAGAGAAATATGGGATATAAATTTCATTACGGGCAAACCACTTATGATTTTGATGAAGGTGTAATGTCGTTTGTAGCGCCTGGGCAGGTGATTCGTATAGAGAACAGCCATGTAGAAAACCGTAAGTGCAATGGGTATATTTTACTTTTTCACCCTGACTTTCTATGGGAACATTCTTTACATAAAAACATAACTCAGCTGGACTATTTTGGTTACAGTGTGAATGAAGCCTTGTTTCTTTCTGACAAAGAAGAAAAAAGTATTATCCAAATATTTAAAAACATTCAACAGGAGTATCACAGCAACATAGACCGATTTAGTCACGACATTATTATTACCCAAATAGAGTTATTACTAAAATACAGTGATCGTTTTTATCATCGTCAATTTCTTACAAGGCGAAAACCAAGTAATCAGTTGCTGACTAAAGTAGAGGATTACTTAAATGAATATTTTGCCAATGATGATTTACTGACTGAAAAAGGCATACCAACTGTACAGCAAGTTGCGGAAGCTGTGTTTGTATCGCCCAATTATTTAAGCACCTTGTTAAAATCTTTAATTGGCAAGAATACACAAACGCTGATACAAGAAAAATTACTTGAGAAAGCCAAACAGAAGCTATCTACTACGCAACTTACTGTAAGTGAAATTGCCTACCAATTGGGTTTTGAGCATAGCCAAAGTTTCAGTAAGTTTTTTAAGGGCAAGTTAAATCAGTCGCCTATTAAATACAGGCAATCGTTTAACTGACAGAAATCGGAAAAGCCACTATCAATAACATCGGTTTTGCGATATTGGGGTTGCTGTACTAAATCTGAGTATTGAAATTCTATTGAGCATTTGTACTTTGAATTTCCCAACATTGCACAGTCACAAACCGTTAGCGTCAACTCTCCTCGCTTTAATGCCAATGGAGCCTTATTCTATAAGAAAATGTTCGCCTAAGCAACTTTGTCTCTATTTTAAAATTAATGTATGAAGATCGATCTCAGTTTCAGCCAGCGAATCTTTCTGGTATTTGTATGTTTTGCAATAGCTGTCATTGCTTTTATGATAAAGTTACCTTCGTATTTTCGATCTATCGATAAAGAAATGCATGCAAGTTTTTACTTTATGGCAGCCGCATTTTTAAATGTTTTATTTGTAAAGATAAATTTTTTTAAACATGTGATGGTATTCATTGTACTTTACCTGTTCGGCATGGCAATAGAGTACGGGCAGGCATACTCCAATAAATTCTTCCGTAGTCGAATACACGGACGCTTTGATCCTGAGGATATTCATTGGAATCTAAAGGGCTTGATCGCTTTTTCACTGCTTTGGCTTATTTGTACGGGTGTTACATTGATTTACAACAAAGTCAAATTAAAAAATGATACATACAGTTCAAATGCCTGATAACGATTATCAAATTCTATTTTAAAAAGAAGACAACCTAATTGGCACTGCCGCTAATAGAGCGTTAGCTTGCTATTGTCAGGCCGTCAGGTGGGAGGAATAGGTTTTTTGCACATCTAGCAGCTTTTGCAATCGCTAACTCAAATAGCTTCTATGGTTAAGCGACTAAAATCTGATTACGCTAATTGACAGACAACCTAATCCGAAAATGGAATTCGACCCTAACAATCCTGTCGTTAAACTCTGTGTTCAAGGTATGGACATGGAAGCAAATGGCAAGCCTGAAGAAGCAAGCCGATTGTTTCTTCAGGCCTGGAATGAAGCGACCAATGACTTTGAAAAATATATTGCTGCTTATTATGTCGCCCGGCATCAGGCGAATGTTTCCGACAAGTTAAACTGGCTCGAAACAGCTTTGCAGGCCGCGCTGAAACTAAATAACGAGGCCATCAAGGGCGCATTTTCGTCTTTGTATGCAAACATTGCTAAATGCTTTGAGGAACTGGGCGACCTTGAAAACGCAAAAATGAATCATGATTTAGCAGGTTCATCCACGGTTGAGCCGTCTGACAAAGGCCCTTTTTATCACGGTACGAAAGCCGATCTGCAGGTTGGGGATTTTCTGACAGCCGGATACAAATCTAATTACAAGTCGGAACTCACCATGAATCACATTTATTTCACTGCTCTGGTAAACGGTGCGGGACTTGCTGCGGCATTGGCTACTGGTGATGGACAGGAGCGTGTTTATGTAGTTGAACCGACAGGGAGCTTTGAAAATGACCCCAACGTTACCAATAAAAAATTTCCGGGCAATCCAACACGTTCCTATCGCACCCGAGCACCCCTGAAAATCATTGGTGAAGTCACAGATTGGGTAAGACAAACACCGGAGCAACTTCAGCAATGGCGTGAAAAGTTAGCCAGTAATAAAGGAGAAATTATCAATTAATTACCGGGTATACTGAATGGGTTGCTCTTTGCTTTTGTCGGTCACCGAGTACAGAATTCGCTTGAAAAGAAGAGGAACTGAAATAAAATCAGCGAAGGTTGGTTTTGCCACAAAAACAGCTACGGGGCTCCCACAACATACCGGACATGGGAGCCCCGTTACGTCTATCCGTTTATTTCATTAACTCCAGCACCAGCGCTGTTTTGGCGGGGAGTTTTACCAGTTTCAGGTCGTTCAGCGTAGCGTCGGTCAAGATATTGCGGGCAGAGGTAAAGCCGTTCATCCGCTCGGCGAACCGACTCGTATCGAGCGAAATTTCCTTATCATTGGTATTAGTGGCGACCATAACTGTCTTGTTGCCATCATAGCGGAAATAGACGTACGTGCCGTCCTGCGGCAGGAACTGCATCAGTTTGCCTGTATGCAGGGTCGGCGTGGAGCGACGGTAGTTAGCCAGTTTCCGCACGTATTGAAAAGCTTCATTTTCGCGGCTTGAGCGTCCGGAGGCCTCAAACTTGTTTTCTCGGTCGCCGACGAAACCGCCTGGAAAATCACGTCGCACTTCGGCATCCGAGGGGTCTTTGAAGTTCTTCATCAGAATCTCCGTACCGTAATACATCGACGGAATGCCGCGCGTGGTGAGCAGCCACGTCAGACCGATTCTGTACTTATCCAGATCATCGCCGATGACCGACAGATAGCGGTCGGTGTCGTGGTTGTCGAGGAAGGTTACCAGTTTGTTGGGGTCCTGATAAACGGCATCCTGCGCCAGCGCCTGATAAAACCGGTTTACGCCATCATCCCAGCTGAATTTCTGCTTCAACGCGTCAAGCATGGAGGCATACAAGACAAAATCCAGTCCGCCCGGCTGGTTCGACTTGAACGGAAAGTTGATGTTGTTCCGCGTGTAATACGCCTGATCGACTACATTGTTCACCCACGACTCGCCGAAGATGTGAATCTTTGGGTACTCCTCCAGCAAAGCCGCGTTGCAGCGGTTCATGAACGGCTGATCGTTGTACATATAGGTATCCACGCGCCAGGCATCGACGCCAAAGTTCTCGACTGTCCAAAGAGCGTGCTGAATCAGAAAATTCGCTACGTATGGATTGCTCTGGTTGAGGTCGGGCAGGTGGGGAACGAACCAGCCGTCGAGCGTAACGCGCCGGTCAATCTCGGCTCCGTGCGGGTCGGTGATGGGCTGGTATTTATACGAGGTGTTGGTATAAGTCGGCCATTGGTGGAGCCAGCTCTTCATGGGCAGGTCTTTCAGAATCCAGTGATTGATGCCGACGTGGTTGTAAACGGCATCTTGCACCACTTTCATCCCGGCCGCATGCGCTTTTTTGACGAAGTCGACGTAAGCGTCGTTACCGCCCAGTCGCCGGTCAATGGCATAATGGTCCGTAAAGCCGTACCCGTGATAAGCCGAGCGCATGGCCCCGCCCTCATTGGTAAGCGGCTGGTTGTTTTCGAGTACGGGTGTGAGCCAGATGGCTGTTACGCCGAGGTCTTTCAGATAATCGAGGTGCTGCACTACCCCGGCGAGGTCGCCCCCGTGCCGGTAGTAAGGGTTAGCCCGGTCGGCGTTGGGGTCGGCCATGTCCGCAAATTTATCGTTGCCTGGATCACCGTTGGCGAAGCGGTCGGGCATGGCCAGATAAATAAAATCGGCCGCCGTTACGCCCAGACCTTTGGGTGATCTGTCGCGGGCTCTCAGCTCAAACGGCTGGGTGAGCGTCTGATTGCCGCGCTTACCCGTAATTCGGACTAGGCCGGGTTTGGCCGATGGCGCAATAGTCAGATCAAGAAAAGCATAGTTTGGATTTTCGACTGTATGCGCTTTAACGAGCTTTACGCCGGGGTAATTGAGCGAATACGTCAGCGTACCGGCATTGGGACCGTAAATAAGCAATTGCAGGTTCGGGTTTTTCATGCCTACCCACCAGTTCGTTGGGTTCACGCGCTGAATCTGGGCATTCTGCGCAAAGGCGAGCTGACAGACTGTGATAAGAAGAATGAACAGGTAAAGACTGGGTCTTTTCATAAAATAGGACGTTAATACTGGCCTATAGGCCGGAGGACTCCTGTGGACAAATTATTGGGACGCGAAAAATAAACAGGGATTTAGGGCAAAATGGCTATATTTTTGCACTTACCAATGACATAATCACCGTAACCTGTATTTGTTCAAACCTATGAATACGATGTCCGTTGTTCCAGTAATGGACAAACTAATCATTTACCAAATCTTCACCCGGCTGTTTGGCAACCAGAACACTACCAATCGTCCGAACGGTACCCGCGATGAGAATGGCGTTGGCAAATTTAACGACATTAATGAGCGGGCGTTGCAGGCCATTCGGGATTTGGGTGCCTCGCACGTCTGGTATACGGGCGTTCTGGAACACGCCACTCAGACCGATTATTCAGCCTTCGGAATTCAGCCCGACGATCCAGCCGTAGTCAAAGGGCGGGCCGGGTCGCCCTATGCGGTGAAAGACTATTTCGACGTGGACCCCGACCTGGCCGTCAGCGTGCCCGACCGCATGACGGAGTTTGAAGACCTGGTGCAGCGCACCCACGCGCATGGCCTGAAGGTCGTCATTGACTTTGTACCCAATCACGTTGCCCGGCAGTATAAGTCCGATGTGAAACCGGCTGGTGTAATCGATCTGGGCGAACAGGAAGATCCGTCGGTCCGTTTCTCGCCGAACAACAATTTTTACTACCTGCCGGGCGAAACATTCATTTCGCCGGAGAGTGCTGACGACAGCGTAACAGCCCGCGATGAATCAGTATACTGGGGAACCCTGAATGAATGTCCGGCCAAAGTGACCGGCAGCGGCTCCATTACGGCTACCCCCGACGTCAACGACTGGTACGAAACCGTTAAGCTCAACTACGGCATCAATGTATTCGATGGCAGCCGGCATTTCCAGCCGACGCCCGCTACCTGGCAGCAGATGCTCGACATTCTGTTGTTCTGGGCCGACAAAGGCGTTGACGGTTTCCGCTGTGATATGGCGCAGATGGTGCCGGTTGAGTTCTGGCAATGGGCCATTGGCCGGGTTAAACAGCGCTATCCACGCCTGATTTTTATCGCTGAAATCTACGAGCCTGGCCTGTACCGCCCGTTTATTTTCCAGGGCGGTTTCGATTATCTCTACGATAAGGTCGGTCTTTACGACGCCCTCCGGCGGCTGATGGAAGGGCAGGGTTCTTGCTACGAACTGACGCGCGTCTGGCAGCAGGAGTCCGGCGATTTTGCCCAGCATATGCTCCGGTTTCTGGAAACGCACGACGAGCAGCGTATTAACTCGCGGTTTTTTACCAACGACCCTTGGGCCGCCGTGCCGGCCATGACCCTGGCAGCCACGATGCATACCGGGCCGTTTCTGCTGTATTTCGGACAGGAGATCGGGGTTCGGGCCGACGGCAGCGAGGGGTTCAGTGGGGACGATGGGCGCACCACCATTTTCGACTATTGGGGACTGACCGACTGGCAGAACTGGGTGAACAAAGGCCGCTACGATGGGGCTAAGCTGAACGACGACCAGCGTCGGCTGCGGGCGTTTTACCAGCGCCTGAACCACCTCGTCAACGGCTCGGATGCCATTCAGAACGGCTTTTTCTATGATCTCCAGTATGCCAACGACAACGGCCAGAGCGCGGGCTACGATGCGCATCAGGTCTTTAGTTACCTGCGGTATACGGATCGTCAGAAACTGCTGATCATCTGTAACTTCTCCCGCCAGGAAACTTCAATCACCGTTCGCATTCCCCATCATGCTTTCGGGGCGATGGGCCTCGACCCAGCGAAGGCCTACCAGCTTACCGACATTTTTATGACGAATACGCAACTCGAAATGGTCGGGCACACGGGTGTTTCGCTGGGGCTGTCCTCCCGCTCGGCGTTAGTGCTGGAAATTAAATCGTAAATTCGTGAAACATTTCGATGCCTCGTTAGTCGTAAGGAGGCATCGAAATCACCATTCACGTATGATAAAACTGTTTACTGCTCTTTTGGTGGTATGTATGGGATCGCGTGCGCAGGCGCAGGAAGCGGCTCCCGCGGATTTTCGTCTGCTGGCGAACGCGGGCGGTAAAACCTCCGCTGAAATGGCCGTTAGCATCGGTAAAAAATTCATCGGCGCTCCCTACGTTTCCCATACGCTCGATACCACCCCAACCGAACAACTGATCGTGAACGTTCGGGAATTTGACTGCACGACTTATCTGGAAACCGTGCTTGCGCTGACGCTGGCCTATCAGGAGGAAGGCAGTCAGGCCAATCCGGTAAGCTTCGACGCGACATTCCGGAGGTATTTGACCCAGCTTCGTTACCGCGACGGCCGGATTAATGGCTACGCCAGTCGCTTACACTATTTCTCGGACTGGCTGCGTAATAACGAGCGGAAAGGTCTGGTGGTGGACGTAACCCGCGATCTGCCGGGCAGTATTTCAGTGGCCAAGCCGGTGTCGTACATGACCTCTTTTCTATACAAGTACCCACCCCTGCGCGACCCGGCGATTTTTCAGCAGATAGCGCAGGCCGAAGCGGCTCTGAGCCAGCAGGCATTCGCCTTTATTCCAAAGAAGAACATTCGGGAGGCTGAAGCCCAGCTCCGCGAGGGCGATATCGTAATGCTGACCGCTGCCCGTCCCGGCCTGGATATGAAGCACGTCGGACTGGCGGTGCGGCAGCCGAATGGCCGGATTCACCTGCTCCATGCTTCGTCCGAGCACGGACAGGTCGTCATTACGCCGTATCCACTAAGCGATTACGTCCTGTGCCACAGGCACCTGTCGGGGATTCGGGTTGCGCGGCTTCGCCCGGATGGTCAGGTTGGTCCGGCCATTGTGCGGGGCGAATAGAAATCCGAGTCTATTGTGCAGTCTGGTCCGAACAAAGCGGGCCTGGTCGGGTTTTCCTAGCACGCAATCACGCAGGAAAACAACCTATGGAATCTATTTATAACTGGCTTCTTCAGAGCATGGGCAATGAAGGGAACTGGTACACCATTCTGAATGTCTACCCGGAAACAACGCCCGGAGAGTCGCGCTATCTGGACGTAATGGCCAGAACAAAAGACTTCGAAATCGTTAATTTTCTGATCTATTCCCCTAAAAACGGCGACGGGTCGGGCGATGAGCCAGATGAACTGAACGGCAGGACGGTGCTGGAAAAAATCATTTTCGCGGACGAGCACCAGGTCTTTGATTTTATAGCGGATAACAAACGGCCGGGGGTTGAGAATCCGCAGCCCCAAGCCGGTATAGAGGTTCTGCTGCTGGAGCCAACTGATGAACAGAGCTTTGAACGCAGACAGTAAAGTGGCTTTCCAGAAGCACCAGCAATGTAATAGCCGAAACGATTGGTTTACGTAAAAAGCCATCCCGTCCGGGGTGGCTTTTTACGTAAACCAAGGGCCGTTGCCTGTGTTTTGGGTTGCGCTAAGTTACATCTCCGTCCTATTTCTGTTTTACTGCCGAACAACTTTAGATAGAATGAGGCCAGACGGCGACTTACTCCGTCTGTGAAGCAATACCCTACGTTATGAAAAACAATCGGCTCATCATTATCTCGTATCGCTTACCGTTTTCGATTCAGGTCCAGAATAAAGTAACGACCGTCAAGCCTTCGTCAGGCGGCCTGGTGACGGCAGTCAAGTCGCTGGATCTGAGTGCCTCATCCCAGAAACCAGTCTGGATTGGCTGCGCCGACTTCACGCAGCGCACCTGGGAAAAACACCGGCACGAGGTCAATGACGATTTTGAGTATGTCCCCGTGTTCCTGGACAAAGCCACCAACAAACATTTTTATAACGGCTTTGCCAACTCGGTGCTCTGGCCGCTGTTTCACTATTTCCCGTCTTACGTGGATTACCACGACGAAGACCTGGCGGCTTATCAGACCGCAAATCAGCAGGTTTGTGAGAAGGTGATGGAGCTGCTTCAGCCCAATGATCTGGTGTGGGTGCATGATTATCATTTCCTGGCCCTGCCCCAGCTGATTCGGGAGCAGGAGCCTAAGGCCACCATTGGGTTCTTTCTGCATATTCCCTTTCCATCCAATGAGTTGCTTCGGTTATTACCCCGACGATGCCGGGACTATTTGCTGACGGGGCTGCTGGGCGCTGACCTGATCGGCTTTCATACGAATGACTACCTGATTCATTTTCTCAAATCCGTTCAGCTGAACCTAGGCTTGCCCCATACGTTAGCGAAGATTTTTAATCAGGATCGGGCGGTACAGTGTCAGGCGTTTCCGATTGGAATCAATTATGGCCTGTATAATGATGGCTATAATCAGCCGGAGGTGATTGAGGAGCGGAGGGCTCTGAAAGAATCGTACCCGGGCAAGATTATCTTCTCGGTCGACCGGCTAGATTACACCAAGGGGGTCATGCAGCGGCTCGACGCGCTGGAAGCTTTCCTGCAGGCACACCCCGAATGGAAAGGCAATCTGGTGTTTATTCTGGTGGTGATTCCGTCGCGCGACGAGATTCAGACGTACTGGGAACGTAAGCAGATGATTGAGCAGGCCGTTGGACGGATCAATGGGAAGTTCGCTACGTTGACCTGGGTGCCGATCGTGTACCGCTATGCGTCACTGAGCTTTCCGCAGCTTCTGGCTTTATACACCGCCTGCGATGTAGCTATGATTACCCCGCTTCGGGACGGAATGAACCTGGTCGCCAAGGAGTTTGTGGCTTCGCGGCAGGATCAGCAGGGCGTTCTGCTGCTGAGTGAGCTGACCGGCGCGGCCAATGAACTGGGCGAAGCCCTGCTGGTTAACCCGCTGGATGAATATGAAGTAGCCGATCAGTTAAACGCAGGGCTGACTATGGCCCCGGAGGAGCAGCAGCGCCGGATTGCCATTATGCAACAGCGAATTGCCGGGTATGACGTAAAGCAGTGGGCCAATGAATTTTTTGAGTCTCTGCTGACCGCCCGGCGAGGTCAGGAAAAAAGCCCGGTCCGGAGCCTGAAAGGAGTCGGCAAGCATAAACTGCTCACGGCTTATGAACAGGCTCAGTCCCGGCTGTTGCTGCTGGACTATGACGGCACACTAGCCGAGTTTGCGAGCAAGCCCGAACTGGCGGCTCCTTCGGCGGAAGTGCTCGAACTGTTACGCGAACTGGCGGCAATACCCCAGAACAAGGTTGTGGTTATCAGCGGGCGGGCGCATGACACCCTCGAAGACTGGCTGTCGGGTTTGCCCATTGACATTGTAGCCGAACACGGAACGTTTATCCGGCAGGAGGGAAGCTGGCGAAGCCCGGTGCTGGACGACGGGAGCTGGAAGGATACTGTACGGCCGCTGATGGCGGATTTCGTGAGTCGGTGCGCGGGGTCATTCATTGAGGAGAAAAGTCATTCGCTGGCCTGGCATTACCGGAACGTCAGCGAGGCTATGGGCTTTGATCGGTCGCGGGAAATGATCACTACGCTGCAGTCGCTGCTGCCCTATCAGCTGCGCGTCATTGACGGGAACAAAGTTGTGGAGGTGAAAAATGCGGATACGGACAAAGGTCGGATGGCGAAGCAGCTGGCCATGGCTTACCCCTACGAGTTTGTGCTGGCCATTGGCGACGACCGAACTGATGAGGATCTGTTTTCTGTCCTGCTGTCGCCCACTCATCACACCATCAAAGTAGGCAGGGGAGCAACCAGCGCCGGCTACCGGCTCGATTCGGTGCCGCAGGTGCTGGCTTTGCTCCACGAACTGGTCAATCATTCCCAACTCGCCAAAACGGAATAGGCCGGCCGTATAACAGGTCGGGTACACGCTAATGGAAACCCCTAAACGTTACGTCGGAACCCCGGTTGTATTCATTGCCGACGATCAGCCCGATGATCAGTATCTGTATCGGCAGGCATTCAGTGAAGCCTGCCCCACGGCCGTTTTGTATTTTTTCGTGGATAAGGCGGAGCTGCTGGCGGCTCTGCGGGGCGATGTGTATCCCAGACCTTCCCTGCTGATTATGGACTGGAATATGATTAGCTGTAAAGGATACGCGGCTCTGGCTGAGCTGGCGCAGACGCCCGACTGGCGAACGATTTCGGTGGCTATCCTGGCAAGTTCCGATCGACCGGTTGACGAAGATAGATGCCAGCAATTCGGCTGTGAGTTAATCCTGCCTAAGGAAACACAGCACGAGAAACTGGTTGGTCAACTCGCGGGTCTGATACAGGCTTTCGCCTGACCGCCAATTGACTCGATAGGATCGTAACTGTCACCTGGCCGGGGTAGTATGGGGAAGCCGGAGTCTGTCGGCGGACCGTTTCCTTATTTTCTCGTTCCAGATGATTCCGGCCGGAAAACTGTATAGTTATGGGGAGGGTGTATTTCAAGCAGTAAGATTTGCTAAGCCAAACTAATCCTCGAAATATGAAAACAGTAGTAACGGCGGTCGCACTGTGGTTAGCAGTGGCTACCGTGGGTGCCCAGGCCCAGTCCGGTACAAATGCAAAAAGCTCCTCATTGCGGAGTACGACCGGCTCGGCGAAGCCTTCGGGCCAGAGCGGAACCGCGGGTAAGAGCAATGGCCTGCAACAATCAAATAAAGGAGGCTCTACATCCGGCCAAACGTCGGGCGGGCTGGGGAGTATCGGCAATCAACGAGGCAGCACATCGGGTCAGGGTACATCGAATGGCAGCAGCCAGTCGGGCAGTAAGACGAAAAACCGCTCTACGGGCACGAAGGGCAACCCGTAATCTCCGATGAACAGCCATTGAACAGCAGAGCGACGTTTAGAGGACGCGGCCCCGAAACAGTCGGGGCCGTCCTTGTGTTTGACACCCGACGACCTTGCGCCGGTAACGAATAGAGACATGTATGCCCCCTATCGGCCAATAGCCACGCACCACCAGAAACGCACTAAACCTCTTCAGTATGGAACAAACCCGCGATAGTATTAAGGACATTTGGGGTGAGCGAACCCCTTATGAAGGCCATTGGCCAGTCCGAGTCGATGAACTGACCGAAGAAGCGCCTGACCGTTGGGTACAATCCGCCTGTGTATTATGCTCCAATGGCTGCGGCATGGACATTGGCGTAAAAGACGGTCGGATTGTGGGCGTGCGCGGTCGGGCCGTCGATGCCGTCAACCACGGGCGGCTTGGGCCTAAAGGCCTGCAAGGCTGGATGGCTAACAACAGCCCCGACCGACTCACCAGGCCCCTGATACGTCGCAACGGCAAACTGGAAGAGGCCAGTTGGGATGAGGCTATGGACCTGATTGTTCGGCGCTCCAACGATATTATCAGTAAGAAAACATCGCTGGGTATTGGCTTCTATACAAGTGGTCAGCTCTTTCTGGAGGAATACTATACGTTGGCCGTTCTGGGAAAGGCAGGTCTGGGGACACCTCATATGGATGGAAACACGCGTCTGTGCACGGATACGGCCGCAGCCGCGCTGAAAGTTTCGTTTGGGTCCGATGGACAACCCGGCTCCTATACCGACCTCGATACGACAGAAGCCATCCTGCACGTAGGCCACAACATAGCCTCTCAGCAAACCGTCCTGTGGACGCGGATTCTGGACCGCCTGGCCGGTGAAAATCCGCCTAAACTGGTAGTCATTGATCCCCGCGAAACCTTTACGGCGATGAAAGCAACGGTGCACCTGGTACCCAGGGTCGGCACGAACGTTCCGATTATGAACGGCCTGCTAAATTTGATTATCCAGGCAGGACACATTAACCCGGACTATATCGACGCACACACGGTTGGCTTTGAAGAGTTAAAACAGCTAGTTTCGCAATGGTCGCCGGAGCGTGTTGAAGCGATTTCGGGTGTACCGGCTACGAAGCTTAGGGAAGCGGCTCGAATTCTGGGAACGGCGAAAACACTGGTTTCTACGATTCTGCAGGGCGTTTATCAGTCCATGCAGGCCACGGCTGCTGCTGTACAGGTCAATAACCTGCATCTGATTCGCGGCCTGATTGGACATACAGGCAGTGGCATCTACCAGATGAACGGTCAGCCCACGGCGCAGAACACGCGCGAATGCGGAGCGGATGGCGACCTGCCCGGTTTCAGGAACTGGGGCAATCCGGAGCATATCGAACAACTTGCCCGGCTCTGGAACGTAGATTCCAACATCATTCCGCACTGGTCGCCCCCGACCCACGCCATGCAGATCTGGCGTTACGCCGAAAAAGGCTCCATCAATCTGCTGTGGATTAGCGGGACCAACCCGGCCGTTTCGCTGCCGCAACTGGAGCGTGTCCGTTCAATTCTGCAGCAGGAAAATCTGTTCGTTGTTGTGCAGGATGCGTTTATGACCGAAACCGCGCAGTATGCCGACGTCGTGTTACCCGCGGCTATCTGGGGCGAAAAAACCGGCACATTTACCAATGTGGACCGGACCGTTCACATCTCACACAAGGCCGTTGACCCACCTGGCGAAGCGAAACCAGATTTCGAGATTTTCCTGGACTACGCCCGACGGATGGATTTTCGGGATAAAGATGGTGCCCCGCTCATCAAGTGGAAAACGCCCGAAGAATGCTTTGAAGCGTGGAAAGAATGTACCCGCGGTCGCCCCTGCGATTATACAGGCATGAGTTACGCCAAACTGAGCGAAGGCAGCGGGATTCAGTGGCCCTGCAATGAACAGTATCCTGACGGCAAACCGCATCTGTACGAGGACGGAGTTTTCAATACCAGTATTGACTACTGCGAGACCTATGGCCACGATCTGGTGACGGGAGCGGCTGCTACCAAAGAGGAGTACAAGGCCAAAGACCCGAAGGGTAAAGCGTTCCTTAAAGGTGCGGACTATGAACCTCCGCATGAAGAACCCGATGAGGAGTTTCCACTCTGGCTCACTACGGGTCGGCTGGTGTATCATTTTCATACCCGAACCAAAACGGGCCGATCCCGACAGCTCAACGAAGCCGCCCCGGACGCGTTTGTGCAGGTATCCGACGAAGACGCGGCCCGTTACGGTCTGAAAACCGGCGATCTGGTTGAAGTGGCCTCCCGACGGGGTAAGGTTGTTGAGCCGGTACTGGTGGGTGATATTGAGCCTGGGCTGGTGTTTATTCCATTTCATTACGGTTACTGGGATGACCCCGGCCGCAAACGGGCGGCCAATGAGCTGACCCTAACCGAATGGGATGCTGTCAGTAAACAGCCTCACTATAAATATGCGGCCGTCCGTATCCGTAAAATCTAACCCAAACCTCAGCTATGCATATCGGTAACTACATTGCACTGGCTCATCACAGCGAACAGGAACTAACCAAGGCGTTCAGACAGGTGGCAGAACACCATAAGGACGAACCGGATATTGAACAGATCTGCCAGTTGTTGGCTACCTGGTCGGAGAAGCACGTAAACGAGCTAAAGACGTTCATTGAGCGCTATTCGGAAGAGAACAGCAACGAGCCGGAGCGCCTGACACAGTCTCTTTTTGAAGAACCCCGCAGCGGGGGGGGTGCCCTGCTGCGGGATCTGCACGATTTGTGGCTGATGGCCAACGAAGCCGAACTGTGCTGGATTGTGCTCTCACAGGCGGCACAGGGGCTGCACGATAAGAAGCTGGAAGCTGCTTGCGCCCGGTTTCGGGACGATACGAAACGGCAGCTGGCCTTTCTGCTGACCCGCATCAAGGTAGCCGCTCCACAAACCCTGATCGCAGCCGACTAGCCGGTGGCTCCTGACTGATTCGTCAAATTGCTGTGCCGGTTTACGCTCTACTGAAATTCACAGCAGAGCTGTACTTTATGATCATGAAGTTTAGCTCCAAGATAAAAGCGGGGATTCAGACGCTGTATCCTGCCTACTTTGCGCTGGTCATGGCTACGGGTATTGTGTCGACCGGGGCGCATCTGTGCCATCTGTCGCTGATCAGCAGTGTGTTGTTCTAGATGAACAACGTGGAATATGGGGTACTAATCATCCTGCTGAGCATTCGGCTCGTTGGCTATTTTCCGGCTCTAAGGGCTGATCTGGCTTCTTATGAAAAAGGAGCGGGGTTTTTCACCGTCGTGGCGGGTTCCTGTATTCTGGGAACCCAGTATGGCCTGGTTAAGCAAAACTATCTGCCAGCAACCCTTCTCTGGCTAGTTGCCTTGGTGTTATGGCTGCTCCTGTTCTATTCCTTTTTAACGCTTGTTATTACGCAAACAGAAAAGCCGCCCGTCGAAAAAAGCATTAGTGGCGTTTGGCTGCTCCTGGTTGTCGCTACGCAATCGCTGGCCATACTGGGAGTTATCCTGACTTCACATCTGATCTTTTCGGCGGATATTACCCTGTTTTTTGCCCTCTCGGCCTACCTCCTGGGGCTCGTTCTCTACCTGATTCTCGTTACGCTGATCGTTTACCGGCTGGCTTTTTTACCGGTCAGTGCAGAGGAATTTAAGCCACCTTACTGGATTGTGATGGGTGCCGCAGCGATTAGCACGCTTTCTGGCGTTACGTTAATTCAAAAATTGAGTACAACGGGGCTGTTCCTGGAGTTTCGGTCGGTGTTAACCGGGATGAGCCTGCTTGCCTGGGCTACCAGTACAGGCTGGATTCCCCTGCTCGCTGTGCTCAGTATCTGGCGGTATGTTGTCAAAAAAGTTACGCTGACGTATCATCCGCAGTACTGGGCCTTTGTTTTCTGCATGGGTATGTATTCGGTATGTAGCTGGCGTCTGGCCGAGGTTATGACAATTCCTTACCTGAAAAGTATCGCGGGCGTTTTCCTATATATTTCGCTGGCGGCCTGGCTGGCTACGTTTCTTTGGATGGGCCGCCATATTATCCGGGCTGTGACCCCTGCCATTGGACGCTAACCAGAGCCGGTTAGCGTAAAGAGATCAGAACGTTACTCTGTTTTATCCAGCTAGTAGCATTCGCGCGGATCAGGGTTTGGGAAACAACCGCATCCGGTGAGGGGTTGATTCAGGATAGCAATGGAAACCCTATGGCAACAAAAGATTCGCCTGACCACCGGGCGCTGAAACAGGAGCGGTATGCCTTACTCCGCCGGTTAAATCGCTGGCTGGAAACCCCCATGGTTCTGCTGGGCTTTGTCTGGCTGGGTTTACTGATTCAGGAACTGGCTTATGAATTGACCCACGCCCTTGAAAAGCTGGCTACCGTTATCTGGATTATCTTTATTCTCAGCTTTCTGTTGCAGCTAGTCCTGGCGCCCCATAAAGTCAGGTTCCTCGAACAAAATTGGCTTACTGTATTATCACTGATCATACCGGCCCTGCGCGTATTGCGAATTGCCCGCGTGTTCCGTCTCCTTCAGGTAACGCGCGGCTTCCGGCTGGTTAAGGTACTAAGCTCCATCAATAGAGGGATGCGGGCGCTTGGGTCCACCATGCACCGGCGGGGTTTCGGGTATATTGTTTTGCTGACGTTGCTCATAACGTTTGCCGGAGCGGCCGGCATGTATGCGTTTGAGCGAGAAGCCCCGGACGGAACCGCCCTGAACAGCTACGGTGAAAGTTTATGGTGGACGGCCATGCTAATGACCACCATGGGGTCGGAGTACTGGCCCAAAACGCCCGAGGGCCGTGCTTTGTGCTTTTTAATTGCCCTGTATGCGTTTGCCGTATTTGGCTACGTAACCGCCACACTGGCAACATTCTTTATCGGGCGCGATGCCGAAAGTAAAGACGGCGAAGTGGCCGGAGCGCAGGCTCTGGAGGAACTGAAAGCAGAAATCCGGCTCCTGCGTGAAGAAGTAGCCAGACTTGCCAAACAGTAACTGAGCCAGTTATCCTAGATAAGCCGGTTTAGGCGAAGGTAGCCTGGTAAGTGTCACCGTCGCTACAAATGAACGAGGTACTCGGTTAGTTTTTTCCACTGTAATTTCTGAAAGAAAGCCCAGCCAACTTCAGCGATTACCGTGTTCGCGATGGCGCGGTTACCGGCTTCCGAATCCTGATTGTTGATCCGCTCATTCTGACCAATTTCCAGGGCTACAATTCGGTTTCCATGCTGCTCTACCCGGAATGTACTACGGGCTTCTTCTCTAAAGAAATGTTCAGTTTCTCCCTGCACAAGTTCGCCTTTCTCCATCGGGTCGGTGCTGGGCATTACGGTAAATTCGGCCATTGTTCCGTCAGTCTGGCGGTTAATGACCCGGACCCAGTTCTCGGGCGTAGGGCCGGGCAGGTCGATCCGGATATAATCGCCTATCAGCGGTTCTTCGGCCGACTTGGGTTGTCCGGTTGAATCGAAAAGCTGAAACTGCGAATTCAAACCGGGCAGATTCGACCAGGCATTTACGTTGAATAATTTCTCGACCGATTGCTTAAAGGCCTCCGACGCTGCTGCTTCATCGGAAAACGTATGCTCACTGGAGAACGTTTTGTCTTTCGTCTCGTCGCCCTTCAGGACGTTAAGCTCGTGTTTGACTTTGTCAATAATCTTGTCGAGTTTCATAGGTTACTATTCGTTGAAGGGTTGATATGAGCCATATAGCCCGCAAAACCGATGGCTATCCGGAGCGGGCGGTCCCTGTGTAATCGGCCATAACTGGTTACTCACTCTGTTTGTTGCGTTCGTTATCCAATTGGTCGTTCAGGTTCAAAGCCGCGCTGATCAGCCCCAGGTGCGTAAACGCCTGCGGAAAGTTTCCCAGATGTTCGCCACAAAGCCCGAGCTGTTCAGCATACAAACCCAGGTGATTGGCATACCCCAGCATTTTCTCGAAGAATAAGCGGGCTTTGTGCAGCTGACCTGAACGGGAGAGGCATTCGACGTACCAGAACGTACACATGGCAAACGTCCCCTCGCTGCCCGTAAGCCCCTCCAGACTTTCGTCGGGCCGGTAGCGGTACACCAGCGAATCGGATACTAACACTTCTTCAATCTGCCGCAGCGTGGATAGCCAGCGGGGATCTTTAGGGCTAATAAACTTGACCAGTGGCATCAGGAGCGTAGCGGCATCCACGGTCTCGGCCCCTTTATATTGGACAAAAGACTGAAGCTTGTCGCTCCAGAAATCCTGATGGATAGTATGGAAAATCCTGTCACGCTGCTGAGTCCACCGCTCCGGCAGCGGATAGGAATGGTGGCTGCCTATCTTCAGCGCCCGGTCAATGGCCACCCAGCACATCAGTCGGGAGTACAGAAACTCCCGCTGGCCTCCCCGAACCTCCCAGATACCCTGGTCGGCCCATTGCCAGTTGTCGCAAACCCACTCTACCTGTTTGCACAAATCCTGCCAGAAGTCATAGGAGATGCGTTCGCCAAATTTATCGTACTGGTATACGGCATCGAGCAGTTCGCCGTAGATGTCCAGCTGCACCTGTTTAGAGGCTGCATTGCCAATTCGAACGGGTGAGGAGCCCTTATAACCTTCCAGATGCTCCAGTTCAACTTCTTCAAGCTCTTTATGGCCATCCAGAGTATACATCAGCCGCAGCAGGCCCGCCTGCCCAATATCACCACACTGCTTTTCGACCCAATTCATAAACTGGCCGGCTTCTTTTTCGTACCCCAGCCGAAGCAGCGTATAAACTGTAAAGGACGCATCCCGTATCCAGGTATAGCGATAGTCCCAGTTCCGGCTGCCGCCGATTGCTTCGGGCAGGCTGAACGTCGGAGCCGCAACGGGTGCCCCATATCGGCTGGACGTTAGCAGTTTCAAGACTAAGGCGGAGCGATGAACAACCTCCATCCAGCGACCCCGGTACGATGACTGGTCAATCCATGACTTCCAGAAATTGACCGTTTCCTGAAAGCGGGTGGTCACAAACGCGGAGAGGTCATGCTGCGGGCTGTTGGTCTGGGTATCCAGTTCGAGCGTAAAATCGGCCTGCTGACCACTGTCTAACGTAAATTCGGCATATGCATCGCCTTCCTGGATGGTGAGCGGCACATTGCTGACCAGGCGGAGCACGGTAGCATCCGGGCCGTCGCTTCGAAACAGAATCGCTTCGTCATGCTGTTCTACGCGGTGGGTGCTTCGGGCGTAGTTGAAACGGGGGTTGCACTCCATGCGGTACGTTAGCTTTCCGCGTATCGTCGTTACGCGCCGAATCAGAGCATGACCCGGATACAGGTCTTCGACAGGCATAAAATCGGTAATCTCTCCGACGCCGTCAACCGACAAAAAACGGGTGAGCAGTACGTTCGTGTCTGGCAGATAAAGCTGCTTGTTGTGGGGCAGATTATTAACCCCCTCATGAACCGGATAGATGCGGAAAAACCCGCCCTTGTCGGCATCCAGTAAAGCCGAAAAAACTGAAGGGGAGTCGAACATGGGAAAACACAGAAAGTCAATGGAGCCATGAAGGCCGACCAGCGCTACTGTGTTCAGATCACCAATGATACCGTAGTTTTCGATGGGTTGATATTTCATACAGGTTAACAGCCATGGTGTCGATCTCCGGAATGGTATCTGACAACCGGCGTTCCCTTAAGCTAACCAGACTGTGCTGGAACTGTTCTGCCTGCCGGGCGAATAAAGGAGCATCGGGGAGGCCGGCTGGTATGTTGCTGCGCTGCCGGATACATAGTCAACACAAACGGATACTATGCCAACCTCTTCAAACAGAAGAAGCAACCGCACAGGGGGTTGCTTCTTCTGTCGAAATACCAATTCGAGTGTACTGAATACGCGGAGTGTTAGGCCAGGGATTTGCGAGCCTGACGATCGGGGTCATTCACCAGCATGGAGGTGTCATCCAGCACCATGGTTTCCCCATTCTGGGACGTATACGGTTTCCAGGTAGGTAAACCGCCCCCGTTCGGATTGCCGGTTTTGACGAAATTGATAAAGGATCTGGCCATCTTCTCCGACAGGGCTCTGGGCCGTTTGCCGCCACCCGTATGCGTCAGCATCAGATCGGTATTGTAGAACCAGAAGCAGATGTCATCGCAGTGGAAGGCCCGCATCCGGCCATCAAACAGGGGCGGCTGCCAGCCAAACCAGGCCACGTAAACGGGTGCCTTTTGCTGCGCAACCTTGGCATCGGCGGCTGCAATGGCATTCTTCCGGTTCGACATCACCAGCGCCCAGATTTCGATAGGGCGGGCCTTCGGGAAATTCTGGGCGTAGGCATCGACAATTTCGCCTGCTCTGTCGCCAAATCGGGGTTTGACCTTTTCTTTTACTTCGGCCAGCGTAATGCTTTCCAGCTTCGCGTCGGTCCGGCTGGGGCTTTGCTCATGGAAGGTGGAGCAGATCAGCAGCGGGATGTCGGCCGAGAAATGCTGGGGATCGCTGAAGAACACGCCCTCGTTCAGCGCAACTCCATCAGCTACCGGCGAGTAGCCCCCGCGCTGGAGATTGAGCCGTTTCGCTTCATCGGCCATTTTTTCGCCGGCCCGGTTGGCAATGTCGATGTACTGACGCCAGGGAATCTGCTGCAGCTTATCAACTTCACCGGGCTTCAGGCCAGCCTCTTCCATTACTTTCAGGCCAAGTTTTTCGGCGTACTCTTTGTTTACGCCCGCCAGCGAACTACCGCTCAGGGCCACCGCCTTATGAAATAGCCCTTTCGCGGAGGGCATATTCATCAGGGTGGTCACTTTGGCTCCTCCGCCCGACTGACCGATGATGGTTACGTTGTTGGGGTCTCCGCCAAAGCTGGCAATGTTGTTTTTGACCCATTCGAGGGCGGCAACCATGTCGAGGTTCCCTACGTTGCCGGAGGCCGGATGTCCGCCAGCCGCTTTCAGATGGGTATAGCCCAGGGCACCAAGCCGGTGATTGAGCGAACAGAAAACGACATTACCCAGTCGGGACAGGTTTTCGCCATGATACCCATCCTGCTCAATCCCGTTGCCATTCACGAATCCACCGCCGTGGAGCCAGACCACCACCGGCCGTTTCTGAGTGTCCAGTGCCGGTGTCCAGACGTTCAGTTTCAGGCAGTCTTCCGAAACATCGTCATAGTTCCAGTGGTCGACAAACGAGGCATAGGGATTGGCATAGCGTTTCTCCATGATCTGGGGAGCCGAGTTGCCCCACCACAGTGCGGGACGAACATCGGTCCAGGGCGTGGGCTTCTGGGGCGGCATAAACCGATTCTTACCAGAGGTGTCGGCCCCGTATGGTATGCCTAAAAACTGATGAATGCCGCGCAGGATAAACCCCCTGACTTTTCCGTATTCGGTGTTGGCGATTGCAATATTGTCGCCGACAAACAGGACTTGTTCGTCGGTGGTCGGTTTTACGGCTTTGGGCGGGGTTGAAGGCATCCCTACGGATTCATGCGCTATACCCAGACTGGCCGCGCCAACGCCCAGCGACTGTAAAAAATTACGTCTCGATGGTCTCATGAGTTGAACTTAGTTAACGGTTTAAGAACAGTAAATACCGTGTCAGCGACAAACGGTATGCTTGAAATAGATAGGGTAAAGTTATTCCGGCGACGCCCGATCGTTACGTCAACTTCGCGTTGAAAAAGTCAATGGTACGTTTCCAGGCCAGTTCGGCAGCGGCTTTATCATAACGAGGAGTCGTGTCGTTATGAAAACCGTGGTTGGCATTGGGGTACGTATAGGCCGTGTATTCTTTATTATTTGCTTTTAAGGCGGCTTCATAGGCCGGCCAGCCTTCATTCACCCGCGTATCCAGCGCGCCATAGTGCAGGAGGAGGGGAGCCTTGATCTTAGCCGCGTCTTCGGCCGACGGCTGACCACCGTAAAACGGAACAGCCGCTGCCAGGCCGGGGATGCGGACGGCCATCATGTTGGCAATCCAACCACCGAAACAGAATCCAACAACTCCAATTTTACCGTTGCAGTCCTTGTTGCTTTTCAGGTAATCATAAGCCGCAATAAAATCTTCCAGCATTTCATCCCGGTTCCGTTTGCTTTGCAGTTCACGGCCCTGGTCGTCATTACCCGGATAACCGCCCAGGGGCGTTAAGGCATCCGGCGCAATTGAAATAAAACCGGCCAAGGCGGCTCTGCGGGCCACATCGGCAATGTGCGGATTCAGGCCCCGGTTTTCATGAACGACGATAATGCCGCCGAGTGGCTTTTTCGCATCGGCAGGCTTTGACAGCAACGCCTTGATGGTTCCGCCCCCTTTGGGCGACGGATAGTTGACGTAGTCCGATTTTAAGCGCGGGTCATCGGCTTTGATCTGAATGGCACCCTTGTAATCGGGCATGAGAAAACTCATCAGCGAGGCCACCGTCAGACCGCCTACGGCATAGGTCGATAGCTGCTGCACAAAATCGCGCCGGTCAATGCGGTTGTGCGCATAGTCATCGTAGAGGTCAAACACTTCCTGCTTGATGTCTTCTTTTTTGATCTCGTTCATATTCGTCTGCGTAGGTATATCTCTTAAATCTAAAGAATTTCACATCATTCAGGCGTATTTTTATAAAAGCAGCTAGATAGCTTAAGTTCAAACCTTATTGGCTTTACGCTATTCTTCTGATTAGTAGAGAGATTCTTTTTGGGGCGCTATACTTATCTGACAAAGACAAAATTGCTCCGAACGATTGAACAGGAAGAAACGAATGGTATCGAATGCCCGTTTTAGGCTGCCGAATGACGAATCCGGCTTACTCAGTAGAAGTAAAGTACAGACTATAAACCGGACTAATAAAAGGCTACTATTAGCCAGTTCCGGCCTCGTTATGAATTAGTAAATCGAGCTCTCTTAAAACTACATATCAAAACTTATAAATGATAAGTATGCGAGCCATTTAGGATGATTCTAACGAATTTTTACAACAGACCAACGAGGTTCCGGTATTAACTTGAAATCTTCACCATACTTCAAGAAGTGCAGTTTCATTCTAAGTTGTCCTATACCCGTAACCCTTATTAATCCCATTCCATTTACTAATTTATCATAGCACTGACGACTTGACACTTTCAACTTTGACCAAGCAATATCTTGGTCTACTGTACCTTTGACCTCAAAACATTCAGTACCAGATAGATAACAAACTGTAACGTCTATACCCTTCTTATTGAAAGTAAATGTTGCATTTGGGTCTAAAGACGAAAAGTATTTCTCGACTACCTTAACTGCAATCTTACCAACATCACTGTTTTTTCCAAGATTAGGATAAAGAGCAAGCAATTGATGCAATTCGAAAGGCTGTATGTCAAACACGTGGGAAGTCATAGGAAAGCGTTATGATTAATAATTTAACTTTTTGGAATGACAAAATATGTTGCCCCTTAACAAAAAAGCACTTACGTTTTTAGCGTAAGTGCTTGATTTAACTGAGCCAGTGGAGGGATTCGAACCCCCGACGCGCTTGCGCATCCTGATTACAAATCAGGCGGAATCGACCACTATCCGACACTGGCGATCCCACAATCCGTTACCGAATCGTGGTGCAAAAGTAGAGCTTTCCGGCGTTCAGTGCAAGCATACCCAGCAAAAAAAGCAGCGGTGCCTGACCGAAAAATCAAGGCACCGCTGCTTAGAAAGGATAACTCGTTAAGCCTGTGCGACTTTCAGCTGATGACGTAAATCGTCCAGTTGTTTTTCGGCATCGGCGATTTTCCGGTCGATTTCCGCACGGAGTTTATCGGCGTTCTTTGAACGGGCGAAGAACTCGATGTTGTTGCGATACGTAGCGATGTCGTTTTCGATAGCCGTAATGCGCCGACGGATGTCGTTTTCGCGCTTGCCGCCACCGGCGTCCCGATCACCCCGGTTGTAGTCGCCCCCGCGGTCGCGGCCACCGCCCCGCGTTGCTTCGGCTTCGCTCTGGAGCATGATGCGCTCTTTATCTTTCGCCGGAATTTTGCCCGTTGCGCCAACCAGCGCGTTCACCGCGTTGATGTAACGCTTCTGCGTAGCCTGCATATCTTTCTTGGGCACGAACCCGATACTGTTCCATTCTTTCTTGAACTCGTTGAGTTGCGAAAGATCGGCGTTTTCGGTAGCGGCTGCTTCAATACGTTCGATGAGGGCAATCTTCTTAGCCAGGTTCTCTTCAAACTCGCGTTCTGTTTCCTGATTCTTCGACCGCTTCTTGTTGAAGAAAGCGTCGCAGGCAGCTTTGAAGCGATCAAAGATGGAGTTTTTCTGTTTCTCCGGAACCTGACCGATGTTTTTCCACTGGCGCTGCAGCTCAATCACCGTCTGGGTCGTTTCGGGTGATTCTTCACCCGAGGCCAGAATGGCTTCCACCTGCTCGCAGAGTTCGGTCTTCAGCCGCAGGTTTTCTTCCCGCTTCGTTTCCAGTTGCTTAAAGAACTCACCTTTGTTATGGAAGAACGTTTTCAGAGCCGCCCAAAACTTTTTGCTCAGTTCCTTTCCTTCCTCGCGTGGCATCGGGCCTTTGATGGCGTTCCAGCGGTCCTGGAGAGCCATTACCGTTTTCGTTCTGTCGTTCCAGTCGTTAATGCTGTTCGACGTAAAGGAGGTCAGCGGTACCAGCTCTTCGTAGATCGCCGACTTTTCCTCATACAACTGCGCCGACTCTTTACGCTGCTCATTGGTCTGTCCCCGGCGTTTGTCGTACAGAACATCCAAGGCGGCCTTCATGCGACCCCAGAGAACTTCCTGCTCAGCTTTGGGAGCCGGACCGATGTGTTTGTACTCTTCGAACAGGGCGTTGGCTTCGTCGATTGTCTGCCGGGTAACGGGCGTTTCTTCCGACGCTTTTGCCATTGCTTCGACCTTCTCGATCACCTCTGCTTTCAGGCTGGCGTTGCGTTTACGGTCGAGTTCTTTCAGTTCGAAATAAATGTTGCGGTTACTGTAGTACCGATCCACCAGCGCGTGGTAGGTGGCCCAGAGCGTGGCGTTGTGCGGTGAGTTCATATTCCCGGCCGCTTTCCATTCGTCCTGGATTTTCTTGAACTCGTTCCAGCTGGCTTTGGGGTCGCCGGCGTTGTTTTCGTCGGTTTCGACAAGTTCGCGCAGGCGGGTCAGCAACTCGGTTTTGGCGGCAAAGTTGCCGTCTTTCGCCTTGTCCAGATTCTGGAAGTACGTATTCTTCAGGCTCTTGATCTGCTTGTACAGATCGTCAAAGCGCTGAACGGTTTCGTCGTTTTTGTATTCAAACCCTTCTTCCGAACCCGACTCGGCAATGTAAGCCTGGAGAGCGGCTTCGCGCTCGGCCCGCTTCATCTGATCGAAGTGCGGCTTAACTTCCTTCAGAAGCTGATCCGCCTTCTTGAAGTCGCCGGGCGTTACTGAAGCTGCACTAACCGTAGCGAACTGCGTTTCCAGAAGATTGATGAAATCCTGCCTGGAAAACTGGCTGTAATCAGCAGCGGGCTGAGCCGGGGCTTCCTCTTCGGTTTCGTCATGCTCCTGAACGTCGGCGTACTGGGCCGTGATTTCATCAGCGACAGCCGGTTCGTCGGCTGGTACCGTTGCATCGGACGTTGCAACTGCTTCGGCAGCGGGTTCTGCCTCAGAATTCGTTTGGGCAACGGGTTGCTCCTCCGTCGTCGTCTCGGCGATGGGTTCCGGAGCAGCTTCGTCAGCTGGGTTGGTAGCACTGTCTGCCGGGGTCTGGACAGCCTCTGTATTCTCAAAATCAACGCGTTCGGGCTGCGTTTCGGTTGTCGAAGCGGCCGTAGCAGGCGCTTCGACCGCCGATGCAGTCGCCGAAACCTCGGTTAATTCAGGCGCAGCTTCCGTGCCTTCGACTGAATCTTGAGGTTGCGTCGGAGTATCTTCGGGCGTATTTACTGCCAGCGTCTCGGTGGCCTGGGTTGGAGCCTCCGATTGCCGGTTAATTTCCTGTTCTTCGTTTGCCATGTTGGGAACGTACCGATTACTTTTGCAAAATTACGACAAAAAGCGGATTTAGTTGTAGTACAGCGTTGAAAAGCCGCCAAACAACCCATCCCAATGCCCTCGTTAATCAGTGATTTACGCAAAGAGTATACGCTTAACGGTTTAGATACAACGGATGTTTCACCTGATCCCATTGCTCAGTTCCGGCTCTGGTTTGAGGCTGCGCTGGCTGCCGGTGTGCCCGAACCGAACGCGATGCACGTCAGTACGGTTGGCGCCGATGGACGGCCCGATGGGCGAATCGTGTTGGTAAAAGGCGTTTCCGGCGAGGGGTTTGTATTTTATACAAATTATGAAAGTCGCAAAGGGAAAGATCTTGCCGAACGACCGTTTGCCGCTCTGACCTTCTTCTACCCCGAACTTGAACGTCAGATTCGGATCGAAGGGGCGGTTGAAAAGGTTAGCGCGGCCGAATCGGATGCGTATTTCAATAGCCGCCCGCGGGGTAGCCAGATTGGCGCGTGGGTATCGCACCAGAGTTCGGTAATCGAAAGCCGCGAGGTGCTGGAAGCGCGGCAGCGTGAACTGGAAGCCCGGTTTGCGGGACAACCCGTGCCGCGTCCGGAGCATTGGGGTGGATATCGGGTGATTCCCGATGCCGTCGAATTCTGGCAGGGCCGCCCCAGCCGACTGCACGACCGGATTCTATACCGCCGGGAAGGCGCAAACTGGATCATCGAGCGACTGTCGCCGTAGATGTTTAAAGAGTGAATAAGTTAATGAGTGAAATAGGAAGGATCAATTGAGCAAATGAGTGCTTGAGTGAAATTCATCTATCGCTCATTCACTCTTTCGCCCTTTCACTCTTTCGCAATGGTATAAACGGCTCATCCACCACTTTTGTCAAATACTGTTTATTCCTTCTCCCTCTGAATATGATCGGCAATAGAGCCAAAGCCAGGCAAGCCATTGACAAGCGGACGTTGTTCAGCGTGATTTCGGCCTCCTCGGTTGGGACGCTAATTGAGTGGTACGACTTTTACATTTTTGGTAGTCTGGCCGCTATTCTGTCCTCGCAATTTTTCCCGAAAGACAATCCCACGGCTGCGCTGCTGTCTACACTGGCTACTTTTGCCGCCGGGTTCATTGTGCGACCGTTCGGTGCGCTGGTATTCGGGCGGCTGGGCGATCTGGTCGGGCGGAAGTATACGTTCCTGGTCACGCTCGTACTGATGGGCGGCAGTACGTTTGCCATTGGTCTGGTGCCCGGTTACGCCACTATTGGTTTCTGGGCTCCTTTGCTGGTGCTGCTGCTGCGGTTAGTGCAGGGACTGGCCCTCGGCGGGGAATACGGCGGAGCGGCTACCTACGTAGCCGAATACGCACCGGAAGGTCGCCGGGGCTATTACACCAGTTTTATTCAGACGACGGCTACGCTCGGTCTGTTTGTCTCGCTGGGCGTAATTCTGCTCACGCGGGAGGCACTGGGTGTTGATACGTTCGCGGACTGGGGCTGGCGGGTGCCGTTTCTGCTATCGATTCTGCTGGTAGCCGTTTCCATTCTGATTCGGATGCGCATGGCCGAGTCGCCCCTGTTCGCAAAGCTGAAAACCGAAGGAAAAGTCTCGAAAAATCCGCTGGCGGAGAGCTTCGGCAAAAAGCAGAACCTGAAGATGGTGCTGCTGGCGTTATTTGGCGCTACGGCGGGTCAGGGGGTTATCTGGTACACGGGCCAGTTTTACGCCCTGTCGTTTATCCAGAAAGCCTGTAATGTCGAGTTTGTGCAGTCGAACATTATTGTTGCTATTGCGCTGCTGGTGGCAACGCCGTTTTTCATTGTGTTCGGCGGGTGGTCGGACCGGATTGGCCGCAAACCGATCATGCTGCTGGGCATGGCGCTGGGGATTCTGACGTATCGCCCGATTTACGATATGATGTACAGCCTGACCGATCTGACGCAGAAACAGGAGATAACTGACGCCCGCACCATCGACCGTAAGCTCAGCTCACAACCAAACGGCGACCGGCTCACGACCACAACGACCACGCACTTTTACGCGGACGGAACCACGCTGAAAGAAACGGAGCGGGTAATTAGGGGGGAGGCAACCGCGAAACCCGCACCCGCAGAGGTAACTAAAGCGGTAACGCTGCCGACAAACAACCTGCTGCTGATGATCCTGCTGGTGTTTGTGCAGGTGTTGTACGTAACGATGGTATATGGTCCGATTGCGGCTTTCCTGGTGGAACTGTTCCCAACCCGGATACGCTATACGTCGATGTCGCTGCCGTATCACATTGGCAATGGCGTCTTTGGCGGTTTAACGCCGTTTATTGCCACGGCCCTCGTCGCGACAGCCACTAAAGCCAATGAGGCTGCGCCGGGAACCGTAGACAAACCCTATCTGGAAGGACTCTGGTATCCGATTCTAGTAGGTGGCGTATGTCTGGTTATT
This sequence comes from Spirosoma taeanense, assembly GCF_013127955.1. Classification (NCBI taxonomy): domain Bacteria; kingdom Pseudomonadati; phylum Bacteroidota; class Cytophagia; order Cytophagales; family Cytophagaceae; genus Spirosoma; species Spirosoma taeanense. Next base: position 2,137,442 of record NZ_CP053435.1, read on the forward strand.
GGATTGTTGTACGTTACAAATTCAACGAGTGAACGAGTAGAAGAGTGAACGAGCGGTTAACTGCTCTGCCATTCTTTGGTTTATTCACCCTTTCACTCATTCGCCCTTTCACTCTTTAACCCAATGGCGTCACTTAAAAAATACCTTGGTGTAATCTGGATTCTGCTTGGCCTTTACGTTGGCTACGACCGGATCACCGACAGTCTGGCCAAAATCGGCAGTAATTCGCTCGAAGACCGCGTGTTTGGCTGGGTCGTCTTGCTGGTGCTGGTGCCCATCGTAGTCGGCGGTTTAATCCTGTTTGGCAAATATGCCCTTGAAGGAGAATATAGTGAAAGAGCGAAAGAGTGAATGAGCGAATAGCTGCTAGTTCACATTCGCTCCGGCATTCCGATTCGCTCTATCACTCATTCACTCTTTCGCCCATTTTTTATTCTGTTAATACATATGCTAATCCGAACCTTTGAAGAATACCAGGCTGCCTACCAGAAAAGCGTTGACGATCCGGAAAGCTTCTGGGCAGAAATAGCGCAGGAGTTTCTCTGGCGCAAACCCTGGACGAAAACGCTGCAATGGAATTTTGAAGAACCCAACGTAAAGTGGTTCATCGGCGGTAAACTCAACATTACGGAAAACTGCCTTGACCGGCACCTGGCTACCCGTGGCGACCAGCCTGCCATTATCTGGGAGCCCAACGACCCCTCGGAAGCGAGCGTAACGCTGACGTACCGGATGCTGCACGATCAGGTCTGCCGTATGGCCAACGTGCTGAAACGGAACGGCGTTGTGAAGGGCGACCGGGTTTGTATTTATATGCCCATGGTGCCTGAGCTGGCGATTGCGGTGCTGGCCTGCGCCCGTATCGGTGCCGTTCACTCGGTTGTGTTTGGCGGGTTCTCGGCCCAGAGCATTGCCGACCGAATTAACGACGCGAAGTGTAGGCTGGTTATTACGGCCGATGGCGCGTACCGGGGCAATAAAGAAATTCCGCTCAAAGGCGTGGTAGACGATGCCCTGATGGGCTGCCCTAGCGTTGAACGGGTGATTGTGATGACGCGCACGCGCACGCCGGTGTCCATGCTCAAAGGGCGCGATGTGTGGATGGAACAGGAACTGAAGCAGGTTACAGCCGACTGCCCCGCCGAAGAGATGGACGCCGAGGATATGCTGTTCATTCTCTATACGTCCGGCTCAACGGGTAAGCCCAAGGGCGTGGTACATACCTGCGGAGGCTATATGGTTTACGCGGCCTATACCTTCCAGAACGTCTTTCAATATGAACCGGACGGTCCGACGGGTCGGCAAGTGCATTTCTGCACGGCCGACATCGGCTGGATTACGGGCCATAGCTATATTGTGTACGGTCCGCTGGCCTGTGGGGCTACGTCCCTGATCTTCGAAGGTGTACCGACCTATCCGGACTGCGGACGGTTCTGGGACATTACCGATAAACATAAGGTCAACATCCTCTACACAGCCCCAACGGCCATCCGGTCGCTGATGGGCTTTGGCCTTGACGAAGTCGAAAAGCATGACCTGAGCAGTCTGCAGGTGCTGGGGTCGGTGGGTGAACCAATCAACGAAGAAGCCTGGCACTGGTACGATGACAACATCGGCAAGAACCGCTGCCCCATTGTCGATACGTGGTGGCAGACTGAAACGGGCGGGATTTTGATTTCACCCCTGGCGGGCATTACCAAAACCAAACCGACCTACGCGACGCTACCGCTGCCGGGCGTTCAGCCGATTCTGGTGGACGAAAACGGCAACGAGATTGAAGGCAATGGGGTGAGCGGCAACCTGTGCATGAAGTTTCCGTGGCCGGGGATTCTGCGCACGACCTACGGCGATCACGAGCGCTGCCGTCAGACCTATTTCGCTACGTATCCGGGGCTGTACTTTACGGGCGATGGCTGCCTGCGCGACGAGGACGGCTACTACCGGATTACGGGCCGCGTGGACGATGTTCTGAACGTATCGGGCCACCGCATTGGTACGGCTGAGGTCGAAAACGCTATCAACATGCATACGGGCGTAGTGGAGAGCGCTGTTGTCGGTTATCCGCACGACATCAAAGGGCAGGGCATTTACGCCTACGTCATTGCCGATCAGATGCCCGCCGACCACGACGCCGACCTCACCAAGCGCGACATCCTGGCGACCGTCAGTCGGGTAATTGGCCCTATCGCCAAGCCCGATAAAATCCAGTTCGTGACAGGTTTGCCGAAAACCCGCTCCGGCAAGATCATGCGCCGAATCCTGCGCAAAATCGCCGAGGGCGACACCAGCAACTTAGGCGACACCACGACCCTGCTCGATCCCGCCGTCGTGGATGAGATTAAAGCAGGCGCAGTTTGATATACCTGCAGAAAAACCTGTAAGGTCTTTGAGGCCCTACAGGTTTGTAAAAACCGCCGGACAATTTCCGTCCGGCGGTTTTTATTCTTCGTTTTACACGTAAGCAACAATACAGTAAGTCGCGGCTGCTCATTGCCTTTGAGGGATGATAACCCCATCCTGAAACTATGCTTGTTAAACTCGCTGCCGTTGCCCTAGCGGTTTCACTCACCTGTACATCTGTACAGGCGCAGGGCTTGAATACTTTATCTGCACAGGAGAAGAAAGAAGGCTGGACACTGCTGTTTAATGGCCGGAATACGACTGGCTGGCATACTACGGCGGCAAGGGCGTCGGCTCGGCCTGGCAGATCGATCAGGGTGCGTTGAAACTGAACGTACCAAATCGGGTGGGCAACAAAGCCGTGAATGGGGGCGATCTGGTTACGGACGCGACCTTCTCCGGCGATTTTGAGTTCAAGGCCGAGTGGAAAGTAGGCCGACTGACCAACAGCGGCATTTTCTTTTTTGTACAGGAGGCTCCGCAGTATAAGAACATCTACGATACGGGTCTGGAATTGCAGGTGCTCGACGATGCCATCTATGAAGGAGCCAGCGAGAATACCCACCGGGCCGGCGATTTTTTCAGCGTTGCCAATGCGCGGGTACGGGAGCTGAAACCGGTAGGCGAGTGGAATCAGGTTCAGTTTACGCTCAAAAACAACAAGCTGACCGTCACGATGAACGGCTTTACGATTCAGGAGCACGATCTGAACAGTGCCGACTGGAAACGACGCCTTGCTGCCAGCAAACTCAACAACGCATCCATTAGCAAGGGCCAGTTCTCGGGTCGCATTGGTTTGCAGGACTGGGGCAGCACCGTCTGGTTTCGCAACATCAAAATACGGAAGCTCTGAAAAAATGTAAGATTGTCGGATAATAGAAATTATTGCTATAGTCCTAAAAGCACATCATGATTAAAATTGATATTGACCACACTACTATTGATCAACTTCCTAATAAAGAGAATGATTATTTTGAATTTAAATCAAGTAAAGTTGGTGCTAATAAAGATTCTTTGGCAACCAAGCTAGGGGCTGCAGTATCGGGCTTTGCAAATTCTGGAGGTGGTTATTTTATCATTGGCGTAGATGAGAATACCGGAAATGCTGACGGGGGAATTCCTTTAATGATTGGTAGACAGCCTTTGCAGGACTGGGTTGATGCTATGATTCACCAGTTAGTTGAGCCAACACCCAAGTATTCTATAAAGCTAATAGAAGATTCACGTGGACGTGGTATTATCAAGGAGAACGCGGCCGTATTAATAATTGGGGTGCCCGAAAGCCATATCGGCCCGCATATGATGGATGGGCGCTATTACATTCGCGCTGGTGCGCATACTGTTCCTGCTAAACATTTCATAGTTGAAGCAATACGTGCGAAGCGTTTTAGTGGAAAGCCTAAACTGTCTTATACGTTTAGACTAAAACCAAGTGATGAAGATATATTACAACTTGGGATAGTAGCCATTACAAATGCCCCTGCATTCGATGTGATTATATCACTTGACCCACTGCCGAGATATTTGAAACCACGAGCACAGGACTTTCCTATCAAGCTACCTTTGATTGATCAAAATAATCCATTCTTCTTTGACGTGTCTAGGTACAATAATTCCGAGGATTCATTTGGAAATAATATAGCTCTGAACATCAATTATTGCGATTTATTGCAGAATGATTACAATGAGAATTTAACAATAGGTATAGAATCTACCCCGCCCATTGTTATTGGTAATAAACATAATGAACTAATAAAAGCTCTAGGCGCAGTAGAAAAAGCGATTACAAAACTCGGTTCGTTCTCAGGAAATCCTAAAAATCAAAATGTTGATAAGTCTAACTTGTAAATAAGAGGATAGATTAGTGCTTTATCTTTTGGAGGATCTATGTATGCAAGCTGCTAATAATCATCAGGGCCAACGCACATTTGTACGTTGGCCCTGATTGCTTTTTGGAGCTGGGAGTCGTCTATTTATCAATCATTACGTTGGCTGCGCCGTTGTTTTCGAAGGTGTTGGCCGTAGCAGCATCGTTGTTCAGGACCGAGCCGTAGCCAACATAGATACCGTGTCCGGCGCTGCCGCTGATTTTGGCGTTTTTAATCGACATGGTCGATTTAGCGCCGTAAAGCGCAATGTTTGCCTTTTTGCCGGACACCAGCGCCAGACTGCCTGCGTTACTGATCTCGGCGTACTCTATTACGTTCTGGGCACTGGTCGAGTAGCTGATCAGACCTCTCCAGTAGCCCGGCGTGCGCGACACACCTGTAATGGTGATCTTTTCGGTTGGTGTGCCTCTAGCAATCAGGTAGGCGCTGTTGTCCACGCGAATCTCGGCGTCGCGGGCCATTTCGATCGTAACATCGGGTTCAAGTTTCCAGCCAGCGTTGATCGTCAGGATACCTGTCATGCGGTACGGCGTTTTATCGGCGAAACCTTTCCAGACGATTTCGTCATCTTTTCCGCCTTTAACAACCGACGACATAATTTCGACCACGTTCCGACCATTGTTGCCGGTGAAAACAGAGGTTACGTCGAGTTTAGGAACGTTGACAGCATCTATCAGGATACCGGCTTCGGTATGGTTTCTGAACGTGTTGGTCGCAAACTCGCGCAGAATCGATCCTTCCTGTACGTATAGGCCATAGCCGTCGTTGTCGGAGAATACGCTGTTTTTCAACGCAATCTGCGCTTTGCTGCTGCCAAACAGACCCATACCGGCCTTAATGCCACTCAGCATGAACCGGCTACCCGTATGCATGACGTCAATGTTCTCGAATACGTTGGCGTTGCTGCCCGAATATACCATGATACCAACCCAGTAGCCTTTCGTTTTTTCGACGCCCATGAACCGGATGCGCTTGTTGGGCTCGCCTTTCGCGATGATGATACCGCCGTTGTCGTTGATGTCCATGCGTGTATCGCGCTCAAAGGCAATCACAACGCCCGGATTGATGGTTAGTTCGGCCGTAACGGCTACGCTGCGGGCAACGATGTAGTCGGGAAGTTCAGGGTTGGCAATGCGGTCGGTCAGAACGGTCCTGACGCTGATGTTCTGGTTAATCGTAACGGGTTGCGAAACCGCAGCCGTTACCAGAACCTTGTCGGTACTCTTGCCGTTCGCGTTGGCAACCGTCAGCTCCAGTTCATACTCACCAACTTCATCGGGCGTAAACGTTGGTTTGGCGGTGGTGGCACCAGCGAGCGTAACCTGGCTTTTGGCCGGTTTGCGCAGGATGGCCCACTGGAACGTAAACGATTTGTTCTCGCTGTCTTTCGAGCTGCTGCCGTCGAGCGTAACGACCTGGCCAACCTGCGTTTCCTGGTCGGCACCCGCGTTGGCAGTCAGGGTGTTGTTGACGGGCGTCGGTTCAATTTCGACATCTTTCTTACAGCCGGTTACCAGAAACAGGGCCGACAGCAGGCAAAGGACCAGGTGCTGAGCAAACTTACGTTGATTGGAGGGAGTCCCAACAGGGTTCAGGAGGAAGGAAATACGTGGCTTCATGAGCAGTTTTGTTAGAGTGACTGCCCAAAGTTGGCCTCCTGTTTTACCCGGACCGCGTCCTGACCTTTTGAACCGCCTGAATTCAGGCATGAACTGTCATATCGGATGACTTAAGTGTTCGATTCGCTCAACTATTCATGTATGGTCTGAGTTGGGCGAGAGAACGCGCGAAAAGCTCCGTCAGATGTACCGCAATAATCCGTTTTCAGGATGGGCCGACTTATAACGGCCGTACCAGCGGCAAAGCGGATAGAGGAAGATAACCAGACTGATCCAGACCAGATACACTACCGGCAACGACACGCCGGCTCCGGCGGGCCGACCGAAGTTTAACGGCCCGGCGGGAATATCGGCGAACGAGTATCCCTGCAGCAACGCCATGCCGATCATCGACAGATGTACCAGATACCAGTGCAGGATGTAATAGAACATAGGCACCTTACCGTAGACGGTCAGCACCCGCGTAATGGTATTGCTGACGCGATCGGTGAGAGAAAGAAAGACGAGGGCTAGCCCCAGCATCAGCAGCGAATACAGCAGCGATGGTGGATATTTACTGACGTTGATAAAGGATAGGAACGTAAACAGTCCGGTTTTCTGAGCCGACCAGGGTGCCGGATCGCCGTAAGCGTTTATAAACCGAAGCAGGACAAACAGGCCCAGAGCACCCAGGCCAATACGGAGCAGAAGGGGTTTACGCTGTTCGGCTGGAAGCTCAAATAGCCTTCCGCTGGCGTAACCCACCAGCATAATCCCCAGCCACGGAATCAGCGGGTAGCCAACCAGTAGCGTAAACGACGGACTGAATACAAACAGGTCCGATCGGAACAGCAGTGCCCATCCTAAACGGGCCGTCTGGTTTGTGATCTGCGGAACGGCCTGTAACAGATTATGCCCGAAAATGATGAACAGCCCGATTCCGGCAATCCAGCGGGCAGGAAGCTTTGCCAGTAGGGAAAGCAGCATGAACCCACCCCCAATGGCGTAGATCACCTGCAGCATAATGGTGCGAAACTGAATATCGAACCAGAAGGCGAAGTTGACAACCGTCAGTTCGAGCAAAAGCAGCACGAGACCCCGCCTGAGCAGAAACTGCCGGGCCGCCGGATTATTCCGTTTCTGGAGCGACAGATAGGCCGAGGTGCCCGACAGAAAGACGAACGTAGGGGCACAGAGGTGCGTAATCCACCGGGTTAGAAAAATGGCGGGCGTAGTAGTGGACAGATCCGTAGGGTCCTGCGTCAGGGCGGGGGTATGGAGCAGGTCTCGCATGTGATCCAGCGCCATAATGACCATTACCAGTCCGCGCGTTACGTCAATGGTTGTTATCCGGTTCATCTCTGACGAATAAACTTCCTGATGGACTGACTACTTCTTGGCAAACCGACACTGCGTATTGTCCGGCTCAACGTAATACGATTTATAGTTCAGCGCCTTTGGGTTGGTGCAGCCTTTCAGGTTGAGCACCTCTACACTCCGGAAATCAATGGGGTGGCTTTCGGCCTGCAGGGCAATATAGCCTTCGCGCAGGGGGGTGTTCTGTCGGCTCATCCAGTAGTCGCCGTTGTCGATATGGGCCGATTTCCAGTCATACTCTTTGCTGACAAAGCCACCACCGACCTGCGTTTTCTGGTAGGTCAGCACGGTGTCGCCCTCAATGATGTGGTGAACAATTGAGTCGCCCAGCACGACGGCTTCGACCGTAACCCATTGATCGCCGTCGTATGTTTTGGAGTCGGAGTCGATGCAGTGCATGGTATTGAGTTTGCCGTCCATATATACCTGCGTGCCGGGCGTGCAGAGGTTAGCAGTATGGCGCGGGCCTTTTCCCAGACCACCCAGCAACTGAATCTCCAGCGATACCGGGAAATCCTGCCCCATCGACAAACTCCGGGCCGACTGCGAATGGATCATCACCCCGCTGTTGCGAACGTTCCAGGCGGCACCACCCGGTGTCTGTTCGCCCACAAACCGGTACGTAAACCGCATGATGTAATGCGAATAAGGCTTGTTGTAATACAGGTGGCCGTATTTTCCGTTGAACTGGTCGTACCGGTCATACGCAATCCGCAGCATGCCGTTCTCGACGCGAAAGGTGTTTTTGTAATTATCGTTGAGAGGCTGTCCGGCAATTTTAATGTCCCAGCCGCTCAGGTCTTTTCCGTTGAACAACTGCACCCAATCAGTACGGGTTGCGCCGGTCTGGGCAAAGACGGTCGCGCTGGTAGCCAGCCAGAGGCAGGCGCTGAGGAGCGTATAGAGACGTGATTTCATGGGCGTTGGTAAAGCTTCCGGCCTGGAAGGGAATTTCAATCAGGCCGGAAGATGAATAACTGTTTTGATGATACGTAACAAGTCGGTTATTTCAGCACCTCAACCGTGTTCAGTTCCGGGCCACCACCGTGATTGGCTGAACCCGCCACGATATAAATTTTGCCTTCGTGTACAACGGCCTGCGTACCATGCCGCCCCTGCTTGAGCGTAGGCCCGGCTGTCCAGCGGTTGGTTTTGGGGTCGAGGGCTTCGGCCTCGTTATGCGCCAGCAGCTGCACGGTCTCGCCCCCAATGATCCAGACCTTGCCGCCCTGCGTTACAGACGTAGCGCCCGCCCGCTGGGTCGGAATGTTCGACGTAGCGGGCAGGGTTTCCCAGCGGCCCGTTTTAAAATCATACACGTCAACTTCCGCAATGGTCGTCTCCAGGACTTTATTAATGCGGGCCGTTGAGTTGCGTCCGCCCGCCAGATACATCTTATCGCCGACGACAGCCGCGCTGATGTGGTCGCGGGTGCGGGGGGCGTCGGTCAGGCGTTTCCAGGTGTTGGTTTTGGGGTCATATTCATCCAGCCACGCAACGTGTCCGTCCCAGTGCCCGTCCATGATGCCGCAAACCATGTAAATCTTGTTGTTATACACCACCACACCTGCCGATCCGCGCAGCCGCTCGGTCGGAATCTCCGGCCCCTTTCGCCAGGCTCCCTGTTTCGGGTTATAGATATAAATGTTGGGGATAGGCTTCTCGTGCGGATAACTGCCCGTAAAGGCACCCATTACATAAATCTCATTCCCGTAGCTGATGGCCTGGAAATGGTTCATCTCGACAGGGGGTGTGGGGAGGGTTCGCCAGACGAGCGTTTTCAGATTCAGGGCTTCCAGGGGTTTCATGCCGCGTCCGCCGATCGCGTACAGACTGTCGCCAATGAGCGTAGCCGCATTTTCATGCCGGGTGATGCAGGTATTCTGGGTAGTGACGGGCTGCCAGGACTGCGCCTGAACCGTAAGACTGGTACTGAGCAAACCCAGACAGCCGAGTGTAGAGAGTTTCATGAATATAAACCGGGTGGTTAATGGCGTGACGATGCGGCCGGACCGGGCGGACATCGTCTGAGAGCGAAAAGGGCTTTTCTGAACCGAACCTACTGATTCGAACAGCTCCATTTCTGAAATACTGCTACTTTGGGCTGTGCCCTGAACCCGTTGATTCTACGCAGCTTTAAAATGACATCCTTAATTTCTCTGTTTTTCTGCAAACCATTTTCCAGACAGGCCGTTAAAATGGCTTAGATGTGATCTATAGAAATTATGGAAACAAATCAGAACGGCAATGGTCAGAACGGACATCAGCCGACGTCCGGACCGCAATTCGGCGCCACAGGTCTGCAGCCGCAGGACCAGCCGACCGATCAAACCCTAACCACCCGGCAGGGTCATCCGCTGACCCACAACCAGAACGTTCGCACCGTTGGTAGCCGCGGACCAACGACGCTGGAAAACTATCCCTTCCTCGAAAAAATCAGCCATTTCGACCGGGAGCGCATCCCCGAACGCGTTGTACATGCGCGCGGTGCCGGTGCTCACGGCGTGTTTGAAGCCTACGGTACCGTTGGCGACGAGCCGGTAGCAAACTATACGCGGGCTAAATTATTCCAGGAAAAAGGGAAGCAGACGCCGGTTTTCGTGCGGTTCTCGACCGTAATCCACGGTGGGCACTCACCCGAAACGCTGCGTGACCCGCGCGGTTTCGCCGTGAAGTTTTATACCGAAGATGGTAACTGGGACCTGGTTGGGAATAACCTGAAGGTGTTTTTTATTCGCGATGCCATGAAGTTTCCTGACCTGGTCCATGCGTTTAAACCCGACCCGGTTACGAACCGGCAGGATGGGCACCGTATTTTTGATTTTATCAGCAATACGCCCGAGGCCATGCACATGATTACGTTCCTGTTCTCACCCTGGGGAATTCCGGCCAACTACCGGCAGATGCAGGGTTCGGGCGTGAACACGTATAAGTGGGTGAACGAGGCTGGCGAAGCCGTTCTGGTGAAATACCACTGGGAGCCGCTGCAGGGCATCAGGAACCTCACCCAGCCAGAAGCCGAAAAAATTCAGGCTAAAAATTTCAACCATGCAACGCAGGATCTGTACGATGCCATTGAAGCGGGCAACTTCCCGGAATGGGAGCTGATGGTGCAGATCATGAGCGATGACGAGCACGCCGAACTGGATTTTGATCCACTCGATGACACCAAGCTGTGGCCGCAGGACCAGTTTCCCTGGCTGCCGGTGGGTAAGATGACGCTCAACAAGAACCCGGAGAACTACTTCCATGAGGTTGAGCAGGTTGCTTTCGGTACGGGCGTACTGGTCGACGGTCTGGATTTCTCCGACGATAAAATGCTGCAGGGTCGTACGTTCTCGTATTCCGATACCCAGCGGTACCGGGTAGGTACCAATTACCTGCAACTGCCTATCAATGCGCCGAAAAAGCACGTGGCGACCAACCAGCGCGACGGTCAGATGGCCTATCGCGTGGATACCGCACCGGGGCAGAACCCGCACGTGAACTACGAGCCGTCGTCGATGAATGGTCTTAAAGAAGCGCCCAAGACGTATCCGGATCATAAGCCTTACATTGCGGGCAATCTGATGCGTCAGCCGATTGAGCGGACGAACAACTTCAAACAGGCCGGCGAACGCTATCGCTCGTTTGAAGACTGGGAACGCGATGACCTGATCAACAACCTGGTCGATGCGCTGTCGGGCGCACAGCAGGACGTACAGAACAGGATGATTGAGCTGTTCACGCAGTGTGATGAAGATTACGGTCGGCGCGTACGCGAAGGACTGCAGCAGATGAGCAGCAGCACCAATGGACAGGTGAATGTGCAGGCTGGTCACGAAGCGGCTGAGCAGGCTGAAAAACAGTCGCACGAAGCACAGCCTTATTAATGAATTTTATCTTTTAATAGGAAGCCGAATCCCCGCGCGAGCTCGTGCGGGGATTCTTATTGGTATAAATGGCCAGGTTAACTTGCCGGAAAATTTTCAATCAGTAATAAACGTATGAAAGCGGTTGTATTAAAGGATTGGGGTGATGCTGAGAACTTCTCGGTTCAGGAGGTAGCGAAACCAGCGATCCGACCCAGTGAGGTGCTTGTGCAGGTAAAAGCCTTTGGCGTAAACCCCGCCGATTTCAAAACCCGTAGCGGAACGGCGCCGTATGCGAAAAGTTACGGACACCCAATTATCCTGGGTTGGGACATGGCCGGCGTTGTTGTTGAAGTGGGCGCTGAGGTCACCGGCTTTAAATCCGGCGATGCGGTTTATGGTATGGTCAATTTTCCGGAGCCCGGCCAGGCTTATGCGGAGTATGTTGCCGCGTCGGCCGCCCATCTGGCGCTGAAACCTGCCGAACTATCGTTCGAAGAGGCCGCAGCCGCGCCCTTGGCCGTCCTGACGGCCTGGCAGAGCCTGACTGAACATGGACATCTGCAGGCGGGTGAGAAAGTACTGATTCAGGCCGCTTCGGGTGGGGTCGGGCATCTGGGAGTTCAGCTGGCGAAAGCCCTCGGTGCTTACGTCATCGGCACGGCTTCCGGTAAGAACGAAGAGTTTGTGCGGTCGCTCGGCGCCGACGAATTCATTGATTATACGAAGGCTAACGTAGAAGACGTCGTGTCGGATGCTGATCTGGTCTTCGATACGGCCGGCGCCGACACCATTTTTGCCTCGGCAAAGGCGCTCAAACCCAATGGTCGACTGATCTCGATTGCCTACGGGGCGATGGATAAAGTTCTGGCTGTTCGCCCCGACATTCGGGCCGAACGGATTCTGGTGCATACCAGTGGCGATGATCTGAAAACCATTGGTCAGTTCATTGCGGAGGGTAAGCTGAAAATTGAGGTGAGTCAGGTGCTGCCCGCCGACCAGATCGCCGAAGCGCATCAGCAACTGGAAAGCCGCCGGACCACCGGCAAGATTGTACTGACTTTCTAAGCAGATTCCACTCAATAAAACAATGCCCTGATTCTGAACGAACATATCGGAGTCAGGACATTGTTTTTACGGCTGATTAGTAACTGATAGCGCAAGGATTGAAACTACTGATTATCAGCCAATTGCCTCATTTATCTAAACGCTTGTCTTCCACCGAATTAAGCGGAAACGCTTGTCCCTCTCACTAATAAATGAAGTTTTAGGATAACAAATTTTTTTTTGGGAGCGTTAAAACCCAAACTACCTCGGGTCATCGGCTTGAATGATGACATGGTTTGGTTCAATAAATTCATTAAATAGTTTACTCAACGTATGGACATTCACTCAATTTTCAGAACGCTGCGACAGCTAACCGTCGCTGCATGTATTGGCTCAGCAACCTTCCTGATTGGCTGCTCCAAGGAAACGCCCGCACCGGCTCCCGGCACCGGCACTACGAATCCTGGCTCGGGTACGGTAACCAATCCAGGTTCCGGCACAACTACGAATCCGGGTTCGGGCACGACAACCAACCCCGGTTCCGGTACAATCGCTCCCGGCACGGTAGTGGCATCGGTTGATTATATCAAGCAGAAATCGAACCTGACCTTCCTGGCGGCAGCGATTGCCCAGGCAGGTCTAACGGCCGAACTGAACAAGGCTGCGCTGACCATATTTGCGCCTTCGGACGACGCCTTCAAAGCCGCTGGTTATGCCAGCGTGGCGGCTGTCAGCGCAGCACCAGCTGCTGATCTGCAGCGGCTTCTTCGGTATCACGTCATAGGCTCACTTATTGACTTGTCTTCCATACCGACAAAGGTCAATACGTCGTACCAGACTACACTGGCCGATGCCCGCGTATCGGTCTATAAAGTTGATAAGAGTAACGTAAGCATCAACGGGGCCAAGGTTACCGAGGGCGACATTCCTACAACGGGAAGCACGATTCATATCATCAATAAAGTGCTGACGCCACCCACGCAGAGCGCCGTTGACGTATCGAAAGCTAATTCAGACCTGTCGCTCTTTACGGCGGCCGTCAGCCGGGCCGGAACGACCGTTCAGGATCTGGTGACCAAGAATTCTGAGAATGGAGTTACCATTTTCGCACCGAACGATGCGGCCTTCAAAGCCGCTGGCTATGCCGACGCAGCTGCAATCCAGGCGGCTGATCCTAAGGTATTGGCCGATCTGCTGGCCTATCATATCCTGAACTACCGGGCTTTTGCGCAAACGTTCCAGAACGGATCGGAAGTGGTAACGGCGCAGGGTACCAGCATCAAGTTTAACGTCAGTGGCGATAAAGTGACGATTACGGGTAAAGGAAACGGCACCAACGTAGCCAATATCCTGCGGTCTGACCTGATTGCCAATAACGGCGTCATTCACGTAATCGACCGGGTGCTGCTTTTCAAGTAGCCCTTCTCCCGTAAAGAGGTAGTTTAGAAAAACGCCCAGTCCTGGCCAGGACTGGGCGTTTTTCGTTTGGGTTTTCCGCCCTTAGGTTTTAACCGTAACGATTCCATCGTGCAGTTGCACCTGAAGCGTCTCGCCCGTTTGAACATTGCCCGCCTGCGTCAGAATATGGCCATTGCGAAGCAGCAGGGCATAGCCGCGCCGGAGCACGTTGGCCGGATCGAGGTGGCGGAGCGTAACGGCTTTCTCAGCGAGGTCTGTATGCCGGTCGCGGAAGAAGTTGTGCAGCACAAACCGCATCCGCTCGGTCTCAGCGTCGAGGTGTTCGCGGGCCGTTTGCAGCGCGTCACGTGCTACCAGGCCCAGCCGGTCGCGAAGCAGCAGGCAGCTTTCTTCAAACTGACGGTTATGCTCAATCAGAAAGGCGGCTGCCTTCGTGGGCGTCTTCACGCTTTCGTGGCAGAGCATATCCGCAATGCTGACGTTCCGTTCATGCCCGATGCCGGCCAGAATCGGGATGCCGAAGCCTGCCACGGTCTGCCCCATCAGATACGTATCGAACGAGCCAAAATCCAGTTGTGAGCCGCCCCCGCGAACAATAACAACGGCATCGTAAGGAATCTCGCTGAGCCGTATCCGTTCCAGTTGGGCGCAGATGGCCCGCTCGGCGCCCTTGCCCTGCACCTGCGTAAGATATTCATCCACGACAAAATCGTACCGGAACGGATTCTGTGCCAGCTCGTGCCGGAAGTCGCGCCAGCCGTCGGAGCCGGGGGCGGTAATCAGGGCCAGTCGCTGCATTACCGCCGGACGCGGTAGGAGCTGGTTAGCCGTAATGTACTGGCCGGCTTCAAGCCAGATCAGTTCCGGATGATCCTGAACAAGGGCGTCAAGCACCGCCTGCCGTTCGCGTTCGAGGTTGCCGAGCGTATAGGATGGGTCAATCTGCAGAATCTCCAGCCGCAGTCCATAGACCGGGCTATAGCCAACCGACACCAGCAGCAGCAATTGAATATTCCGCGCAAACGCTACGCCCGTGGCGGATTCGAACTCGCGGATGGTGTGGTAGTTCCGTCGCCAGATGCAGGCTTCCAGTTTAGCCAGCGTGCCACCCGAAGTTGTTCCGGACTCGCGCTCAATCAGCGTCAGAAAACAGTAACCCCGGTCGGGGTAGTTTTTGATGTCGCTGGTTTCGGCAATCACCCACATGGCCTTCTGTCCGAATGCATCGTCAATGACGGCTTCGAGCGTAAAGGCTAAATCAGAAAGACGGATGGGAGACATGATTGTTGAGTGATTAAGTGAATGAGTGATTGAGTGAAGCGCTGATAATACGTTTTCGCTAAATCACTCATTCACTCAATCGCTCAAGTATTACAATCCTTCAAACTGGCGCAGGAAACGCACGTCGTTTTCGGTGTAGAGCCGCAGGTCGTTGACGACGTATTTCAGTTGCGTAATCCGCTCGATGCCCATACCAAACGCAAAGCCAGTATATTCTTCGGGGTCAATGCCGCAGTTGGCGATGACCTGCGGGTCAACCATACCCGAACCGGCAATTTCGACCCAGCCCGAATGTTTGCAGATGTTACATCCCTTGCCGCCACAGATCTGGCAGGAAATGTCGATCTCTGCGCTTGGCTCCGTGAAGGGGAAGTAAGAAGGCCGGAACCGAATCTGCGTGCCCGGCTCAAACATCTCCTTGACGAAGTGATAGAGCGTGTCCTTCAGGTCTTTGAAGCCGACGTTACGGTCAATGTAGATACCTTCTACCTGATGGAAGAGGCAGTGTGCCCGCGCCGAAATGGTTTCGTTCCGGTACACCCGACCCGGCATGATCGACCGAATCGGCGGTTTTTGTCGCTCCATCAGCCGAATCTGAACGTTTGACGTATGCGTCCGCAGCAGGATGTCGGCCCCCGACGCTTCCTCCCCGACTTTCTCGACGAAGAACGTGTCCTGCATATCCCGGGCAGGATGGTTGTCGGGGAAGTTCAACGCCCCGAAATTATACCAGTCCGATTCGATTTCGGGTCCATCGGCCACGTTAAACCCAATACGCTCGAAAATCTGGATGATACGCTGACGAACCAGGCTCAACGGATGCCGGGTACCCGTCAGGTTCGGGATGGTGGGCAGCGTCAGATCAACCGGCGGGGCGCTGTTGGCGGCCGACTGCTGCTTTTCAATCTGCTGGCTAAATCCATCAAAGCGCTCCTGCGCAAAATTCTTCAGGCCGTTCAGCTCCTGACCAACCGCCCGGCGGTTCTCAGCCGGAACTGTTTTCAGTCCTTCAAACAACTCCGTAATCACTCCTTTACGGCTGATGAAGCGCATCCGGAATTGCTCCAGATCTTCCTTCGATGCAACATCGAACCGCTCTATTTCTTCCTGTATAGCTTTAACGTTCTCCAGCATACGCTCACTTATTTCACACTTGCAAAGACAAAGGTACGCAAAACCGCTTACAGCCGCCGTGTTCAGAGGTGCGTCGCTTTGTCAACAGTTGAGGTCAATTTTACACAATTTGTCAAAAGTAGGTGACAACAAAGCAGCCGAGAAAACGGAATTTTAGGACAAACAAATCGGCGAAATAGCTCTGTGAAATAGAGAGTTATGTAGGCAAGTTTCTTTATATGATTTTTTTTAGACAAGTAGGTCTGATTGTTGCTGTCATGAATGGTGTTGTACCGAACAATTCTTTAGGCAGGGGAATCTAGTAAAGTACAGTAAAGCGCTGACTATCAGCTATAAGTTAATCACCATAAATCATCACTCAAAGCGACTATGAAAACATTTGCCAACGACTCGATTTTCGATCCCATGTCTATGCCGTTCCACAAAAGTGTGGAAAAAATTGCCGATTCATCTTGCCTGCAAAAATTGTTGATTCCGTTTTACGATCGTAAACGCACCGTTTCGGTCGATGAGATTGTCCGGCTGGAAGGTTCAGGAAATTACACTAATTTTTTCCTGAAAGATGGGACGAAAATGTTGGTTTCCCGTACGCTGAAAGAATATGAAACGCTGCTCGACGGCCAGGCTTTTGTTCGGGTACACAAGTCGTGCATTGTTAATTTGGGTTTTGTCCGGAAGTTTTTCGTTAAAAAAGAAGGTGAACTTGAGTTGACGGATGGTCAGCAGGTGAAAATTTCACGTCGGCGGGCGCAGATGTTCATGGATCGAATCCGCGATTTCCAGCCGATTGCGTTAAGTTAATATTCAGGACGGGTTTATTTCCTTAACTACGGTCCGTAGGTCCCCCCATGCTCAACTACGTAGTTTTACGTAATGAGGTGGGTACATTCACTCGAAGATTTTGAATTAAAAGTCCATAAGGGCTTGATTAGCAATAGGTTGACCTGAGAGGGTGAGCACCTGCTAATCAAACCCTTTTTTTAGCGCCCGTATCGGCGGAGTAGCTTTGTTTCATCAAGCACGAATCAAACGCTAAACCAAGACTATCCCGATATGGAAGCTACCCTTTTCCCCGCTCAACCGCTTTCGGTTTCTCCCCAATTTCCGGCTTCATACCAGCGTGGTACCAGCCGCATAGCGTTGCCTTATCTAAACCGTACCATCTTTATTTCGGTCGATGATGTCCTGTGTTTACAGGGCGAAGGCAATTATACATTTCTGTATACCCGCGACCGTAAGCGGTACCTTGTTTCGAAGACACTGAAGGAATTTGAAAAAACGCTCGACAGTACGCTGTTTCTCCGAATTCATAAATCGTATATCATTAACCTGGCTTACGTACAGCGGGGCGTTTACAATAAAGAACGCCAGGTTCGGCTGGCCGATGGGCGTGAAGTTGCTATTTCACGTCGGCGGATGAAGGATATTTCGTGTCAGCTGGCACAATACTGGCAGGGACTCTATAACTAACAAAACGTTGGGAAGCGCAAATTGCCGCTTGCCGATCGTCATTCATTGGGGCCTCTCAGCAACTAATTTAGTGGGTTAATTGAACAAGACAACCGTTGCTGCAAACCTCCGGGCCGACAGCAGCGGTTTGTTTTTTGAGCCGATAACAAAAGCGGGGCGTCATCAGCTGATGACGCCCCGCCCGTTTTCAGAAGTTGCGGCTACAACAGCCGGTAAGCCAGCGTAATCTGCCACGACTTCAGGCGCTGGCTAAATTGGGCTCCAGAGTCATTGATTTGGGCAACATCGGAGATATTCCCCTGATAACGAACGTCGATTCCCAGCGAGCCGAGGTCCAGACCGCCACCCACCTGGTAGCTATAGTAGGCTTTTGACCACGCATCGTTGAGCGAACCGTTGGTGTATTGCCGCAAGGCGTCGCCCAGCCGCTGATTGTCGTCAATGCGCAGGGAAACGACTGGCCCGGCCATCACGCGGAGCGGCCCGCCCTTGATACCCAGCAGAACCGGTATGTCGAAGCTGCTCGTCCTGATCGTTACTTCCTCCGCCTGGTTATTACGGACTACACTGAAGGCCGCTTTCTGAGTCGTGTACAGCACTTCGGGTTGAAGAAACAGATTCTTGCCGAAGCGGGTATAAACCCCGAATGACGTGCCGGTTCGGCTGTCGAAACTATCGCGGAGGTTATCCCGGAAGGTCTGGCCATCAACACTTACGTTCGGAGAACCGTTTGCATTCGCGCGCGTATTGATGAAACTGCCAAACGTTAGTTTGGAAAGATTGACGCCCCCCTTTATTCCAACCTGAAAACCACCCTGCGCGAAGGTCAGGGCCGGGAGTAGCGTAAGTGTAGCGAAAAGCAGTACTTTTTTCATACCTGGTTGCATTGATAGTGAAACATTGGATTTAACGTGGATTTATCGGGGGCGGTATGGCAGGTCAACTTATTTCGAGGAAACGGCGTTCTTATTATAGGCAGTAACCAGCCCGCAGCCAGCCATTTTTTACGTTCTGTTCCGGTTGGATGCGCCGGCTCCGCTTAGGTTTAGTTTTGCCTTCTTTTTTTCTGATTGCTGCACACTCACTACTGCCTTTACTGTTGACAATGGCCAAGTTAAAAACCTCCTATTTCTGTCAGAATTGCGGCCAGCAGACGGCCAAATGGATGGGACGCTGCCCAACCTGCGGAGAATGGAATACGATTGTTGAAGAAGTTGTTCAGAAAGACGAGCCCGAAAAAGGCGGCTGGCGCAGTCCTTCGGCCGGGCCGGGCGGTCTGAAAATCGCGGCCAAGCCGAAAGCCCTTCATGCCATCAACTACGAGGAACAGCCGCGCATTCGCACCACCGACGCCGAGCTGAACCGGGTACTGGGCGGGGGCATCGTGCCGGGGTCGTTGGTGCTGATCGGAGGGGAGCCGGGCATCGGTAAATCAACCCTGCTGCTGCAGATTGCCCTCGGTCTGGCCGGTATGCGCGTCCTCTACGTATCGGGTGAAGAGAGTGAACAGCAGATCAAGATGCGGGCCGAACGACTGGAAGCGCCGACCAGCGACTGCCACATCATGACCGAAACATCAACCCAGAACATCTTCCGGGTGGTGGAGCACTTCGAGCCGGAAATCCTGATCATCGACTCCGTGCAAACCATGCAGTCGTCGCTGGTGGAGTCGGGGGCGGGCAGCGTTTCGCAGGTGCGCGAATGCACGGCCGAGTTCATGAAGTACGCTAAAGAAAGTGGCGTGCCGGTGTTCATGATCGGCCACATTACCAAGGAAGGGTCGCTGGCCGGACCAAAGGTGCTTGAGCATATGGTCGATACGGTGCTGACCTTCGAAGGCGACCGACATACGACCTACCGGATTCTGAGGACGACCAAGAACCGTTTCGGCAGCACCGACGAACTGGGCATTTACGAGATGCTCGGCTCTGGTCTGCGGCAGGTGAGCAATCCGTCCGAGATCCTGATTTCGCAGCGCGACGACGCGCTGAGTGGCGTTACGATTGGCTCGATGCTCGAAGGCAATCGACCTCTGATGATCGAGTCGCAGGCTCTGGTGAGTGTGGCTACGTATGGTACACCCCAGCGCAGCAGCACCGGTTTCGACGCCAAGCGGCTGAACATGCTGCTGGCCGTACTGGAAAAACGCGGTGGGTTCCGTCTTGGTCAACAGGATGTGTTCCTGAATATTGCGGGTGGACTTCGGGTGGAGGACCCGGCCATTGATCTGGCCGTATGCGCGGCTATTGTGTCGAGCTACGAAGATATTGCCATTCCGCCGTCGGTGGCGTTTGCCGCCGAGGTAGGGCTGGGTGGCGAGGTCCGCGCCGTCAGCCGGATTGAGTCGCGGATTGCCGAAGCCGAAAAACTGGGCTTCAAGGAAATGTTTATTTCAAAGTATAACCTCAAAGGTCTGGACACCAAAGGATTCAAAATCAACATCAAACCTGTGTCGCGGCTGGACGAAGTATTTCAGGGCGTGCTGATGTAGGGAAGAGTCAGCTGCGGGCCGGAAAGCTGGTATTATCAGCAACCTTAGTCCACGGATAACCCGTACAGGCCCATCGGCTGCTCGATGGGCCGCAGCGAACCACCCAGCCGGGCGATGGTGAAGTAGTGGTGCGCTTCGTGGAGAAGAAACAGTTCGGTCCAGCCCTCCACCGTCATTGGACCATACAGCGGGTGAAGGCCCACCCGCGTGAGCAGTTCTTCGTGCAGAATACTCAGAAAGGCGTTGAGCGTGGCCCGCTCCCCCCGCATCCGCTCCAGGAGCTCATAAAAACCCAATTGCGTCCATTCCGGAAAGCCGGGGTCCTGTTCGGCTACGTAACGATCGAAGGACGGCATGACTTCGGCGTTGATCTGCTGTACCCGGTCCAGAAAAATCTCCTGATACCGGCCCAGATGCGCCAGATTCTCGAATATTGACCACTTGTCGGAGTGGGGGCGCTGCCGAAGCTGGTCTTCGGAGAGGCCGAACAGCAGGTGGTTGAGCGCATCAGGCTGGTTAGCCAGGCGGGCGAGCAGGGAGGGCTTCATGAGACGAGTTTAAATCAACGGCAAAATACACCCAGCCGTGAATCCAAAACAAACCATTTCGCGTAGCTACAGTTAATTTACTCAATAGCTTAACTCAACTAAATTTAAAATTTACGCTCGTTATGAGTTACATTAAAGTAGGCTCGGATGCGTCCGGCAACGACATTAACCTGTATTATCAGGATTTAGGAACGGGTCGGCCCGTTGTCCTGATTCATGGCTGGCCGCTGAGCAGCGCCATGTGGGATTATCAGCTGGCCGAACTGCCGAAACATAACCTGCGCGTTATCGCTTATGACCGCCGGGGTTTCGGACAGTCATCAAAACCGTTTGACGGATACGATTACAACACGCTCGCCGACGATCTGAAAGTTATTCTCGATACGCTCGATCTGCACAATGCTACGCTGGTCGGTTTCTCGATGGGTGGGGGCGAAATAGCCCGTTACATGAGTCGCCACGGCGGAGCGCGGGTCGGTAAAGTCGCTTTCGTGAGTTCGGTGACGCCGTATCTGCTTAAAACCGACGATAACCCGGATGGCGTAGATAAAGAAACATTCGATGATATTGTTGACCAGCTCAATAAGGACCGCGCCGACTTCCTGCAAACTTTTGGTAAGCAGTTCTACGGCGTCAATCTGATCAGCCATCCCGTTAGCCAGGCGCACCTCGACGGTGATTTCACGCGGGCATACATGGCTTCGCATAAAGCAACAATCGACTGCGCCAAAGCTTTCGCCGAAACCGATTTCCGCAACGACCTGACGCAGATACACGTACCGTCGCTGATTATTCACGGAGACGCCGATAAGACCGTGCCCATTGAATCCTCCGGCGAACTAACGGCCAATGCCCTGCCTAACGCACAATACATTGTGTATGACGGGGCTCCGCACGGTTTGTTCTATACCGAAAAAGACCGCCTGACCGACGACCTGCTGACCTTCATCCAGGAGGGAGTATCGGTACGTCAGCCAGCCGGCTCGACTATAATTTATTAGGCAAGAGTAGCAGCGTACAAAACGACCCGCTTTTAATAAAGGCGGGTCGTTTTGTTTGGTTAGAACTGCCGGTAGGTCTTTACGTAGCCCGATGGTGTCTGGCCAGTTATTTCCTTGAACTGACGATTGAAGTTGGAGAGGGTGCGGAAGCCACTCTCGTAACTGACCTGCGTAATGTTGAGCTGGCCGTGAAGCAGCAGCTTGCAGGCATGCCCCACGCGTACCTCCGACACAAACTCCGAGAACGTTTTATTAGCGCGGGCCTTGAAATAACGGCAAAAAGCCGGGGGCGTCATGCCCGCCAGATCCGCTACGGTTTCCAGACTGAGATCGTCCGGAAAATGGCTCAAAACGTACTCGTGGACCAACTGCATCCGGTCTGTTTCCGATACTTTAACCGTGTTGATATACCCCGGACTGGTCAGAAACCGGTAGTCCGTGGCCAGTGAAAGCTCATCCAGAAGGGTAAGCAGCCGAAGGACGCGTCCAAAACCCACGGGTAGCCTGGTCATTTCGAGCAGGGAAGCTTGTGCCCGAACGCGGGTTGGGCCGGTCCATTCCAGACCCCGGCGGGAGTGGTTGAGCAACTGCCGAAGCTGCCCCATTTCCTGCTTTTCGAAGAAATCGTTCCCTAAAAAATCGGCTGAGAAATAAACCACAATCCCTTTGGCGACAAGGGGCTTTTTGGTTTGTCCCGGCTCCAGCTGACGATTGAAATAGACCTGATCACTGCGCCACAGATGGGGCAGGTTTGGCCCCAGAAAAACCAGATCGCCCGGCCCAAAGGGTTTGATCGAATCCCCAATGAAGCGGGTACCGGTCCCTTCTTCCACCAGAAATAACTGGTAATGCGGATGAAAGTGCCAGTTTGGGTCAAAATGCGGCTCAACCAACTCTTTTACAGTAAACGAAGCCGCAATCGGTTCAAGGTCTTTACGAAGGGGACGTTTCATTCATTTACCTTTTTTTAACGCCTTTGGCAAAGGTATTGCAAACTTTGGGTGAATATAAAGTCAGTATTCGCAAATAAAAGCCGTGTTCATAAAATAGATACTGTTTAGCTTTGTTTAATTTTTTATTGACTAAATATGAATAAGCTTGGAATGAATCTGTTCGCCTGGACAATGACAATGGACGAGCAACTGGTCGATACGCTGTCATTTCTCAAGACGAGTGGGTTCGACTTCGTTGAAATTCCGGTCAGCGAGCCGAATATGAGTCAGCCAGACACCCGCAAATGGCAGCGGATCGGGCAGCAGCTCCGCGAACTGAATCTGAACGCGCAGGCCTGTGCTATCTGCGGACCGGAATACAATCTGATCAGCAGCGAAGAGGCCGTACGCCAGGCAGGTGTTACGTATCTGAAACAGATGGTAGACCACGCGCAGGCGCTGGGCGCAACGATCCTGATGGGACCGCTCTATGCCGGGTTTAAAACCTTCGAGGGACGCCCGGCTACAGAACAGGAGTGGGCCTGGTCGGTGGCGGGTATGCGGGAGGTGGCCGAGCACGCGCAGACGCGGGGGGTAATGCTGGCAATGGAATACCTGAACCGCTTTGAAACGTACTTGCTCACCTGCACCGACGACCTTGTGCGTTACGTAACAGCTGTCGATCATCCCAACTGTGGGGCCGCGTTCGATACGTTCCATGCTAATCTGGAAGAAAAGAACGTAGCCGATGCAATTCGTCAGGTAGCGCCCTATCTGGTTCACGTTCAGATTTCCGAAAACGACCGCTCGACGCCCGGACAGGGCCATATTGACTTTGATACGGTGTTTGCTACGTTCGACGAAGTGGGTTACGACGGTCCGATTGCCATCGAAGCCTTCGGTCCCAATCCGCCCGAGCTGGCAGCCGCTACGCACATTTTCCGGCCCATGTTCAGCTCGCCCGAGCAACTGGCAACCGACGGGCTGGCTTTTATAAGGAGCGAGTTAGCGAAAGAGCGAAAGCGTGTCGCGCTTACGTCCTGATCTGATCCACTCTTTCAATCATTCGCTCTTTCACTCTTTATTATGATTAACATCGCCATCGTTGGCCTCGGATTCGGGGCTGAATTTATTCCAATCTACCAGCGCCATCCGCAAACCAATATGTACGCGATCTGCCAGCGTAACGTCGAGAATCTGAATAAAATCGGCGACGCGTTTGGCATCGAAAAACGCTATACGAACTACGACGAACTGCTGGCCGATCCGGCGGTGGATGCGGTGCATATCAACTCGCCCATCCCGAACCATGCCGAGCAAAGCCTGAAAGCCCTGCGGGCGGGTAAGCACGTCGCCTGCACGGTGCCCATGGCTACTACCGTTGAGGAGTGCATGGAGATCGTGAAAGCCTGCAAGGAATCGGGTAAGAAATACATGATGATGGAGACGGTAGTGTACAGCCGCGAGTTTCTGTTCGTAAAGGAACTGTATGAAACGGGCGAACTGGGTAAGGTGCAGTTTCTGAAAGCCAGTCACCAGCAGGACATGGACGGCTGGCCCGATTACTGGCCCGGTCTGCCCCCGATGCACTACGCGACGCACTGCGTAGGACCGGTAGCGGGCCTGCTCAAACTGGAGGCCGAGTATGTGTCGTGCTTCGGTTCGGGTACGATTCGTGAAGAATTGGCTAAGATTCACAACTCGCCGTTCGCGGTCGAGTCGGCGCACATCAAGTTCAAGAACAGCGATCTGGCGGCTTATGTCTACCGGTCACTATTCGACGTAGCGCGACAGTACCGCGAAAGTTTTGAGGTGTATGGCGACAAAAAATCGTTCGAGTGGCAACTGATCGAGGATGAGCAGCCGGTTATTCATACGGCGAAGAAGCCCGAGCCGGAAATTCCGGAAAAGGTAACCGTACCGGATTACGCCCGTCTGCTGCCCGAAGTAGTTCAGCGCTTTACGACCAGGGGCGTGTACGACGCCGATGAGCAGCAGCACCTGTCGTTTACGCAGGGTGGTGGTCATGGCGGTTCGCACCCGCACATGGTACACGAATTTGTATCGGCCATTGTTGAAGACCGCGACCCGTTCCCCAACGCGGCTCAGTCGGCCAACTGGACGAGCGTTGGGATTCTGGCGCACGAGTCGGCCCTGCGGGGCGGGGAGATTATCAAGCTGCCTAACTTTACTATATAGCGCTGGTAGAGCAGGTAGTTGATTTACCGAAATGCTAACACAATCATGAAAAAACTCATCACCGCCCTCGGGCTGGTTGCCATTCTCACCCAATGTGTGCGCCAGTCGGGTACGCAGACCGCCGTTCGGTCGGGGCGTAATTCGGAGGCTATAAACGCCCGTCGAACCGAGATTCTGTTCCTGGGCGATAATGGTCACCATAAGCCCAGTGAACGGGTGCCCCAGCTAATGGCCGCCTTAGGCAATAAAGGAATCAATATTACCTATACCGACCGGCTGGAAGACCTGAACCTCGACAACTTGAACAAGTACGACGGGCTGCTGATCTTTGCCAACTGGGACAGCATTCCAAAGCCGCAGGAAAAAGCCCTCCTGGACTACGTTGCCTCGGGCAAGGGACTGATTCCGGTTCACTGCGCGTCATATTGTTTCCGCAACTCGCCCGAATACGTCGATAAAGTCGTTGGCGGCCAGTTCTGGCGGCACCGGATGGATACCATCCAGACCCGCTTTACGCAACCGAACAGCGCCCTGACGGCGGGTCTGGAGTCGTTTAAAGCCTACGACGAAACCTATCTGCACAGCCACCTGCAGGCCGACAACAACGTGCTGGCCGTTCGCCCGATTAAAGCCGATCAGGCCAAGGACAAGCCGGGTCAGGCCGAAGAGCCTTACACCTGGACCCGCCAGTACGGCAAAGGACGGGTGTTTTATACGGCCTATGGCCACGACGAACGGACCTGGAGCCAGCCCGGCTTTCAGCAACTGCTCGAACGGGGGATTCTGTGGGCCGTTGGCGATCAGGTGAAAAAACTGCACGACGATCTGAAGCCGCAGCCGTTTGCCTATCATGAGGCCAAACTGCCTAACTACGAAAAGCGCCCCGGTCCGCAGTTGCAGCAGGAGCCGCTTTCGCCGGAAGAGTCGATGAAGCACATTCAGGTGCCGGTCGACTTTACGCTCGATCTGTTTGCGCACGAGCCGAACGTCATGCACCCCATTGCGCTGGCGTGGGATGAACGCGGCCGTCTGTATGCCCTCATCACCAAGGACTATCCGAATGAACGTAAACCCGAAGGCGGGTCGGACTACATCGTCATCTGCGAAGACACCAATAAGGATGGCAAGGCCGACAAGTTTACCAACTTCGCCGAAGGGCTGAGCATTCCAACCGGAATGGTATTCGCCAATGGTGGGCTCTATGTTTCGCAGGCTCCGCACATGCTGTTTCTGCAGGACACGAACGGCGACGACAAAGCCGACGTAAAGAAGATTGTCTTTACGGGCTTTGGTACCTACGATACACACGCCGGTCCGAGCAACCTGCACTACGGTTTCGATAACTGGATCTGGGGCAGCGTTGGCTATGCCGGTTTTAAAGGAAAAATAGGTGCCGACAGTCTGAAGTTTGGCCAGGGCTTTTTCCGGTTTAAGCCCGATGGCTCGAGACTGGAGTACGTAACGAGCACTTCGAACAACACCTGGGGGCTGGCTTTCAACGAAACCGGCGATGTGTTCGGCAGCACGGCTAACAACTCGCATGGCTGGTATATGGCTATTCCGAGCCGGTATTTCCAGAGCGGGGCGCACCTGCGCGAAAACGGCAGCCGCAGCACCGATACGCATAAGGACATGAAACCCATTACGCCCCAGGTTCGGCAGGTTGACGTGTTCGGAGGCTTTACGGCCGCGGCAGGCCACAACCTGTATACAGCCCGCGCTTTCCCGAAAAATTACTGGAACAAAGTTGCCTTCGTTTCGGAGCCGACCGGGCATATTCTGCACCAGAACGTCATGCAGAAACAAGGTACCGATTTCCAGGATGCCGAAGGCGCGGGTGTTGGTTTCAACCTGATGGCCGGAGCCGATGAGTGGTTTGCACCCGTATTTGCCGAAGTAGGCCCGGATGGAGCCGTATGGGTCGTGGACTGGTACAGCTTTATCATCCAGCATAACCCGACGCCACAGGGTGCTACCAATGGCTCAGGGAATGCCTATGAAACGCCCCTGCGCGACTTTACGCACGGACGGATCTACCGCGTTGGCTATAAGAACGCACCGAGTTACACGCCCATGACGCTGAGCAAAGACCGCCCGGCCGAACTGGTCGCAGCTTTGAAAAACAACAACATGTTCTGGCGGACAACCGCCCAGCGCCTACTGATCGAACGGAACAACAAGGACGTTGTGCCCCAGTTGATTGAGTTGGTCAAGGATCAGTCGGTGGATGAGATTGGTATCAATCCGGCGGCTATCCATGCGCTATGGACCCTTCAGGGGCTGGACCCGCAAATGACTTCGCTATCGAACGAGGTTGTCGCGTCGGCTCTGAAACATCCCTGCCCGGGCGTTCGGAAAACAATCGTGCAGGTCCTACCCCGGAATCCGGAAACGGCTGCTACGTTGCTTCGGGCCGACATGCTGAACGACAAAGAACCGCTGGTTGTCCTGAATACCCTGCTGGCCTTTTCGGAGATGCCGCAGAGTCCGGCGGTGCAGAAAGCCGTTCTGGCCCGGTTGGATAAATCGTCTGAGGTGAACGACCGCTGGATGCCCGACGCCTTTGCCGTTGTGCTGAACAGCAATAACGGACAACTCATGAAGGCGTATCTGCGTCAGTCAGTGATGAACGCACCCGCCCGCCCGGCTCAACCGACCCCTTCTGAGCCGATGAACCACCAGGGCCATACGGGCATGAAGCAAAGCGGAGGGCCTAACCCGCCGATGCCCCGGGCGCAGAGCACGGGCACCGATGACCCAACGAAACCCGACCTGCTGGTGGCTGCCATCCGGACGGACCCGGCTTCGCCCGCCGTCCGGGAAGGCGCCAAAATCTTCGTTGACGTAACGAACGCCGGCGGTGTGGCTATTCCGGCCGGAACGCCCATCCCGCTATCGGTGCAGATTGAAGGTCCGGCCGGCGTGTCCGACAAGGCGAAGATCAATTATGTGAGCGTAACCCATACTGCCGGTATCAAGCCCGGTGAGACGGTCACGATCAGCAAAGGCAACAACGGTCCCTGGAGTACCGATTTTGGGGTGATGTTCGAGCGAGCGGGACAGTACACCGTGACGGTGATGCTCGACCGGGACAACATAATTGCCGAGGGGAATGAGCAGAATAACAACGCTACCCATCCGCTTACATACCGATCTCCGCAGAGTCTTAGTGCCTACGTGCTCGAACGGGCCATCCGCAGCTATGCCTCCACCGCGCCGATTGATTCGGTCGTGGCGCTGCTTCGTAAAACGCAGACAATGGACGCAGCCCAGAGCGCGGCTATCGTTAAGGGGGTTGCTGAAGGCTGGAACCTCAAACAGAAAGCTACCCTCGGCGAGGCTGACAAAACGTTTCTGGCTAGACTGGGCGGTAGCGTGTCGCCTGACAATCGGGAGCGGCTCAACCGGCTTTACGAAGCCTGGGGCATTACGAAAGAAGAGCCTGCCGACCCGAATGTAGAGGTTGTCCGGCTGAAGACGGTTCGCGAAGAGATGCGGTATGATAAGAAAGAGTTTACCGTAACGGCGGGTAAGCAAATCGAGCTAGTGCTCGAAAACCCCGACGCGATGCAGCACAACGTGGTGATTGGCAAACCGAAAAGCATGGACGCGATTGGCGCAGCCGCCGACAAACTCATTACGGCCAAAGACGGTGCTGAGAAAAGCTACGTACCCAGCATTCCGCAGGTTATCGCGGCTACGCCCCTGGTCAACCCCGATCAGACGTACCGGCTTAAGTTTACAGCGCCGGCAGCACCAGGTGACTATCCGTTCGTGTGTACGTTCCCGGGTCACTGGCGAATCATGAACGGCGTCATGAAAGTCGTGGCAAATCGGCCTGTTACGGTCAGTAAATAAGTATTGGAATAGTAGTCAAAAAAAGAAGGAGCCGGCACTGTTGCCGGCTCCTCTTGTTTGTTGTGAAGGTGAGATTTTTAATGCTTAGGCCGTTTGCTTCTGGAGAACGGCTTCTGTCTGAGTCGATGCCGGTAATAAAGACGTAGGGGGAATCTGGATGATAAATTCGCTGCCCTGGCCGAGTTCACTTTTTACCCAGATGCTCCAGTTGTGGGCCTGGACAATGCGCTGCACATAACTAAGACCCAGACCAAACCCTTTCACACTTGGCTGATTGCGGTCGTGAACCCGGAAAAACGGCTGAAAAATCTTGGGCATCAGATTCGGCGCAATGCCCACGCCCCGGTCGCGAACCGTAATGGTAAGTCCATCGCTGCTCGTCTTTGTCTGAACGGTGATTTCAGGCTCGTCGGCACTGTATTTAATGGCGTTATCGAGCAGATTGTACAGCACATTGGTCAGATGCAGCCGGTCGGCCAGCAGGTGCGGATCGGCCCCAAGCAGGTTCAGATGCAGGTAGGAGCCGTGCCGATCAGCGATGGAGCGGAGCAGATGATGGATGCGAACGGGTTCCGGGTTCAGAATGAGCGTGTTCCGGTCGGCGCGGGCCAGCGTCAGCATAGTTTCGACCTGATGCTGCAGCCGTTCGGTCTCTTCCCGAATGATGCGGATGTATTTCTCCGTGCGTTCGGGCTGGTTGCGGGCTATGGGCGAATCCAGAATATCGGCCGCCATCCGGATGGCGGTGATGGGCGTCTGAAACTCATGCACGATTGAGTGCAGCACCTCAGTTTGTACGACCGATTTCTGACGCTTACGTAACAAGCGCCACAGCGCATACCCCAGCAAGACCTGCGACGACAACGCCAGGGCAAAGAGCGTGAGCCAGCGCAACGACGTTGTGGTCATTGGTACGGTTTCGGAGAGCGACGACCAGTTCCCGTAGATCAGGATGGCTGTTACTGCAGATAGTAGCAGTGCGATGGTAAAGAGCGAAAAAGCGTTTGAACGGTAGAGCATCTCGCCATTGTCTATGGGTTAATGAAGGCAATGCTAATGAGTTAACCAGGCAGGTGATTAATTTGTACTGCCAAATAACGTTAGGTAAAAGTGATAATAAAATTAACAAAAAACAAAATTCGTAAACAAATTTGCCCGCAAAAAAGCGGGCAAATTATAATGTGGTAACAATCTCGCTCAATTATCGCTAGTCGGCGTTTCGGTGGGAGCGGGCGTCGTAGCAGATTGGGAACGGGATGTTCGGCTGCGGGGAGTGGCTGCGGGTTTAGCCGGAGCCGATTTCGTCTGGGAAGCGCGGGGGGCTGGTGTGGTTGTCGGCACGTCGGTAAGTGTGCTGCCTGCGGTAAGCGTTGAGTTCCGCTGATTCAGGGCACGCTTCGCATTCTTGGCCGCTTTGGCTGCATTCTTTTCGGCCTTCTTAGCCTGTTTTTTGGCTTTCTTTTCGGTCGATTTATCGGGCTTGGCCTGCTTCTTGGCAGGTTTGTCCATGAGTTTAGTGAGCTTCCTTGCCAGTTTATCGGCCGACTTTTCGATGGACTTCTTAATTTTTTTGGTGGCGATACTCGCTACGCCCAGCTGCGCTTCAATCGACGTAACGATGTTGGCTGCCAGCGACTTTCGTTTGGTTTTTGTGCTCTTGCTTGCCATTGGTTTGGTTAGAAAAATTCTACAAATGAATACGAAATTTTAAGGATGCTCAAAATTTCAATATTAAGTTTTGCTTACAGCTTCTGCAGGAAATCCCAGCAGATGATCCCCGCTGTAACGGCAATATTGAGCGAGTGTTTTGTACCAAATTGCGGCACTTCCAGCACCAGATCGGCCGCTTCAACAACCGGCTCCTGAACGCCGGTTACCTCGTTACCGAACACAAAAGCGTACCGTTTGTTTAGGTCGGGCCGAAAATCGGTCAAGGAGGTGCTGCCTTCGGCCTGTTCGACAGCCGCCACCACCCAGCCTTCGGCCTGGAGTTTTTTGACCAGCGCGGCTGCGCTGGTAACATGTTCCCAGACCACCGACTCGGTAGCGCCAAGGGCCGTTTTGGTGATGTCGCGGTGGGGAGGCTGGC
This sequence comes from Spirosoma taeanense, assembly GCF_013127955.1. Lineage (NCBI taxonomy): Bacteria > Pseudomonadati > Bacteroidota > Cytophagia > Cytophagales > Cytophagaceae > Spirosoma > Spirosoma taeanense. The sequence continues at coordinate 2,168,026 of NZ_CP053435.1, forward strand.
CCGTAATGCCGCAGAGAAAAATTTTCTCGGCCCGGAAGGCGTCGGCCGTCCTGAACACCGACCCGACGTTGTTCAAACTGCGGATGTCGTCCAGAATCAGACAAAACGGAAATTTAGGGGCTAGTTTAAAATCATCGATAGACAGGCGGTTAAGCTCATCCAGAGAAAGTTTACGGGGTGTCATGTGCGGGTATACTATAGCGTAAGGGCAAAACTAATAACCAGACTGCCAATTGCCCATTCACCGATCTATAGCTTCATGCGATACCACTGGTAGCCGTAACCCGGTAACGACAGCGGATAAGCCCCGCCGGGGCCCGCTCGGACTTCGGTTTTCTCCAGCAGATTCACCAGCCGTTTGTCGGACTTCCCGGCCAGGGGCAGTTGCAACTGCTGGGTTTGGGTACTGAAATTATGCACCATCGCCAGCGACTGTCCCTGCCAGTCGTAGCGGATAGCCAGCACGTTCGGGTTGCCCGTGTCCAGAATCGTCGATGTGCCCAGCCCAATCTCGGGGCACTGTTTGCGCAGGTGGATCAGGTCCGAGATAAAGTTCAGCAACGAGGTCGAATCCTGACTTTCGGTGGCTACGTTCACGTTTGGGTAGCCGTATTCGCCCTGGCTGATTACGGGCTTTACGGGCTTGCTGCCGGTTGTAAAGCCGGCATTGGGCGCGTTTGTCCACTGCATGGGCGTCCGTACCGATTCGCTCTCTTTCAGTCGCAGATCGTCGCCCATCCCTATTTCTTCGCCGTATCGGATGACGGGCGTACCGGGCAGCGAAAACAGCAGGCTATACGCAAATCGAATCTGTCGCGGGTCGCCCAGCATGGGTGCCAGCCGACGACGGATGCCCCGGTCGTAGAGCTGCATGTTCTTCTGCGGGCCAAATCTAGCGTAGACTTCCTCACGCTGTTTATCGCTGAGTCGTCCGAGATCAATTTCGTCGTGGTTACGGAGAAAAATAGCCCATTGGGCCGCCGACGGAATATCCTTAGTAGCTTTCATGGCGTCGATAAATGGCTGTAACTGACCCGTTGCTAAAGCATAAAAGAGATACTGATTGGCATAGAAGTTGAACATCATCTGCATCCCCTTGTCATCCTCGCCGAAATAATCCTTCTGGTCCTCCGGCGCTACGTTGGCTTCGCCCAGCACAATCGCATCGCCCCGTTGCCACTGGATATACTTATGCAGCATATCAATGATCTCAAATTGCGGCTTATAGTCTTTCTTTTCGGGGTCGGCTATCTCGATCATAAACGGAACGGCGTCCAGCCGAAAACCCGACACGCCCGCATCGAGCCAGTGCTTGAGAATTTTCCGGATTTCCCGCTGCACAGCCGGATTCTGCGCGTTCAGGTCGGGCTGGAAGTTGTAAAAGCGGTGGTAGAAGTAAGCACCGGCCTGTTTGTCGTAGCTCCAGATTTCTTTCTGAACGCCCGGAAAGACCATACCTACGTCCCAGTTGTCGGGCTGTTTGTCAGACCAGACGTACCACGAGTGGTAAGGTGAGTTCTTGCTGCGACGCGCCTGCTGAAACCAATGATGCTGATCAGACGTGTGGTTGACGACCATATCCATAATAACGCGGATGCCTCGCTGTCTGGCCTGACGCATAAACTCATCAAAGTCGGCGCGTGTACCGAGCCGGGTATCGATGCCGTAAAAATCGGCTACATCATAGCCATCGTCGCGGTTCGGCGTGGGCTGAAAAGGCGACAGCCAGATTACATCGACGCCCAGGTTTTTCAGGTAATCGAGTTGCTGGACAAGGCCCTGGAAGTCGCCAATACCATCGCCGTCAGAGTCTTTAAACACCTCCACATCGAGGTTGTAAATCAGGCTGTGTTTATACCATAATTCGGTTTTGAAGTCGGCCGGCAGGGGTTTTTCCGTAGCACTATGCTGCTGGCATTGCAGCAGTAAGCCAGCACATAAAATAAGAATCAACTTTTGCATGGGGTGATGCGCGACGTTATTAGCAGAGAAAAGGAAAGCGTATGTGCATAGGAGACAAACTCACCAGCGAACAATATTTCTTGTCGAATCCGGCCATTTTGATTGTCTGGTCCTGGCTACAACCCACTTCTGCGCGCGTAGACTGGTTTTTTGATAGGATTGTCAATCAATTGACTAACTCAAAAAGTTGCCTTTACGAAGCAACTTGAATCATGAAAAAGGAAGAGATACGATTAGACGACTGGGAGCGTATCCTGTTCGGCATGGCTCCACCGGAATTTCTTTTCGAGACCCTGATCAGGTCATTGATTATCTATTTTTTTCTGCTGGTTGTTCTGCGGCTGCTGGGCAAGCGCATGACCGGACAACTGACCTTAACCGAAATGGCGGTTATGGTAACGATTGGCGCCGTCATTTCGCCTTCGTTCCAGGCGCCCGACCGGGGCATTGCCATGGGCATTCTGGCAATGCTTTGTACCCTGTTGTTTCAGCGGGGTACTACGTTGCTGGCGTTCGACAATAATAAAATCGAACAGCTCACGCAGGGCGAAACGAACATGCTGATCAAGGACGGAATTTTGCAGCTGGTAGCGCTGACGGCTTCCCGAATTTCCCGGCAGGAGTTGTTTGCCCGCCTGCGTGGAAAGAATATCTATAAAGTTAGTAAAGTAAAACGGCTGTACATGGAAGCCTCCGGCATATTCAGTATTTACCTGGACGAAACCGATAAGCCGGGTTTATCAACCCTACCGCCCAATGATGAGGAAATTCGGCAGATCGAGCAGGTTGCGCCGGATACACTGGCCTGTACAAGCTGCGGAAACACCACAAAAATTGTTCAGGAACAACAACCCTGCTCCGTTTGCAATCAGATCGCCTGGACTACCGCCGTTTTATAAGGATTGATTAGTTATGAAACCAGAAGAAATTCACCTGAACGACTGGGTACGTATACTGATTGGCGAAGTGCCCGGCACGTATTTCATTGAAATTGTTATCCGGATTGCCTTTGTATATCTTCTGCTGAGCGTATCGATGCGGCTGATGGGCAAGCGGATGGCGGCTCAGATGAACCGAAATGAACTGGCTGCGCAGGTATCGCTGGCAGCTGCTATCGGGATGCCAGTCTGGCGCCCGACCGGGGCTTGCTGCCGGCGGTTGTCATTGCATTCGTGATTGTTTCCGCTGAGCGGATAATTGCCTGGATTGCCTTCCGAAATCAGCGGTTCGAAGCCATCACCCAGGATGAGATCAGCGATCTGGTAAACAACGGGGTAATGCAGTTAAAGCATATGCGGGGCGCGCGCATACCTCGTGAAGGGTTGCTGGCCGAAGCGCGCACACTGGGTTTGTTTCACCTGGGCGAAATCAAGCGGCTGTACATCGAAGCCAACGGAAGCTTTACGCTGATCAAGGAAGTAACCCCAAAACCGGGGCTGTCAGTCATTCCGCTCTGGGATCGCGACTTTGCCCAGGAGCAGAAGCATGTAGCTGATGTCTTCGTATGCAATAACTGCGGCAACCCCGAACAGACCACCCGCCGTCCTGGTTTCGCCTGTTCCAATTGCGATGATAACAACTGGGTGCAGGCAATCACGAAATGAAGCCTACGGGCGGGCGGTAACGAATCTTCTTAAGGCTATGGACGTATAGAGTCGGAGTGGTTCGAATGCCATAGAATGAGGGAATCTGCTGTTTTTTCGCTATTTTTGTTTAGTATAATCCATTTAGAATAGTGAAGACAGCCACCGCAGCGAAACCCCAGAGCAAGAAAAACGAAACGCCCCTGAACCGCCAATACAACCAGATAAAGGCCAAGTATCCCGGTGCGTTGCTGCTGTTTCGGGTGGGTGATTTCTACGAAACGTTTGGTGAGGATGCCGTCAGGGCCAGCAAGATTCTGGGTATCACCCTGACCAAGCGTAACAACGGCGGCTCGAATGAAGAACTGGCCGGGTTTCCGCATCACTCGCTGGATACGCACCTGCCTAAACTGGTTCGGGCGGGCGAGCGGGTAGCCATCTGCGATCAGCTCGAAGACCCCTCGTTGGCGAAGGGTATTGTTCGGCGGGGCGTTACTGAGCTGGTGACACCCGGCGTGTCGTTCAACGATAACGTACTCGACACCCGCCGGAACAACTACCTCGCGGCTGTGCATTTCGGCAAGGGTAGTGCTGGCCATCCTGAGGACGAGTTCGGCGTTTCGTTTATCGATATTTCAACGGGTGAGTTTCTGGCTTCGCAGGGTAACGCGGCTTACGTCGACAAACTGCTCCAGAGCTTCAACCCATCGGAGGTCCTGTACTGCAAACGAAACCGGCAGGAGTTCGGCGCGTTGTTCGGCGACAAATTCCATACCTACACGCTCGAAGACTGGGCGTTTACGTACGACTTTGGCTATAACTTCCTCAAGCAGCATTTTCAGACGACTTCGCTCAAAGGGTTCGGTATCGAAGGTCTGCCTAACGGTATTATTGCCGCCGGGGTCATTCTGCACTACCTTAACGAAACCGAGCATAAAGATCTTCAGCACATTACCCGCGTTACGCGTCTCGAAGAGGACCGGTACGTCTGGCTGGATCGCTTCACGATTCGGAACCTCGAACTAACGGCCGCGCAGCAGGAGGGGGGCGTTCCGCTGATTCAGATTCTCGATCAGACCGTTACGCCGATGGGTGCCCGGCTGTTACGTAAATGGCTCAGTCTGCCCCTCAAAGAGAAAGCGCTGATCGACGAGCGGCTCAACATGGTCGAACTGCTGACGAGTGACCCCGAACTGGCCGATGCGATGGTCAACCACCTGCGGCAGATCGGCGACCTCGAACGTCTGGTATCGAAAGTGGCGGTTCGGCGGATTAACCCGCGTGAACTGCTGCAACTCAAGCGGTCGCTGCAGCACGTCTTGCCCATTAAGGAACTGCTGATTACGGCCCTCAGTCAGAATGAATCGCCCAGCCTGAAGAAATACGCCGATCAACTCAATCCGGTGTCGTTCTTGCTCGACCGGATCGAGGCTGAACTGCGCGAAGACCCGCCGACGCTTTCGAATCAGGGCGGCATGATCAAGCCCGGCATCAATGCTGAACTCGATGAACTGACATCTATTGCCTATTCGGGTAAGGATTACCTGATTCAGCTTCAGGAGCGCGAGGTGCAGCGGACGGGCATCAGCTCGCTTAAAGTGGCGTATAATAAAGTCTTCGGTTACTATCTGGAAGTTACTCACGCGCATAAAAACAGAGTGCCCGAGGACTGGATCCGGAAGCAGACACTCGTCAACGCCGAGCGTTATATTACGCCCGAACTGAAGGAATACGAAGACAAGATTCTGAACGCCGAGGAGCAGATTTTCCAGATTGAAGCCCGGATGTTCAACGACATGATTGTAGCGGCCGGGGAGTACGTCGGAGCGATTCAGCAGAACGCCCGGGTGCTGTCGGTGCTGGACGTACTGTCGTCGTTTGCTCGGGTGGCCGTCAAGAATAATTACGTCCGGCCCCATATTAACGAAAGTAAGGTGCTGGACATCAAGGACGGGCGGCACGCGGTTATTGAACAGCAACTGCCACCCGGCGAGTCGTATATCCCGAATGATATTTATCTGGATGACCAGACCCAGCAGATCATTATCATCACTGGCCCGAACATGGCGGGTAAATCGGCTTTGCTGCGGCAAACGGCCCTGATTGTACTCATGGCGCAGTCGGGCAGTTTTGTGCCGGCTTCGTCGGCAGAGATCGGGCTGGTCGACAAGATTTTTACACGTGTGGGGGCCAGCGACAACCTGTCGCGTGGTGAAAGTACGTTCATGGTCGAAATGACCGAAACGGCCAGCATTCTGAACAACCTGAGCGAACGCAGTCTGGTCCTGATGGACGAAATAGGGCGGGGCACGAGTACGTACGATGGCGTTTCGATTGCGTGGGCCATTACCGAATACCTGCACAACTTAACCGACTGCCGGCCCAAAACGCTGTTTGCTACGCACTACCATGAGCTGAATGATCTGGCGGCCGACAATCCGCGCATCCGGAACTATAACGTAGCCGTGAAGGAGATGGGCAATAAAGTCATCTTCTTACGTAAGCTGAAAGAAGGTGGGTCGGAACACAGCTTCGGAATTCACGTAGCGCAGATGGCCGGTATGCCCGCGCAGGTCGTGAGCCGGGCGGGTCAGATTCTGAAACAGCTGGAAGCCTCGCACGGTCGCGAAGCCAACAAGGAACGAATTCGCGAAGCGGTTCCTGCCGAGCGGGAACTGGCCCTCCGTATCATCGAAGCGGGCGATCCGAAATCGGAAGCCATCAAAGAAAAACTACGGGCCATCGACGTAAACCGCCTGACGCCAATTGAAGCGTTGCTTAAGTTGAACGAGTTGCTTAAACTGGCGGAGTAAACTTTAAACAGCAAATACAAAAACACAACCCATGGACTTAAACGTATTGACCGCCCCATTGACGGCGCAGGAAATCGAATGGCGTGTACAGAGCCAGACCAAAGATGGTCAGAAGATCATCGTCGTCCCATATATTACCAACCGTTGCGTAATGCAGCGCTTCGACGATCAGTTCGGCTGGGCGGGTTGGCAGAACGAGATCAAGGAGATTGAAGGCGGTTTTTTGTGCACTATTACGGCGGTTCTGCCCGGTGGCGAAATCGTCCGGAAAACTGACGGAGCCAGTCGCACTGGTATCGAGCCGGTAAAAGGCGGTATCAGCGACGCCATGAAACGCGCGGCCGTACAGTTTGGCCTTGGCCGGGCGCTCTACGACTTTCCAAAAGTGTTTATCGAAACCACCGACAAATACATTCCGGGCTGGGCTACGCCGTTGCTGGACAAAATGGTGGATAAGATCAACTCAGGCGGAACTGTACGCGATGTTGTGGTTCTCAAGCCCGAGCACGCTAAACCGGCAGTGAAGGCCGTGTGATCGGAGCATTTTAGACCCCTCAAAAATGAAGCGGGGGCGTCACCACTGGTGACGCCCCCGCTTCGGTTTTGAACGTATGCTTATTGCTTCGGCATTGCGAAAATAGCCGGGTCGACAGTACCGTTTAGGGTTAACTTCGTTACGGTGGACGTAACGGTTCCGGGCATACCCGCCCCGCTAACATCAATGGTATACGGCAGCATCAGTCCATCAACCTGTTTGTAGTCGCGGTACACGGCGGAGCCCTCCGTTTGCACACCCTGCACGGTTACGCTCGCTTTGGAGGCAACGAGCTGGTAGTTGTTCGCATCGATGTAATACGTATAGACGCCATCGGGTTTGGTAACCTTAAGGGCATAGACATCCTTGCCGGCCTGTTTCTCTTTGCCCGTCAGTTCGTACGGGTCTTTATGAAGCTTGGCGTAAGCCAGTTGCAGACCAGTCGGTTCAGTGTTGTTCTTCTGCATCTTCACCATGTCCGGCGTCATCTCCTGCGGTTCGCTACCGCCCTGCATCGGATTGATAGCCCAGCCTTTATCGCCGTCGACGACGCTGGTAATCTGCTGGCCCATCACGGAAATATCGCTGCGCGACGCTTTTCCGACAATGATGCTTGTTTTGGCCGTCAGGTCCATGCCCTGGATCGACATCTTCTGCTCGTATTCGGCGGTTTTGATGGCGTTGATCTTGTCAGTCCCACCCAGGGTTGCAATATGTTTATCAATAATTTCGTCGGCCGTCTGTGCCAACGAAAGTGCCGGGATGGCCAGAATGACAACCAAGGCAAAGAGTTGTTTTTTCATGGAAATGTTAATCGGAACAATACCAAAGATACTGAATCAGCCTGGGAAAGGCTACGCAAGTATTGTCATGTATAACGAAAGTTACAGATGATCCTGCTTCAGCGGTAACTTTCGTAGGCAGACGGCTTGCAGGGCTGACGGGCGTTTTCTACCTTCAACCATTGAAAGCTTAACTACTATATTCCCTCCGATGCTGACAACGACTCGTGTCAAACTTTCGGTCATGATGTTCCTCCAGTTTTTTGTGTGGGGAGCCTGGTATGGCCAGATGAGTAAGTACCTTCTAACCCAGCTCAATGCCACCGGCGATCAGGTAGGTAATGCCTACGCGGCCTTTTCGCTGGCCATGCTGATAGCGCCTTTTTTCGTGGGCATGATTGCCGACCGGTACTTTGCCGCTCAGAAAGTTCTGGGCGTTCTGAACCTGCTGGGGGCGGTTGTCCTGTACTTCATCACCCAGAACACCGACCCGGATAACTTTTTTTACCTGATTCTGGCTTACTGCCTGACCTTCGCACCAACGCTGGCGCTGACCAGCTCAATTGCGATGCAGCAGATGACTACGCCCGAGAAAGAGTTTCCGGGTATTCGCGTACTGGGTACGGTGGCCTGGATTGTCGTTACCAACATCGTTGGGTACTACGGCTTTGGGGACAAGGTGACTATTTTCCAGCTATCCATGTATTCGGCGCTGGGGCTTGGCGTGTTTGCGTTCTTCCTGCCTGACACGCCCCCGAAGGCAACGACCTCAACGTCGTTCGCGCAGATTATGGGTCTAGATGCGTTCAAGCTGTTCAAGGACCGCTCATTTGCCATTTTCTTTATGTCATCGGTGCTGATCTGTATTCCGCTGTCGTTTTATTACGCTATGGCTAATCCATCGCTGACGGACGGCGGCATGCAGAACGTAGAGAACAAAATGTCGCTGGGACAGGCATCGGAAGTTATTTTCATGCTGCTGATTCCGCTGGCCTACACGCGGCTGGGCGTAAAGAAAATGCTGATCGTGGGGTTGATTGCCTGGATTGTTCGCTTTATATGCTTCGGTTACGGCGACGGCGGATCGGGCGAATGGATGCTTTATCTGGCTATCATTCTGCATGGCGTCTGCTACGACTTCTTTTTCGTAACGGGCCAGATTTACACGGACAACAAAGCAGGTGAACGAATTAAATCGTCGGCGCAGGGCCTGATCTCGCTGGCGACTTACGGTATTGGGATGGGAATCGGCTCCAAGCTGTCGGGGGTGGTGCTGGATATGTACACGCGTCCCGACGGCACCAAAGACTGGCTATCGGTCTGGCTGGTGCCGGCGGGCATTGCAGCCGTGGTGCTGATCGTTTTTGTGCTGTTATTTACGGACAAAAAGAAATCCGTTCCTTCGGAAGGCGAACTGGTAACGGGGCCTTTGTAAAGAAACGAGTTGTCAGAATCCGACTACTGGAGAGGGTGCAGAGAGCTTAGAATCTTTGCACCCTCTCCGTTTTTATTTGCGAACTTTGCGCTATAAAACGTATGCAACTCATTTCCTATAATATCAACGGCATCCGGGCGGCTATACGTAACGGATTGCTGGACTGGCTCGCTCAGCATAATTTCGACGTTCTTTGCTTCCAGGAGGTTAAAGCCACAACCGACGTAGTGGACCTAGCCCCCTTTGAAGCTTTAGGCTATCAATATCACTGGCATGCCGCCGAAAAGAAAGGTTACTCCGGCGTGGCGACCTTCTCCCGAATCGCCCCTACCAACGTGGTTCTGGGTTGCGGACTGGCCGTATACGATTGCGAGGGACGTATTCTGCGCACCGATTTCGGCGATCTGACCCTCTTGAACTGCTATTTCCCGTCCGGTACAACGGGCGAAGTCCGGCAGGGCGTTAAGATGGAGTTCCTGCGTGATTTCTTCGACTATGTGCAGGCGTTACGGCAAACCCGGCCCAACCTGATCGTTGTGGGCGATTATAATATCGCTCATACCGCCATTGATATTCACGACCCTGTGCGGAACAAAAACACCACCGGTTTCCTGCCCGACGAACGGGCCTGGATGGACCGCTGGTTCGGCAGCGGCATGACCGATTCGTTCCGTTATAAATATCCCGACGACATAGCGTATAGCTGGTGGAGCTACCGGGCCGGTGCCCGAAACGGTAATAAAGGCTGGCGCATTGATTACGCATCGGTAACCGACAACCTCCGCGACCGGATCGTCGACTGCCGGATGCTGCCCGACGCCGTCCATGCCGATCACTGTCCGGTATGGCTCAATTTGAGCGAACGAGTGAACGAGTGACTAGCTGGCCGGTTGCTATTGTTCACTCATTCGCTCATTCATTCTTTCGCTGGTATGTATTTTCTCATCTACAAGCCTTACCTGATGCTCTCGCAGTTTTCGCGCGAGGGCGACAAATCAACGCTGGCTGATCTGGACTATGATTTTCCCGGTGACGTCTATCCCGTTGGGCGGCTGGATGCCGACAGCGAGGGATTACTGCTGCTCACCAGCGATAAGCAGCTGAACCACCGCCTGCTCAACCCAAAGTTCCGGCATAATCGGACATATTACGTCCAGGTCGAAGGGGCTTTAACCAACGAAGCCTGCCAGCAACTCAGTGCCGGGGTGACGATCTCGGTAGATGGCAAACCGTACCACACACTGCCTGCTCAGGCCAGCCTCCTTAGTGAGCCAGCCCTGCCTGAACGCCTGCCGCCCATCCGTTACCGGGCCAATATCCCCACGTCCTGGCTATCGATTTCACTTCATGAAGGCAAGAACCGTCAGGTGCGCCGAATGACGGCTGCCGTCGGCTTCCCTACGTTACGTCTGGTTCGCTGGGCCATTGAAGGCCTGACGGCCGAAAACATGACGCCCGGCCAGGTTCGAAAACTTAGCCGGGCGGATGTCCAGCGCGGGTTACGTCTGTAACGGCATAACCCCTTCGCCGATTTGATTAAGGTTTAGGAATAACGTCAGCACCCGCGCCATCGGTAAGGATGGTTGAGGTGTGGATAGGACGGTTATGGCCAGTTAGTCGGTGGGGACGCTATTGAAGCAAACAGACGTAATCGTACATTTGCGCAAGCCGCTGTTCATCAGCGTATTTATACGTACGATAAAGCGGGGAATTACGTCCGTGTGGCGCTGGTATTTACGTGTAGCTTTGTGAGAAGAACCAGTTACCGGATGAGCAATTGGCTGATGCGTTAAAGTTCTGTCAGCCAGGTTGCTGGCCTGTCCGTGCAGTTATCCACTCTATGTCTATGCGCCTATGGCATTCTTCAATCGAAAGCTCTCCGATGCCGAACTGATGGCGGGGATACGAGCCGGCGGCACCCAGCGGAGGCTGTACGAGAATAAGCTCTACGAAAAATACGATTACCTCATCGCCGACGGAACCCATAAACACCGGCTGGATGAAGACGACTGTGCCAGTGCGTATTCCGACGCTATACTGACGGTCTTTGAGCATATCAGCAATGGGCGGTTTGAAGGCCGTTCGGGCCTGAAAACGTATCTGTATCAAATTTTTACGAACAAATGTGTTGACGCAATTCGAAAAAAGACGACTAACCGAAGTAGTGTCCATGATACCCTTTCGCTCGATGATGCGCTATTGCAGTTACCCGATGTGGCCCGTTCAGCCGTGCAGGATCTTATCGCACAGAGTGATGTGGATAACCTGCACCGCCACCTGCGTGAGCTTGGCGAAAAGTGTCACGCCATGATTTTAGCGTGGGGCGAAGGGTATTCAGACGACGAGATTGCGCAGACTATGGGGTATAACTCGGCCGCCGTGGCCAAAACCAGTCGCCTGCGTTGTTTGGAGAAACTTCGTGAACGTTTTCGAAATGCGCTATGAATACTCTGGAAACCATTGAAAACTACCTCTCCGGCCAGCTCTCAGTCGAGGAGCGAATGCGCTTCGAGGACGCCCTTCGTACCGACCCGACCGTGGCCGAAGCACTGGCGTTCTACGTAACCGCGAAACAGGCCGCCCGACAGGAAGCCTGGACAGTACATAAGGCACAGGCCGACCAACAGGAAGCTTGGGCAATACGTAAGGCCGAACTAGACGCCCTGCGCCGATCGGCAACGGATGAAAAGCAAACGGCCGCCGACCCTGTCGTGCGCCCCTTGATAACCCAAAGTCCGTATCGATGGCTGGCCTGGGCCGCCAGCATCGTGCTCCTGTTGGGTTTAGGCTGGTACTTCCTGCTACCGGAACCGAATACCGGCCCCCCAATGGCCGATGCAACGCCCGCTGGCAGCCAACTGGCCGACCAGTATATGGCGCAGAATTTTATGAACCTGCCCGTCACAATGGGTGGTGATGAGGCCGATAGTCTGCAACGGGGCATTGAACTGTTCAATCAGGGCTGGGTGCCGCAGGCGGGGGAGGTGTTTCAGGCCATACTCAGGCGTCAGCCTAATAACGACAGTGCATTAAAATACGCCGGTATTGTTGCCCTCCGCCGGGCCGATTACGACCAAGCCATTGACCTGTTTCACCGCCTGAGTCAACAGAAAGGCTTGTTTGCCAATCCGGGTACGTTTTACGAGGCCATTGCCCGCATCAAACGCGGACGACCGATAGATAAAACGAAAGCGAAAGAATTGCTTAACGAAGTGATTGCAAAGAACTTAGACGGAAAGAAGGAGGCTGAGCGGATGCTTCGACAACTTGGTAACACACCCTAACCCGAGATAACTATGAGTGCCGAACACACCCCGGTCAACCCCGATCGACCTGAGGATGCTGCAAAAACAGCGAGCCCGAAGAACAGACATTCCAGTACGCACTGCCCGCCAATGCCCGAATCAGATCCACGATTTAAATTTCTATCCGGTCAGGTTGCCGAATATCCCGATCCAAAGAACAGGATTCGGCAGTATGCTATACGGAAACAGAAAATTGTCATCGTAACCGCTGATGATCTGAATTTATTAGAAAGTGGAAAGCTGGAAGTAGAAACGACACCGGATCGCACGGGTAAGCGGGTCAAGTTAGGGTCAGTTTCGGGTGATAAAAAAGTACGGATTATTAGAAGTGACTGTCCGGAATTAGAGGCCAAAGAGGCACCGGCCAGGTTCACTGTTTTGCTGGAGTGGGACGAAACAACAACAGAGCCCTTTCCGGATCTGGAGCTTTGGGATAATGGCGGTAGTCGACGCATTACGCCAATTTCACAGACAGATAATTTTTTACTTTCTGGTGATAGGGATACCAACCCGCCACCACCACGGCCGCCGATTGCTGCTTCAGAGCCGCTCAATACAGCCGAAAGCGATTTTAAACTTGTGAGTTCGGATGATTTAGACAATTACCGGCAATACAGCGGGCCCTGCACCATTCCTACTGTAGCTGTGCTGGATACGGGGATAAAATTCAATCTGAACAACCTGGGAGAGCCCACGCTGCCAAATCCTTACGTATACCGCGACGCTAATAACCAGGAGCGACGTTTCCGGCTGGCCTACCAAGATCAGCCAATCAAAGACTGTAACGCCATGTATGATAATCACCTGGGCTATTGCGCGATTCGATCATATGGCCAACAGGAATTTCTGACAAGCCTGAGCACGCGGTTAGCACAACTTGGTCAGGCGCGCTCAACACCGCCTAATGCCAGTCAGGTGCGAAATAGCCCTTATGATGATTACCGGCTGATTGACCGTAATAATCGTAACCAACTACTCGATGCCCGACATGGAACAACCATTGCCGCGATTATCCAGCAGAATGGTGACAATGCGCCAATTCTTCCTGTTAAAGCGTTCGATAACCTGGGTTTTTCCACCTTATTTGACGTATTGAACGCCTTGAATTACGTACTGCACCGCCGGGATGTTGACGACATTCGGGTAGTCAATATGAGCTGGATATTTGGCCGGGATGAGCCGCTGTTCAGAGATAAGATTGAGCAATTGATGCGGGCGGGCGTATTTGTTGTTGCAGCTGCTGGTAACGAAAAACAAACGGCTGACCCCAATCTGGATAATATACCCGTTTACCCGGCCTGCTACAGCATCGACTTCCCAAACGTTATTACGGTTACGTCAGTCATGCAGGTTTATTCGTCTGGTCAAAGTAAGCTACACTTGGGACATTCAATTGCAGGCAAATTACTTTCTGACCTTTTGCAGCACACCGGCCTGTTTTCGTCGCAAAATGGATTGGCTAAGCCGCAGAAAAATGGATACGTAGCGGTTGAGAACTATTCCTGTCGATTCGTTAATGTGGGAGTGGTCAGTACCTACGGCCATTTTGCCAGTCCGTTCTGGAATGGGGCCCCATTGCGGGGCAGTTCGTTTGCCAGCGCATTCGTGTCGGGCTTTGTGGTCCGGCAACTCCACGAACGCCCTGATCTATTGCCTGCGGGTACCGTGTCGAAATACACCATGGCTGAAGTGCGCCAGGAACTGCTTTCGGCCATGAGCGGTACAGACCGGCGACTCCGTGAGGGGTACGTATCTGGCGGGTATTATCTGGACGGTTACGGAGCAGAAGCATAGGACGCATCCTCTGAAAAAGATTGGATTGCCTAATTGCCGACTGACGGAGCTATTAGCCAGTATCTGAGAAGGTTGAGTTCATTTAGTTTGTTTCCTCCCACTCCTATGAGCCGCTTCTTATTTTGTTCTATAAGCATAGCCTCGGCGCTTGTAGCCGGGCTATCGACTAATGGTCTGGCTCAGCGCCCGTCGGCTAAACAGTTGTCAGCTTTCTTACAACGTGTATCGAATTTGCCAGCCGTTGAAGCGCAGATTAAGTCTCTGAACTCCTGGCAACAGCAATGGCGTAAATGCGGCTACCCACCCGATTCGACCTACATCAACGGGCTGTTACAGTTAGGATTAGCGTACCTATATGCGGAGTCGTTGCCGCAGGCCATACACGTTACGCAACAGGCTGTTCAACTGAGTCAGGCGCATCGGTCGGATATAACCCCTGACCAGCCGGCCAAGGCATTCTACCGATTGGGTATGTTGCTAAGCGAATACAGTCAGCTCTACCAAGCGGCTAGGGTGTTGAAGCAGGCTGTCCGGTTGGGGCAAAATATACCGTCGGGCGTCAAATGGGCTAGTAATGCGTATCTGTATTTGGCCTACGTCTATTACTCAGCTGGTGATTACCAGCAAAGTGTTCAGAATGCTGAGCGCGGACAGGAGTTAGCCAGAAATATCGGTGACACAGCTTTGGTTGCCAAGCTATTGCAGGATAAAGCTAAGGCGCTGAACGTATTGAAGAAATATGATGAGGCTCAGCGGGCGGCTGAACAGGCAGTTGCACTTGCCCGCCAAAGAAATTATTCGGCTATTCTTGCTTATGGCTATAAACAACTGGGATTCATTGCCGAGAGTCAGGGTAAACTCGATAAGGCTCTGCAGTATCGCCAACGGGCATTTGAGATTGCAGAAAAAATCAAGGATCACAGTACTCCGGATTACGCCGTATCGCTCGGGTTAACTTATTACCAGCTTAAGCGGTATGAACAGGCATCCCTGTATTTTCAATACGGCGTAGATTCAAGTCGTAATCTTTACGCTAAAGCCCGCGCGTTGAATTCTTTAGGGAATGTTTGCTGGAAAAAGAAAGAGTTTCCGAAAGCCCTGCGATACTATCAGCAGGGGCTGACCACGATACCGATTAACTTTCAGAATCCAGCGGTGGAAAGTCTGCCCGGCGCACAAACCATCCGACTAGCTGACCAGAAAGACTATCTGCTAACGCTTATTCAGGACAAGGCCGATACGTGGCTTGATTATGCGATAGCCAACAAAAACAAACCGAACTATTTAACCCACGCGCTGGAGACGTATATGGTTGCCGATCAGATGATTGACTTCATGCGCTGGGAACATACCGGCCAGCAATCAAAACTCTACTGGCGGGATAAGACGCGGGCCATGTATGAACGGGCCATTGAAACCTGTTACCGGCTCGGTAACGCGGAGCAGGCCTTCCGGTTTTTAGAGAAAAGTCGGGCCGTCATGCTGGCCGACAAACTCAATGAACTCGGAGCACGACAACTCTTAGCCCCCAAACAACTCGCCCAGGAGCAGGCGCTGAACCAGCGGGTGGCCGACCGGCAGGCCCGTCTCGCGAGTATATCGCCCGACAGTGCGGCCTATTCGAAAGCACACGCAGAACTCTTGCTTGAACAGGATCGGCTGGATACCTTCCGCAAAACGCTGGAAGCGTCGAATCCGGACTATTACCGCTACAAATACGATAGTACCACAACTGCCCTTTCGGATGTCAGAAAATACCTGAAGAAGCAGGGGGGCTCGCTGGTGACTTATTTCGTAGGCGACAGCGCGTTATATATCCTGAACGTAACGGCTGATCGGGCAACGCTGCATCGAAAACCCGTTGATCCCTATAACCGGATTGCGTATGCGTTTATGCCGTTATTGAGCAGTCCGGATAATATGAACCGGCAGTTCGGAAAATTTTTGACATTGAGCCATGGGTTATACCAGCAATTGCTGGCCCCATTGAAACTGCCTGCTGGTCGGGTAATTGTTTCGCCCGATGGCTTTTTTCTGCCGTTCGAAGCTTTAAGCCGATCCGCTCAGCAGCCTGATTATGCCGTTAAGGATTATGCGTTCAGCTATGCGTACTCCGCCGGTTTGTTGCTGAAAAACCGAACCCACAGTCCATCGCTTTCACCAGTGGGCGATTTTCTGGGCGTAGCGCCGGTACAGTTTTCCCCGGCTATGAACCAACTTGCTCTGATAAATTCCGATAACTTTCTGGAGACGATTGCAGGTCGTTTCAGGCAGGCCAGGCTGCTGACCCACGAAAACGCCACGCGCCGGGCTTTCCAAACCGATGTAGCGGGGTATCGGGTTGTGCATCTGTTTACCCACGCCATTGCCGACAGTACGGAGCGCGAACCCTTACTATATTTCGCCGATTCAACGCTGCGGCTTTCGGAACTTGGCGACAATGGCTTGCCCAACGCCCAGTTGGTTGTGCTGGCGGCCTGTAAAACCGGCATTGGCGCTAACCAGCGGGGCGAAGGTGTATTCAGCCTGGGTCGCGGCTTTGCGGCTCTTGGCGTACCAAGCGTTATGACAACGCTCTGGAGCGTACAAAACGAAGCGACGTATCGCTTGACCGAGCTGTTTTACAAGTATCTGTACGAGGGTGAACCTAAAGATATTGCCCTGCAGCGCGCCAAGCAGGATTGGCTCAAAACGGCCGAGGGTGCCGACCAACTGCCTAATTTCTGGGCGGGCCTGATTCTGGTCGGTAACGCCGAACCGCTCCACCAACCCAACCGCTGGCCCTGGCTGGCCGGACTGGGCCTGGCGATCGTTATTGGGCTGGCAGGCTGGCGAACATGGCAGAATCGTCGGCCGAAGCAGACTACGCAAAGAGCTTACCAGTCGTCTTGAGCGAGACAACTACTGGACCGGCAACTTCATGCTTTCGCTTAGCTTGAAGACTTCTTTCAGGCACCTGGCCGTCAGGACCGAATCTTCGAGGGCGTTATGGAACCCGTCTTCGCGCGCAAAGCCAAAGTAACTGGCGATGGCCGTCAGGCTAAGCCGGTCGGGCACGTTGCGCCCATTGGCGCGCAGTATCCGAAACAGAAAATAGCTGAGCGTGTGCAGATCAAGCAGCACGCGTGAGAATGGCCATTTCAGTTTCTCGTAGCGGTAAGCTTCTTTCAGAAAGTTAATGTCGTTGATCACGCTTTGACCGCAGAGAATTACGTTGCGCAGATAAGGCGTCCGGTCCAGTTGTCCCGGCGGAACGCGAATGCCCAACTGTTTACAAATCCACTCCTCCAGTTCGGGCAGCACGTCATACATCATCGGCGCATCTTCCAGATCGGACAGAGAGAGGTTATGAATTTTCTCGGAGGCCGACGAAAACGCATCTTCGTTCTCGGGGTAAACGTTGGTGAGGTACTGGCCTTTCTCCACCCATTCATCATCAAAGAGAACAGCACCTATCTGGACAATTTCGTTATAATCCGGCTCCGGGCCGGTCATCTCAAGGTCAAGCACTAAAAACGGCATAAGGCACTAGTATTAACAGTTTCCGGCAAAAAGTTAACGGATTTATTTTTTGAAAATATATTGAAAAATTACCCATCAGTTTTTCAACTGTGCAATTTTTGGAGCCTGACCTCTGTTTACAGTATATCAATCAAGCAAAACCCCTGTAGATACCTCTGCCGGGGTTTTTTGTTTTCAGATTGATTTTGCTAAGCATATAAGTTGGTACGCTTTCAGGATAGCGTTGCTTATCGAACACGAACAGGTGCAGAAAACCATTGTCGCCAGAGTGGTAGTTCAGAGCGACCATTCAGCCACCGGCCGATGGCTGTGCCGCGAACTAATAGATCGTAGCTTAACAAGGAAACAAACGCGGTTACCAGAAGAACTACCCCAAATTTTACCAGCGCAGGCGCTTCAACCGGAATCAAAAGGGTTTGAATCCAGACGCATATAGGAACATGGATGAGATACACCCAATACGAGGCATCCGCGAAATATTGCCAGGTCGGGTGAGTCTGGTTTACGTAGCGGTCGAACAAACCGATAAAGCTAATCCCCAGTAGCCAGCTGGAAGCCGCTGATAGAACTGACAACTGCGCTTGTCGGGAAGGCGCTACGTTAGGTCCATCGGTAATGGGTGGCAGTAGGGACTGGTAGCCAATAAAGATAAGAACACCTGCAAACAGGAAAGGCCAGGCCCACCGTTGCCACAGTTGCCGGATAGCCTGGGCCTGGTAGAGTAACCAGCCGAAACTGTAAAAAAGGCCGTATCCCAGCATTATTCGCCAGTTCAGCAGCAGGTCTCCATCCGCAAAAAAGGTCGCAACGGGCATACCGTATAACACAAGAGCAAGTAAACCAACCCAGCCTGCAAGAGCCAAGGGTGATACGAGAACTTTACTGATTGTTGGGTGGGGAAACTGGCTGCTTCCAATCAGACGCGTCAGTAGCCATGTGCCGCTATAGAAATAGAGAAGCAGATATAGAAACCATAAATGGGCGGTCAGACCCAGCGCCAGCAGCGGAATCCCGAACAGGGTTGGTCCGGGAATCTGGTCGAGTTCATGAGGGGTAACGAGAAACAAGGTAGTCACCCGGATGACGTTCATAAGGCAGAAAAAGACAATGAACGGATACAGAACTCGCTGGCAGCGGTTGCGAATAAAACTGGTTATTCCGCGTCTTTGAAGCAATAAAGCCGAGAAAAAACCGGTGAGGACAAAGAACACAGGCATCCGGAAAATATGAATGAACGCATATTGTCAGTCAAACCAGAGCAAGGCCGTCTGCGGATCGTCGGGTACGTAAGGATTATGTATGTAAGGGCCACTGGCATGCAGCACTAGTCCCAGCAGCATCATGGTGGCTCTCAAACTGTCGAAAGCGTAGTAACGTATGGGATTCATAGTTTCAGGTTGTGCAGGAAATAGCAATATGGAGAAGCTTTCTTAATCCGGCATCAAAATTTTTTGGGAGGTTCCTTGTGCCCGTATCGGGTTGAGGTCAGCAATGCTTTCTCTGTACTATGGAGTTTTAGGCATGTTCAGTCACTCACTGCAATCGGGTGAACTTCGGGGCCTTTATGCGGTTATCAACGTATTCAGCCTGTTCGCGAGCAGGTTGAAAGAAAGCCTTTTGCTACACGGCCTGAGCCGAACCAGGCTTTTATCCTTATTTTTGCTGCCACGAATCCAGCAGACGTTTTATGATTGAACTTGGCCGAATGAACAGGCTTACGGCCCTGCGCGAGACCAGCGTCGGGTTTTTCCTGGGCGATGACGACGGTAACGACCTGTTGCTGCCCAATAAATACGTACCGACCGGGCTGGCGGTTGGCGACGATATTGACGTATTCATCTATACCGATTCCGAAGACCGGCCCATTGCCACCACGCTGACGCCCCACATCCAGCGCGACGAGTTTGCACCCCTGCCGGTGGTGTCGGTTACGAACGTAGGAGCATTTCTAAACTGGGGGCTGGAAAAAGATTTGCTCGTGCCGTACCGGGAGCAGAGCCGACCCATGGAGGTAGGGCAGTGGTATGTTGTGTTTCTCTACCTTGATGAAGACACCGGCCGACTGGTCGCGTCAAGTAAAGTGAGCCGGTTTCTCGACCCCGACGTATCGGGCCTGTTCGAGGGCGATGAAGTCGATCTGCTGGCTTATGAGATGACGGACCTCGGCGTCAACGTTATTATCAACGACCGTTACCGGGGGCTGCTCTACCATAACGAAATCTTCCGGACGGTGCAGATCGGTGACCGCATGCCGGGCTATATCAAACGCATCCGCGACGACGATCGGGTGGACGTTAGTCTGCAACGACCCGGTTTTCAGAACGTAGAGCCAAACGCCCAACGCATCTTGGATGCGCTTAAAGCCAACAAAGGCTTTCTGGCCTTGACCGATCACAGTGATCCGCAGGCCATTTATCAGACGCTGGAAATGAGCAAGAAAACCTTCAAGAAAGCGGTCGGGACGCTTTATAAAGAGCGTAAAATTCTGATCCGGGAGGATGGTATTGCGCTGATGTAAGTGGAGGTTAGCATCAATTAAAACGTTTGTGGCCCGCCGATATCGGCGGGCCACAAACGTTTTAACAACTAAAGAAGGTTTACACCGACAATTTTTTCATGTACTCGGCATCGTTCTGCATGCTGGTCATGACCGCCTGCGGATACTCTTCCTGCTCAACCAGGAAATACTTGATGTTGCTGTTCATAGCCGCCCGCAGCGTCTTCTTGAAGTCAACGGCACCCTTGCCCAGATCATTCTGCACGGGTTTGCCATTCTCTTTCGTGTAATCTTTGATATGGCACAGCTCGTAACGGTTGCCGTATTTTTTCAGGTGATCAATGGTATCGACACCCGCTACGTCAATCCAGCACAAATCCAGCTCGAACATCACGTTCTTGGGGTCGGTGTTGGCCAGCAGGTATTCCTGGGGTAGTTTGCCATCGAGTGGCTTGAATGAGTAATCATGGTTGTGGTAACCAAATTTCAAGCCAGCCTTACGGGCTTCTTCGCCAGCGGCATTGAACTGATCGGCGATTTTTTTCCAGTCGTCGAACGATTTCTGCGGGCCGATGTATGGGCAGAGCAGGTAAGTCAAACCGGCTCCCTTCGCCATCTCGATGCTCTTTTTCAGCCCGTCGGGTTTGCTGGTCTGACCCCGGAAATCGAAGTGCGTACTCACCATCTTTACGCCCAGATCGTTGAGGAAGGATTTGATTTCCTTCGGCTGCATGCCCCACAGGAAGCCCTGTGGTCCGCCATAACTTTCGAATTGTTTATAGCCCATTTTAGCCAGTTGCGTCATGATACCCTTAGGGTCTTTGGGTAGCAGATCGCGAACGCTGTATAGCTGAACGCCAAACGGATTGATCGTCTTGGTTGGGGCACCGGCCAGAAGGTCGGGCTGGGAAAGGGCAAAGGCACCGGCTGCCAGCATGCCGGATTGCTTGAGAAAACTGCGTCGCTGCATGATTGAAAATGGTTGCGAGTTTAAAACGCAAAGATGGGTCAGTTTTACGCAAAACGAACAGCTTTTTTTATGCGGCACTGCGCAAAGCGGATTATAGGGTCCCTGCCAGACAAGCCATTGGAGCAAGAGATTCTGCTGACGCCCGAATGGCAAGCAAAACCTGACGTATCTTTGCAGTCTTTTCCAAAGACGAATGACATTTTCCAAGCTATTTCTGCAAGCCGGGCGCGATGAGGCCGTCCGGCGCTTTCACCCCTGGGTATTTTCGCGGGCTATCGGACGCTATGAGGGCAACCTGGAGGATGGCGATGTGGTGGAGGTGTATGACAATAAAAAGAAATACCTGGCCACCGGTCATTATCACGACGGCAGCATTGCGGTGCGGATATTTTCGTTCGGCGCGACCGCAGGCGGACCCGTTACGCCCGATCTGGCTTACTGGACGCAGAAATTAACCCATATCCGCAGTATCCGGCAGGCAATTGTCGACGCCGAATCAACCAACTGTTACCGGCTCGTGCACGGCGAAGGTGATGGCTGCACAGGCCTGATTGTGGATATGTATAACGGGGTAGCGGTGCTCCAGGCCCATTCCATTGGTATGCACCGCGAGCGGCAACTCATCACCGACGCGCTGAAAGCCGTCTTTAGCGACGAACTCAAGGCGGTTTACGACAAAAGTGCCGATACGCTGCCCGACGAATACGGGGCCGGGGTCACAAACAGTTACCTGTATGGCCGCACACCCGTGCCGCATCCGGTTCAGGAAAATGGCAATACGTTTCTGGTGGACTGGATCACGGGGCAGAAAACCGGCTTCTTCCTCGACCAGCGCGACAACCGTGCTTTGCTGGCCCGGTACGCGCAGGGCAAAAAGGTGCTGAATGCCTTCTGTTATTCGGGCGGGTTTTCGGTATATGCCCTCCAGGCCGGTGCCAGTCTGGTTCATTCGGTGGACGTATCGCAGAAGGCAATCGACCTGACAAATCAGAATGTAGCGGCTAATTTTGGTGAGGCTGAAAACCGCCAGCGTATTGGTGAACACGAAGCCTATGCCGAGGATGTCATGCACTACCTCAAAGCCCACGATCATCAATACGACGTGGTCGTGCTTGATCCGCCGGCCTTTGCCAAGAGCCTGTCGGCGCGGCACCGGGCTGTGCAGGGCTACAAACGCCTGAACGCCGAGGGAATGCGTCGGGTCGCCAAAGGAGGGATTCTGTTTACGTTTTCGTGCTCGCAGGTGGTTGACCGCGAGTTGTTCTACAATACTATTGTGGCGGCTGCCATCGAAGCCGGACGGCAGGTGCGGGTACTGCACCACCTTAGCCAGCCCGCCGATCACCCCGTGAGTTTGTTTCACCCCGAAGGAGGGTACCTGAAAGGGCTCGTGTTGTGGGTTGAATAACTGACCAACCGCCTGAAGGCGTGGCGGGATGCCAACCGTAACCGAAAGGCCCCGCTGGTTGTTGATAGAGAAAACCCCGGTGCAGCGATACAACGTTACCCGCTTTCCGCTAAATTTGGCGCTCGACCCTGTCTCGTTGTCTAACCCGACATTATATAGCTGAATATGGCTGAACTAATCCGAATGCCCAAAATGAGCGACACCATGACCGAAGGCGTCATTGCGGAGTGGCACAAAAAAGTGGGCGATAAAGTTAAATCCGGCGACGTCCTGGCGGAAGTCGAAACCGATAAGGCAACCATGGATCTGGAAGCCTACGAAGAAGGTACGCTGCTTTACATCGGCGTCGAAAAAGGGGCTTCTGTGCCAGTAGATGGCGTTCTGGCCGTTATTGGTGCCGATGGTGAAGATTATAAAGCCCTGCTCAACGGCTCGAGTGGCGGTAGTCAGGAGGCAGCTGCACCGGCGCCATCGGCAAATGGTGCTGTGCCCGCACCGAGTGGTACTACCAAGACAGATGAAGTGGCAACGAATCTGCCCGATAAAGAAGCTATATCGGCGGCTCCCGCCGAAAACGTGAATGCCTCGGTGATCCGGATGCCGAAGATGAGCGACACCATGACCGAAGGGACTATTGTCGCCTGGCATAAGAAAGAAGGTGATACCGTAAAGTCGGGCGACATCCTGGCGGAAGTCGAAACCGACAAGGCAACCATGGATCTGGAAGCCTATGAAGAAGGTACGCTGCTTTACGTTGGTGTAAAAGAAGGTTCGTCGGTTGCTGTTGACGACATCATTGCCGTAGTAGGCGAGAAAGGCGCCAACTTCAAAGTCCTGCTCGATGGTGGTGGCAGCGCGGGTGCTCCGGCGGCTCAGCCAGCCGCTACCGGCGAAGGCGGCAGCGCAACGGCTCAGCAGAACCCACAGGCCAATCTGCCGGCCAACGCCGACACAGACTTGTCGTACGGGGGTAGCGCGGGCGACGTAACCGAAACCAACGGGCGCGTAAAAGCCTCTCCGCTGGCCAAGCGCATTGCGGAAGAAAAAGGAATCAGTCTGGCTCAGGTAAAGGGCAGTGGTCCCGAAGGCCGGATTGTGAAAAGCGACGTTGAATCGTTTGTACCGCAGCCGAAGCCCGCAACGGCTCAACCGGCTTCGGCATCTGCTGGGCAACCCGCTCCGGCTGCGCCACAACCCGAACCGGTTGCCCAGTCAACATCCGTTGGGGGCGAGTACGAAGATGTACCGGTCAGCCAGATGCGCAAAACGATTGCGCGCCGGTTGAGCGAAAGCCTGTTCACCGCGCCACACTTCTACCTGACCATGGAAATCAACATGGACAAGGCAATGGAACTGCGGGGTACGGTCAACGGGGTCAGCTCGGTCAAGATTTCGTTCAACGACTTCGTGATCAAAGCCGCAGCCGTAGCGCTGAAACAACACCCGAACGTCAATTCGTCCTGGCTCGGTGACAAGATCCGCAAGTACAAGTACGTAAACATTGGCGTCGCCGTCGCCGTTGATGAAGGTCTGCTGGTGCCCGTGGTACGTAATGCCGACCAGAAAACGCTCTCGACCATTGCGGGTGAAGTAAAAGAAATGGCGGGTAAAGCCAAAGACAAGAAACTGCAGCCGAAAGACTGGGAAGGCAGCACGTTCTCGATCTCGAACCTCGGTATGTTCGGTATTGACGAGTTTACCGCCATCATTAACCCGCCCGATGCCTGCATTCTGGCGGTGGGGGCCATTAAGCAAACCGTGAAGTTTGAAGGCGAGGTTGCTAAACCCACGAACGTAATGAAGGTTACGCTCTCCTGCGATCACCGCGTCGTAGATGGGGCCACGGGAGCCGCGTTCCTGCAAACCTTCAAGCAACTGCTCGAAGATCCAATGCGGATGCTGGTATAAATTGGGGTATGTTTAAACCTGAAGGTTTAAACATACTGACATAAAAAAGCCGGCCCTGATTGCTCAGGGCCGGCTTTTTTATGTATCTGCAAGTCAAATTATAAGGCGGCTTGTAGTTTTTGCTCCAGCACGTTGCGCGGAACGGCACCAATCACTTTATCGATCAGCTGACCATTCTTGAACACCATCAGGGTGGGAATGCTCCGGATACCAAACTGGGCCGGAATGCGGGCGTTCTGGTCAACGTCCATTTTAGCGACAACGGCTTTGCCTTCGTATTCGCCGGCGAGTTGTTCTACGACCGGGCCGATCATCTTACAGGGGCCACACCATTCAGCCCAAAAATCTACTAAAACCGGCTTATCGGAATTAATCAGTTCGTTGAAGTTCGCATCGGTCGCTTCGACGGCATAGGATCCTGCTGCCATGAGTGAAATCTGTTTATTAGTTGAACTTGTTTCAACAGCATAAACGGTTTTCAATGGGATTAGTTCCTGAATTCGATTGCCCGGCAGTCAGGCAATTGCCGGGCTACGTAACCGATTCGCTTTTAACCGAACTGGGCTTCGATTCACCGACCGGCGAACGGTAGCGCTGGAACGGAATTTTCAGCAGACTGCCGATGTGGGAGTGTTCGTGCGGTTCCGGGTGGGTATCAATCCCGTAGCGCAGGTCCTTACCCGCCATTTCATGATACGTACCAAAGAGCCGATCCCAGTACGGGAAAATATTGCCGTAGTTGGTGTTCGTAACCGGCAAAACGTAATGATGATGCACGTGATGCATGTTCGGCGTTACGATCAGCAAACCCAGCAGCCGGTCGGCCCAGCGCGGCAGTTCGATGTTGGCGTGGTTAAACTGCGAGAGCATGACCGACAGGGCTTGGTACAGGAAAACGAGCCACATCGGTGCCCCGGTCAGCAGAACGGCCAGCGTCGTGAAGGCGAACCGGATTACGCTTTCGCCGGGGTGGTGACGATTGGCCGTCGTCGTATCGACGTAGGCGTCGGTATGGTGAATCAGGTGAAAGCGCCACAGAAACTTTACCTTATGCTCCGTCCAGTGGGGTAGCCAGGCACCCACCAGGTCGAGCGCCAGCAAACCAACGATAGCCTCGGCCCAGAGCGGCCAGTTGACCCATTGCAGCAGGCCAATCTGGTGCTTTACGGTCCAGTCGCTCGTTCGAAGCAGGATAAAGGCCAGACAGAAATTAACGATGATGGTTGTGAGCGTAAAGAAGATATTGATTCCGGCATGATGGACTTTCCGGTAATCGAAGCGAAATAAGGGCACTGCACTCTCAACCAGCCAGAAGAACGCAATACCGCCCACCAGAATCAGGCTGCGGTGGGAGGAAGGGATATGCTCGAAGTAGTTCACTAAACGCTCCATATTCTTGGATAAATCAGGGAATCAATTTAACAAAAATACAGAAAATTGTTTGCAAAGCAGAGGCTGAATGAAGGGCTAAACCTACGGCCAGTTTGCTGAATTCGGTTTTCGGTGGTTGGTTTGCAGACTGAATTAACCGCAATCAACAAACCGGCTTTATATGCCTCAACCAAAACACGCCCGCGACTCTATAACGGTCATGACCGAGATGGTGCTGCCCAACGACACCAATACGCTCAACAACCTGATGGGCGGGCGCCTGCTGCACTTCATGGACATTGCTGCTGCTATTGCCGCGCAGAAACATTCCAACCGGATTGTCGTGACGGCCTCCGTCGATAACGTATCGTTTGCCGAACCCATCCGACTGGGTAATATCGTTACGATGAAGGCACAGGTTACCCGTGCCTTCAGTTCCTCCATGGAAGTGTTTATTGAAGTATGGGCCGAGGATATTCCGGCGGGTATCCGGGTCAGCACCAACAGCGCCTTCTATACATTCGTGGCCGTAGATCAGAGCGGCCGACCCATTGAGGTACCGGCCGTCATTCCGCAAACCGATGAGGAAAAAAATCGTTACGAAAGCGCCCTGCGCCGTCGGCAGCTCCGGCTGGTGCTGGCCGGACGAATGAACGCTCAGGACGCCAAGGAGTTACGTGAGTATCTGAAAGTCTGATTACTGCGCCAGCCGTAACGACTGCCACGTAACCATCTGCCACTGCGAGCCGTTGCGAACGTACACATCGGTATAGCGTAGCCGCGTATTGATGGATTCACCATTGTTCGTTGCCTTAATCATACAGATACCGTTGACAACGGCGGTGTTGCCGTACACGCGGATTTTCTGTTCCAGAATATCAATGGCGTCGTACTGGGATTTGCCATCGCGAATAGACTGGATATACGACTGCTTAGTATCGGTGCCGCCGTGGGAATGCGTATAAACCAGGTCATCAGCAAGGAGTTGATTTAGCACCGCGTAGTCTTTGTTGACCTGCGCATTGAACCGGTGTCGCTCGGCGTTGGCAATTGCTTTTTCGTCGGCTGTGCTGGTCGATGCCGATGAAGACAGGGAAACGGCCGCGGTAGTACCCGGTTTGTTCTTGGCCGCCTTGGTGGCTCCGGCTGAGGTAGAAACAGCCTGCGCATACGCGAAGGACGCCGAAAACAGCAGGCAGAGAGTCAGAAATGATTTCATGGCTTAAAAACGTTTCAGAGCTTCTGTAGATGAATAACAGAAGCTCTGAATGAAAAGAAGGACAACGTTCGGTTTTACCGGTTTGAATCGTTCATCTGCGTAATGGCCTGATACACCAGTACCTTGAATTTGTCGTTCAGATCGCCGTAACTGTTCGGCACTTTCTGGGTGTACAACAGAGCCACAATCCCTTCCTTCGGATCAACCCAGTACGTTGTACCGAAGAATCCGCCCCAGTTATACGACCCCTGCGATGTGGGTAGTCGGGTCGCGCTCCGCTCCGACGTAATGGCGAAACCCAGCCCAAACTTATCCAGCCCCTGGTTCAGGTCGCCAATCTGGTTGGTCGTAATCAGCCGGACGGTTGTCGGGCTAAGAAAGCGTTTACCGCCGTATTCGCCCCCGTTGAGCATCATCTGCAGGAAAATAGCGTAATCATACAGCGTTGACGACAAACCCGCCCCCCCCGAATAATACGTACCGGGCTGTTTGGGGTAATCTTCCGAAATACCGCCCTGGGCTGGCAGTCGGCGGAGAGTCTTTGTGGAATCTTCGGTATAAACCCGTGCCAGACGGTTCTGCCGGGAGGCTGGCAGATAAAAATACGTATCGTTCATACCCAGGGGCTCGAACAGCCGCGTCCGCAGAAACTGATCGAGCGACTGACTTGACAGGACTTCAATCAGGCGACCGAGCACGTCTACACTCAGGCCATACGTCCATTTCTCGCCGGGCTGGTGCATAAGCGGCAGAGCAGCCAGTCGGTCCATCGCGTCGGCCAGCGTACCGGTGGGCGTACCAATACCGCTTGGAATCCGGTTTTTGGCGTAAATGGCAACGGCTTCCTTCGTGCCGATGCCTGGGTAGCTAATGCCGGACGTATGGGTCAGGAGTTGCCGGATCGTAATTTCACGCCGGGCCGGAACGGTCGTATAGGTGGTGTCTTTCTCGTTGTATTTGTCCAGCACTTTCGGGGTTTTGAAAGCCGGAATGTATTTCGAGATGGGGTCGTCGAGCAGGAACTTGCCTTCCTCAAACAGCAGCATCAGGCCGATGCTGGTAATTGCTTTAGTCTGCGAGGCAATACGAAAAATCGCGTCGCGTTTGAGGGGCGTTTTCGCCTGAATATCATCCTGGCCATAAGCTTTGTGGTACACGATGCGGCCGTTGCGGGCTACCAGCACGCCCACGCCCGCCTGTCGGCCTTTGGCAACATAGTCGTTGATCACGGCGTCCATGCGTTGAAGCCGGGTTGTGCTCATGCCTACTGACTCCGCCTGAGCTTCCTGAAGAACAGGGTTGGTTGCTTCAGAGGGGCGGGTACGCGCTGTCTGTGCCGAGGCTGACAGAAAAAAACCGGCCATCAGGCCGGTCAGAACGAGTGATCTCATAAAAAACCGGAGTTAGGAACCGGTGCGAAGGTAATTATTTCTTGGTCCCCGTAATGGACTCCGACCGACTGATAAGCGTACCGCCCTGCAGCGATTCGGTCGTGGTGGCAATGGCAATCTGATTCTGGTCAAACACGCCCGTAGCCTTGTAATCGCCATCGAAGGTGGTGCCCTGCACGAAAATCTGATCTTTGTTCCGGTCAATCACGGTAAAGTTCGACCCGTTCAGTTCGGCCGTTACCTTATACGGGCGGTTAGCCGCTACATCGATGTAAATTTCTTTGGGGTTTGAGCCTTTGGAAACGCCAACGCTGATCGTGCCGGATTCGGGCTTTAACTCAGCTCCACCAAAGCGGATAATGCTTTGGTAGCCACCCACGTATGTGCCGACGTACTGTTCGCGCGGGTCGATTTCGGGTTCACTGCTGCCCGACTGTTTACAGGCCGACGTAAGCGCACTAATGGCTAAGGAAACAACAAACAGATTACGGAGCGATCGAACGGCGTTACGAGTAGCCATGAGTTGGATGTAGAGATGGGTTAAATCTGGTTTTTGACTATCAAACGCCGTGCCGCCTTCATTCCGTATAATCCACCCGTAAAAGAGCAGGGGGAGGGTTTGTCGCTGATGTGCCTTCCAGTGCTGTATAGTTTATATTTTTCTTAGCCAGGAGCAGTAGATACGAAGTATTAACACACCCTTTATAGTAAATCTTTGAAATAATGATAAACCAGGATCGCCCCAATTTATTCTCGTTTGCAACCAGTGAGCTATCACAGGATGCGTTTATATGCTGGCTTGCTGCCTGGGCTGATCCTAAGTGGCAACATGCGGATTCTGTCTTACATCAGACGGCACAGCGCTTTATTGCATCAATGATTCAAAAGGTAAAGCCAGATTATGATCTCTCAAATCTTAAAACGGTTGGGGTTCGACGACAGGTCGAAAAGCTGGATATTCTGATTGAGATCAACAAGGAGCTACCGGATAAATTGGCAATTTTGGTTGAAGATAAAACGCATACCAGTAATCATTCAGATCAACTTAACAGGTATTACGGTCAAATTCGCGAAGCTGGTTATACAGAAGATCAGATGATACCCCTCTATTTTAAAACTGGGTATCAGTCAAAATTCAATACGTTAGGCGTATTCAAGACCTATCTACGAAGTGATTTTTTAGAAGTTCTACGAACGGGGAAAAGTAGGGGCGTTGATAATGCGATCTTCAAGGATTTTCTACAACATCTGGAAACTCTGGATGCCGCCATTCGTGAGTTTTCAACGAAAAACCCTAAAGATTGGCAGGCTGACGACTGGCGTGGATTTTTTATGGTCCTGTACGATAGCCGCGGCGAGTTATATGAGGTGAGTGAGGATGATGGGGCAAACTGGGATTATGTAGCAAATCCCTCAGGCGGTTTTTTTGGCTTCTGGTGGTACTTCAAGAATCTGCCGGATCAGCTATATACACCCTACCTGCAATTGGAAGGTGATACGCTTTGCTTCAAAATAGAAGCGAAAGTGGAAGCCCAACGAAACGAAGCTCGTGAAAAAGCTTATTACCAGCTTACAGAAGCTGGCCGCCAGTTGAATGCCGCCGTTGAACGGCCAAAGCGTATGGGCAACGGGCGATACATGACCGTGCTACGTTGGAAAGATGACTATCGAGTTTACGAGGATGGCAAGTTAGCTGTCGATGCTACGTTGAATAATTTGAAAAAAGCGCAGCAGATATTGGATTTGGCTTTTAGTGATAACTAATTATCAGGATTATAAAGTCAGTGGCTGGGTCTTCTATAGGCAGCGCTCCACCTATGCATTGCAATAACGAGCCGCTCCCAATTGCCCGCTTAAATAGGTATAAGCGTAATATAAACCGCTTTCATAGCACAGTAGTGCTTAGGTGGCCTTGAGTATAAGCCGATTCGCTGTCAAGGTGCCGGAAAAGAGCACTGATTTATAGGGTTATTATGAAACGTAGAGAAGCGATACTTCAGGTTGCCCTGGCAATGGGCAGTGCACTGTCGGCGCCGACGATGGCTTCCGTTCTGCAGGGCTATCAGCCCCACCGTTCCGAAAAGCGAATAGCGGCTCCTTTTGCGTTACAGCCCAACGAGCAGGCGCTGCTCGACGAAATTACGGAGGTTATCATGCCGGCTACCTCCACGCCGGGCGCAAAAGACGCGAAGGTGGCCGAGACAATCCGGCTGATCCTGAACGACTGCTATAAGCCCGCCCAGCAGGCGCACTTCCGGAAAGGCTTAAACGCCGTTGAGGCCGAAAGCCAGAAAGCCTACAGCAAAGGCTTCGTTAACTTACCGATTGAACAGAAAACAGCGATTCTGAAGCAGTTTGAGCAACTGGCTAAAGCTGAAGCGAAACAACACCCCAAACGGCAGGAGAAGCTCGCCAAGGATCCTGAAACAACCCTGGGCGCTTTTGCGCCGGCGGGCAGCGATCAGACCGAGGCTAAACTGGTGGATGCCGAAACGGGCGTCGTGGTGAAGGACGCCGACAAAAATGCGGCTCTTGTGCCTTTTTTCACCCTAGTCAAAGAGCTGACGATTCTGGGCTATTTCAGCTCGGAGATTGGCTGTACGCAGGCCCTGGCTTACGTACCCATTCCGGGTCGGTACGAAGGCGTTGTCAAACTGAAAGACGGCCAGAAAGCATGGGCAACGTAAGCCGACTGCTAACCCCTTGTGCATCATTCCTAACAATCCACCGTCCGGCAGTTCGGTGCTGACCGTTGTTTCTTCCTGCTGATCTCCATGAATCTTACTCTTGACGCGAAAAAAGCAATGACTTACGACGCTATCGTGGTAGGTTCCGGTATATCGGGCGGCTGGGCCGCCAAAGAATTAACCCAGAAAGGCCTGAAGGTGCTGATGCTGGAACGGGGACACGACCTGAAGCACGTAACCGACTACACGACGGCCATGAAAGACCCCTGGGAGTTTCCGCACCGGGGAAAAATCGAACTCTGGGCCGCCGAAGAATATTGGGCCAACGCCCGCTCGGGTGGGAAACCGGGCGAAGATCAGCGGCATATGTTCACCCGCGATGTTGATGTGCCGTACCTGGAGAAACGTCCGTATGACTGGATTCGGGCCTATCATCTGGGTGGTCGGTCGCTGGTATGGGGACGGCAGAGTTACCGGTTCAACGAACGGGATTTTACGGCCAATCTTGAAGACGGTCACGGCGTCGACTGGCCAATTCGCTACAAAGATTTAGCGCCCTGGTACTCTTACGTCGAACGCTTTGCGGGCGTTTCGGGTAACCGCGATGGACTGGCGGTTCTGCCGGATGGCGAGTTTGTGCCGCCTATGCAGATGAACAGCATTGAGTTGCTGGCCAAATCAGGAATTGAAAAGAACTTTAAAGGCCGTCATCTGGTGATCGGCCGCCCGGCTATCATCTCGCAGGCGCAGAAAATCCATACCGATCTGGGCCGGGCTTCGTGCCAGTTCCGGAATCTATGCGTGCGGGGCTGTCCGTTCGGGGCGTATTTTAGCACGCAGGCAGCTACATTGCCGGCCGCCGTTAAAACCGGCAATCTGACCGTCATCACCGATAAGATTGCGTATCAGGTAATCTACGACGACCAGAAAAACAAAGCCGTCGGCGTGCGGGTCATCGACCAGAATACCAAGCAGCATCAGGAGTATTACGCCAAAATCATCTTCCTCAATGCCTCTACACTAAATACGGCCTGGATCATGATGCAATCTACATCGAAGCGGTTTCCGAATGGTCTGGGTAATGATTCGGATCAGTTGGGACGTAACCTGATGGACCACCATTTGGGTGCCGGCGCTTCGGGCGAGTACGAGGGCTTACAGGATATGTATTATTACGGTCGGCGGGGCAACGGCATTTATATTCCACGGTTTGCCAACTGGGGCGACGATAAACGAAAAGACTTCGTGCGGGGATTTGGCTACCAGGGCCGGGGTGGCCGTCAGGACTGGGTTGCGGGCGCTTCGAAAGAAGGCTTTGGGCCGGAGTTTAAAGACAACCTGACCCGACCCGGTCGCTGGGAGTTTAATATTGGCGGTTTTGGCGAAACCCTGCCCGATCCGAACAACCGAATGCGCCTGTCCGACAAAAAAGACAAGTGGGGTTTACCCATTATCGAGTTCGACGCGGGCTGGGGCGAGAACACAGTGGGTATGCGGAAAGCGATGATGAACGATGCCGCCGAGATGCTGGAAGCGGCTGGTTTGAAAAATGTCAAAACGCGCAATGACAACACGAAGAATCCCGGTATCGGCATCCACGAGATGGGCGCTGCGCGGATGGGCCGTGACCCCAAAACGTCGGTGCTGAACGCCTGGAATCAGGTGTGGGGCGCCAAGAACGTGTTTGTTACGGATGGGGCAGCTATGGTATCCTCGTCCTGCGTGAATCCATCCCTAACCTACATGGCCCTGACGGCCCGTGCGGCCGATCATGCAGTAGGCGAACTGAAGCGAATGAACCTGTAGAGTTAAACAGTTAAGCATACAAGACGAAAAACGGGCTGTGCAGCCCGTTTTTTCGTTAGTGAACGTTCCTGTTGCCGGAGAAAATGATAATTACGTCCTAAGTCGATTGAGATCAAGTGATTACTAAAAATCTGGGTAAATTTCCGGTTTGCCCTTGCCCGTTGCCGGACAAATCTGGCTATTTTTAGGCTGTAATCTGGTTAACGTATGCAATTCTCACACCTCCACTGCCATACTCAATACTCGCTGCTCGACGGGCAGGCCGACATTAAGAAGCTGGTTAAGAAGGCCAAAGCCGACAATATGCCCGCCGTGGCTATCACCGATCACGGCAATATGTTCGGCGTGTTTGAATTTGTAGCCGAAGCCAGCAAGCAGGGCATCAAACCC
Organism: Spirosoma taeanense; assembly: GCF_013127955.1. NCBI lineage: Bacteria > Pseudomonadati > Bacteroidota > Cytophagia > Cytophagales > Cytophagaceae > Spirosoma > Spirosoma taeanense. The sequence continues at coordinate 2,201,404 of NZ_CP053435.1, forward strand.
ATTGTCGGCTGCGAGTTCTACGTTGTGGACGATCATACCCGAAAGCAGTTTACCAAAGAACAGAAAGATATCCGGTACCACCAGCTGCTACTGGCCAAAAACCCGACGGGCTATAAGAACCTGGCGAAACTCTGTTCGCTGGGGTATATGGAGGGGCTATACGGCAAGTACCCCCGCGTCACCAAAGCGCTCATTGACCAGTACAAAGAGGGTCTGATTGCTACCACCTGCTGCATTGGGGCCATTGTGCCCAAGACCATCCTCAAAAAAGGCGAAGAAGCAGGCGAAGCCGAGTTCAAATGGTGGCTCGACCGCTTTGGTGAGGACTACTACGTTGAGTTGCAGCGCCACGAGATTCCCGACCAGATCAAGGCCAATGAGGTGCTGGTCAAGCTTGCCCGGAAGTATAACGTCAAGATTATCGCGTCGAACGATTCGCATTACGTGGATCGCGACGACTGGGTCGCGCACGACATTTTGCTGTGCGTCAATACGGGCGAAAAGCAGAGTACGCCGTCGATGAAGGAATTCAGCGACGATGAGGCTATGCCCAAAAATACCCGCTTTGCCTTCTTCTCCGACCAGTTCTATTTCAAGAACACGCAGGAGATGACGACGCTGTTCCATGACCTGCCCGAAGCCATCGACAACACCAACGAGATTGTCGACAAGGTTGAAACACTGAAGCTTAAGCGCGATATCCTGCTGCCGAATTTCCCGATTCCGCAGGAGTTTCAGATTCACGCCGACGACGTTGCCAACCAGTGGGAATACCTCAAACATCTGACCTACGAGGGGGCTCGGAAGCGTTACAGCGAAATTGAGAGCCATGTACAGGAGCGCCTTGACTTCGAGTTGTTTACCATCAAAACAATGGGGTTTGCCGGCTACTTCCTGATCGTTGCCGACTTCATTAAGGCCGGTCGTGACCTCGGCGTCATGGTTGGTCCGGGGCGCGGTTCGGCAGCCGGAAGCGCCGTGGCTTATTGCATCGGCATTACCAACATCGACCCCATCAAATACGATCTGCTGTTCGAGCGGTTCCTGAACCCCGACCGGAAGTCGATGCCCGATATTGATACGGACTTCGACGACGAAGGCCGACAGAAGGTAATCGATTACGTCGTGCAGAAGTACGGCAAACAGCAGGTTGCCGCCATCGTTACATACGGCACCATGGCCGCCAAGTCGGCTATCAAGGACGTCAGCCGGGTGATGGACCTGCCCCTGTCAGATGCCAACGCGCTGGCGAAGCTGGTTCCCGACAAGCCGACCTACAACATGACGCTCCGGCGCATCTTTGAGGACCCGATCGACGGACCGGGTGGTCTGGCCAATATTATTCAGCCGGATGAAGTCGAGAACGTGAAACGAATGCGGGCGCTCGAATCAGGCGATCAGGCAACGGGCCGGGCCATGAAGCTGATCGATACCGAGAAAGTGCAGAATGTCCTGCAGCAGGCGCGTCGGCTTGAAGGTACGGTACGAAACACGGGCGTTCACGCAGCCGGGATCATCATTGCGCCCGACGATCTGTCGAACATTGTGCCGGTATCGACCTCGAAAGATACCAACCTGATCATCACTCAGTATGAGGGTAAGGTGATTGAGGATGCGGGCGTAATCAAGATGGACTTTCTGGGGTTACGGAACCTCACCATCATTAAAGAGTGCCTCCGACTCATCCGGCAAAATCATGGCGGCTTCTTCGTGAATGGCGTCGAAACCGATATTGACGATATTCCGCTCGACGACCCGAAAGCTTATGAGTTGTTTCAGCGGGGCGAAACGAACGCTATTTTCCAGTTCGAATCCGACGGAATGAAAAAGCACATGAAGGACCTCAAGCCCGACCGCTTTGAGGACCTCATTGCTATGAACGCGCTCTACCGTCCGGGGCCGATTGCCTACATCCCGAACTACATTGCCCGTAAACACGGCCGCGAGGAGGTTAAGTACGACCTTCCCGAAATGGAGGAATACCTGGCCGATACGTACGGCATTACGGTCTATCAGGAGCAGCTGATGCTGCTGTCGCAGAAACTCGGCAACTTCACCAAGGGCGACGCCGACGTGCTGCGGAAGGCGATGGGGAAAAAGCAGAAGGACGTGCTCGACAAAATGAAGGGCAAGTTCATGGATGGCTGCGCAGCCAATGGCCTGAACCTGAAAATCTGCGAGAAAGTCTGGACCGACTGGGAAGCCTTTGCGTCTTATGCCTTCAATAAATCGCACTCGACCTGTTACGCGTTCGTCGCCTACCAGACGGCTTACCTCAAAACGTATTACAAACCCGAGTACATGGCGGCCGTCCTGACCTCCTGTCTCGGTAACATCGAAAAGATTACGTTCTTCCTCGAAGAATGTAAAAACCTCGGGATTCCGGTGCTGGGCCCCGACGTAAACGAATCGGAGCGCGTGTTCGGCGTTAATAAAAAAGGCGAAATCCGGTTCGGTCTGGCGGGTATCAAAGGCGCGGGCGACGCAGCCGTTGAAGCCATTATTGAAGAGCGGCAGGCGGGTGGCCCCTATAAGGATATGTTCGACTTCGCGATTCGGGTTAACCTGCGGACGGTGAACAAGAAAACACTTGAATCGCTGGCTTATGCCGGTGCCTTTGATGCGCTGGACGAGTACCACCGGGCGCAGTTCTTCGAGATTCCGCCGACGGAAAACAGTGCTTTCCTGGAAAAAATTATCCGCTACGCCAACAACTACCACGCCGAGAAGGCCGCGGCTCAGCAGTCGCTGTTCGGCGGGGCGGGTGGCGAGCCGATGCTGGCGCGGCCCAAAGCGCCTGTGGTGCCGGAGTGGAACCAGATCGAGAAGCTAAAATACGAGAAAGACGTCGTTGGGTTCTACCTGACCGGGCATCCGCTGGATGAGTTTACACTGGAACTCGACGGTTTCTGCAACTGTACGCTCGACAAGATTTTCGAGACCCGATCGCCCGAGATCAAGGTGGCCGGGATTGTTTCGGCCATGCAGACGAAGATTGCCAAAAACGGTAACCCGTTCTGTATCTTCAAGGTCGAAGATTACAGCACGGCCATTGAAATGGCGCTTTTCGGCGACGATTACGTCCGGCTGGGGCAGTACGTTGAGGTCGGTCGATTCCTGCACATTACGGGTAAAACGCAGAATAAGTGGAACTCCGACCAGCTCGAATTCAAGCCAACGACCATCCGGCTGCTGACCGAGATGCGCGATAAGATGTGTAAGGAAATTCGGGTGTCGCTAACGCTCGATGCGCTGAACGCCCAGCTTGTCAGCCAGATCAATGAACTGGTCAACGCCCATCCTGGCACCTGTACGCTGCTGCTGAACGTAGTGGACCCCATCGAACGGATCGAGGTCAGCCTGCAGTCGCGAACGCTGAAAGTGTCGCCTGCCAACTCCTTCCTGCGAGCGTTGGAAGCCATCGATGGGGTGAGTTGTAAAGTAGCATAACGGTTGCCTCAGTCGCTCTGTCTATTCCCGGATCTGGTAAAGGCAGTTGAAAGCTGGTCAATCGTTGAGGTATTGGTTTGTTGAACCAGGTAAAAAATTCATTAAACAAAATGGTGATCTGATCGGTTGTCACCGACAGGAAAGAAACTCTCTTTAACCTGCTACATCATCTAACCTCCCAAATCACATGCTGACAATGCAACGCATGACTGCTTTGCGGAGCCGTGGCCTATTCGCGGTTCTGCTAACCGGGCTTGTCCTGGCGTTTTCGTCCTGTAAAAAAGACGAAGACAACACCCCGGCCCCGCCGACGATTTATAGCCTTATTTCGACGGGGAACCAGTTTACTATTTTGAAAAAAGCCTTAGTGAAAGCCGGGCTGAATGGCCCGCTAAGCCAGCCGGGTAATCTGACCGTTTTTGCGCCGACGGATGCTGCGTTCAGAGCGTTTGGCTACGCCGATACGAATGCGATCAATAACATACCAGCTACACAGGTACCGTTGCTGGTCGCTGTATTGCAATACCACGTTATTGGCAGCAAGGTTGAGTCGTCGGCGATTCCCGCAGCTGTGAATACTCCGCAGCAGACGTTAGGTGGTCTACCGCTTTACGTCACGAAAGCCGCGTCCAGCACGACCTCATCGGCGACGTCAACCAGTATTTCGGTGAATGGCGCGCGGGTTGTATCGCTGGATGGTCAGGCCAGCAATGGGGCGGTTCACGTCATTGACCGGGTGCTGCTGCCGCCAGTTCTGGGTAATATAGCGGCCACCCTTCAGGGAATTCCGACACTTTTTCCGACCTATTCGTTTACGTTCCTGCAGGCCGCCGTGGCTAAGGCAGGTATCGGCGGGGCCTTGATCGCCAATGGTCCGCTGACGGTCTTCGCACCGACAGATGCCGCGTTTACGGCCGCCAACCCGAATATAAAAACGGTGGAGGATGTGAATGCCTTACCAGCCGCCACGCTGGCCCAGATTCTGTCCTATCATGTAATTAACAACGCCCGCGCCTACACGCCCCTGATTACCAACGGGCAGAGCCTGACAACCCTGCAGGGCGGGACCATTACGGCCGCTACCAGCACAACCGGCATTACGGTAACTGGGCGCGGCAATAACAGCACTGCGTCGCGGGTTATCGGTCCGGATCTGTCTGCTACCAATGGGGTCATTCACGTTATTGACCGGTTGCTGTTACCCTAGTATCAGCCAGCCTGAGTTGATTTGCAATAAGCCGCTCCGTAAGAGCGGCTTATTGTTATTTAAGCCGGTTTGGGGCCGTTCGGGCGGAATCAAAACCCCACTGGAGATGTTTTGTTGTATAGGGTAAACCCTTATTCTGACCGTCAAAATGTCGGGGCGAAAGCGCGCGATTGTCCGCAAGTCTTTCGACCTTTGGGCATTGACTTGTGACCTGCATCGAATGGCCAAACCACAGAAAAAACTGTTTTTATTAGACGCGCTGGCCCTCATTTACCGCGCTCATTTCGCCTTCAGCAAATCGCCCCGGATCTCCTCGCGGGGCGTGAATACCTCGGCCATCTTTGGCTTCATGAACGCCATGATCGAGGTGCTGACGAAGGAAAAACCCACCCACATCGGTGTCGCGTTCGACTCATCCAAGAAGACGTTCCGCCACGAGCAGTTCCCGATGTACAAGGCCACCCGGCAGTCGCAGCCGGAAGATATCAGCGTGGCTACGCCTTACATCAAACAGATTGTGGAGGCCATGCACATTCCCATCCTGATTATGGATGGCTACGAAGCCGACGACATCATTGGAACAATTGCCAAAAAAGCCTCCCTGGCCGATTTTGAGGTTTTTATGATGACGCCCGACAAAGACTACGGTCAACTGGTCGAAGAGCACGTTCACATCTATAAACCGGCGTTTATGGGAAAACCGGCCGAGAAGCAGGGCGTAAAAGAAGTCTGCGAACGCTGGGGAATTGAACGTATTGAGCAGGTAACCGATATGCTTGGTCTGGTGGGCGATTCGGTCGATAACATTCCGGGTATTCCGGGCATTGGCGAAAAAACGGCGCAGAAACTCATCGCCGACTTTGGCAGTGTCGAAAACCTGATTGCCAACGCCGACCAGCTAAAAGGGAAACTTAAAGAGAACGTCGTCAACTACGGACAGCAGGGATTGCTGTCGAAACAACTGGCTACGATTCACCTCGACGTGCCGGTTGACTTCGACGAAGATCGGCTGCGGCATACCGAATACGACAAGCCCCGGCTGGCGGCTCTGCTGGACGAGCTGGAGTTCCGGCAGATGAAAACGCGGTTACTCGGCAACAACTTCGACGAGCAGCCACTGCCAGCGGCCTTCAAGAATAACGCGCCCGCGCAAATGGACCTGTTCGATTCGCCGGGTGGTGATGCGCCCGCGTTTCTGCCGTTCCCGAACATGGGCGCGCTGAATCCATCGGGAGCGGGTGATCTGCCCTTTGATTTCAACAGCCCGGACGCGCCAGCCGCTGAGCAGTCTACAGCAAGCCCGGCAGCGGCTGAACCGGCCAAAAAGCCCAGGGCCAAACGTACCGCCGTGAAAGCCCCCGTTGCGTCGGCCTCAGCCGCTACGCCCGACCACATAATCGATACGATTACTACAGATGATGCGCCCGGTAAGGAAGTAACCGAAACCGGCGCGGACGCGCCCGCTTATCTGGACGTTTACCCGGACTATGAACTTGACGAAAACCAGCCGGAACGCCGGAAGACGATCCTGTCCGTTAAACACGACTACCGGCTGGTCGACACCCCGGAACTGCGGGCGAGTCTGGTGCATTATCTGAGCCAGCAGACGAGTCTTTGCTTTGACTCCGAAACGACTGCCATTGATCCGGTCGAGGCCGATCTGGTGGGGCTTTCGTTTGCGTATCGGGCCGGCGAAGCCTTTTACGTGCCTGTTTCGGCCGACCGCGACGAAGCGCAGGCCATTGTCGATCAGTTCAAACCGGTATTCGAAAACCCGAACATTGAAAAAGTCGGCCAGAACCTCAAGTATGACCTGCTGATGCTGAAAAAGTACGGCGTGGAAGTACAGGGTAAACTGTTCGATACCATGATTGCCCACTACCTGATTGAGCCCGAAATGCGCCATAATATGGACATGATGGCCATGACGTACCTGAACTACCAGCCGGTTGAGATTGAAGCGCTGATCGGCAAGCGGGGCAAAGGGCAGCTGACCATGCGGGACGTGGACGTGCAGAAAGTGGTTGAGTACGCCGGTGAGGATGCCGATATTACGCTGCAACTCAAAGAGACCTTTCTGCCCCGGCTGGAAAAAGATAACCTGCATAAACTATTCGATCAGGTCGAGATGCCGTTGGTGCAGGTGCTGGCCGATCTGGAACTCGAAGGAATTACGATTGACACCAACGCCCTCGCCGAACTGTCGGCCACGCTCGATACAGATATGCGGCAGGTGCAGCAGGAGATTTTCGAGATTGCGGGCGAGTCGTTCAATATTGGTTCGCCAAAGCAGCTGGGCGAGATTCTGTTCGACAAGCTGAAACTCGATAAGAACGCCAAAAAGACCCGTACTGGCCAGTACGCAACGGGCGAGGAGATTCTATCCAAGCTGGAAGCCGAACACGAAATAGCCCGGAAGATTCTGGACTACCGGGAGCTGATTAAGCTGAAAAACACGTACGTAGACGCGCTGCCCTTGCTGATCAGCAAGCGCGATGGCCGGATTCATACGTCGTTCAATCAGGCGGTGGCTTCCACTGGGCGGTTGAGTTCTGCCAATCCAAACCTCCAGAATATTCCCATCCGGACGCCCCGTGGGCAGGAAATCCGGAAGGCGTTCGTACCGCGCGGGCCGGAGTTCCTGATTATGTCAGCCGACTACTCACAGATCGAACTGCGGATTATGGCGGCCTTCAGTGGCGACAAAACCATGCTTGATGCGTTCAACAACGGGGTGGATATTCATACGCAGACGGCCAGCAAGGTCTTCCACGTCCCCATCAGCGACGTAACGGGCGACATGCGCCGGAAAGCCAAAACCATCAACTTCGGCATCATCTACGGTATTTCGTCGTTCGGACTGGCCCAGCGGCTGAAGATTCCGCGCAAGGAAGCGTCGCAAATCATCGAGGAATACTTCGTGGAGTTCCCGGCCGTCAAGGCGTTCATGGATCAGAGCATCGAGAAAGCGCGGGGCTTCGGGTATGCCGAAACAATTCTGGGCCGACGCCGGTATCTGCGCGACATTAACTCGCGCAACATGACCGACCGTTTGTTTGCCGAACGTAACGCTATCAACGCGCCCATCCAGGGCAGCGCGGCCGACATGCTCAAGATCGCTATGATTCAGATTCACGAGTTCATGCAGCGCGAGCAGCTGAAGTCAAAGATGATTCTGACCGTTCATGACGAACTGGTGTTCGACGCGCATAAGGAGGAACTTGAGTTGCTGCGCGAAAACGTGGACCGAATCATGAAAAACGCCATCCCGATGGCGGTGCAGATGGAGACCGGCATCGGGGTAGGCGAGAACTGGCTCGTAGCGCACTGACCGACTCAGAGCCGCATCAGCGCTACGTAGGTTTCCAGGCCGTCCCACAGGTTCTGAAGACGCAGGTTTTCGTTTTCGGCGTGCTGATTGTTGTCATGGTTAGCAACCGGAACGGTTATCGTTGGCGTCTTCAGAATCTGTTCGAACAGATACAGCGGTAAACTGCCGCCCAGGCTTGGCTGCAGCACAATGTTGTCCTTAACCGTCGACTGAACCGCTTTCACGACAGTCTGGGCGATGGGCAGGTCCATAGGCGTCCGCTGAGCGTTGTAGCCTGATTCAGCAGTAATCCGGGCAATGCGTGGGTATTTCGCCCGTTCTTCGTCGGTGATGCTTTCCTTTTGCGTAACGTAATACCCCTGCGCAACGACGTGATCGATAACTTTCTGCACCTGCCGCCTGGCATCGTTACCCAGCACGAGCCGCAGGTCGAGCGTGGCTGTGGCTGAGGTAGGGATAACGTTGGCCGCCAGCTTACCGACGTTGGCACTCGATAACCCATTAATGTTCAGCGAAGGGCGCATCAGGAGTTCAGCCAGCGATTTGCCGCCCCCTTCGGCCTTGCCAAAGCCCAGTTCCTGCCGAAGCCGCTCGTCAATCGCCGGAATCCTGGTCAGTGCCTGCTTCTCCAGTTCAGTGAGGGGCGTTACGTCGTCATAGAAGCCCTTAATCAGCACATTGCCATCGTCATCTTTCATGGACGCCAGCAGCCGGGCGAGCATCATGGCCGGGTTGGGCGCCCAGTTCCCGTAATGACCGCTATGAAGGGGGCGTTTGGATGCGTATACTTTTAGTTCCACATTGATGTCGCCCCGAACGCCGAACTGCACCTGTTTGCGGCCCGTCTGATGCACAGGGCCGTCGCAGATGATCCAGAGATCGCTTTTCAGCTTGTCTTTGTGGCGTTCCAGAATCTCATTCAGGTGGGTGGAACCGGCTTCCTCTTCGCCTTCGAAAAAGAACTTAAGGTTGGCCGTGGGCTTTACGTTCATCTTCAGCAGCGCATCGTAAGCGGCCAGAATCGTGAACACGCCTGCCTTGTCGTCGGACGAACTCCGGGCATAGATACGCCAGTCCGGATTGATCGGCTCGCCGGGTTTGGGCAGGGAAACGGGCTGTCCGCCCGCGTCCAGCCGACCACTGTACAGGGCCGGCTCGAACGGTTTCAGGCCCTCGGCCCATTGGTTCGGATTGACAGGCTGGCCATCGTAATGCGCGTAAAAGACCACCGTTTTTGTCGCGCCCGGCACCATCACTTCGCCATAGACTGCCGGGGGAACGCCTTTTGTGCGGCCATCTAGTAGCTGGGGTTGAATGCCCCGCCGTTTCAACATATCGGCGATATAGCCCGCCGTTTTTTGAATACCTGCCGTATCATATACTACATTGGGAATGGCGAGCAAACCCCTGAATTCGTCAAGTAACTGCCGCTCATGCTGCTGGCGGTAGGAGCGGGTTTTCAGGGTCAGCTCACTTTGGGAAAAGGCAGTGCCTGCGAGCAAAAGGCAACTTAAAAGCAGAGCAAATTTCTTCATGCTGGATACTGGAAGCGTAAAAACGCTCGAAAATACAGAATCAGGAGCATGATTCGGTGAAAGCCTCTTTGAGTAGCATTCTCCAGGTAAAGAAACGAACAAGTTTAATTAGCTCTTTGGGAAATACCCCAGCGGTGAGGCTCCTGATTCGTCTTGAAAGTCATTTAGTTGGCCAGCGCGGTTTCCACTACGGAACAGAATAGCCGAAGGGCCAGCACTTTTCCATGCTGGCCCTTCGGCACAATAGATTTCAAAAAAGAAAGCCGGAACCAATTCAAACGATTCCGGCCCTAATCAGGACTGGGCAACTACCCGGAAATCTTTTTCTCCAGTTCCGACCCAAACGGCTGGTTATAAAACCGTTTACCCTTGTTTTTGTAGAGGGCATTAGCCACCGCGCCAAATACGGGCGGGAAAGGCGGTTCGCCTAGGCCAGTCGGGTCGATGTCGTTCTCCACAAAGTAGACCTCTATCTGCTTCGGCGCTTCGTTATGCCGAATGATGCGGTAGTTGTGGAAGTTCGATTGCTCGGCAGCCCCGTTCTTGTGCGTCAGGGCACCGTAGAACGCGTTGCCGATGCCATCGACCACCGCTCCCTGTACCATGTTTTTTGCCGATTCGGGATTGATCACGATACCGCAGTCCATGGCGCTAAATACCCGCTCTACGTAGGGCTGACCATCGCGGGTTACCATATCGACCACGTGGGCTGCGTAGGAGTTGTGGCAGAAATAAGCAGCCACACCCCGGCTATACTTTTCATGACCCGGTTTGTTCCAGTCCGACTTGTCGCGTACCAGCGTCAGTACACCCGCATACGGGTCAGGGTCATAGTCGTTGTTTTTGCCGACTGGGTTTTCCTTGGCCCGTTTCAGGAGTTCCAGCCGGAACTCGATGGGGTCTTTGCCCATGGCCTCCGCCAGTTCGTCCAGAAACGACTGCTCGGCGGCTGCGTTGAAGTTGGAGCGTGGTGCCCGGAAAGCCCCAATGGTGATATTGGACGGAATCTGCCAACCTTCGGCCAGGTAGTTATCAACGGCTCCGGCCGGGAAGCGGTTAGCATGAATCGGATGCTCCGGGACACCACCCCCTTTCACATGGAACGCAACCAGGTTTTTGTTCGCATCCAGGGCCGCGCGATACGTAGCCGTGTACATCGGGCGATAGATGCCGTAGGTCATGTCGTCTTCGCGGGAGTAGACCAGCTTGATGGGGGCTTTGGCTTTTTTGGAGATCAGAGCCGCTTCCACCAGATAATGCGAATAGGCCCGACGGCCAAACCCTCCGCCCATGCGCGTCATCTGTATCTCAATCTTCTCGGCGGGCAGGTCTAAACGTTTGGCCAGGGTCTGTTCGGCAATGCCCGGAGCTTGCAGGGGTCCGGCCAGCAAGGCTTTCTCGTCGGTCACATGGGCGAAGAAATTCATCGGCTCCATACAGTTATGCGCCAGGAAGGGTGCCGTGTAGGTTCGTTCGATGACCTGGGCCGCATTTTTGAAGGCCGTTTCCGGGTCTCCGTCCTTGCGGAGCTCAGTTGCCGGTTTTTGCGCCCATTCCTTCATCTTATCCAGATGCGCGGTGGTACTTTCCAGACCGGCGGGCGTAATCTCCTCGACTTTACGCCCGAATGCATTCATGGTTTCCTTAATCTCAGGAGTAGTCTCCCACTGGGCCTTTAATTTTTTGCGGGCATTCATGACCTCCCAGGTCGTTTTACCTACAACCACCAGCAGCTCATTAAACGACCGGGTTTCAAAGGCACCCCGTTCCGAACCTTCCTCAAACAAGGTGATGCTAAAGACATCGTTAATCCCCGGCATTTTCAGCGCCTGCGAGGCATCAAACGACTTGAGTTTCATGCCGAAGGCCGGTGGATGCTGAATCATGGCGATGAGCATACCTTCCTGGCGGAAATCCAGACCAAACAGCGGCTTTCCCGTCACGATCTTCAGACCCTCCACATTTTTCTGTGGGCTTCTGACAATGCTGAACTCCTTTGGGGTTTTAACTTTAACGTCCTTGGGCACGGGAATTCCGGCGGCTTTGGAAGCCATCTCGCCGTACTTAGCCGTGCGCATGGTTTTTTCGTGGATGATCATTCCCGTTTTGGTGGTTACTTCCTCCACCGGCACGTTCCAGGTTTGGGCGGCTGCCTCCCGCAGCATCTGCCGGGCTGCGGCCCCAGCCGTGCGAAGGGGCTTCCAGTAAGCGCGAACCGACTGACTCCCGCCCGTAAACTGAGAACCGAACTTCGTATTATCGTGCGGAGCCATTTCGACCACGACATCCGCCCAGTTTACGTCCAGTTCTTCGGCCAGCATCATGGGCAGCGACGTCATCACATTCTGCCCGAATTCCGGATTGGGGCACATGAGTTTGATTACGTTGTCCGGCGTAATCTGAATGTAGCCGTTGAGTTGGGCCCATTGCGGAGGCAGGTTCAGCGCCTGCATTTTATTGGCGGCCGGAATATCGGTCGCCTTAACGCTAGATAACCAGCTTATGCTGAGCATCATGCCACCGCCCGAAAGCAGCGACGCCTTCAGGAAGGACCGCCGGTTATAAGTAGTTTGGCAATTGTTCATGGTCAAGGTTCTGTTTTTGAGTTGACGACAACGCGTAACTACTTTTGGGCGACTGATTTGATGGCTTCTTTAATACGCAGGTACGTTCCGCAGCGGCAGAGGTTGCCACTCATGAACGCATCAATATCGGCATCACTCGGATTCGGATTGGTTTTCAGCAGTGAAGCCGCACTCATCATTTGCCCGGCCTGACAGTAGCCACACTGCGCTACGTCGTGGTCGAGCCAGGCTTTCTGCACGGGATGGTCGCCTTTCTGCGACAAGCCTTCAATCGTCGTGACTTCCTGATTGGCCAGGGAAGAGATGGGCAGCTGGCACGAACGCACCGCCATCCCGTTCAGGTGAACCGTACAGGCTCCACACTGACCAACGCCACAGCCATATTTGGTGCCTGTCAGACCAATTACGTCGCGAAGTGCCCAAAGCAGGGGCATTTGCGGGTCGGCCGTCAGTGTCTGGCTTTTCCCATTGAGTTTGAAGGTTATGTTTGCCATACCGTGGGGCGAAAAATGGAGTATAAATCAGCTTATAAAATTATTGGTGCTGTTCCTACTAAGGTAACGAGAAACAAACAATCTTTTACGAATTTCAAACATCCAGACTACGGCTCCGCCTTTAACGAGCGGGCCGTTTTATTACTTATTGTATTCTTCATCAGCTACCGGATTCAACCAGACGACTGCACCTTTATAGGTATTTGTAATGGCAACCTGCACTAGCGGATCGTCCTTGCTGGCCCCATGCCAGTGCGGAACGTTGGGCGGGCAGTTGACAACCTCTCCTTTCCGGATAATTCGTTTCGGGCTACCTTGTTCCTGATAGTAACCGATGCCATCCGTAATGAGCAGAATCTGTCCGGCGGGATGTGAATGCCAGTTTGTTCGGGCGCCTGGCTCAAACGTTACGCTACCGACCTGCGTGGGATTCAGACTATCAGACACGATCAGTTGCTGAAGCCATGCGTTGCCCGTAAAATTACTGTTCGTGATTTTTTCTCCTTTTAGAAATAGCGTGGCTGCCTGAACAATAGCTTTAGTACGTGGCGTTCTCTTTAGAACCGTTTGCAATACCTGGTTTGCCGCATTGCCTTCGTTTATCCCTACGCTGGTCTGAATGATAGACACGAGCTGGGTAAGCTGTTGCTCCGTAAGTCCGTTGTATAAGCCAACTCCAAAATGAGCGCGCAGTTGATTTTCGACACCGCTCAGGCTGGCCAACGCCGAAATAGTAGCAATTTCCCGGGTTTTCCAGTCCAGGTTATCCCGACCGAAAATATCGCCAAACAAGTGTTCTTTCAGAAACTGGTCGATGGCGGGTGCAAACTCGTACACCTCACCCGTAATGGGCACGCCTACAAGGCGAGTTTGCAGTTCCGTACCCAGTTGCCGCTTTGTTTTATTGGCCGGTAGTGGCGCAGGCTCTCTACCCGGTTTATCGATTATTCCTTGTTGTTTTCGGGCCTTCAGCACATCCATAAAACTGTGGAGGGCGTTCAGACTTCGTGGAAACCCGGCATATGCATAAAGCTGCACCAGAATTTCTTTAAGTTCATTGACGGTCAAACCCGCGTCTAATCCGGTGTTCAGGGCGTTCTGCAATTGCGCCATATTGCCCTGCGCTGTAAAAGCGGAAATGGTAACGATTGCCTGCTGCGCTGCACTCAGTTCCTGACCTGCTTCCATACGGAGTGAATTCGCGGCATTCGTCGGCTGCTGCGCCTTTACGGATTTAGCTGAACAGAACGCAAAGAGTCCTATCAGGAAGAAAAGCTTTAGGTGGGTCATACGGATAATCTTACGCTGTTGAGAAAACGGCCTTAAACGCTTCTTTCCATTACTCAATACGGCTCTGAGACGGGGAATACGGCATCAGTTAAGTGCTCCCACCATCTATACAGACAAACACAGCGAGATCAACAAGTATATCGTATTGCTATTGACCTATCAGTCGGGTGAACGAGAGGGCTCCTAATTTCCACGCTCCGTTTTCCTGAACATATACTTCCGTGACCTCGAACGGATTGGTGACTTCATTTCCACCAACAACTGCCAGTAAGGTGATTTTATTCAGGAGTATGGCCGTTGTGCCGATGATATTCACCGACACTTTCTGGATATCCGCTTTTTTGTAATGAATACCGCCAGATCGGATAATATTGACTTCCTGTTCCTTGCCCCAGGAACCACCCATGTGGACAAAGACCGCCTTGTCGTGAAAGAGAGCCGCCAATGTATCGGCTTTTTTCTCGGCCATCCACCGCCATTTATCCTTCGAGAGCCTGATAATCTCCTGCTCCGCGTTTGCACTGCCTGCTTTGTTTGCCTGCGCGAGAGCTGATTGCACCCCCATGATGAAGAAGCAGAATCCGAGAAGGGATACCTTCATCCAGGTATTTACCAGTTTATTGATAGGCATGATGTTAAGTTTAGTTTTTGCCAGCGTATTCTGCATCAGTCACCCGCTTAAACCAGATAGTTCTTCCTTTTTGGGTAGGCGTCGTGGCAATATACGTAACGCCACTCGTCGGGGTTGATCCGTGCCAATGCTCTACGCCCGGCTGGCACTTGATGATCTCACCCTTGCGAACGGTTTGTCTGGGTTTTCCTTTTTCCTGATAATAGCCGACCCCGTCTGTAAATAACAATATCTGCCCACCTGGATGCGTATGCCAGTGCAATCTGGAATTAGGCGCGAAAGTGGCCATTGCGATGCTGTACGTAAAGGTGCTGTCGGGCTTGCTTAATTCATTGAGCCAGACCGTTCCCACATGATGGTCGGGAGCCGATTTTTCGCCTTTCGGAAAGATGATTCCGTCCTGCGCGAATGCCCCTGTAGACAGCGAAGCAACGAGCAGAATCATAATGAGTTTACAATTAACAATACCGTTCATATTCGTACTGATTTATGTAGTTAGTTTTCTTTCGCCCAGCCATTTAACTATAGCTGGGTCGCGGTGGTCAAAAAACAGGCTTTGACCCGTATCCAGCCCGGCAATAGCCGCCATATCCGGCTCGGTTAGTGTAAAATCGAACACGTTAAAATTTTCCTCCATGCGTTCCTTCCGAACCGATTTTGGGATGACCACGACTCCCCGCTGAATCAGCCACCGCAGAATAACCTGAGCTACGCTTTTGCTGTATCGTTGCCCGATCGAACGTAACAGGTCGTTACGGAATATATTGTTTTTGCCTTCTGCAAAAGGTCCCCACGATTCAATCTGAACGCCGTTCTCAGCCAGGAATGCCTGCGTTTCTATCTGCTGATTGAACGGATGGGTTTCAATCTGATTCACGGCCGGAACGATTTCGTTGTGAACCATCAGGTCAATCAGCCGGTCGGAATGAAAGTTGCTCACACCAATGGCCCGAATCCTACCCTCTTTATACAGGTCCTGCATGGCTCTCCACGCACCGTAAACGTCCCCGTACGGCTGGTGAATCAGGTATAGATCGAGGTAGTCCAGTTGCAGCTTCTTCAACGAAGTGTCAAAGGCTTTCTTGGCTCCGTCGTATCCATCAGATTGTATCCAAAGCTTGGTCGTGATAAATAAATCTTCTCTGGGCACATCACTTTGTTGAATCGCTCGCCCTACTGCCTCTTCATTGCCGTACGAAGCCGCCGTGTCAATTAGCCGATAACCGATGTGAAGGGCATCCAGGACGCTTCGTTTACATTCGTTTACGTCAGGAATCTGAAAAACCCCAAACCCCAGAATGGGCATTTCCACACCATTGTTTAACCGGACCGTTTGCATGCTTTACATTATTAAACCTTACAAAGGTCATAACTTCCTGACCCCCGATAGTATGCAGATTACGGACATTTCTACCAATATTCCGGATTAAGGGGATGGCTATCCGGGAAAGCGTCTGGCATTCCTTAATTTTGAACTGAATGAACCAATTAGCGACATGAACGACCCGCTCCGGTTTGAGACAATAAGCGATTACAATGCTTTTAACAATAACGAAACCCTGCACCCACTGGTTAGTGTCGTCGACTTGTCGAAGGCGGCTCCCCGGCAGGGCTCCCGGATGTATTTTGGCTTTTATACAATCTTCCTGAAAGAGGTGAAATGTGGTGACCTGGTGTATGGTCGGCATACGTACGATTACCAGGAGGGGACGCTGGTGTTTCTGGCACCCGGACAGGTGGCAGGCATGAACAGTAACGGCGAAACGTATCAGCCAAAGGGCTACGTTCTCGTTTTCCATCCGGATCTGATCCGGGGCACTTCGCTGGGACGACACATACAGGAGTACACGTTTTTTGGCTACCAATCCAAGGAAGCGCTACATTTATCCGAACGGGAGCGACAGATCTTTCTGGATTGTCTGGCCAAGATCGAGTACGAGTTACAGCACGCCATCGACAAACACAGCAGAAAACTGGTTGTGGCCAATATTGAGTTGCTTCTTGACTACTGTGTCCGGTTCTACGACCGCCAGTTCCTTACCCGCGAGCATGTGCATCAGGGCATTCTGGAACGGTTTGAAGCGTTGCTTGACCAGTATTTTCGATCCGAAAAGCCGCAAACAAATGGCCTGCCTTCGGTGGCCTACTGTGCAGATCAGTTAAATTTATCGCCCAGCTATTTTGGCGATCTGGTGAAGAAAGAAATCGGAAAAACAGCGCAGGAGTTTATCCAGTCCAAGCTGATCGATGTCGCCAAAGACAAGATTTTTGACCCGGCCAAGACGATCAATGACGTAGCTTTTGAGTTAGGCTTCAAATATCCACAGCATTTTAGCCGGGTATTTAAGCAGCGGGTCGGGCAATCGCCCAATGAATACCGGACGCAGGTTTCCTAAAATAACCAGCGAGGCCTAGACTTGCCAAAGCCTCCGACCCGCTGCAAAATGAATCAATCTTCCCGGATTGATTATGTACAGCCTATTTCTCCACCCGCCGTTGTTCCTCGGCGGTGTAGCGGTCGCCGTGGATAGGGATTTTGGCGATGACGTTACCCAGTTCCTGTAATTCTTCCGAAGCAATCTGCAGGTCGGCAACTGCCAGGTTCTCACCCAGGTGGGCCGCTTTGGTGGTACCCGGAATGGGTATGATCCACGGCTTTTGCGCCAGCAGCCAGGCCAGCGCAACCTGAGCCGGCGTCATGCCGCGGGAAATACCGAAATCAACGAGCGCATCGACGATGGGCCGGTTCAGCTTCAGAGCTTCGGGGGTATAACGGGGCAGACCAGCGCGATTATCATTCGCAGCGTAAAATTTTGTCTGCTCATTCAGCATACCGGCCAGATACCCCCGGCATAGCGGGCTGTAGGGGATAAAGCCGATGCCGAGTTCTTCGAGGGCCGGTAGTACGCTTTCTTCGGGTTTCCGCCACATCAGCGAATACTCACTTTGCACCACCGTAACCGGATGCACCGCGTGCGCTTTCCGGATGGTCTGGACGCTGGCTTCACTTAGGCCGAACCGCCTGACTTTGCCTTCTTGTATCAGGTCTTTGACCGTACCGGCAACGTCTTCAATGGGTACATTGGGGTCCACGCGGTGCTGGTAGAGCAGGTCGATGTAGTCGGTGCGGAGCCGCTTCAGCGATTGGTTCACGACGGCGCGGATGTACTCGGGACGGCTGTTCAGGCCCGCTATTTTACCATCCTGAATATTGAACCCGAACTTGGTCGAGACCATAACACGCTTCCGCATCGGAGCCAGAGCCTCTCCGACTAACTCTTCATTCACGAACGGACCATACACTTCGGCGGTGTCGAATAACGTAACGCCCTCGTCGACGGCTTTACGGATCAGCGCTATCGATACCTTCCGGTCTGGAATCCGGCCGCGGTGGTAGCTCATGCCCATGCAGCCTAACCCCAGCGACGACACCTCCATGGTGAATTTCCCTGAACCCAGCGTACGGCGTTCGTGATCGTAGCCAGTTCTGATGACTGGTTACCGATTGTTGCCCCGTTAGGTAAGGCAGGTGCTGTCACCAGAGTCGCTCCAAGCGTGGCGCCTGCCCTGAGGAAATTACGTCGGGCCAACGATTGACCGTCTGACTGCGCTGAAATGGATGGATTCGTTTCTTCTGGCTTCATGGCTTTCTATGGTAAGCGTTTGGCGGAAAGGGTAGACGCGGTTACAAGCCCGTCGTTTTTTCCATCTGTTCGGGGTAGCGGGTTCCAACCACCTTAATTTCGGTAGAAGCCGCTTCAATCTCCTGAAGCTCTTCGGCGGTTAGCTGAATGGTCACAGCTCCGTTGTTTTCCGTCAGGCGGTGCAGTTTTGTCGTACCGGGAATGGGTACAATCCACGGCTTCTGCGCCAGTACCCAGGCCAGCGCAATCTGAGCTGCGGTGGCGTTTCGGCGGGCAGCAAACGTGTTCAACAAATCAACCAGGGCCTGGTTTGCTTTGCGGGCATCTTCCGTGAAGCGTGGCAGAATGTTCCGAATGTCACCCTGGGCGAACTGGGCGCTTTCGTCCATCTTACCGGTCAGGAAGCCCTTACCGAGCGGGCTATAGGCCACCAGACCAATACCCAACTCTTCAATAGTCGGAATGATTTCGGCTTCGTGCTGGCGAGTCCAGAGCGAGTATTCGCTTTGCAGGGCTGTAACTGGCTGCACGGCATTAGCTCGCCGAATGGTCTGCGCACCAGCCTCCGACAAGCCAAAGTGTTTCACCTTTCCTTCCCGGATAAGATCGCGTACCGTACCGGCTACGTCTTCAATCGGTACGTTGGGGTCCACGCGGTGCTGATAAAACAGGTCAATCACATCCACGCGGAGTCGTTTCAGCGAGGCTTCGGCCACTTTTCGAATGCGCTCCGGTTGGCTGTTAAGCCCTTCCAGCCGGTTACCTTCATCGTCGATGTTGAAGCCGAATTTGG
The DNA here is from genome assembly GCF_013127955.1 of Spirosoma taeanense. Classification (NCBI taxonomy): domain Bacteria; kingdom Pseudomonadati; phylum Bacteroidota; class Cytophagia; order Cytophagales; family Cytophagaceae; genus Spirosoma; species Spirosoma taeanense. Next base: position 2,220,364 of record NZ_CP053435.1, read on the forward strand.
TGGCAATCACTACCTCGCCCTTGAATGGTTCGAGCGCTTCGCCCAACAGTTCTTCATTGGTGAACGGACCGTATACCTCCGCCGTATCGAAGAAAGTAACGCCCTGTTCGACGGCGGCCCGAATCAGGGCAATACCGTCCTGTTTATCTATAGCCGGGCCGTAGCCGAAGCTCATGCCCATGCAGCCCAGCCCAATGGCCGAGACTTCTAATTTGTGCTTACCCAGTTCGCGCTTTTGCATTGTTGTATCCGTTTATTAGGCCAGGATTTAATGAAAACAAAAGTAGGCCCGAAGGCTTGCCAGGCACAGCGAGAACCAAACGACTTATTACGAAATTCAAACAGTTTACGTTTTGCCTCTAAAAGGTAAGAGCCTGAAGATGTATATCCTGGCTGATTGTGTAAGGCTCTTTTTCCTTGAAAAGCTAGCATGGCATTGGTTCATCATAGCCCTATTAAAGGCCGCTTTTCTTTTCCATCTCGGCCGGATACCGAGCCCCCTGAATCTGAATGTTCGCAGCCGCGGCTTCCAGCTCGCGCAGGTCGTCGGCCGTAAGGTTTACCTCGACGGCACCCAGATTTTCCTCTAAACGATTGAGTTTTGTTGTACCCGGAATGGGCACGATCCACGGCTTTTGGGCCAATAGCCAGGCCAGCGCAATCTGACCGGGTGTAGCGTCTTTCTGCTCGGCAAATTGGTTTAGTAAATCGACCAGGGCCTGATTCGCTTTCCGGTTTTCCTCAGAGAATCGGGGTACGGTGCTGCGAAAATCCGTGGCGTCAAGTTTGGTGTTTTCGTCAATCTTACCAGTAAGAAAGCCTTTGCCCAGCGGACTGAAGGGCACAAAACCGATGCCCAGCTCCTCCAGCGTGGGTAGGATCTCTTTTTCGGGCTCCCGGGTCCAGAGTGAGTATTCACTTTGCAGGGCCGCCACCGGTTGAACCGCATGCGCCCGCCGAATGGTCTGAGCCCCCGCTTCCGACAGGCCAAAATGCTTGACTTTTCCTTCCTGAATCAGGTCGCGTACCGCCCCCGCTACGTCTTCAATGGGTACGTTAGGATCAACCCGATGCTGGTAGTACAAATCGATTACGTCGACACGTAGGCGTTTCAGGGAGCCTTCCACTACTTTTTTGATGTGCTCGGGGCGGCTGTTGAGGGCATTCCACCGGGCGTTGGCTTCGCTTTCGGAAGCCGGTGCCCAGCCGAATTTGGTGGCGATTGCCACCTGCCCGCGGAACGGTTCGAGCGCTTCGCCCAATAGTTCTTCGTTATGGTAAGGGCCGTACACTTCGGCAGTATCGAAGAAGGTTATGCCCCGCTCAACGGCGGCCCGCAGCAGGGCAATCATTTCGGCTTTGTCTTTGGGCGGCCCGTAGGACCAGCTCATGCCCATACAGCCTAATCCCAGCGCGGATACGTTCAGGCCATTCGTTCCCAATGTTCTTGTTTGCATGACGGTTATGTTTTGGGCTTAGTCAATTTTAGCGTCTTTCAGGACGTTGATAGCGTTGGAAATGCGAGGGAAACCGATGTACGGATAGAGCTGCACCATCGCGGCCAGCAGCGTTTCTTTGCTGTTGCCTGCTTTCAGATTGCCAGCCGCGTGGGAAGCCATCTGTCGTTCGGTGCCGCCTAAGGTGGCCAGGGCGCAGAAGATCATCAGTTCGCGGGTTTTCAGATCCAGGCCCTCGCGGGTATAGAAATCGCCAAAACCCGATTCGGTCAACATCCGGGGAATGGCTTCCGCAAATTCGCCCGGCAGGACTTTCATGTTCTGCCTCATGGCATCACCGTAGAGCGGAGCCTGCTTTTCGCGTCCCCGCTTGAAACGTTCACCCTCCTGGACGGTTGCTTTATTCTCCAGGGGCAGCTTAATACCCCGGCTCTCAAATACCTTGTTGATGATCTCCAGCGCATTCAGCACTTTGGGATAGCCGATAAACAGCGCACATTGATACACGACCTCCCGAATCTGGACTGGCGTTACACCGACGTTGAGCGCGGCATTGGTGTGCGGGGTTAATTGCGGTAAGGTCTGGTTGGTGGTGAGCGCGGTGATGGTGATCAATTCCCGCGTTTTGTCATCCAGGTTTCCAACGTAAAACACTTCGCCGAAAATGAACCGCTGTAGGATGGTCATCAGCTCGGGGTCAGTTTTACTGGCCGTAATGGGCTGGCCAAACAGTACTTCGTACTTGGTTTGGGCGCGCTCGACCCGGTTGGCGTCCAGGGCCTTTTTTGAAGATGGTTTATTTGGAGTTTGCCCCAATACGCTCCCCGACAAGAGCAATGTCAGGCCCAGCGGCAATAGGCTGCGTTTCATACAAAGGCTTGGTTTAAGTAACAGATTGGAAGAGACAGGCGGCTAATTCAACAACCGCTCGCGACCGTCCGCGGCTGCAGTCCGACGGTACTCGTTTGGCGACTGGCCCACCCGTTGCTTAAACAGCCGGGTAAAATGCTGCGGGTACTTGAACCCCATTTCGTAGGCAATCTCGCTGATGGATTTGCTCAAATCGAACATGCGTTCTTTGGATAGCTCGATTACTTTGGTCTGGATATAATCCTGAGCCGACTGGCCGGTTTCTTTCTTCACCAGATCGCCGAAATAATTAGCGGACAAATGGAGCTGTTCGGCACAATACCTTACTGTGGGCAGTCCCCCGGTTTGGGGCTTATTGGACCCAAAATAATCATCCAGCAGCGCTTCAAACCGGACCAGTACGTCCTTGTGAACGTGGTCGCGGGTAATAAACTGCCGGTCGTAGAACCGGACACAATAGTTCAGCAGGAGTTCGATATTGGTGGCAATCAATCGTTTGCTGTGCTTATCAATCGGGTAGGCTAGCTCATCTCCAATCTTCCGAAAGCATTCCACCACCAGCGCTCGTTCCCGATCGGAGAGATGCAGGGCTTCGTTGGCCTCATAGGCGAAAAAGCTATATTCTTTCATGTGCTGGCTCAGGGCCGTACCCCGAATCAGATCGGGGTGAAAGGCCAGGGCCCACCCCGTCGGCTGTATGCTTTCGGCTTCGTCCTCTTCCAGGCCAAATACCTGTCCCGGTGCGATGAACAGCATGGTGCCCTCGTCGTAATCGTAATGCTGGCGGCCATAGACCAAAGGCGCACATTTGTCTTGCTTGAGAAACACGATGTAGAGTTCCGACAGCCAGCGTCCCGTCTGCACCGGCCTGGACTGGGACTGATCCAGCACACTCACTAACGGATGCAGAACCCGCTGACCACGCTCGGCATTGAACTGGCCCACGCTTTGTAGTTTCCGTATTTTATCCATCTACTTACCTTTCTTTATGGGTTTGAGAATGAACGGCTCGCCCGGAGCCAGCACCTTGATTCTGCCGGGATTGACAATCGCTTTCGCCAGCCGGGCGGGGTCACCGTTGAACGGGCTGAAATCCGGCGCATCCACCGAGCCCCAGTGGCAGAGCAGCAGCGGACTGTTCGGATACGCGTTGGCGATTTTCACTGCGCCTTCAAACGTAAAGTGCCATTCGCTGTCAGAAAAATCAAAGAAAATAGCATCTGGTGTGGGCATGGACAGATGGCCAGGCGTTAGCCGGGAGTCGCCTGGTGCCCAGATAGTACCATCGGGTGTTTCAAGCCAGAAACCACAGGCATCTTCATTTTTAAAATGGCGCTTGCTCATGCCTGGATAGGCATTCTGGTAGGCATGATCGGCTGGCGTTAGCGTGACTTTTACCCGGCCAAATTTGAAGCTGTCACCGATAGTATGGCCAAAGGCCGGTAGTCCGAGGTTCTGCATGAGCGAATCGACATAGATCGTTGAGTGATAGGCTTTGGTGGCTCTTTTCAGATCCTGATTCGTCGGTACGCTGAAGTGGTCATTATCCGCGTGGGTTACTAATACGGCATCCAGACGGGGAACGGCTTTGGGCGCAATCGGGAAATCAATCAGCACGGGCATATCGAAGCCTTCCAGCACCGGGTCGATCATAAACGTTGTCCCGCGGCTGTTGACCAGAAAACCGGCGAAACCCAGCCAGCGCACGGTAGTCTGCCTGGACGGTCCAAAGGCTTCGGCTCCGAACGGCTGCGTTTTCGGGGCGCGGGCCTGATACTTCTTTTCAACGGTCTTAGCCGTCCCCTGCCGGGTGCTGTCAGCCGTGGATTGGGCGTTACCCAAACGGATCAACCCGATGAGAAAGGTAATGATTATGGCTATAGTTTGAATCTTCATGCTCTTATGTTAGCGCGTAAGTCGCTGGCTTTTAATAAGAACAAAGGTCCGGTGATTCCGTTAACCCGCCTGTATACCGATTACAGGATTACTTACCATTATTACAGATGATACCTACTGCCCACCGTTGGGTAAGGATAAAATGCCTGGCCTACTGGTACGGTACTTCTCAGCAGAACTCTCCTTCATTCACCTGAAAAGCCCAAAGCTGATAGCCTGTAAAAACTCAGGGAGCCGGAAAAGCAGGTAAAATGAGAAAATGCTTGGGAACGTTAGCCGTTTCGTTTGTTGATGCTCATAAACCCGATTCACGCGCGTATGACAAACCTGCTATTCCCCACAGATTTCTCTACCAATACCACTGCCGCTCTCGACTGGGTTCGGTTGTTTGCCCGTAAAACCGGCGCTACCGTCACCCTATTGCACGTATATCAGCCCATTATTCCGGATTCTACATTGCCTACTATCGGTGATCCGGGCATGGGTGTAACGGCTTCGCAGGAGATCGAAGAGATTAGTCGTCGGCGGTTGAATGAATTAGCCGTCGAATTACAAGCCGAAGGCTTATCTGTTCAGACGGAATGGCGCATTGGCTCGGTGGACGATGAAATACTCGATGCGGCCCGCGAGTATTCGGCCGACCTGATTGTCATGGGTCGTAGTGAACTGAATACGTTTTTCGACCGATTGGCGGGCAGTGCCGTAACCGACGTAGCGGGCGAAGCGCTCTGCCCGGTGCTGATTGTGCCGACTCTGCCGGATGGGGGCGCCGTTCGGCCAGCGCAGGTACAAACGATTGTCTACGCCATGCAGCCGCGCACGACCCAAAATGATGTATCGACCCAGACCGACTCGCTGGTAGAAGCCTTTGACGCGCAGCTAACCGTACTGACCGACGACAAGCTTGATGATGCGCATGCCGATCTGATCGTGATGGAACTGTATCCGCAGTCGGGTTTTCTGGATGGTTTACTGCATCCTAACCGCACCACGGCGTTGATTGGAAAATCGTCGGTGCCGGTGTTGGTGTATCATCAACCCAAGTAAGTTGCTTATTCAAATAATCCGGTGCAGTCAACCCAGAGGAAGCGACTGCACCGGATTATTCATTTCCCTGTTCGCCACCCACGGGTCCATAGAACAAAACCCAGGTTGCAAAATCGTCGGTAAAGTTTTCAAAGCGGTGCTCTATACCAGCGGGCACAAACAGCAGGTCGCCGGGTTTAACCGCCATGATTGTGCCCGCATAATCGAATGTACCGGTGCCGGACGTAATGATGTACACCTCGTCGCGCGCGTGCGGCTGCTGTTTATCAATTTTGTCGGGTTTGTAAAACTCAACGACCAGACTGCCGTGCGCAAACAACTGTACAAACTCATTGGGGCTACGCCGTAACTTGTTAAGCCCATCTTCCAGCGTGAAAGGGCTAGTCATGGGATAACGTCATGAAATACAGGTCCAGACCGGGGACCCAGAAATTGGACTCAGTATACTGCAGCCGAAACCCGAATCGCTCAAAAAAATGGTAGGCTACCTGCGAAGTGCGACATTCGATATGCCGAACACCGGGGTGTTGGCTAATTTCGTTGAGAGTATGCTGCATCAACGCGCTACCAACGCCTGAACCTATGCGGTCCGGGTCAGTGAGTATCCAGACAATACGGGCCGTTTGCCCATCCGCCACCACGTAATACCCACACGCTCCAATTACCTGACCGCTGTGTTCGGCTACGAAATACGGGTCCGTAAACGTATTCAGGAAATCGGCGTATTCAGCTACCTCTTCTTCACCGAATGCATTCGGTACGTGTCGGCGAAAAATTGATAACAGGGTATCAGCATCGGTCGGTTGGTATGGTCGAATAGACATCGCAAGTAGCTACTTCAGTAACGTAAACGTAACACTATTTGCTTTCCCGGCGCTGACTACCAAGATTTATAACAGATATTGGGGAATTGGCACGTCCAGGCTGCTGTCTGCTGCAACTGGTGTCAGCCGTACCGTCTGTAGTGGAATGATGCCCGCCCAGGTTGGCAGGTCAATATCTTCTGGCTCATCGTTTGGACCGCCTGTGCGTGTTTTGGCCGAAGCCTCGGCCAGTGAAAAGGCCAGTACGGTTGTTTTACGTAACTCGCTTTGGGTGGTGGGACGCAGATCGTCCCAGCGACCGGGTATCAGATGATCGGTCAGTAAGGCCAGCGCCTGCATCTTTTCGGCTGCATCCTCTACTTTTTCCGCCTGCGCAAAAATCACCACCGACCGGTAGTTCACCGAGTGCGAAAAGGCCGATTTCGCCAGCACCAGCCCATCGGCGAGCATAACGGTAATGCAAACCCGTCCACCGGTTTCTATGGCGCGGATGAAATGGCTGCCCACCGAACCGTGAATATACAATCTGTTTCCCTGCCGGGCGAATGCCGTTGGAATGGCCATTGGCTGACCATTTATAGCGTAGCTGACCGTACAGAACAGCGCTTCATCCAGAATGGCATGAATAGTAGTTTCGTCGTATTGGGCACGTTTGGCCAAACGACTGGGGGTAGTGAGGACGGTTTGCATAAGCTGTTGGTCAATTCATTCTTCCTTCTAATTGAATTGAGTTTAAATCTCTAACTTTGCCGGTCTAGGTAAATCGTCCAGTTTTTGTAAAGTCAGTAGTCCGGTTGTGCTTCCGTATAAATCCTTAATCGTAATTGATCGTCATTCGGCTATACCTGTTTTTGTGCAGGTTAGCGAACAGTTGAATCAGCTCATCCGTAACGGAACGCTGGCGGCTGGACAGCGTCTTCCGGGAACGCGCCAACTGGCTCAACTGCTGGATTTGAACCGCCAGACAGTGGTGGCCGCTTACGACGAAGGACTGGCGCAGGGCTGGCTCGAAAGCCGGGCGGGGAGTGGCACCTACGTAGCTGCCCACGTACCGGAAGTCAGGCCGCAGCCCGTAGCTGTCGAATTGCCAACCAGCAAAGCGAATGAGCAGCCCGGTTATTACGTTCAGTCGCTCCCGTTCCTGAAGCGACCCGTGCTGACAAATCAGGCGGGGCTGCGTCTGGATGACGGGTTCCCGGACATCCGGCTGGCGCCCATGAATGAATTAAGTCGGGCCTACCGCTCTTATTTTCGCTGGGGAAATCCGCAGCAGCATTTTGGGTACGGCGATACGAAAGGTCACCCCTTGCTGCGCGAACAGCTCTCAACCCACCTGAACGAAACGCGGGGCCTGCAAACAACGCTCGATAATATTCTCATTACTCGGGGTAGTATTATGGGGATTCACCTGAGTAGTCAGGCGCTGTTACAGCCCGGCGACGTGGTTGTTACGGGCGAAACAACCTGGGCGGGGGCTACCATGAATTTTCTGAAAGCAGGCGCAACAGTACAAACCGTACCGGTCGACCAGCACGGTATTGACGTAGAGGCTCTGGCTGCACTTTGCGAAAGGCAACCAATCCGGCTGGTGTTCGTTACGCCCCACCACCATTACCCCACGACCGTAATGTTACGTATGGATCGGCGCGTGCGGCTGCTGCAGCTCGCCAATACGTTCGGATTTGCCATTCTGGAAGACGACTACGATTATGATTTTCATTACCTCAGTCGCCCGATTCTGCCGCTGGCCAGTGCGGATCGGCGGGGGATGGTTATTTACATTGGTTCGCTGACGAAGTCGGTGGCACCGGCGTTCCGAATCGGTTACGTTGTCGCACCGACCGCGGTAATTGACGAACTGGCCCGTCTCCGGCGCATCATCGACCGGCAGGGCGATCCTATGCTCGAATTTGCTGTGGGGCAACTGTTTAAGTCGGGCGAGTTGAAACGGCACTTCCGCAAAGCGCTGCGCACCTACTACGCCCGTCTCGACCGGTTCTGCGATCTCCTGACGAGCGAGTTAACCGATAGGGTTCAGTTCGGCCGTCCAGACGGTGGGCTGGCCATCTGGACCCGGTTTGATCGAGCTATCGATATGGAGGCTGTCGCGCAGCGGGCCAGCCGGTCGGGCCTGTTTCTGTCGAGTGGTCTGGCGCATAATCCGCCCGGTCAGCGGCTGAACGGCACGCGGCTTGGCTTCGCGTCAAGCACCGAAGCCGAGCTGGAACAAAGCGTTATGATCCTGAAGAAAGTGATCTGGTAACGAGCAGGAGGTTACGTCAAATAGAAACAGGCCGGAAGAGCGCTCTTCCGGCCTGTTTCTGTTTGACGTCTATTCGCTGATCAGGATACGGTTCCGCCATTCCAGACAGAATCGTTCGGCGCAATCAGGACCAGTTTACCGTCGCGGTCTTCGGCCATCAAAATCATGCCCTGCGATTCATGTCCCATCATTTTGCGCGGAGCCAGGTTGGCCAGGAACGTCACCTGCTTGCCAATGATCTCTTCGGGGGCAAAATGCCTGGCAATGCCGCTCAGAATCTGGCGACCACCCATACCGTCGTCAACTTTCAGTTTCAGCAGCTTATCGCTCTTGGGAACGCGCTCGGCTTCGGTAATCGTGCCGATGCGAATATCCATTTTGGCAAAGTCGTCGTAGGAGATTTCATTCCGCAGCGCCGGTATGGTCTTGGTTTCTAACTCGTTCATGCGTTTCGCATCCAGTAATTTCTGAATCTGTTTGTTGATTTCGTCGTCTTCAATTTTAGCGAATAGCAATTCGCCTTTACCCAGTTCGTGGCCTTCGGTCAGTAGGTCGGGCCGACCCGCGTTCTGCCAGTCGAGCCGGTCTATGATCGCCAGCTGATCGCACAGTTTCTGGGACGTAAAGGGCAGGAACGGCTCGCACACAATCGCCAGGTTGGCCGTGATCTGCAGAGCAAGGTTCAGGATGGTGTTGGCCCGTAGCGGATCGGTTTTAACAACCTTCCAGGGTTCGGTTTCGGCCAGGTATTTGTTGCCAAGCCGCGCCAGGTCCATCAAATGACTGAGTGCCTCGCGGAACCGGAACTGGTAGATTGCCTGCCCGATGCGGTCGGGAAACAAGGCCAGCTCGTCAAGAACCTGTAGGTCGTAGTCGGTCAGATCGCCCCGAATGGGTACTTTGTTGTCGCAGAATTTCTGGGTCAGGACAATCGCCCGGTTCACGAAATTGCCAAACACAGCGACCAGTTCGTTGTTATTCCGGGATTGAAAGTCTTTCCATGTAAACTCGCTGTCCTTTGTTTCGGGCGCGTTGGCGGCCAGCACATAACGCAGAACGTCCTGTTTGCCGGGCAGTTCTTCCAGATACTCGTGCAGCCAGACCGCCCAGTTGCGGGAGGTACTGATTTTGTCGCCTTCAAGGTTCATAAACTCGTTGGCGGGTACGTTGTCGGCCAGAATATAGCTGCCCTCGGCCATCAGCATCGCCGGGAAGATGATGCAGTGGAACACGATGTTGTCCTTGCCGATGAAATGCACCAGTTTGGTGTGCTCATCGCGCCAGTAGAGTTCCCAGTCGCGGCCCTGCTGCTCGGCCCATTCTTTGGTCATGGAGATATAACCGATGGGCGCGTCGAACCAGACATAAAGCACTTTCCCTTCGGCATCGGCTAACGGAACCTTGATTCCCCAGTCGAGGTCGCGGGTCATGGCGCGGGGCTTCAGCCCTTCCTTTAACCACGACTGGCACTGCCCGAATACGTTTGTTTTCCACTCCGGGTGGCTGTTAACGTAGTCTTCAATACGCGGCTGCATCCGGTCAAGGGGCAGGAACCAGTTTTTGGTTGAGCGCAGGATGGGTTTCGAACCCGATAGGGTAGAGTGGGGTTCAACGAGTTCCGTAGGGCTCAGAGCTGTTCCGCAGCGTTCACACTGATCGCCATAGGCATTCGGATTACCACAGACGGGGCAGGTCCCCACAATGTAGCGGTCGGCCAGAAACTGCCCGGCTACTTCGTCATAATATTGCTCCGTTACCTCCTCGTCGAAGTTCCCGTTGTTGTACAGGTTCAGGAAAATCTCCTGCGAGGTTTCGTGGTGAATCGGGTTGGAGGTGCGCGAGTAGATATCAAATGAAATTCCGAACTCTTCAAACGCCTGTTTAATCTGACCGTAGTATTTATCGACGACCTGCTGGGGCGTAATGCCTTCTTTCTTCGCCTTGATAGTGATGGGAACGCCGTGTTCGTCGGTACCGCTGATGAAGGCAACGTCCTTGCCCGTCGAGCGGAGGTAGCGAACGTAAATATCGGCGGGCAGATAGCAGCCGGCAATGTGACCAATGTGAATAGGTCCATTGGCATAAATCAGGGCCGCCGTGACGGTATAGCGTTGTGGGTTTTCTAAAGCCATAATCCAGGAATTGGAGCGCAAAATTAGCAATTCAGACCCGAACGTTGTTATGTTTACGCAAACAGTGCCGTTGGATTGCTATGGAGAACACCGGGCCCAATACGAATAATTTCCTGAACTGGATCGAAATCAAAAACTTCAATTGACCGCATCTTTACCTAAACAGGTTTTTATTACCGGCGCTACCGGATTTATCGGCTCTCATATTGCCCGGCGCTACCTCGACGCAGGTTATCTGGTTTCGACTCTGAAACGCCCAGATGCCAGTTACGGTATGCTGACCGACGTTGCGAGCCGCCTTACCTGGTATGAAGGCGATGTGCTGGATATTCCTTCCCTCGAAACTGCCATTCAGCCAAATAGTGACGTGATTCACGCGGCTGCTGTCGTCTCTTTTGTGCCTAAGGACCGGCTGTTGATGGAAAACGTCAACGTGGAAGGGACAGCCAACGTCGTGAATGTCTGCCTGAACCGGGGCGTTCGTAAGCTGGGGTATGTCAGTTCGGTGGCTTCGCTGGGCAGATCGGCTGCGAAAGGAGCGAAGCCCGGTGGGCCGATTGTAATTACCGAAACGCAGAAGTGGGAAGATTCACCCAATAATTCAGCCTACGCAAAAACCAAGTACCGGGCCGAACTAGAGGTCTGGCGCGGAGTAGCCGAAGGGCTTAACGCCATTATGGTCTGCCCTAGCATTGTGCTCGGCGCGGGCGACTGGAGCCGCAGCAGTCTGCAATTAATTAAATACGTCCACGACGAAAAACCGTTTTACCCGGCGGGGCTGGTCAACTACGTTGATGTGCTGGACGTAGCCGATGCGCTTTACCAGCTTATGCAGTCGGAGGTGACCGCCGAGCGGTTCATTGTGAACGGGGGCACCATTCCGTACCGATCGTTGTTAGAACAGATAGCTGCCGCGCTTGGCAAGCGCCCGCCCACAAGGCGTGTGTCGCCCACGCTGACGCGGTTGCTGTGGCCGCTGGAGGCCGCGCGGGCCTGGTTGACGGGCAAGGCCCCGCTCATCACCCGCGAGACAGCGCGGTCGGCAAGTTCGTCCTATCAGTATGACGGACGCAGAATAGAGCAGGTGCTTGGTTTTCAGTACCGACCGCTGAACGAGACCCTTCGGCGGGTGGCTGATGCGTTCAGAACCTCCTCAAACGGTCCGTAAATTTTCGGATTGGGGGTTGGAGTTCCGCAATTTTGAGTTTATATTTCACTGCCAAAGGATAAACCGCGCCAATGGCCGCGGCCCCTATCCGCCCCACTTTTTTAGAGGCAATAGCATGGAGCAAGAGTTCGAAGAACGAGAAGGTGATATTAAAGAGTCTATCCGGCGTTTTGAGCAGATGCTGGACCAGCAGCAAAGTCAGTTTTTCGACCTGGATGTGTATGAGCAGATGGTTGAACATTACCTCAACCACGGCGATTTAGACAAGGCGTTCAAAGCCGCCGAGGCCGGTCTGGAAAACTTTCCCTATGCCCTGGAGCTGATGCTCGACAAAGCCCAGATACTGGCTAACTTCCAGCGGTTTGATGAGTCGCTGGACCTGCTGGAGCGGGCTTCTTTGTTTAACCCCGGTGACCTCGACGTGCCGTTTATGCAGGGCTCCGTGCTGAACATGGCGGGCCGTTATGAGGAATCCATCCAGGTGCTGGAAGACCTTCTCGACCGCGCCGACGACAAAGATGATATTCTGTTTCAGCTGGGGCAGAGCTATCAGAACTGGGGCAAATATGCCGAAGCGATTACGCAGTACAAGAAATCAATTGCGCTGAATATCAACAATGAGAACGCGCTCTATGAACTGGCGTTCTGCCTCGATATAACGGGAGAACTGGAAAACAGCCTGACGTATTACCAGCAACTGATCGATCAGGAGCCGTATTCGTATAATGCCTGGTACAACATCGGCATTGCCTACAGCAAGCTGGCCCGTTATGCCGAGGCTGCCGAGGCTTATGATTACGCCGTTATTATCAAGCCTGATTTCGCGTCGGCGCATTTCAACCTGGGAAATACCTATATGAACCTGGGTATGTTCGAGAAGGCCGAAGGCTGTTATCGCGAAACGCTGAAGTTCGAAGAAGCTACGGCCGATACCTACTGCCACCTGGGCGCCAGTCTGGAAAAACAGGACCGCCTGCCCGAAGCCATTAAAGAGTACCGGGAAGCCATTAAGCTGGACCAGATGTGGGACGAAGCCTGGTATGGCATCGGCGTTTGTCTGAGCGAATCAGGTAAGTGGTACGAAGCCCTGCCGTTCTTGCAGAAAGCGGTGAAGCTGAACGACCAGAACGGCGAGTATTATCTGGCCGTGGCCGAAACCGAGTACAAGATCGGCAACATTCTGTCGAGTGTTGAAGCGTTTGAGAAGGCCGCCGAAGTAGATGCTCAGAACCCCGACGTGTATCTGACGTGGTCGCTGGTGCCGTTCGATCAGGGCGATTTCCTGCGGGCAAATGAGATTGTGCAGCTGGGTATCGAAGACATGCCCCGCGAAGCCGATCTGTATTATCGCTCGGCGGTTTACCTGATCCACGCGGGCCATTACCGTGAGTCGCTGCTTCAACTGGAAGCGGCTCTATCGCTCGACTACGACGCGCATGTGCAGTTGTTTGAATTTTTCCCGGAACTGGAAAAGCAGAAGGCTCTGTACAAGATCATTCAGCAATACAAAAAAGACTAAACCAAGACTATACCACGAAGGTCGGAAAGCCGCTCCCAGCTATTGGGAGCGGCTTTTTTGTTGGATAAAAACCGCTGAGCAAAACTCCCGGACGGGTACTGTACGCTTTACGCGACTCAGGTTTGATGGGGGGCGGATTTACTGGGATACCGGGTTGGTGCCAGGTCGTTTCTGGAGTTGGTTACCGATCGATATGGTGCAGGTCAGCGCATGCGTATATTGGAGCGACCGGATGTGCGCTGCATCGTTTTTCCGAATGGTAAGTATGTTCTGGTATCCTATACTCAGCCTGTAATTCTCGCTCAGCCGCTTACCGAATATGATGGATGATTGAAGCTGATCGAGCCGGGTGTCGCGGCTCGACAGGTAAGCAAGCGGCTCAATACTACCCTGAACGAATCCGCTTTCGGCGGGTGGACCCTGGCGGGACAGGGGCTGCACCCAGCGAAGGAGTAACCGGTGCCGAACGTCGCGTCGGGTGAACGGCGGCAGATCGTCCGTCAGAACGTCATAAGGATGCCGGAGCGTATCGGCAACCGAAGACCATCGGAATTCCGAGCGGAACCGCAGCACCAGTTCGCTTCGGCCAACAGGCTGGGTCAGGAGAATCTGAGGAATGAAGCGAATGTTACGCTGAATGGTAAGTGGCGATTTACTCGTCTGATTCCAGGCCCACCACAGGCTGATGGGGGAGAGCGAAACCCGAACAGGCTTGCTAAGCTGATACGTAACCCAGGGGCGAAACGCCTGCTGAAGCGGGTACCGCAGAATATTCAGATCGCTGCCGTTGGAATCATCGGCCTGGCGCCGGTAGATATTGTCGAGCTGAAAGCTCCACCGCCCCCTGGTACGATAAACGAGGTCCATTTCGGTCCACAGCACGGGGCGGTGTCGAACAACAGTTGTATAATCCTGAGCCGAAGCTATTGAAGAAAGAAAAATAAATACAGCAATGAGAAAACGAAAAGGCATGAACCGGGCAACTGTCGGGTGAATCAATTAAATAGAGAAGGAAAAAACAGGCTGTTTATTACTCATAAACAGCCTGTTTTCCCGACATATTCCCGTTATAGGCTCACCGCTCAGGCCTTAACCGGGCTATTCGCTGGCTGTGGTTCACCCTGCAGAGCCGCCAGTTTTTGCTTGAGGTCGAACGTGTGGCCCGCGAATACGATCAGGATCTGGTTCGTGTCAAATGCCGATTTAACCGCTTTGATTGCCTCGCTCAGAGCCGCTGGCGTACTGGTCGTGGCCGGGTTGATCCAGAACCACATCACGAACTGGATGGTGTTATCGCCGAAGTTGCGGTAATAAAACTCAACGGGACGATCCTGCGAAATGAATGCTAGTTGGCTAACAGCTGCCACTGCAACGCGCTGGGCATTGGGCAGATCATCAAGATATGATACGCCCGCTGTCAGCTCGATACGACGTCCGGGAATACGGGAATGGTTGACGATCGGTTTTTGAAATACGTCTTTGCTGGGAATCTCAACGGTTTGCCCCTGGCCGTTGTCAAGCACAATGGAGCGCAGTTTGATATTAAGTACTTTGCCCGTATAGCCATTCGTTTCTACGACTTCGCCGACCTTAATGGGATGCGCCAGCGCAATCATGGTCCCCGAAATGAAATTTGCCGTCAGGTCCTGGAAGGCAAAACCCACCGCCAGAGCAATTACGCCTGCGCCGGCCAGCAATGATGTTACGGCCTTGTCCAGGTTCAGCACACTCAGCGCGATGAACAGCCCTACCGCCATGATGACCACGCGAAGAATGGCACCCGTCAGGTTAATTATTGACAGGTTATTACTGAATCGGTCGAACCCCCGGACAGCCCACCGGCTGATCAGGCGCGACAGAAAGGCAAAAACGACGATAATCAATATCGCAACAGCCACTTTGGGAACGTAACGAATGCCTGTTCGGGTCCAGTTGGCGAGTTCGGTGTAGATGAGTCCGGCGGCTTGCGTAAAATCCATGTATAACTGACTTTGGTACTCCTTTTGAAACGTCGGCAGTTCGGATAGTGTTTTGAGTAAGAACGGATCAAACGAGCATCCTGCTCCGGAGGTTGCCTGTTCAGCCGTAAGCCGTACCTTTGCCCAATTGTATCAACCGATTGAAAATGAATTCGTCTGCTCCTGTTTATTTAGATAATGCCGCCACGACCCGGCTCGATCCGGAAGTATTAGAAGCTATGCTGCCGCTCATGACGGAGCAGTACGGCAATCCGTCGTCTATTCACAGCCACGGCCGCACGGTCAGAACGGCTATCGAACGGGCACGTAAGACCGTCGCATCGCTGCTCAATACGTCGCCGGCCGAGATTTTCTTTACGTCGGGAGGAACCGAGGCCGACAACACGGCTATCCGGAGCAGCATTGAAACCTACGGCCTGACCCACGCGATTACGTCGCCGTTGGAACACCATGCCGTTCTGCATACGCTGGAACACCTCGCCAGGCAGGGCACCGTTCGGCTGAGTCTGGTGGAGGTAGATGAACGGGGACATATTAATCTGGCACACCTGGAACAACTGCTGCTACAGAACCCGCGGTCGCTGGTATCGCTCATGCACGGTAACAACGAGATTGGCAACCTGCTGGACCTACACCGCGTTGGCGAACTCTGCCGGCAGTACGACGCTGTTTTTCATTCCGATACGGTGCAGACGATGGGTCATTTCCGCCATGATCTGCAGCAGTTGCCGGTCGACTTCATCGTGGGCGCGGGTCATAAATTTCACGGGCCGAAAGGCGTTGGGTTCCTGTACGTCAATGCCGAACGGGTGAATATCCAGCCGTTTATTTACGGTGGAGCACAGGAGCGTAACCGCCGGGGTGGTACGGAGAACGTGTACGGGATTATCGGGCTGGCCAAGGCGCTCGAAATCGCCTACCGCGATATGGACGCGCATCGGCAGCACATTACGTCCCTGAAACGCCGGATGATTGCCCGTCTGCAGGAGAAAATGCCCGGGGTGCAGTTCAACGGCGATTCGGCCGATGTGGACAACAGCCTGTATACCGTTTTAAACGTCAGCCTGCCCGTGTCCGACCTCAGTGATATGCTGTTGTTCAACCTGGACATCGCCCGGATTTCGGCTTCGGGCGGGTCGGCCTGTTCGAGTGGGTCGAACGTTGGCTCGCATGTGCTGGCGGCTTTGCCGGGACTTGACCCTAACCGGGGGTATGTGCGCTTTTCGTTTGGCAAATACAACACCGCCGAGGAGATCGATTATGCCGTCGATACGCTGGTTGGACTGTATCAGAAAGAAGCAAAACTCGTTTAGCGAGTGAAGATAGGGTCCGGATAAACCGGACATTGCTGAAAAGCTCCGACAGAACGTAACGGCTCTATCGGAGCTTTTTCGTTTTTATCGTTCCCTGAAAAACTTTCCGCAGATCGATCTATACGTGACTATTAACGCTAAATGTTAAACTGAGAAAAATTTCGAAGCAAGGTCTTATTAGAAGTTCTGAGCTAATCGCTTCTATATCATAAGCATGTCTCATTAAACAATCTACTATGAGCATGAATAACGGTAATTCTCGATAGACTATAAGATAAATAGCTGATAATCAAATTTTTAGGTTTTCCTTGCGAAAGGATTTCTGCTTACCAATCTTTGCCTATTAGTTAACAGTACTAATTCGCTGTTACTATCCTTCGACTTCATCACTTCTTCATGTAGATCAACCAGCCGATGGCGTTTCGTTAGCTAACGGCGGGCGTATTTCCATCTTTAATCTGCTAATCCATCTCTCAAGTATACTCAGTTTCTGATTTTCAATTAACCCTCTGCACGTATGACAAATCCGTTACAAAAAGCCTCTTCGGTAGGTTTCCTGTTCCTGTTGCTGGCGAGGTTGCAGCCTGGTTGGGCGCAGTCGAATGTACTGGCCAGCAATGACCGTCTAAAGCAGGCTACGTCTTCGAACGTTGGCAGGCCTCCGTTCAAAACTACATCAGTCAATTCAGGAATAGAGCCAACCGTTCCGGCAGCAGTCGCAGCCAAACCAGCGCAAGTAGCGGGGCCAATTACCGGTACCGTAAAGAGTTCGACCGGCGAAACGCTGCCCGGCGTCAATGTTGTTATTAAGAACACCTCCAAAGGTACCAGCACTGATGCCAACGGTAAATTTACGCTGGAGGCACCTGAAAATGCCGTCCTCATTTTCTCCGCCATTGGGTTCACCACGCAGGAAGTAGCTGTGAATGGACGCACCCGCATCGAGGTGTCGTTGACGACGGATGATAAGCAACTTGATGAGGTCGTAGTCGTCGGATATGGTACCCAGAAACGGAACAGCCTGACCAATTCCGTTGCCCAGATTGGGGCGCAGGAGATTGCCCGTCGGCCGGTTTCTAACATTCAGCAATCGTTGCAGGGACAACTGCCGGGAGTTACCGTGCTGGACCAGGGTGGTTCACCGGGACGCTCCAATACGGCCATTCGTGTGCGGGGCATCACCACTTTTAACATAAACGGTGTGAGCAACACGGCGGGTACAAACAACGGCACCGGCGGGTACGACATGAGCAAAAACGACGCGCTAGTGATCGTGGACGGTATTGAGCAACGGTTATCGGACATTAATCCGGACGATATCGAGTCGATTTCTATCCTGAAAGATGCGGCTTCGACGGCCATTTACGGGTCCAGGGCTACCAACGGCGTTGTGCTCGTCACGACCAAACGGGCCAGAGGTAATAAGGTTCAGGTGGAGTACAATGGCTACTACGCCATCCAGAATTCCATCAACAGGCCGCACATGATGGGTATTGAAGACTACATGCGCCTGCAGGTTGCAGCTTATACCAATGCAGGGTCGGCATTGCCCGCTCGCTTTACCGAGTCGTCTATTCAGGCGTATGTGACCGCCACCGACCGTGAAAAATATCCCTTACCCAACACCTGGTTTCAGACGGTGCTTCATGCAGCTCCTCAGCAAAATCACACCATTGCTGTATCGGGTGGTACCGAAGCGCTGCGCACGCGACTGAGCCTGCGGTATCAGGATCAGGACGGTATTATTACCCACTATGGTAATAAAATCGGTGAAATCCGGTTGAACTCCGACTACACAATTTCACCCAGACTGCGCGTCAGTGGTGATATTAACTACCGCTACAATAATTCCCAGGCACCCACCATCGATCCCGTTAATTTCTTGTTTCATGGATCACTGTGGGCGGTGCCGAAATACGCGGATGGGACCTATGGCCTAAGTACGCAGGGAAATAACCCGCTCATGTATGCCGAAATTGGCGGTGACTCGAAACGGTTTACCGATTATCTGGCGGGCTACATAAAAGCCGATTGGGAGATTGTGGATGGCCTGACCTTCTCGACACAGTTAGGGGGAAGAGGCACGTTTCTCCAGGAGAAGAACTTTGCTAATTCGTATGTCAACGTCGACAAAAATACCAATATCACCAAAACAGTTGCCAACAACACCCTGACGGAGGTACGTAACACCTTACGGGAATACACCTTGATTAACCTACTGACTTATGAGCGCAAGTTAGGCAGTCATAATCTGAGAGGCTTGCTGGGTTACTCGCAGATTGGCAACACCCAAACGTTCCTAACCGCCTACCGCGAACGGTTCTACAACAACGCTATTCAATCGATTGGTCAGGGCGCTAATGACGGTACGAAGAGTAACAGTGGGAGTGATGCCGTGTACGGTTTACGGTCGTATTTCGGTCGGGTAAACTATGATTACGATGGCAAATACCTGTTCGAGGCAAACGGCCGTTACGATGGTTCGTCCAAGTTTACCGGCCAAAAGCAGTACAGCTTCTTTCCATCGTTTTCGGCGGGTTGGCGGCTTTCCAAAGAAAACTTTTGGCAGGGACTACAAAAGACGGTTAACGACCTGAAGCTGCGCGGTTCGTGGGGTATAACGGGTAACCAGTCGGTGAATCTGTACAGTTATTATGCAGCGCTGACGGCCAGTGGCTACAATTTTAACGGAGCCGCTGTTCAGGGTTATCGGCAAACTACATTGGCCAATACCAATTTAGGCTGGGAGTCAACGAAGCAGTTGGATTTGGGGTTAGACGCGACCTTTCTGGGTGGGCGTATGAATCTGACCGTCGACTATTACCGAAAGCTCACGACCGATATTCTCTTGAATCTGGATATTCCGGCTACAGTTGGTTTAATTGCTCCACCTCAAAATGCGGGCTCAGTCGAAAACAAAGGCTGGGAATTTAGTCTGAATTTCCGGGGCGCTAAAAACTCATCAGGTTTCCAGTATAACCTGGGAGGCAACTTGAGTATAAACGAGAACAAGGTCGTTGACCTGAAAGGAACCGGTCCATACATTATCGGGTCCGACATTGATCCCCGCTACATCATCGCGGTCGGGCTGCCTATCAATACGTTGTGGGGTCACAGAACCGATGGCCTGTTCCAGACCCAGCAGGAGATCACCGAATACAAGGCTACCTACGCGGCCAACACCAAACCGGGGGATGTGAAGTACATTGATGCAAATGGCGACGGGAAGATCGATGCCAATGACATGACCAATATCGGCAACACATTTCCCAAGTTCACCTTTGGCCTGAATTCCAATTTCTCGTACCGCAATTTTGAGCTGAACCTGCTCTTTCAGGGGGCCGCCGACGTAAGCACCCGACTGGCGGGGGCACTGGCCGAAATGGGCAATCAGGAAGGTTTTACGCACTCTATCTACACCAATAACTACTGGACGCCTACGCATACCGACGCCCGCTTTCCCTTACCCCGGAAATTCGACTTACGCAACGTAGCCACCTCCGACCGGCTGATCATTGATGGGTCGTATGTGCGGTTGAAAAACGTTCAGCTTGCCTATTCGCTACCCGCGGCCATTGCTTCGAAAGTGCGGTTGAGTCGAATTCGGACGTATGTGTCAGCGACGAACGTGTTGACTATTTCGAAACTGAATGAGTGGAATCTGGACCCAGAAGCGGGTTCCGGCCGAGGGGTATATTACCCCCAAACGGCATTGTACACGCTTGGTCTTAACCTCCAGTTCTAACCCCATTCACCTTTTTATTGCAATATCATGAAACGAAAACATACAGTATTCCTGTTGCTGGTCCTGGCTGTGTCAAGCTTGTTGTTCACTGCCTGCGACCGGGAGTTGCTCGATACCGTTCCCAACGACCGCCTGTCAGAAAGCTTTTTCTGGAAATCGGAGAACGATGCCAGGCTGGCCGTCAATTCGCTGTATACGGACCTCGACAGTACCAACATTTTTAGCTGGGATGCCATGACGGACATCGCCCATACGAACCAGCCATTCGATGTGCAGGCTTATGTCGAACTGGGGCAGTATGACGCCACCAGTGCCAAGGTGTTTGGGGAATGGGCCAAGGCCTACAAAGGCATCCGGGCGTGCAACTATTTTCTGGAGAATGTCAGCAAAGTTACCTCGACAAACACCACGCTGATCAACCAACTGAAAGGGGAAGCCAGAGCGCTCCGGGCTTATCAGTACCTGAAATTAGCCAATCTGTTTGGCGATGTGCCTTTGGTGACGACGGCTATTTCGCTGGATGAAAGCCGCAATCTGTCGCGAACGCCCGTTGCTCAGGTTTGGGATTTTGTCGATAAAGAGCTGAGTGAAGCGGCTGGTTTGTTGCCTGTTACCTATGCTGCCGCCGACAAAGGTCGATTTACAAAAGGAGCTGCATTGGGCCTTCGGGCGCGCGCCAACCTGATGGCCGGGCGTTATCAGCAGGCTGCTGATGCTGCCGACCAGGTGATTAAACTGGGCGTTTACGGCCTGAACGACAGTTACGAAAAGCTGTTCAGTTACGCGGCTGAGAATAATAAGGAAGTTCTGTTAGACCGACAGTTTATCAAAGACACTTATCCGGTCAACGTATTTGCACTCATAGGCCCTTACAGCCAAAAGAGTGCGAACAGCACCTTCGTACCAACCAAAGCGTTGGTCGATATGTACGAAACGACATCGGGTAAGCTCATCACCGATCCCACGAGCGGCTACGATCCGGCTAATCCTTACGCGAATCGGGACCCACGACTTAAGTTTTCGGTTTTCTTAACCGGGGATGCCCTGCCAAGCGGTATTACGTTCCGACCGGAGCCAAACAGTGGTACGGCCGATGCCGTCGGCAATACCTACATTGCTTCAACGACGGGCTTTAACATCAAGAAATACGTCAATGCGGAGGATTACGCCAATCCAGCCAATAATGGTATCAATATCATTCTGCTACGGTATGCCGAGATTTTGCTGACCTATGCTGAAGCCAGGATTGAATTGAACCAGTTGGATGCCAGCGTGATTTCAGCCATCAATATCGTTCGAAACGGACGTTCGGACGTAAAGCAACCAGCCATAAGCGCTACTGCCAGTCAGGCGGAACTGCGAGCTATCGTGCGCCGGGAGCGGACTGTCGAACTGGCTTTTGAAGGACAGCACCTTTTCGACATCCGGCGCTGGAAAACAGCCGACAAGGTAATACCGGGTCCTATTTACGGCATTACGTATAAAGCGGCTAACGGCGCGTTGACCACCGTTCAGGTAGTTGGCATAAACCGAACATTCGACGTCACCCGACATTACCTCTGGCCTATTCCACAACGGGAACGTAATCTAACCCCAAATCTTAGCCAGAACCCAGGGTGGTAATTAAGTAGTCGGGTAGGGCCGGCTGTTCTGGCCGGCCCTACAAATAGTAAACACAGTACTATGCGCGCTTTTCCGGTAATGAGACAATCGTTTATGTGGGCTATTGTAACGGTCATAATTATGACTGGTGGGCTTTTTCTTGCTTTTAAGCCTCATCAGGCAGCCCCGTCACGCCCGAACATCATTTACATTTATGCGGATGATCTCGGCTACGCGGAACTCGGATGCTATGGCCAACAGAAAATACGGACGCCAAATCTGGACCAACTGGCTCGCGAAGGCATTCGCTTTACGCAGCACTACACGAGCATGCCCGTCTGTGCGCCCGCGCGCTGTATGCTGCTGACCGGCCGGCATGGCGGACATTCCTATATTCGGGGGAACTACGAAATGGGCGGTTTCCCCGACTCGCTGGAGGGTGGACAGATGCCGCTGTATCCGGGTGCGTTTACGATCGGGCGGATGTTGCAGCAGTCGGGTTATAAAACCGCCTGCATCGGTAAATGGGGACTGGGCATGGCCAACACCACGGGGAATCCCAATGAGCAGGGCTTCGATTATTTCTACGGTTATCTGGATCAGAAACAGGCGCACAACTACTATCCGACGCATCTGTGGGAGAATGGGAAACCCGTCCCGCTGAATAATCCGGTTATAAGCGTGCACCAGCGTCTGGCGCCGGAAAGGGCCACGCCCGAGGGGTTTGCCTATTATCAGGGCAAGGACTACGCCATTGACCGAATGGCCCAGAAAGCCTTGGCGTTTGTTCGGCAGCATCGGAGCGAGCCTTTTTTCCTCTACCTGCCATATACGGCTCCGCATCTGTCATTGCAGGCACCCGAGGACGTAGTGAAGGAATATGTCGGCAAGTTTGATGAAAAGCCTTATCTGGGCCAGCAGGGATACGCGTCGACGCCCTATCCGCGCGCTACCTACGCGGCCATGATTACGTACATGGATAAGCAGATCGGGGCGCTGATGCAGTTGCTGAAAGAGTTGAAGATTGACGACAACACGCTCGTGATGTTCTCCAGCGACAACGGCGCAACGTTTTCTGTGGGTGGGGTAGAGGCTGCTTTTTTCAACAGCGTTGGTAATCTGCGGGGGCTGAAAATGGATGTTTACGAGGGAGGCATCCGGGAGCCTATGCTGGCGCGCTGGCCCGGTAAAATCAGGGCGGGACAAACGACCGGACACGTTTCGATCCAGTATGACCTGCTGGCTACACTGGCCGAGCTGACTGGCTATAAACAGCCGTTTACAACCGATGGTATTTCGTTTTTGCCAACTTTATTGGGGCAGCCGTCCAGCCAGAAACAACACGCGTTCCTCTACTGGGAATACCCCGAAAAAGGCGGTCAACTGGCCGTTCGGATGGGTAACTGGAAGGCCGTAAAGACCGACGTACGCAAGAACCGCAGTGGTCTTTGGGAGCTGTATGATCTGGATAAAGACGTGGGCGAAACCAGCAACGTTGCCGCCCAACACCCCGACCTGATCCGGCAGGCCGACGCCATCGTTGCCCGCGAGCACACTCCCGCGCACATCAACGACTGGGAAATTATTAATCCTAAAACAGCCCCTAAGGCAGCAAACTGACGATTGGGTCAGGCCCAGACAAACTTATTGACTGAGTTAACACGCATCTTTTATGAAAATTTTTTCAAACCGTCTTTTCTCTCTTCTCTATAGTGTTTTTGCGCTGGTTGGCGTTGGCCTGCTCATCAGTGCCCGGGTGGTCAAACCGGGCCCCGCTACGCCCAATGTCGTTCTGTTTTTTATGGACGATCTGGGCTACGGTGATTTATCCTGCACGGGCGCTTTAGACTACACAACGCCCAACCTGGATCGGATGGCCGCCGAAGGGAGCCGCTTTACCAATTTTCTGGTTGCGCAGGCCGTGTGCAGTGCATCGCGGGCGGCCCTGCTGACGGGTTGCTACCCGAATCGGCTGGGGATTTCGGGGGCACTGGGACCTAATTCGCCAATTGGGTTAAATCCCAACGAGGAAACGCTGGCTGACCTGCTGAAAGAGCGCGGATATGCCACCGGCATTTTCGGGAAGTGGCATCTGGGCGATAACCGGCAGTTTCTGCCGCTGCAACAGGGCTTCGATGAGTATTACGGTGTACCTTACTCGCACGATATGTGGCCCCTTCATCCAGCGCAGAAGCAGGCAAATTACCCGTCTCTGCGCTGGATAGAAGGCAACGAGCCGAAGCAGGAAATCAAGGACCTGAACGATGCCGGCCATATTACCGAAACCATTACCGAGCGCGCCGTCTCGTTCATCCGGAAGCATAAGAAAGACCCATTCTTTCTGTATGTGCCGCACCCATTACCGCACGTACCGCTGGCGGCTTCGGCCCAGTTTAAAGGCAAAAGCGCCCGGGGTATTTTCGGCGATGTGATGATGGAGCTGGACTGGTCGGTCGGGCAGATTTTAGGTGAGCTGAAACAGCAGGGGCTGGACAAAAACACGCTGGTGCTGTTCATCAGTGACAACGGCCCGTGGCTGAATTATGGCGATCATGCGGGCTCGTCGGGTGGCTTCCGGGAAGGGAAAGGCACGTCTTTCGAGGGTGGACACCGGGTTCCGTTTCTGGTGCGCTGGCCGGGCGTAGTGCCCGCCGGTCGGGTGAGCAATAAACTGCTGAGCACGCTGGATATTCTGCCGACGGTCGCTAAACTCTGCGGGGCCCGGCTACCGAAACAGCGAATTGATGGCGTCGACTGGATTGCCTTGCTGAAAGGCGACAATACCGTTACGCCCCGCGACCGCTTCTATTATTATTACCGTAAAAACAGTCTGGAAGCCGTTCGGCAGGGCGACTGGAAGCTGGTATTCGCGCATCCGGGCCGCACGTATGAAGGATTTTTGCCGGGGCAGGGCGGGCAGCCGGGGCCCAGCACCGAAACCCATGAATTTCCCGTGGCCCTTTACGACCTCCGACGCGATCCAGGCGAACGTTACGATGTTCGGGAGCAGCATCCTGATCTCGTTGCCAGACTGGAAAAGCTGGCCGAAGAAGCCCGTGCTGATCTGGGTGATGACATACAGAAACGCACGGGGGCCAACGTTCGTGAACCCGGTCGTATCAGCCAGTAGCGCTTTTGGGATAGGCCGACAGGATTTACGGAGGCTGTCTGGAAATCCTGTCAGCCCTTTTTTTGATCGGAGAAATGTTGGCAAAATGAGTAAATTAAAGGTTGAATCGTATTACTTAATCGTGGACCTCTACGAATACAACTTCACCAGAAAGACAGGTGGCTGCCCGTCGCTTGAGCAGCGATTTACTCCTTATTACGTAACAGTTATTCTTCATGAAAAAAAAGTTTGCAGCCTTACCGGTTTCTAAGAAAACCGTTTGGTACTCTGCCCTGGCCCTGACGCCTTTGCTGCTGCTGGCCAGTGTCAAAGAGGACCCAATTGGCAAGCGGATCAAACAGATGGTGCCCGAAAAAGCGGCCGAGCTGGCCCGCTCCATTGAAACGCTGGTCACGCCCGAGCTGGCTGAGGGTCTTACCCTGAAGGTATGGGGCGTTGACTCGCTGGTAGCCGACCCGATTGCGATTGACATCGACGATCAGGGACGCCTATACTACACCCGAACCAATCGGCAGAAGAACTCCGAGTTTGATATTCGGGGGCATCAGGACTGGGAGATTGAGTCGAACCGGCTTCAGACCGTCGAAGACCGGCGCGCGTTTTTACGTAACGTCCTGTCGCCGGCCAACAGCAAGAAAAACGAGTGGCTTAAAGACGTGAACGGCGATGGTTCGCACGACTGGCGCGACCTGGCTGTAGAAAAAGAACAGGTGTATAGGCTCGAAGATAAGTCCGGCGATGGTGTGGCTGATATGTCGCAACTGGTCGTCGAAGACTTCAATGAAGAAGTAACCGACGTAGCGGGTGGCGTATTGTCGGACGGAGATGACCTCTACGTTGCTGTAGCGCCCGACCTGTGGCGGCTGAAGGACAAGAACGGCGATGGAATTGCCGACGAAAAAACGTCGATTTCGCATGGTTATGGTGTCCACGTCGGTTTCAGCGGACACGGCATGTCGGGGGTCGAAATGGGTCCCGATGGCAAAATCTACTGGCAGATCGGCGACATTGGCTTCAACGGAAAAGGGCCGGACGGGAAAAAATGGGAGCACCCCAATAGTGGCGTGGTGGTTCGCGCTAATCCGGATGGCAGCGACTTTGAAGTTTTTGCCTATGGCGTCCGAAATACGCACGAATTCGTGTTCGATGAATACGGCAACCTGATCAGCGAGGACAACGATGGCGACCATCCGGGCGAAAAAGAGCGGCTGGTATATATCGTAAACGGTTCGGATACGGGCTGGCGCAGCAACTGGCAGTATGGCAAGTACCGCGACCCGAACAACAACCCCTATAAAGTCTGGATGGATGAGGGGATGTATAAGCCCCGCTTCAATGGGCAGGCCGCCTACTTTACGCCGACGATCATCAACTTCGTGAGTGGTCCGACCGGGATGCTGTATAACCCCGGTACCGCCCTGAGTCCGAAATACAAGAACACCTTTTTCATTGGTGAGTTTGTGGGCAGTCCGGCCCGGTCGGGTATCCATGCCTTTAAGCTGAAACCAAAGGGCGCTTCGTTTGAACTGGGTGAGCACAAAAAAATCCTGGGTAACGTGCTGGCGACCGGCATTGACTTTGGTCCGGATGGTGCCATGTACGTGGCCGACTGGATCAACGGCTGGGATACGAAAGAGTACGGCCGCATCTGGAAACTGGACGATAAGGATGGAGCCGGTTCAGCCGAACGCCTGCTGACCAAAAAACTTCTGGCCGAAGACTTCAGTAAGGCCTCGGAAAGCCAGTTGGGGGAATATCTCAGAAACGCGGATATGCGCGTTCGCCAGAAAGCTCAGTTTGCCCTGGCGAAGCGGGGAGCAAAGGGGGCGACTGTGTTTACGGCCTCCATCCAGCAGACGGATCATCAGTTGGCCCGCGTTCACGGTATCTGGGGAATCAGCCAGCTGGCCCGCCAGGATAAGAAGTACGCCCCGCTGCTGATGCCGCTGCTTCAGGACAGCGACCCCGAGATTCGGGCGCAGGCGGCTAAATGGCTGGGCGACATTCGCTATGCCGAAGCCGGGCAATCTCTCGTTCCGCTCCTGAAAGACAGCAACGCCCGGACGCGCTTCTTTGCGGCCGAAGCATTAGGCCGGATTGCATACGAACCGGCCGTCCAGCCGATTATTGCCCTGCTGGAAGCCAATAACGACGAAGACGCTTATATCCGTCATGCCGGTAGCCTGGCGCTGGCCCGCATTGGGAAAGCCGAACCGATCGTTGCCCTGGCCAAGAGTTCGTCCCGTGGCCTGCGGATTGCCGCTGTGGTGACTCTACGACGCATGGCTAATCCGGGCATTGCCGCTTTCCTGGGCGACTCCGACGAGTTTGTGGTAACGGAAGCCGCCCGCGGCATTAACGACGACCTGTCGATTAAAGAAGCCCTGCCTGCGCTGGGCAATCTGCTGGCCACTACCCGCTTCACCAACGAAGCGCTGATCCGGCGGGCAATCAACGCTAACCTCCGGGTTGGAACGCCGGAGGCCATGCAGAACCTGATTGGTTACGCGAACAAGGAAGGCGCTCCGACGAGTATGCGGGCCGAAGCGATGGACGCTCTCAGCACCTGGTCGAAGCCGTCGGTGCTGGACCGCGTCGATGGACGCTACCGGGGCGTAGTGACGCGGGACCCGAATCTGGTGAAGACCAAAGCTACCGACACCTACGTTAAACTGCTGACCCATTCGGATCTGACGATACGTATGAGTGCCGTAAAAGCCATTAGTAAGCTCAGGCTGACGGAGGCATCCGACGAGTTGTTCGACCGGCTGAAAAACGACAGTGATCCGAAGGTACGGGTAGAGGCTCTGCGGGCGCTGGCAGCACTGGACAGTAAAGAAATTAGCAAGGCAATCGAACAGGCGCTGGCCGATGGCGAAAAAAGTGTCCGAGTAGCTGCGCTCGATCTGGTCAGCAAAACGGCCATGTCAAAAGACCGGATGGTCCAGTTGCTCTCCGACGTAATCAACACGCGCACGACCGAAGAAAAACAGGCGGCTCTGTTAACGCTGGGCAAACTGCCTATACAGAACACACAGAAGGTCTTTGACCAGTTGCTGGCTAAAATGGCCGCCGGTACGCTGCCGTCCGAGATTGGTCTGGAACTGGAAGAAGCCGTGGCCAGTACGAAATCAGCCCCGCTGAACGCCCGCTATAAAGCCATCAGCGCTAAACTATCGCCCGACAACCTGATGGCCTCCTACAAAGGCAGTCTATTCGGCGGTGAGCCCGATCAGGGACGACGGATTTTCTTCCGTCACCAGACGGCTCAGTGCATCCGGTGTCATTCCTACGATGACCTGGGCGGTAATGCCGGCCCACGACTTAACGGCGTAGCCAGCCGGCTGACGCGCGAACAGTTGCTGGAAGCGGTTATCAATCCAAGCGCCCGACTGGCGCCCGGCTTTGGAACGGCGACATTCCAGTTAAAGAATGGCAAAACCGTTAGCGGAATTGTGCAGAACGAAACCGACAAAGAGGTGGTCGTGAAAGTCGGCGATCAGCCCGATACGGTCATTGCGAAAGACCAGGTCGCTAAACGGGAGAATGCCCCATCCAGTATGCCCGACATGAAGTACCTATTGACCAAACGGGAAATCCGGGATGTCGTCAGCTTCCTGGCAACCCTGAAAGAAGATAAATAAGTTTGGAACAATGGCAAGCGCCCCGCCAGCTCAAAGCAGTTGGAGGGGCGCTTTTATGTTATCTTATTTTCCTTTCTAAAGGTCAGTTCCATATCCTCATTGTCAAATTTTATCTATAAACAATACTAAAAGTTAATCGTTTCTAAAGGATTCTGGCCTATATTATTGCTTCATCAGGCAGCATAAATGGTTTACTTCTCCGATATACAGAAAAATTATACGCATCTCCACCTGTTCATTATTCTCTTAAAGGAAGTCGAATCCTGGTTTAACCGGTAAGTCTATAATGAAAATCACTGACATCCGTGCGCTGAAAGGACCTAATTACTGGTCCATTAAACGCCATAAGCTGATCGTAATTCGGTTGAATTTAGAGGAGCTTGAGGAGTTTCCGTCAAACAAAATTGATGGTTTCTATGAACGTATGCGAGCGCTTATGCCCAGCCTGCATGATCACCAATGTTCAGAAGGCAGGCCGGGCGGTTTCTTTGATCGGGTCAGAGAAGGCACCTGGATGGGGCATATCATTGAGCATATCGCCCTCGAGATTCAGACGCTGGCAGGCATGGAATGTGGCTTTGGCCGCACCCGCAGCACCGGCCAATACGGAATATATAACGTAGTGTTTGCTTATCAGGAAGAACGGGCGGGTATTCAGGCGGCTATGTGTGCAGTCAATATTGCCCAGGCCCTTGTTGATAATCAAGCGTATGATCTTCAGGCTGATATCTGCACCCTAAGCCGGATTTGTGAAGAAGATCGACTAGGGCCCAGTACATCGGCTATTGTTAACGCCTGCGTTCAGAAAGGGATTCCGTATATCCGGCTTGACACCGATTCAGGCGTTCAGTTAGGCTACGGAATCCGGCAGAAACAGATACAGGCTACCGTAACCAGCCAGACCAGCAGCCTGGCGGTGGAGCTGGCGGCAGACAAAAACGAAACCAAACGCCGGTTAGTCCGCGCTAATATTCCCGTACCATCCGGAGAAGTCATTAAAACGGAAAATGAGCTTCAGGATTTGCTCCGTCGCCTTGATTTTCCCTTGGTTGTCAAACCCCTGGATGGTAATCATGGACGGGGCGTAACGACGAACATCCGGGACATTGAAACGCTTTTTAACGCGTTTCTGATGGCAAAGGTGCATAGCGAGAACGTAATCATTGAGCGATTTGCAGAAGGGAATGACTACCGATTGCTGGTTGTTAACTTTAAACTCTGTGCGGTCGCCCAGCGCGTTCCGGCGCGGGTTATCGGCGACGGCTCATCGACAATCAGCCAGCTTGTCGACAATGTAAACTGCGATTGCCGACGCGGAGAAGGTCACGTAAACCTATTAACGAAAATCTATATCGACGAGGCAACGCTTTGTTTGCTGAGAGAACAGGGGTTAACCAAAGATTCGGTACTTCCGGTCGGGCAGGAACTGTACCTGAAAAGAACCGCCAATCTGAGTACGGGCGGAACCGCAATCGACGTAACGGATCGGGTGCATCCCGAGATCAGGGCTATGGCCGAACGCACCGCCCGCATCATTGGTCTGGATGTTTGTGGCATTGATCTGATTGCTACGGATATTACCCGATCCCTGCGTGCTTCCAAAGCGGTCGTCATTGAAGTGAACGCCGGACCGGGGTTGCGGATGCACACGCATCCGTCGGAAGGCCAACCGCGCGATGTAGGCAAAGCCATTGCCGATATGCTCTTTCCCGAAACCTCCACTCCGGGAACCTCCGTTCCGGGCCGTATTCCAATCATTGCGGTTACGGGTACGAATGGGAAAACAACCACGACCCGGCTCACCCGACATCTGATCCGGCAGGCGGGTTACGTGGTTGGCTTTACCACGACGGAAGGGGTCTATATTGGCGATTCGCTCATTGAGGAAGGCGATTGCACCGGCCCGGCGAGCGCCCTGCAGGTGCTACAGGATTCGTCGGTGGAGGTGGCGGTGCTGGAATGTGCGCGCGGGGGCATGTTACGTTCCGGTTTAGCCTTTGACCAGTGCGATGTGGGGATTGTAACCAACGTGGCCTCTGACCACCTCGGGCTGCACGATATCAATTCTGTGGACGAGATGGCCCGCGTTAAAGCCATTATTCCCGAAAGCGTGAAACCAGACGGTTATGCAGTCCTGAATGCCGACAACGACTACACCTATGCCATGCGCCAGGATGTACGTTGTCACGTAGCCTTATTCAGTATGGAACCTGCCAGCGAGCGCATCGTGGCGCATTATAGCGCCGGGGGACTGGCGGCTGTTTTCGAAGACGGCTTCATAACCCTTCGGCGCGGTGACGAGCAGATTCAGGTAGAACTCGTAAACAACATTCCCCTGACCTTCGAGGGAAAAGCGCCGTTCATGATCGAGAACATACTGGCGGCTGTGCTGGGCGCCTACTGCCAGAATATTCCTGTCGACCTGATCGCGCGGGGATTACGTTCGTTTGTGCCGTCGTTCGAAACCACGCCCGGCCGAATGAATCTGTTCTGTTTCCGGAATTACTGCGTTCTGGTCGATTACGCCCATAATCCGCACGGAATTAAGGCGTTAGGTGAATATATTAAACAGGCGGGCAGCGCACATAAAGTTGGGATTCTGACCGGCATTGGCGACCGTCGCGATGAAGACATAATTGACGTAGGCCGGGTCTCGGCTGACATCTTCGACGAAATTATCATCCGCTTTGATGAGGATAGCCGCGGACGGGATACAGACCAGATTGCCGCTCTGATCAGTCAGGGCATTCGGGAGGTTGACCCAGGCAAGCCGATTCAGGTTATTCCCGACGAACTGGCAGCGCTGACCTACGCTATTCAGCATGCGCAGAACGCTACCCTGATTGTGCACATGTCGGACAGAATATACCGGTCGGTGGAGATTGTGCGGGCGTTTAAAGAACTGGAAGAAAAGGGTGAACTGCACCCTAATTTGCTGGTGAAAGCCTGACTCCGTATAATCGGATCTACAACAAGGCCGGGGCACCAAAGCGCCCCGGCGTCCCGTAAAAGTTGTCATGCCCGGTCCGGTGTACCAGTCGCTATGGTAACCATACAATCCCAGCTTTACGTCTGCGTACAGCTAATTATAAGATGTCTATATCAGCAAGTTTTCTAAAACCGAGTACTTCTGCTCAAAGGGGAGTGACACTGCGACGCCCGAGGGCTAATTCGTTATTTGGAGGTTCAAGCCATGTCTCACATACGCAAGGCCAATGCTAAAGATAAGCCTTTATTATGTGAGACGACAATTTGAGATTGCTTTTAGCATGAGCCTTCGGTTATCTTATAATACAGACATTACGTCGCTTAAAATGGGTTTTTAAAGATATAAAATGTGTCCTTATGACTACGATAATCTATCCTGGCTAAGTTATTCTAAGCTTACTAATTAAAGCCATAAATAAAGTATGAAAGCTTCTATCACAATCTGGGTTATACTCATCACCGTAGTTACCAGCTTTGCACAACCGGTTGGCGTTGTCGCTATCGAAGACCCGCAATTTGATGCCCAGTTTTCCCAGCGAGCAATACCCCAAGTCACTGGTAAACTCCTCCACGTAAACCCACAGGAAATAAAGGAAACGACTATCACCTATACGCTCGTTACACTTTTAGGACAGAAAACGAAAATCGCTCCCTTGTCTGCGGATGGAAGCTTTCAATTGGAATTAGACTATCCGTTGCCTTACCAGCAGATCTGGGTACATTTCGGCGAGCTGTTTTATACCGGCCTCTACGCCAATAAACAGCTCTATGTCGAATTAGACGTCCCCAAACTAAAAGCAGCCGGTAAGGAGCTTGCTTTTAAGGCAGACGGTGTTCGGTACCTAGGCGAAGATGGGCCACTAAACGAGTATATGAATGCGTATATCCTCTTTAAACGGGCGGACCAATTGGTCCTCTCTTCTAGCATCCAGCAGATTCGCCGGCCACAACACCCAGTGGCCAGCGAAGTGCTTGCTGCCTACACTCCTATTTTGGACTCGTTGAAAAGGATTCAGGCTGAGTTTGTAGCGACTCATCCGTCTCCCTACGCCTGGTTACTCGAGAATGAGCGCCTGTCCGAGTTTTATAGCCAGGTTTGTCTTCATTACAGGGGGCATCTGATGGAACCGGCTCTTTTCGATCAGATTAAGGCGCATAAGACCTATCTACGGTCCAATAGCAGTATGCTCTTTTACCTATACCTAGGCTATTATTTTCGCCATCTTACCGCCAATCGAGCTAGGGTCAGTTGGCAGGACGTGGCCCGTTTGTCTGATCTCACTGAGCCGGAAAAGGCCGCCATTGATTCCTTACGGAGTACGGAAACGCTTTCGCCCGCTCCTGCCCACCGGGCCCAGTGGACTAAACAGTTAGGGCCAAGAATGGGGAAAATGTATCAGAATCGGAGGATTGCCCAAGGCATTCGTTGGCTGGATAGCCTCTACTCACCGGCAATGGCCGAAATCATGAAGTTGCAGCTGAATGATAGTAAGGATATTGACGAACAGAAAGCGGCCTTAGAACAGATACTGCCCAGTATGACCACGAGCTGGTGTAAGCTGATAGCCAAGAAAGAATATGCGCGTACTATTGATCAAATAGCCTCGGTGAACAGGGCATTGGCCGCTTCCGGGAGATCACCCACCGTAGCCGATTTCGGCAGCCCTTTACAGCAAACTGATTTTGGAGCTACGCTGTACAAGCTCTCAAGCATGAGCGGGGCGGATTTTTTAGCCAAGCTCAAGCAGAGTTTTGTAGGTAAAGCCATCTTACTTGACCGGTGGGCTACCTGGTGTGCACCCTGCTTACAAGAAATGCCACACAGTAAAAAATTGCAGCAAGACGCCAAAGACCTGCCGGTTGTATTTGTCTACGTTTGCACAGCTCAAGGTTCGGACCAGGAAAGGTGGAAGCGAAAAATAGCTGAATTAAAACTGCCAGGCCTGCACTTTTTCATTGATGAAACGCTGGATACTGAAGTAGGTCAGTTGTTCTCTTTCAGTGGTTACCCAGGGTATGCCTTCATCAATCAGAAGGGGGTCTATAAGCCAGGGTCTATCACGTGGTTGTCAGCGATAAAAGGCAGGGATGACTTGGCGGCTTTGCTGGAATAAACAGATGAAGAGTGAGCCTGTAGTGGACTAGCGGACATATATTCTTAGTCAAAATGAGTTTGTAAGCGCATATTATTCATGCTCACATAACCCTCCTTTCGTGCGATTAAATGGGCTCTTGTACCTAGCTGTACCCAAACAGGTTTAGAATAAGATAGCTACCCAAGCGCCGAGCCGTCGGAGCATTAGCTTTTTTACCATAATTGGCATCGGCCCGTCATATGGCATTTGACGGGCCGTCGCTTGTCAGGATAAGGCAATTTCTTTGTTCCGGACGAATATCCGATCGTTCAGAAAGTAGGAGGCTCCCTTCGCCAGAATATTAATCCGCAGGTTGTTGACGTAAACGGGCACAAGCTCCGGAATCTCGTGGTAGTTGGTGTCCTTGACTCCATCGGTATCTACAATAAACACGCCCCCGGAGCCAATGGCCCGTAACACATTCCCCTGCGAAATAACCAGCCCCGAATCCACGCAAAGACCAATGCCCAGCAGGCCGGGATTCCGAAGCAAGGCTTCGGTCAGGCGGGGCAGACGGCTGCGCTGCATAAAGTGCGTATCAATGATGGCACCGGGCAGCAGGGAAAGCCCTTTTTCGGTCTCAATCAGCCCTTTGATGAGCGACTCGGCACTTTTTCCGTCTTTAATCGCCAGCTTCGACATCGCGGCCGCTCCGGCGCTTGTCCCCGCAATGACGAAGTTCTCGTTATGATACCGTTCCTGTAAGGTCTGAAGCAGCTTACTATCCAGCAGTTTTTTAATCAATATTGTCTGATCGCCCCCGGTAAACAGAACACCGTCGGCTTTTTCAACCCGGCGCAGGTTGTCGGCCTTATCCGTATCATCCGGGCTATCAATGCGCATGACATGGACGTTTTTGCAGCCCAGTTTATGAAAGGCATTCAGGTAGTCCTGACCTACTGCTTCGGGTAATTCGGAGGCCGCTGGAATAACCTCAATCCGCGAATCCTTTCCGTTTATCTCTTCCAGGAATTCTTCCAGAATACCGGATTCGAAAAATAAGGATGGGCGAGTGTCGCTCGATACTTCATTATCCCCCTGACTCTTGGCTTCACCACCCCCAATGGGAATTAATTTTCCTTTCGGTATCAACATAATCCTGCTCTTTGTATCAGTCTGCCATCAAAGAGTATAGAACCAATGGAGGGCTCCGGTGTTAGTAGGATAGACTGTTAGTTGGTATTTAACAAGCGTATGTCCAGCAGACTACCTAAATCCACTATGAACTATGATTATACGGGGTACACTGATTGCCATTGGGGGGAATGAGGACAAAGGAGCCCGAACCAGACAGCTTCACGTTCACGATACCGTTCATGCTTTTATGGATTCCGGAATTCTATACCGACTCACCGCCGAAATAAACGATTCAGATGCCTGTCTGGAACTAGTTACGACAGCTTCCAGTATCCCGGAAACGGTTAGCAGGCAATACGCACGCGCCTTCAAAAAGCTAGGGCACCGTAATGTGCGGCAGATGCACATTACTTCTCCTGAGGAGGCAGACCATCCCGACATCCTCGCCCGGATCAGGACCTGCGGAGGCATTTTCTTTTCGGGTGGCGATCAGCTGAAACTAACCGCTGTATTCAGCAACACTCACTTTACCCGGCTCCTGCACGAACGTTACGTGCGCGAGCATTTTGTCATTGCCGGTACCAGCGCCGGAGCCATGGTCATGTCGGACCTGATGATTTATCCGCTCACGCCGGAAGTTGATCTGCATCCGCGCGTCGATCTGTTTCCGGGTCTGGCGCTTGTGCATGAGGCCATTATCGACACGCACTTTCTGGTTCGTGGCCGCTTCCGGCGACTGGCCTTTGCCGTAGCTCAGAACCCGACCCATATTGGCATTGGTCTGGAGGAAGATACGGGCATCATTATCCGAAAAGGCAACAAGCTGGAAGCGATTGGCTCGGGTCTGGTTACGCTTATCGACGGACGAAGTCTGAAAGAAGCAAACCTGACGGTGGCCCACGTTGAGCACGATATTTTTATTGAGAACCTGCTGGTGCATGTGCTCAGCCACGGAAATAATTTTACGTTACGAAACAAAAAAATCTCCTGAGGCTTATGCGAAGATGGTTACCTCACCCTCGCCCGCTGCGTTGCGCCAGGCCCGGTACATGCCTTCGGAGTTGAATGGCAGTTCCACATTCCCGGCCCCGTCGACGGCAATCAGCCCACCTTCGCCACCCATTTTTTTGAGTTTATCCTGCACGACGTAGTCGCAGGCGGCTTTCAGCGACAGTCCTTTGTATTCCATCAGGCAGGCGATGTCGTAGGCGACCACGGCCCGGATAAAAAACTCGCCGTAACCCGTACACGATACGGCGCAGGTCTGGTTGCTGGCGTACGTTCCGGCTCCGATAATGGGCGTATCGCCCACGCGGCCATACTTTTTATTCGTCAGACCACCCGTCGACGTAGCCGAGGCCAGATTGCCATCTTTGTCGAGCGCTACCGCCCCCACGGTTCCTTTGCCGGTGTTTCTAGCGCTGTGGTCCAGCTGGGTTTTGTTGGCCGCCTGTGCTTCTTTTAATTGCTGAGCCCGTAAGGCTGTGTAGAAATAGGCATCTGGTTCCCTAGCAAGCTTGTGCTCGCGGGCGAAGTCTTCGGCCCCGCTGCCCAGCAGAAAAACATTATCTGAATGTTCCATTACGGTCCGGGCAAGCGAAATAGGATTCCGGATGTTCGTTACGCCAGCCACGGCCCCGGCTTTCAGCGACCGGCCGCACATAATCGAGGCATCCATTTCATGCTTGCCATTAGCCGAAAACACAGCGCCTTTACCCGCGTTAAACAGTTCGTTGTCTTCCAGGCTTCGAACGGCCTGCTCCACCGCATCCAGCGCTGACCCGCCCCGGGCCAATACAGTGTAACCTGCGTCTAAAGCGTCTCCCAGGGCTTGCCGGTAAGCTTCTTCCTGCTCTGAGGTAATTTCCGAGCGGTTGATGGTGCCGGAGCCTCCATGAATAGCGATTACATACATAACAAGGTCTTTTTCTTTCTACTACCGACGGTCGCTTCCTGTTGCAGATCAGGTCAAAAAGTTGCCGACCGGCTTTCCCGAAGTTGAGCTCGGCAAACCTGACTAATTCGGTTATCTCACGTTTTAAACCAGACTTAGTATGGCAAATAACAGCGAGGTAAACCTTTCAACTCCCTTTTCAAAGTGTGGAAAGTTACTGTTTATGTTAAATTATACTATTGATGTTTCTATTATTTGCAACTTTGTATCTATAGGCCAGTGGCTTTTCATAAAATATGATTATTGGTAGATTATTTGAATTTATAATCACCTGCTAGCGCGCATACGGATGAATAAAACCTTACGGAACCTACTTTTATTCGGATTTATATGGGGTTGTTCTGGCTTTTTTCTGGGGTGCCTGACCTTGATGGGACCCGTTCGCTGGGTAGTTAGCTGGTCTCGCGCACACGCATATTCAGATACTGTCGAGAACTGGCTTGTACGAATTCTAATCCTTCTGTTAGCGGGTGGTTCTTTCTGGCTCGCTCGGAAGGTGCGTAAAGCAATCAATGAGACCCAGAAAAAATCAATGAAGTGGGGGCTCCCTGTCGGTGTCTTTGCATTAGCCACTCTGGCCTTATCGCTGTTCATGAATCCTGCTTTTTTGAACAGCACAACGGGTGGAAGCGTCGATACGACCAACAAGGAATTCACGTTTGGGCCATATCCGACTGCGGGAATGCTGGTGGAGTTAAAAAAAGAAGGCTATGTGGGGGTTATCTCGTTGCTTCATCCGGCAGTAACGCCGTTTGAGCCGGTGTTATTAAATGATGAACGAACAGCTGGCCGACAAATTGGAATCAATATTATTAGTGTACCGATGCTGCCCTGGATTAGCCAGAATGAAGAACCTATTCGACAGATCCGGGAGATAGCAGCCAACCCCCAGGGCCGGTATTATGTGCATTGCTATCTGGGAAAAGACCGGGTTAATGTGGTTAAACGAATAATCTCCGGCAACAGTACAGCTTCGGTGAATGACGAAGAGGCCAACTCATCACGCAGTCTGAATGAGGTTGACCGGTTTGAACGCGGTCCTGTCGTTAACTTAGGTAATGATGTGTATCTAACCCCTTACCCGACCGATGAGGAATACCTGGGATACCTCATCGCGGCTGGTGTTAAGCAGGTAGTATGTGTACTGGAACCGACGGATTCAGAAGCTGCCCAGAGGATTCAGCAGGAGGAGAAAACCTTAAAGGTTTATCAGATCGCCTACCTTTCCTACCCAATTCCTGAAGCCAAAAATGATAAGGAAATTGCGGCTCTGCTTGAGAAACTCAGGGACCTGCCCCGGCCGTTAGTTATCCACCGCTTTTTTTCTGACCAGCCCATCGAAAAAAAGATAGTTGAAGCGTACCGGAAACGCTTTGGTAATCCCACTTATCCAAACTGACGTATGGCTGTGCGGATCAGCTCCGTAACAAATGCAAAAAGCCCAAGCGCATAGCCCAGGCTTTTGAAAATCAATTCCGATAAATGCTATTTTGCTTCTACCAGATTGGGCTGTAACCACCGCTGGGCCACGTTCAGGGTGTAGTCGGCAAAGGCCTTTGCCGTGTGCTCATAGACCGCATGACCTTTGAACTGACCATTTTCGTCGAGGTTTTGTTCGGTTTCGTGCGATTCATACAGCTTCGGTGATACAATCGAATAGCTATTCGTAAAGCTGATGATTTTGCTGACGACCGTTGTCATATCCAGCGCTGGCTGGCGGCCACCGCGCCCGGTCGATACGCCCACCATGGCAAAAACTTTGTTTTCGAACAAGTGCTTGAAAGCGGGGCCGCCGAGCTGGTGAATGGTATTAGTGGCTTGCGGAGGTGCCGTCCAGTTATATTCAGGCAGGGCAAAAAAGACGAGATCAGCGGAATTCCAGGCGTTAATGAGTTCCTGCTGGAAAGGCGTCAGGGTATCCTTTTTGACAGAGCCCTGCCCCACAAAGGGAATATCGTACTGTTCGAAATCAACAATGGAAATTTCATGCTGGCCGCTCTCTGCCAAAACAGTTTGCATGTATTTTACGAAACGCAGCGAGTTGCTGTTTTTACGAGATGAGGCTGAGATTAAAGCGATGTTCATTGGATAGCTTCATTGAAATGCAACTGGTTAACGATCGGTATATGGGTTTAGTTTCAGACAAAAAAGATGGGCTGCCTGCAACGATTATCACTGACCTGGGGTCTTTACCAGACACAACCGATCGGACAATGAAGCTGCTCCTGCTTTTGCTCCTAGTTATGGGCGTTGCCCATGCCCAACGGCCGACCGGGCCAGTCCGATGCGATTCGCTGCCGCAGGTTTTCCCGCCCGCACGGATGCCGAATATCCGACCCGGCAATGCATTCTACCAGCTTCCTTCCGACCCCAAACATGTTGTGCGGGCCACGCTGGACAATATGCCGGTGAAGGTACCGGAGGCTTCTGTCGAGTACACAATGTTGCAGTCCTATCCGCGGTACCCCAAACCCGCGCCGTCATTACCCGTTTTGCCTC
Source organism: Spirosoma taeanense (assembly GCF_013127955.1). Taxonomy (NCBI): domain Bacteria; kingdom Pseudomonadati; phylum Bacteroidota; class Cytophagia; order Cytophagales; family Cytophagaceae; genus Spirosoma; species Spirosoma taeanense. The sequence goes on from NZ_CP053435.1 coordinate 2,259,606, forward strand.
AGTTGCAGTTGCCTCCGCCAACTGTACCCGGAAAGCGGTAATCAAACTAGTGCCTGCGCTAGGTCGGCAATCAGATCTTCGGCGTGTTCGAGCCCAATCGAGACGCGCAGCAGGTTCTGAGGGGTTGTCGAGTTATGACCTTCTACGCTGGCCCGGTGTTCGATCAGACTTTCCACGCCACCAAGGCTGGTGGCCCGCGTAAATAATCTCAGCTTACCTATGAAGCGTATAGCTTCGTTGGCTCCGCCCCGTACCTGCACAGAGAGCATGGCGCCCGGCCCGTTCATCTGCTGGTGAATCAGCGCGCGGTCTGGATGGTTTGGCAAACCCGGGTAATGCACTTGTTCAACGGCCGGGTGGCCATCCAGAAACTCCGCTACGGCCTGCGCAGTAGCCATCTGCGCCCGCATCCGAACCCCCAGGGTTTTGATGCCCCGGCTCACTAGCCAGCAATCGAACGGCGACGGCACGGCGCCCAGATGGCCCTGCAGAGACCGTACGCGCTCCGTAAACGCATTGTTTCGCTTGAAAATTAGGGCTCCGCCCAGCACATCGCTATGGCCGCTGAAGTATTTGGTCGTGGAATGCATGACTACATCGCAGTTCAGATCGAGCGGACGTTGCAGCACGGGCGTGGCCCAGGTGTTATCGCAGACGCAGATCGCATCGGCATCGTGAGCCAGCCGCGAGACCGTCAGCAGGTCGGTGATGGTGAGCATAGGGTTGGAGGGTGTTTCGCACCACACCATCCGCGTGTTTTCGTGAATTGACGACTGAACGGCGTCGAGGTCGCTCATGTCCACCCGGCTGTAAGTCAGCCCCCACGGGTGAAATACCTGTTCGAGCAGAGCTGGTGTACCGTAATACGCCTGCGTTGCCAGCAGCACATGGTCGCCCGGCCGCAGAGCCTGGAACAGCGTCATTGTAGCGGCCTGTCCCGAGCTGAAAGCCATGCCCACGGCTCCGCCTTCAAGCTTTGCGAGCGCCTGTTCGAGTGCTTCGCGGGTCGGATTGCTGGTGCGGGTATACAAATAATCAGCCGGCAGTTCGTTGGCTTCATTCCGAGCGAAGGTTGTTGAAAGGTGGATGGGCGGCACAACCGCTCCAGTGGTCGGGTCGGTCTGGTGCGTAGCGCGGAGCGCAAGGGTATCGAAATGCATCGTCTGAACGTCAGGTTTGAAGAATCATGGGGGTTTATACCCGAACAGTCAGAAACGAAAGAAAGTTGAATACTCTGAAAAATCTAACGCCAGCCAGTCGGCCGACCGTAAAGATTTTCCAGGTTTATTACTAAAAGCAATCGCCTTCGCTTACATTTAGGGGCCGTATGCATGCATACTAAAGTCATGGAACAGACCTATCACTCGTTATCAGTTGAGCGGACCGACGGCGTCATGACCGTTTCGCTGCTCGGCCCCGGCAAGGGAAATGCCATGGGGCCAGAATTCTGGGAGGAACTTCCCCGGGCTATGGACGAAATTGAGTCGATGACCGATGTGCGCTGTATACTGTTTCGGGGCAGCGGTGACCACTTCAGTTATGGACTGGACCTTCCGCAGATGATGCCCCGGATTGGCGCTCTGCTGAACGGAACATTACCGGAGCAGCAGCGAGCTGAACTCGTGGCAACAATCCGGCAGATGCAGTCCGGCTTTCAGAAGATGTATGCGTCAGCAAAGCCGGTCATTGCGGCTGTGCACGGCTGGTGCATTGGGGGAGGGGTCAACATGATCGCAGCCGCCGACATCCGCCTATGTTCACGTAACGCTAAATTTAGCCTGCGCGAGGCTAAACTCGCCATGACCCCCGATATCGGCGGACTGCAATGGTTACCCGCCATCATTGGGCAGGGCTTCACCCGCGAGATGGCCTTCACCGGCGCCGATTACGATGCCGCTTTTGCCGAACGGATTGGCCTAGTTAATCACGTGTACGATACGCCGGAAGCCTTATTCGAAGCCGCGCAGACGCTGGCTCGTCAGATCGCCGACAATTCGGCCTCAGCCGTACAGGGCGTAAAGAAGGTGCTGAATTATGGCCTGAGCAAGACTATCGAAGAAGGGCTGCAGTACGTGGCCGACTGGAATTCAACCCAGCTACAGTCCGAAGATTTCGACGAAGCCATGCAGGCTACGCTCGAACGGCGAAAAGCTGAATTCAACAAAAAGAAAAACCGAGGTTATTAATTGGTGAAAGAGTGAATGAGCGAGAGAGCGAATAGCTGACGCCTGCTACCTTCATTCACTCTTTCGCTCATTCACTCTTTCACTATTCGCATGACCACAGGAATGCTGCGCGATGATGCGCTGAAAGGAAAAACGATTATTGTAACGGGGGGCGGCACGGGGTTGGGCAAGTCCATTAGCCGGTATCTGCTCCAGCTGGGGGCTAACGTTACGATCTGCAGCCGCCGTCAGGCCGTGCTCGATGAAACCGCCACCGAACTGATGAACGAAACGGGCGGGCAGGTTCTGGCCATTCAGTGCGACGTTCGGAATCCGCAGGAGATAGAGAACGTAATCAGCCAGACGATTGAGCGATTTGGCCGGATAGACGGCCTGCTCAATAACTCGGCCGGAAACTTCATCAGTCCAACGGAACGGCTGTCCTATAAGGCGTTCGACACGATTGTTGATATCGTGCTGCGGGGGACCTATTACTTCACGCTGGCGGTGGGCAAATACTGGATCGAGAACAAAATTCCCGGTACGGTGCTGAATATCTCGACGACCTACGCCACGACCGGCTCAGGGTATGTGGTGCCCAGTGCCGTTGCCAAAGGGGGGGCGCTCATTATGACCAAATCGCTGGCGGCCGAGTGGGGAAAATACGGCATCCGGCTCAACGCTATTGCGCCCGGTCCGTTTCCAACCAAAGGGGCGTGGGACCGGCTCTTTCCCGAACCGCTGATCAACATGATGGACCCTACGGGTCGTATTCCGCTCAAACGCGTTGGGGAACACGGCGAACTGGCAAATCTGGCGGCTTTTCTACTGTCGGATTATTCCGGTTTTATCACCGGCGAAAGCATCACCATCGACGGAGGTGAGGTGCTGATGGCCGGTGAGTTTAATCACCTGGAAAACGTAACGCCTGAGCAGTGGGACATGATTGGCGCGGCTATCAAGCAGGCCAACCGCGCCAGCAAGAAAGAAGGGCAGGAGAACAAACCCGACTGACGGGAGTCAGCTCATAACCGCTTTTCATAGGCCAGGAAGCGCAGCCCCGGCCGGAAGCCCAGGGTAATTTCACCGGCGTACTGGTAACCCATTTTCGGGAAAAGCCGCTGGGTAACCTGGTTCTCAGAGTTGGTGTCGATGCGCAGAAACCGGATGCCGCGCTGTTGGGCCAACTGCTCGGCCTGAGTCAGCAGAGCCGCGGCCACCCCTTGCCCCTGAAATGCCGGATCAACGGCCAGCCGGTGCGTCACGATAGCCCGCTGGCTGAGGTCGAAGCCGACCTGCGCGTATTCAGGTTCCTGATCTTCGGTCAGGGCCGCAACGCCCGCCAGTTCACCGTCTATGTCAGCCACCCAAAGCTGCTGTTTATCAATATCCTGGCTAAAAACGGTTTCATTCGGATAATGGTCGTCCCACTGAAAATTACCGGCCTGGTGCATCAGGGGAACGACGTGCCGGAGGAGGGTCAATAAACTAGGTAAATCGGAATGGGTAGCGGGACGGATTGTCATAACTAAACAATACGCGCATCCCGTTGACGGTCTGTCTGATGGGATGCGCATTACAAGGGATTATTTTTCTTCTTTCAGCATTTCGACCACCATCGTCAGCTCGTTAACGGTGGTTTCGGGATTACCATTATAGCCCACCGACCGGTAGCGGACGCGACCGTTAGAATCAATAACTACTTTGGTCGGAATCCCTTTCACGCCATACGCGTTGGCCACGCGCTGGCTGAAATCCAGCGGTACAACGAAGGGATAATTGCCCTTATTCATGAAGTTGTGGACGCGCTGCACGGGGCCGCCTTCGCGGGTATTAACGAACAGGAAGCGAACATCCGGATCGTTTTGGAAGCGCATTTGGGCCTGCTGCATGGCCGGAAACGACGCGATGCAGGGACCGCACCAGGTCGCCCAGAAATCTAGCACAACTACCTTCCCCCGTAAAGCCAATGACGAGATGGTGCGTCCCTGCAGGTCCGTTAACGTAAAGGCCGGAGCGGGCAGGTTAATCATCTTCTGACGCAGTTCGTCGCGCTGCTCGGCCCGGATATCCGCTTCGAGGTCGGCCAGGTAAGCGTCGGCGCTGGCGGGGTTCTGGCCGGGTTGCGTGGCGTACCAGTCACGTAAGGCGGCTTTTAATCGGGAGGTGGCCTGTCCGGTCTGGATGGCCGCTTCAACAACGGGACGGGCCTCGGCTGCGTGCCGGGTTTGCAGGGCACAGAGAAAATACCGCTCGTTGGTGCGCGGGTCACTATTTTCAATATCGTCGGGAACGATGACCTCCTGATAGGCTTTATAGGCATCGGCGTATTTGCCCTGCTGTTCCAGCGCCCGGGCGTAGGTATTCATCAACTGCCGATGCCGGGTCTTCTGTTCCGTTTCCCAGTCGGTCGCCGTTACGGTATTGGGTCGGGTCTGAGTGTTCAGGACGGTCATAGCCCGCTTCACGAGCTGCTCTGCTTCGGGCAGCGACCGCCGTTCATCGGCCAGTTGAAACGCCATGGTGTTGAGCATCAGAACGTCGGTCTGCGATGCGGGCTGCTGTTCGACAAAGGCTACCAGATTCCGGATGTCGTTATTTTTAAAATACCCGTCGGTCATCATCACCGTTAGGCCGGGCAGGTACGTCGAGGTTGGGAAATCACGCTTAAAAGCTTCGTAGGCTGTTTTCTTCCGGTTCCAGTCGGTTTCGTTCCGGACGGCCATAGCCCGGTCTTTCTGCGCGAGCGAACCGGCCGGGTCCAGCGTTTTCATACGTTCGCGCACCGCTTTGGCCTTCACAAAATCACCCATGCTTTCATAGAGCTGGGCGGCCGACGTCAACTCGGCGGCTGTCGGTTCTGGTCGCGCGGCCAGATACGACTCGATAGCCGCTTTTACTTTGGGGCCATAGCCCGGCTTTCGCTGCCTGATCTGGGCCGCCAGATAGTCGGACCAGTAAACGGGTTGAAGATCGGGGTATTGCTGAAGTTCCTGCTCGTAGAGCGTAACAACCCGGTTGGGGTCGGGGCGACCGCCGGCTTCATACAAAACGTTCGTCCGGGTAAAAACCGAAGCCTGACCGGCGAGTGCGTGGGGGAGGGGCCGACCAGATGCATCGTAAACCGGAATGGCGTAAAGCTGCCCTTTGTTCAGGTCAGCGCGCTTTGGCTGTCTACTGTTTCGGAACAGCACCATCATGCCCGTAACGTCTTTTTTGGGGATGAACAGCTCCCCGACGTAATCGCAGCCCTGCCGTGCCATCACAATGCTGGCTGGTCGGCAGCCCTGCATGGTATTGGGTGCGCCGTAACGCACAAACCGGCCTTCAATCAGGCTGTCCGTGCCTAACTGCGTTTCCTGGGGGGTATAGGTAAACGAAACTGTTTGACCCACCTGCGGACTGGCGGGCGAGTACCGGAACTGGGCCGTAACGGGCAGGCAGGCGGCTAACAATAAAACAAGTAGGGCGACTTTCACGACACCAAAATACGATTGTGCCGGCGAATGCCCAACCTCCGGGAAACTTTATTAGCTACTGCCGGCATATTAAACCAACTGAACAGCCTGAAGACCACATAATAATATATCCTTCCTGCCGGCAGACAAAATTCGCGCGGTTAGTTAACCCCTCAGAACGTTCATTTCCGGGCTTATGACAACCGATACCTTTACGGCTGATCCGTCAGTCGTCACGCTTCCCGCGTCCCAGCCGATCACGCTGACCATCAATGGTGTTTCCCGACAGTTTAATCTGGCTCCCTGGACTACGCTGCTCGACGCGCTGCGCGAGTACGCCAACCTTATGGGTACCAAAAAAGGCTGCGATCATGGGCAGTGTGGTTCCTGCACGGTGCTGGTGGATGGCAAACGGATCAACTCCTGCCTGACGCTGGCCATCATGCAGGAAGGTAAAGCCATTACAACCATTGAAGGGCTGGCCGAGGACGGTACATTACATCCTCTACAGCAGGCGTTTATCGACCATGACGCATTTCAGTGCGGCTATTGTACGCCAGGGCAGATTTGCTCGGCCGTGGGGATGATGAATGAGGGGAAGGTCAGGACCGTTGCCGACGTAAAGGAGCTGATGAGTGGCAACATTTGCCGATGCGGAGCTTATCCGCACATTGTTGACGCGATCTGCGACGTAATGCAACTGCCGGACCCCCAAACCCCGTAACCATGCACCCATTTAGCTACGCCCGTCCTCAGGACGTTAAAACCGCTCTGGATGAACTGACCGCCGAGCCTACGCATACCGCCAAATTCATTGCCGGCGGCACCAACCTCATCGACCTGATGAAGGAAAACGTGGAGCGGCCGGGCCGATTGGTGGATATTAACTGGTTGCCGCTGGCTACCATTACCGATACCGAAGGCGGTGGCCTTCGTCTGGGAGCGCTGGTAACCAATGCCGACACGGCCTATAACGAGCAGGTCATTGCCCGGTATCCGCTGCTGTCACAGACGATTCTGGCGGGCGCATCGCCCCAGTTGCGTAACATGGCAACCAACGGCGGAAACCTCTTTCAGCGCAACCGCTGCTTTTATTTTTACGATCGGGCAACGCCCTGCAATAAGCGCCAGCCCGGTTCGGGCTGCGGGGCGCTCAACGGCTATAATCGCATTCACGCCATTCTGGGCACCGAATCATCGGCGAATAGTCCGCAATGTATAGCGACTCATCCGTCGGATATGTGCGTGGCACTGGCCGCGCTGGAAGCAGTCGTGCGGGTAACGGGACCGAACGGTGAGCGGACTATTCCGATGGCCGACTTTCATCGGTTGCCCGGCGACGAGCCTCAATACGACAATACGCTGCAACCGGATGAGCTGGTGACGGCCATCGATCTGCCCGCCAAAGGATTTCCGGACTACCATACCTACCTCAAACTGCGCGACCGGGCTTCGTATGCCTTTGCGCTGGTGTCGGTCGCCGTGGGGCTTGAACTGGATGGCGACACGATTACCGATGCCCGGCTTGCGCTCGGGGGTGTGGCGCATAAACCCTGGCGCAGGCCCGAAGCGGAAGCGCTGCTGATTGGTAAACCGACCACCAAAGAAAACTACAGCCGGGCGGCTGAGTCATTGCTCGAAGGCGCTCAGGGATTCGGGCATAATACGTTTAAAATCGAACTGGCGAAGCGAGCCATTGTCCGGGCGCTGGGCATAGCCGCCAGACAGGAACCCACCGAGTGACCCATAAACCTAACTCGTTCCTATGAGCAAGTACATCGGAAAACCAATCACCCGCGTTGACGGCTACGACAAAGTGACGGGCAAGGCCAGGTATGCGGCCGAATTCCACATAGCCAATCTGACCTACGGCGTCGTTGTGTCGAGCGCCATCGCAAAAGGAAAGATTACCGCAATCGACACCACCGACGCGCTTGCGCTGGAGGGCGTGTTGCAGGTGTTTACGCATGAAAACCGGCCAAAGCTGGCCTGGTTCGATATGAGTTATAAAGACCAGGACGCCCCGCCGGGTTCACCATTCCGGCCTCTGTACGATGCGGAGATTAAATACAGCGGTCAGCCCGTTGCGCTGGTTGTGGGCGAGACATTTGAGGTGGCTCGTTACGCGGCTACGCTGGTGCGGATTACGTACGAGGAAGACAAACACGAAACGAACCTGGAAGCGCACCTGCCGGAAGCCCGTGAGCCGAAGCCGAGCGTCATGAATTTGCTGAAACCACTGCCGCCAAAACCGCGTGGAGATTCAAAAAAAGCTTATGCCGAAGCCCCGGTTCGCATGTCGGCGCAGTACGTGCACGGCACGCAGCATCATAATCCGATGGAACTGTTTGCGACTACGGTGGATTACCACAAAGACGGCAAACTGACCATCTACGACAAAACGCAGGGTGCGCCGAATAGCCAGCTCTACGTTACGCAGGTCTTTGGGATGTCATTCAGCGACGTACGGGTGGTTTCGCCTTACGTTGGTGGAGGATTCGGGTCGGGTCTGCGGCCGCAATATCAGTTGTTTCTGGCAGTGATGGCCGCTCGCGAACTGAAGCGCCCCGTACGGGTGTCGCTCACGCGCCAGCAGATGTTCAGCTTTGGCCACCGCCCCGCTACGGTGCAGAACATAGCCCTTGGGGCCCAGCCCGACGGCACCCTGACAGCCATGAACCATGAAGCCATTGGAGCCACGTCGCAGTTTGAAGACTACATGGAAATGGTCGTCAACTGGTCGGGGAAACTGTACCCCTGCGAGAACACGACGCTTGCCTATAAAATAAAGCCCCTGGACATCTATACTCCGCTCGATATGCGGGCGCCGGGGGGCGTTACGGGCGTTCATGCCATTGAATGCGCGATGGACGAACTATCGTATCAGCTAGGTATGGACCCGGTCGAACTGCGGCTGAAGAATTACTCGGAATATGACCAGACCGAAGGCGATAAGCCGTTTTCCAGTAAAGAGCTGCGTGCATGTTTTCGGCAGGGAGCCGAGCGATTTGGCTGGGCCAGCCGGACCCCCGAACCGCGTTCCATGCGTAAAGGACATAACCTCATCGGCTGGGGAATGGCTACCGGCATCTGGGATGCCAGCCAGATGCCCGCCCGCGCCGAGGCTGTGCTGACCGTAAACGGCAAACTGCGGGTCAGCAGCGCAACGGCCGATATTGGCACCGGCACCTATACCATCATGACTCAGATTGCCGCCGATACACTCGGGATGCCTATTGAAGACGTAATATTTCGGCTCGGCGATACCGAAATGCCGGTAGCACCCATCCAGGGCGGGTCGTGGACAGCCTCGACCGTAGGTTCGGCCGTTAAGACAGCCTGTGAAGCGCTGGCCGTAAAGCTGCTGAAACTGGCCCAGAAGATGCCTAAATCGCCCTTTGCCTACGCCAAACAAAGCGATGTGGTATTTGCCGATGGATGCATTCGTCTAACGCGCGATCCATCAGTGGCAGTTTCGCTGCTGGCGGTAGTGAGTCAGAATGGCGGCCGGGCCGTCAGCGAAACATCATCGTCCATACCAAATATGCTGAAGCAGAAAAAATACTCGCGCAACGCCCACTCGGCGGTGTTCGCCGAAGTTCAGGTTGATGAAGAACTGAATACCGTAAAAGTTACGCGCATGGTTAGCGCAGTGGCCGGTGGTAAGATTCTGAATCCGCGAACGGCCCGCAGTCAGATTATTGGCGGCATGGTGTGGGGCATCAGTTCGGCGCTGATGGAAGAAAGTGCAATGGACCACAACTTCGGCCGGTTTATGAACCACAATCTGGCTGAATACCACGTGCCGGTCTGTGCCGACATCCATGACCTCGACGTAATTTTTGTGGAGGAAGAAGACCCAATCGTGAATCCGCTTGGCGCGAAAGGCCTGGGCGAAATCGGGCTGGTCGGCGTAGCGGCTGCGATTGCCAACGCCATCTATCACGCGACCGGCAAACGCATTCATGACCTGCCTATTATGCTGGACAGACTCCTGTGACCAGAACAGACATTGCACCCCCCGGAGGGTTTGAACGATACTATAACCAAAAAACGGCCAGCAACCTGGCCGTTTTTTTTATGAGGTGGCAGTACAAAACGCCACTGCCGTCCCTACAGTAGCGGCCAAATTTTTTCGTGCCCGGGGGTACCCTTATCGGCTGCTCGATTGTCTTCAGGTCAAAAGAAGCCCTATGGACGAGAGCAAATTTTTAGAAACCTTATTTGAGCGATACCTCAGCAATCAGGCGACTGATGAGGAACTGGAGGTATTTATGGATTTGCTTCGACAGGGAAAACTGGATGATCTAGCCAAATCTTATCTGGATCGTGAAGCAGAAGCCACTGACTCGTCCTGTGAATTTTCGAATGTCGGCCTTTTCAGGCCCTGGATGCAGTGGCTGAGGATAGCAGCCTCGATAGCCCTGATACTCTGGTAATGTTAGTGACAACATCCTGATCGACGGCTCGTGGCTCCGTCTGATCCCTGTGATGCTGCACATGACCAATCCCGACCAGTAAATCTCCATTAGAGAGGGGTCGCCAAGCTTTTGTCAAGAATACAACCAACTAATCGATGTGCGCTATGAGATTAATGTTACAGAAGCGAATACGGGTCCTGGTTTATCCGATGATCGCCGGGTTGACGGTCACGACAGCGGATGCCCAGAGCCGCCAGCTGTCAATGCGTGGCGACCGGGGCCTGATCACTAAAAACGAGCAACGTAACACTTCCTTTTCACCGCCGTATCGGAACGGATCACCCATGCCGTCTCGTGTACAGGCTGCTATCACCGTTAAAGGGAAAGTAACCGCTCAGGAGGACCGCATGGCTTTACCAGGGGTTAATATTACCGTTAAGGGCACGACGGTAGGAACCACTACGGACGCCGATGGGAATTACACCCTTAACGTCCCCTCGCAGCAAAGTACCCTGGTCTTTTCGTTTCTGGGCTATATCTCGCAGGAAATTCTGGTAGGCAGCCAGACGAGCATTAATGTGGTCATGGCAACTGATTCCAAAGTACTCAACGAGGTGGTTGTCACGGCTCTGGGCTTTAAGGAAGAAAAAGACCGGCTGGGGTCTACGTTGTCTTCAATTAAACCCGAGGATATCAAGCGCTCCGGTGAGACCGGCGTAATCAACGGACTGGCGGGTAAAGCGGCCGGCGTTCTTATTTCGCGTTCCACGGGTGATCCGGGCGCAGGATCTTACATTCAGATTCGGGGTCAGAATACGATTACTGGCTCCAACCAGCCTTTAATTATCATTGATGGCGTTCCTATGAGCAACAGCACCACCGGCGATTCGCGCGGAGGGGTTGCGCAGCAGTCACGTCTGAACGACATCAATCCGGAAGACATTGCTTCCATGCAGATATTGAAAGGAGCCTCAGCGGCCGGTCTGTGGGGATCACGGGCGGCCAATGGCGTTATTGTGATCACTACAAAACGGGGCGCTAATGACAACAAGTTGAATGTCAACTTCAGCTCTACGGTTTCCTTCGATAAAGTAAATGTTATTCATCCCCTGCAGGAAGCTTACGGTCAGGGATCGGGCGGGGTCTATAATCCCACAACTCAGTATTCGTGGGGCGATAAAATTGCCAACCGGACCGGCGGAGAGGATGTCGTTAACATGAATGGCGCCCGCTTTGAGTCCTACCAGGGGAAAACGTTTTATCCGATCATCACCAAGAACTCCAAAGAAACGTATAATGAGGCCCGTCGGGATGCGGTTTTCCGGACAGGAACCTATTTCGACAACAACGTGAGTCTGAGCGGTGGTAATGATAAGGGTAATTTTTACCTGAGCCTGGGCAACCTGAATCAGAAAGGAATCTTTGCGGGGCAAAGCGATTATAAGCGTAATTCGGTCCGGTTCAACTCGACCCGTCAGTTCAACGAGATTGTCCGGGCTTCAGCCAATGCCAACTACATCCAGACAACCTCCAATCGAATCCAGAAAGGTGACAACACCAGCGGTTTGTACATTGGTATGCTGCGGTCATCGCCTGATTTCGACAGCCGGTACTGGAAAGGAAGCTATTATGCATCGCCCACTGCGGCTGCGATCCGGAACCGGCAGCGGTCGTACCGGAACTACCTGGGCGCATCGGCTAACCCGAGCTATAACGATCCCCTCTGGACGATCAATGAACTGACGAATCTTTCGGAAGTGAGCCGCCTGATCATGAATTCCGAGCTGGTCGTTACGCCAAAAGACTGGTTCAGCATTACGGCCCGGGGCGGACTTGATACGTACAGCGACCGCCGGGTCACCAACAACCCCGTCTCATCAGTTGTTAACTCAGGTGCCGGTCAGTATGAGCAGCAGATCATTTCAGAAAGTGAACTGAATCTGGACGTGATCGGTCGGGCCAGCAAAGACATTGGCGAGAATGTAACGAGTACCCTGATCGTGGGTTTCAACATCAATGACCGGAAGTATAACAGCCTGGGCGGATTGATGAATAACTTTATTCTGGAAGAAGCTCCGCCCAACTTTGCCAATTCGACAGCGGCCAACAACTATCCCTATAATTCAGAGTCGCATCGCCGGACGGCCCGGTTGTATTCTACGCTCAACCTAGGCTTCTTCAACCAGTTATACGTAAACGGCTCCATCGCTGCCGAATCCGGTTCGACGTTTGGCAGCGCTTCCAAATCAACATTTTATTATCCGTCGACGGATGTCGCCTGGCAGTTCAGCCAACTGGCGCCTTTCCAGGGCAGTCCCCTGTCGTTCGGTAAGCTGCGGGCCTCTTACGGGATCGTGGGTATCCAGCCCGAGCCCTATCGGAATACCACGCCCTACGTGACGGCTTCGTTCGGAAGCTGGGCCACTAATCTGACCGGATCGGGCTACGGTGGCGCTTACGTAGAAAGCGCTACGCAGGGCGACCCCAACCTGCTACCCGAACGCAAAACCGAATGGGAGGTGGGTACTGATTTGCGGTTTTTCAAAAACAAGCTATCCCTCGGCTTTACGTATTACCAGAATCACATCCGTGACCTGCTGCTTCAGGTGTCGGCTGCGGGTTCCACCGGATTCAGTCAGAAGTATACCAACGCCGGTAGCATGGAGAACAAAGGTCTGGAACTGGACCTCAACCTGAACGTTCTTCAGAAAGATGAGTTCCGGTGGAATGTTTTTGCGAACTGGAGCCGGAACCGGAACCGGGTAACCAGCCTGGGCGGTACAGAAATCATCACCTTCACGGGAGGAGCCTTAAGCACGGTTGCCCACGTGGGCGATGCGCTTTCGTCCTTCTACGGTGGCGTCTACCAGCGGAATGAGAACGGTACACTGAATCTGACGCCTACGGGCTTCCCCAAGCTCGGCACGACGCTGGGTATCATTGGCGACCCCAACCCCGACTGGCGGGGCGGCTTCGGCACGAACTTCGCCTATAAGAAACTGTCGCTGAACGTTCTGTTTGAGACCTTCCAGGGGGGCGACTTCTATGAGGGCACGCGGGCCGTACTCGTTAACTTCGGAACCTACGCGGATGTCGGTAAGGAGGTGACCTTACCGGTAGACATGTATAACTACGCCGGAACGCTCTTCAAGGCGGGGACCACCTTACGGGGCAACATCGCTGATTATGGCGGAGGACCTGTTCTGTTAGATCAGTCGTTCTATACCTCAATCGGCGGTCACTCCGGCCAGCTGACCGAACAGTTCGTTCGGGATGGTAGCTGGACGCGGATTCGGGAGATCACCCTGGGATACCAGCTGAGTTCTCCGGGCTTCCGCAAGAAAACAAAGCTGGAGTCGGTCAACTTCGCCGTGACGGCCCGCAATCCGGTGCTCTGGACCAAAATTGTTGGCATTGACCCGGAGACTAACGTATCGGGTGTCGGCAATGCCCGTGGTGTTGACTACTTCAATAATCCAAGTACGAAATCGCTGGTCTTAAGCCTGCGAATCAACTACTAACCTCAACTACAGTAACCAAATGAAACGTTCATATAGAACCATTTGTGCCGGACTGATCGGGTTGGCTTTGTTCTCGTGCGAGTCGCTGGTATCTGACATGAACCAGGATCCGAACAATCCGACGGATGCTTCGGCTGAATACCTTTTTTCGGGCACGCAGATTGCGCACATTGCCGCTCAGGAAGGCATGGCCAGCCGACTCACGATTGTCTGGACGGGTTATGGCTATGGCAGCTTCCAGCAGTTTGGCACCTGGGGGCAGTACCAGATTACGGCCGCCAATTTTGACGACGACTGGAACCTCTTTTATACCGGCGTCAATAAAAATGCCATACGAACAATCGACAAAGCAACGCAACTGGGTAACCGCGTAATGGCGGGTATCACCAAAATTATTCAGGCTCAGAGCATTGGCACGGCCACGGAGCTTTGGGGCGACGTACCGTTTACGGAAACCGGCAACACCACCGACTACCCATACCCACGCTTCGAAACGCAGGCTGAACTGATTCCGAAGCTGATTGCCCAACTGAACGATGGTCTTGCCGACCTGGAGTCTGGCATCGGAACGGTGGGGACGAAGGATATCTTCTTTGGGGGCGACCTCAACAAATGGAAGCAGGTTGCCAATACGCTCAAGGCCCGGCTGTACGTGGATTTAAAACAGTATGACAATGCCTACGCAGCAGCTACGGCGGGCGTCAGCACGTATGCCAACTCCATGTATGCACCGCACGGTACTACGGCCAGCGCTAATGAAAACGCGAATTATAGTTTCCTGACCAATATTCGGGCGGGGAGTATTACCGGCGAGGGAACCTATAACGTTGGATTGCTTAATCCGGCCAGAGCGGCTACCTACCGGGGAAACGCAAAGACGAACGAAACGGCGCGGTTCAAATTCTACTACCTCGAAAATGGAGTAAACGCACCGGGGGTGATCGAACCCAATACGTTAACGACCAATACCAACCGGGGCTTTTTTGCCCGTGATGCCAGCTTTCCGCTCGTAACCTATCAGGAAAACATTCTGACGCTGGCCGAAATGGCGCTGCGGTCGGGTAAAGGCTTCAGTACGGCACTAACGCACCTGAACGCCTACCGTAGTTTCCTGAACGGGGGTGGGTATCTGCATCCAACTTATAGAGTGGCCGGAACGTATAGATACGAGCCTTACGTAGCCGAAGACTTTGCCGCGGGTGGTATTGAAAATAAAGACGGCATCGCGCCCGATAGTGCCCTGCTGCGGGAGATTCTGGAGGAGCGTTACGTGACTTTTTACGGTCAGCATCTTGGCTGGAACGACGAGCGTCGGACCCGCAGCGAAGCCGTCGGGATAAAACTTAAACCAAATAACGGCAGTCAGTTGCCCTGGCGATTTATCTATTCCCAGAATGAGTTAAACTCGAACGCAAACAGTCCCCGCTCCGCACCGAGTCTGTTCGATCCAATCGCCATCTACAAGTAATCAGGCATCGGGTCTTTTCAGGGGATTATAAAGTAGTTTCGGGAAAGACCCGGTTTCTGCCCGTACCGATTCGGCAGAAAAGCACTCACGAATCCGGAGGATGATCCGCTTTGCCTGTGAGAAAGGCGGGGCAGAGAGGACATGACCCATATTGCCTGATACCTCAATGTTCCGGATGGGTTAGGCGCCGTGGGAGGCAATGCCCATTCGACAGAGGAAGACATCAATCAGAACGATCTGGAAGGCATGATCAAACGAATGGCGGTGTTCATGCACCGGCTTTCCAGTAATTAATAACCAACGGAATGCAGTATAAAGCTTATCTTCTGCTAGCCTGTTTTGCGGGTCTGTGGGTCTGCTCCGCGCAGGCTCAGACTTCTTTTTCAGTTCAGGAAACTACCGATCTGAGCCAGCAGGCCAAAGGAGTCGAAATCGTTAAGGATGCCTACGGCGTACCACATATTTACGCCAAAACCGATGCTGATGCCGTATTTGGGCTCATGTACGTTCAGTGCGAAGAGTTTTTCGAGAAAGTAGAAAATACGCTGATTACCCGCCTGGGGCGGCTGTCCGAAATCGAAGGCGAATCGGCGATCTACAAAGATCTCTGGACGCGCATGTTTATTGATTCGACCCAGGCCGTTTCGCTGTACCAGAAAACGCCGGGCTGGCTCAAAAAACTGTGTGACGCCTATGCCGCCGGAATCAACTATTACCTAATTACGCATCCGGCGGTCAAACCAAAGCTGCTCACGCGGGTGGAACCGTGGATGGTTCTGATGAACAATGTACCGGCTATGGCGGGTAGCAATGTGAGCGAATCCGATTTTAAAGCGTTCTACCTGAATGAAATGGGCTCACCGGCTATCGGCAGCCGGAGCTTTACCGCCGAGCCTCCCAAAAACGACGGGTCCAATGGCTGGGCGCTGGCGCCTTCCCGTACGCAGAGCCGAAAGGCAATGCTTTTCATTAACCCCCACGCCGAGTATTACGGTCGGCTGGAAGTTCAGATGGTTAGCGATGAAGGATTGAACGCGTACGGGGCTCCGTTTCTGGGGCAGTTCAACATCTTTCAGGGCTTTAATGAGTTCTGCGGCTGGATGCACCCGGTTTCTCTCTCGGATGCTAAAGACTTATACGCCGAAGACATCGCCTGGAAACAGGGGAAACGTATGTATCGGTACGATGGCACCTGGAAGCCGGTGGATAGTACCATCCACGAGCTTCGTTATAAGCAGGGCGATGGCTGGGGAACCCGTAAATTCGTGACGTACCGCACCCATCACGGGCCGGTTGTGTATGCAACAGCTACCCGCTGGATTAGTCTGAAAACCTACGAGCCCAACATTGACCTGCTCGCCATGCACTGGCAGAAGATGAAAGCCCGCAACCTGAGCGAGTTCACCACCGCACTGAATACCCGGGCCATGGTGGGCAGTAACGTAATCTACGCCGATAGAAAAGGCAACATCGCCTACTGGCATGGCAACTTCGTGCCCCGGAAAAACCCGTTGCTCGACTGGAAGCGGCCGGTTGATGGAACCACCTCGGCAACAGAGTGGCAGGGAACCCATGCACTTAAAGAAATTCCCCAGTACATCAATCCGGCGAACGGATGGGTACAGAACTGTAACTCAACACCGCTGTATGGAACGGGCGAACTGGCCACGGAGATGCTGAAACTGCCCGGCTATATGCTGCCCGATGGTCATACACCCCGGGCCGTTCATGCGGTACGGGTGCTGACACCCTTGAAAAATGCGACTCTCGACGACATGATCAGGATTTCCTATGACCCGTACCTGCCTAGCGGAGCGCGCTTCATTCCTGGCCTGATTGCGGCTTATCATAAGGTTGCCAACGACAGCCTGCAGGCTAAACTGGCACAACCTGTTGACATCCTGAAAAAGTGGGATTTTAAAACGGATACGGGTTCGGTAGCGACAACACTGGCCGTTCACTGGCTGGAGAAAATTATTCAGCTGGATATGGCCCGGCTGCCAAAGCCCGCCACTACCGAAGAGCAGTACTCCCTGACGAATGGGTCGGCGATCACCACCGAATTTATTTCACCCCAGGAACAGGTTACGGCGCTGGCTCAGGTTGTGGCCGATCTCGAAAAAGAATTTGGAACCTGGCAGGTGAGCTGGGGTACGGATAACCGCTTTCAGCGGACGGCCGATGCCGAACCCAGCGACGAAAAACCCAGTTGGGCTGTTCCGGCAACGCCGGGCTTCATGGGTTCACTGAACGCCTACGTAAGCCGTAAAGCCCCAAAGACCCACAAGCGGTACGGCGTTACGGGCAATACCTTCGTAGCCGCCGTTGAGTTTGGCGACCGGCTGCGGGCAAAGACAATCCTGACCGGCGGAGCCAGCTCCGACCCTGCTTCGGCCCACTACACCGACCAGGTAAACGGGTATATAAACGGCACTTATAAAGAAATTTATTTTTATAAAGATGACGTGTATAAACACGCCGAAAAAATCTATCACCCCGGCGATAAGTAGCCCCAAAACGACCTGTATGTATGAAAAGGCGTGACTTTGTAAAATTATCCGGTTTCGGTATGGGTGCTACGTTACTGCCCGCCGGATTACTGGCCGGTGATCCAGTTGCCGGTCGCCGGATTTCGGCGGAGGAGTTGCTCAACCCTGGCCCTGACGTAGCCTTTAAGAAACAGATGGCCGACGTAGCTCTGAATGCGGCCAAGAGCAAAGGCGCTACGTATACGGATGTCCGGATTGGTCGGTATCTGCGGCAGTATCTGTTTACGCGTGAGAATAAGGTACAGAATATCGTCAACTCCGAGTCGTACGGGATCGGCATCCGGGTTATTGCCAATGGCACCTGGGGGTTTGCATCAACGAATGAGATGACGCCGGAAAGCATTGCCTATACCGCCGGGATGGCAGTAGAGATGGCAAAGGCCAATGCCGAAATACAGCGGGAGCCGGTCGTGCTGGCCCCGCAGAAAGGCGTTGGTGAGAAAAGCTGGAAAACGCCCATCCAAAAAAATGCTTTCGAGATTCCGGTCAAGGAAAAGATCGATCTGCTCATGGAGGTGAACGGTGCCGCTCTCAAAAAAGGCGCTTCGTTTGTTACCTCGAACCTTTTCTTTGTTAACGAGCAGAAATACTTTGCGTCGACCGATGGCTCCTATATCGACCAGGACGTGCATCGGATGTGGCCTACGTTTACGGTTACGGCCGTCAACAAGCAAACCGGCCGGTTTAAAACCCGTGACGCCCTGAGCGCTCCCATTGGGATGGGCTACGAGTATTTGTCGGACAATCCGGCCGAAAAGATGATCATTCCCAACGGTCCAACGGTCTACCGCTATGCCTACAATATGATCGAGGATGCCACCGCAGCGGCCCTGCAGGCCAGGGAAAAGCTAACGGCCAAGTCGGTGCCGGCGGGGAAGTACGATATGATTCTGGACCCGTCGAACCTGGGCCTGACCATCCACGAATCGGTTGGGCACCCGCTCGAACTTGATCGCGTGCTGGGCTACGAGGCCAACCTGGCCGGCACGAGCTTTGCAACGATGGAAAAGCTGCAATCCAAGAACTTTCAGTACGGCAGCAACATCGTTAATCTGGTAGCCGACAAGACTCAGCCAAACACAATGGGGCTGGTGGGCTACGACGACGAGGGTGTTCCCTGCAAACAGTGGCCACTGGTGAAAGACGGGATTCTGGTCAACTTTCAGGCCACGCGTGATCAGGTGCATCTGCTGGGGGAAACAGAATCGCAGGGGTGCAGTTTTGCCGAAAGCTGGGATAGTGTCCAGTTCCAGCGGATGCCCAACGTATCGCTGCAGCCCGGTCGGGATAAATACAGCATTCATGACATGATCAGGGATACCGAGAAAGGAATTTACATCCTGGGTCGGGGGTCTTCGTCCATCGATCAGCAACGGTATAACTTCCAGTTCAGCGGGCAGCTTTTCTATGAAATCAGGAACGGAGCCATCGTGGGCATGCTCGACGACGTTGCCTATCAGTCGAACACGCAGGAATTCTGGAACTCATGCGCCCGGATTTGCGATAAGGACGACTATCGGCTTTTCGGCACTTTCTTCGATGGAAAAGGACAGCCCGGTCAGGTAAGCGCTGTCTCGCACGGTTGCCCGACCACGCGTTTCAATGGCGTGAACGTAATCAATACCGGACGGAAGATTTAACCATTCAGGATGGTCGGTACTTGTCATACCTGGGCTTACTCATTCGTAAAAATGACTGCTCAATGACGACGAATGTCCATCAATGACCCTCTAACTGACATTACATCATGGCCATTTTATCAGAACAGGACGCCCGGAAAATTATAGATAAGGTTTTAAGTTACTCCAGAGCCGACGAAATGAAGGTGGAATTGACCGGAGGGCGATCGGGCAATATTCGCTTTGCCCGTAACTCGGTCTCTACCGCCGGGGCATCCAACAACCTGTCGTTATCCATAACGTCGGTGCTGGGTAAAAAAACCGGCACGTCCGATATCAACGAATTTGACGATGCTTCGCTGGAAAAGGCCGTCCGTCGGGCCGAGGAAATGGCCCGCCTGGCTCCTGAAAATCCAGAGTATGTGCCCATGCCTGGCCCCCAGACCTACGCAAAACCCCAGGCGTTTGTGGAGACAACGGCCAATATGAAAGCGCCGGATCGGGCCCGGCTGGCTGGTGCCAGCATCAGGTCGATCATGACCAGTCAGTTGAGCGGAGCCGGTTTCCTGGAAGATTCGGCCACGTTCAATGCAATTGGTAATAGCAGAGGACTGTTCGGCTATCATCAGAGCACCGACGTAAACTTTTCCCTGACGATTCGTACCCCCGACGGGACCGGTTCGGGTTATGCCGCCGGTGATTTTAATGATGTCAGTAAACTGGATACGGGGGCACTGACGGATATAGCTATCCAGAAAGCGAAAGCTTCTCAAAAAGCTGTTGCGCTGGAGCCGGGGAAGTATACGGTTATTCTTGAGCCGCTGGCTGCCGGTGAGCTGATCCAGTTCATGATCCGGGCGATGGATGCCCGTACTGCCGACGAAGGCCGGAGTTTTCTGGGTAAAAAAGGCGGTGGCACCCGGCTTGGCGAAAAGCTCCTCGACGAACGCGTTACAATCTACTCTGATCCCGCAAACGCCCAGATTCCCGGCTCTCCGTTTTCTCCGGAAGGCTACGCTCACCAGAAAGTAGTATGGTTCGACAAGGGGGTGGTTAAAAACATGTCGTACTCACCTTACTGGGCGCAGCAGAAGGGAGCGAAGCCGCTTCCTCAGCCCTCGGGCTTTGTCATGGAAGGTGGAACGCAGTCCCTGGCTGAACTGATCAAAGGCACCGAAAAAGGGATCCTGGTCACCCGGTTCTGGTATACCCGCTGGTTAGACCCCCAAACGCTGCTTTATACGGGTCTGACCCGCGATGGAACGTTTTACATCGACAACGGGCAGATCAAGCATCCCGTGAAGAACTTCCGGTTCAACGAAAGTCCGGTTATTATGCTCAACAACCTCGAAGCCCTCGGCAGGCCCGTACGTACGCGCGGCAATCTGGTTCCTCCCATGCGAATCCGCGACTTTACGTTCAGCAGCCTTTCGGATGCGGTCTAACACACGTTTTAACAATCATTACCTGTTTACGAATTAATGAAAAAAATTATTGGACTGGCTCTGACAGTTTTAACGGGAACGCTGCTTTGCGGCCAGACGAACGCGCAAAATCCAGAAGCGGCTCAGGTCACTGCGCTTCAACGGCAGCTATCGGCTATGCAGCACCAGTTTGATGCGCTGGATAAGGCCATTGATGACCTGACCTGGACCCAGCGGCTGGGCGACGCCGTACTGGTGGACAAGGTCATTATTACCGGGCCACCACCGGCTGTTATTAAAAACCCAACCGGGCAGGGCGCCAAAAACCCCGTTCGTTTCTCGGCTTACGTATTTATTCCGTCCAGGGTTGACCCATCTAAAAAATACCCGCTGCTGGTGCTGCCGCACGGTGGCGTACATAGCAACTTCAACACGGCCTACGCGCACATCATTAAAGAGCTTACGGCGCAGGAATACGTAGTCATCGCGCCGGATTATCGGGGAAGCACCGGCTACGGGCAGGGTTTTTATCAGTTGATTGACTACGGCGGACTCGAAGTAGAAGACACCAAGAGCTGCCGGGACTATATGCTCGAAAACTACGATTTCATCGATAAGAAACGGGTTGGTATTTTAGGCTGGAGTCATGGTGGTATGATTACGCTGCTCAACCTGTTCAACCACCCAGCCGATTATGCCGTAGGCTATGCCGGTGTGCCGGTCAGCGATCTGATCGCCCGGATGGGCTACAAAAGTCAGAGCTACCGCGATGCTTATTCAGCCGACTTTCACCTGGGTAAATCGGCGGATCAGAATGTTGAAGAGTACCGGAAACGCTCCCCGGTCTGGAACGTGCAGAAACTGCAGACGCCACTGCTCGTTCATACCAACACGAACGATGAGGATGTGAACGTACTGGAGGTTGAACACCTGATCCATGCCTTGAAAGCCGAGGGTAAAAAGTTCGACTATGAGATCTATAAGGAAGCGCCCGGCGGCCATACCTTTAACCGGATTGACTCCTATGGAGCTAAAGAAAGCCGGATGAAAATCTATAGTTTTCTGGCCCAGTATCTCAAGCCTAACCGGCAGTTCAAAAATGTGAAGGAGCTGATTGAAGTAAGCTATTTCCCGAAGCCGGCAAAGTAAGCCAAACGGCCTGTTCTCTAGCGACTGCCTGGACTGACTTTACAGTTTCTTAAGCAGCTGAGCACGGTTACGTAACGCATTTACAGCCCTGACCCTGTACACCTATGAACACCTTTATTCTGCCTCTGTTTATCCCGAAATATACATACCGCATTTCGGTGCTGATCATCTGGGGCGTACTCCTGACGCTTCCCTCGGTTGCTCAGACCCGTTTAACCAGCCGGTCCGGTGAGTCATTCGTTGATGATAGTTACGTTCGTGCTTATCTGGAGCAGGTGGCTAATGAAAGTGGAGCCCCGGGGGTTTCGGCCGCTGTATCGGTGAGAGGGAAAACGGTTTTTTCGGGTGGAGTCGGGTTTGCGGATCTGGATAATAAAGTGCCGCAGAACGGAAAAACGGTTCATAACATCGGTTCGGTTTCCAAAGCCTTTTCCGTGATCGCAATCATGCAGCTGGAAGAGAAAGGGTTGGTTAATCTGAATGATGAAATCCAGAAGTACCTTCCTTACATGCCAAAGAAGCAAAAACCCATAACAATTAATCATATCCTTACGCATACGTCCGGCATCCGGCATTATGCGAAACAGGACAATGACAACTATGGGTTTAAACGGCTACGGCATTACGACAATTTTGAAGAAGCGACCACGATCTTCCGCGATGATCCGCTGCTATTTGAGCCCGGAGCCTATTACGCCTATTCTTCGTATTCGAGTAATCTGATGCATGGCATTATAGAAAAGGTGTCGGGTATGCCGTTTGAAGACTATATGAAGAAAAACGTCTGGCAGCCAGCCGGTATGCTCAGCACCTGCTTTGATGTTCCCGCCCGGATCATCAGTAACCGGGGCAAGGGCTACGTAAAAGACAGCAACGGCACGTTGATCAATGCTCCCTACGAAGATGTCAGTTACAAGTATGCCGGGGGCGGTATACTCTCCACGCCGGAAGACATGTTAAAACTGGCTCTGGCCCTCAACAGAGGCTTTTTGTTAAAACAGGCAACACTGGAAAAGCTATACAAACCCCAGTTTGATAAGAATAAAAAAGATCTTCATGCCAATCCGGCCCAACTGAAAGACCCTTTGTGGCAGGGACTAATCTGGTGGAGTGGCAAGGATCGCCAGGGGCACACCTGGTACGGACACAGTGGAACGGTGAAAGGCACCCGATCGTTCCTGATTAACTTTCCGGCCGAGCAGGTCATTGTTGCAATTCAGGCGAACATAGGCAGCATAAAAATTGATGAATATGCGCTTGAACTCGCGCAGCTGTTTCTGGCAGAGGAGCCGCTGCCCAACAGACCCTGAATCATTCCATTCGCTTTTGGAGTTCCGGCGCTAGCCCACCGGCAGCGAATCGGCCGACTGGAGTAAGAGCGGCATGAATACGCTGAAGGCAATATCCATATCTTTTTCTACGGCTACCTTAATTACCTTCATGGATTTAACCATGTGCTTCTTAATCGCACTACTGGAAACGCCCAGAATCTGCGCGGCTTCTTCATAGCTCTTTTCCTGCTGCCTGCATAGTTTGAAAACGGCACGGCTTTGTGGCGGCAGCGTATCGAGAACTTTCTGGAGAAATTGCTGATACTCTTTGGCGAGCAGGGTTTCTTCCGTATCGTTTCTGGACCGGCTGTAGCTGCTTAGGACTTCTCCCTTCAGGCGATCTTCAACGGCAACTCGCTTAAGAACGTTAAACGTGTGATTTTTGGTCACGGTAAAAACGTAGGACCGGAAGGAGTTGATTTCCCGAATGGCCCATCGGTCTTCCCATATTTTCATGAATACCTCCTGACAGATATCGTTCGAGAGGTCGGTCGATTTAATGAACTTACAGATGAACCGGTAAATGCTTGGCCGATAAAAGTCATACAGTTTACCAAACGCTTTTTCATCCCCAATAGAAATTAGGTTAAGTAGAAGGCTTTCGTTAGAAAAAGTCATCAATGAGGCAAGTTAGGTTGTAAAGAGCTCCCCACTCGTTCGAGCAGAACGAGTGGAACAGGACGTTTTCCAGAATAAATGGTTTTCTAATAGGGAGTTGATTTAATAGTCCTATGAAAACCTGTTTACTTAAAATTTTATTCTGAAGTTTAGTTAAATATAAAAATTAAATTCTAATAAGGGGGCTGCATAAAAAATAATACGAGTAGCTGTCGGGCAGAGTTTTCTCTTGAAACTTCGGCTTCTTTTGGCTGACAGACTTTATTATACCCGTGTTTTTAATTGGACATAAAAAACAGACGACCTGAGTCGGCCACATTGTGGCCGACTCAGGTCGTCTGCATCAGTAGATGAAAATCAGGAAGTAGAAACAAATCTGCGGTTCTAACCGTAAGAGGCAAAAATGCTATACGGCTACTGCTTCTTCCTGCTTTACAGGGCGCGATACGGCCCACAGGCCTACAAACGTAATCAGGCCATTGAGCAGGAGTCGCTCAAAACCGAACTGATAGCCACCGAACCAGGCCGCTGAGTTCTGGTTGACGATATACGTCAGTACCGGCGAGGCCAGACAAATGAACGGCACAAACCGGTCCATAACCGGGCGTTTGCTAAAGATACCGAAGGCATACAAGCCCAGCAACGGTCCGTAGGTATAGCCCGCAATGTCGAATACGGCCGTAATGACCTCTTTACTGTTAAGCTGCCGGAAAACAATGATGACAACGAAAAACAGGAGCGAAAAACCGATGTGAACGAAGTGCTTGATGCGGGACCGCTCGGCTTCCGGTCTACACTCAACGTTCATAAAATCGACGCAGAACGAGGTTGTCAGGGCTGTCAGCGCCGAATCCGCGCTGGCGTAGGTAGCCGCCGTAATCCCCAGCAGGAACGTTATGCCCACCACCAGTCCCAGGTGATTCAGGGCCAGCAGTGGATACAGATCGTCAGTACGTTCAGGGATCGAAATGCCCGCTTTCGAAGCGTATTGATACAGCAGCACGCCCAGGCTCAGGAATAAAAAATTAACTACCACGAGCGTACAGGTAAACCAGAACATATTCTTCTGGGCTTCGCCAATGTTTTTGCAGGTCAGGTTTTTCTGCATCAGGTCCTGATCCAGCCCCGTCATCACAATCGCGATGAACGCGCCCGAAATAAACTGTTTGAAGAAGTTCTTGGGGTCGTTGGCATCCCAGAAGAATATCTGCGACATCGAGCTGTTTTTCACGGACTGCACCAGCCCGCCGAACGACAGACCAAGCTCCCGCGAAATGAGCACAATCGTCAGCACGACCGCCGTAACCAGAAACAGGGTCTGTAGCGTATCGGTGACGATGATCGTTTTGACGCCCCCCTTGAACGTATAAATCCAGATTAGACCAATGGTGATCAGCACGGATACTTCAAACGGAACGCCGAGCGCTTCAAACAGGGCGAGCTGTAAGACACTGACGGCTACGTAAAGCCGTACTGCCGAGCCGACCGTGCGGGAGAGCAGAAAGAACCCCGCGCCTGTCTTGTATGACCAGAACCCGAACCGTTTTTCGAGGTAGCCATAAATGGAAATCAAATTCAGCCGGTAGTAAAGCGGCATCAGCACCGAACCGATCACGAAATAGCCGACGATATAGCCCAGCACCACCTGAAAATACGAAAAGCCAATCTTACCGACTGCGCCCGGTACGGAGATGAACGTAACCCCCGACAGCGACGTACCGATCATCCCGAACGCAACCAGCCACCAGGGCGACTGCCGGTTGGCCGTAAAAAAAGTAGTGGTGTCGGCACCCCGGGCGGTATAGAACGAAACGGCAATCAGCATTCCGAAATAGGCAACCAAAATCAATAAGGCAACGGTGGTATTCATGCGGAGAAACAACAATTTGCGACGAATGAATTAGCCCGGTCCCGGCTCGAAAAACAGGCAACTTTTTTGGCCGGAATGGGGTTATTTTATAGCGCAGCCACGGTTTTTGGATGTGGCCATTTTGCCGTAAATTTGCTAAGTAAACACCATTTTTTCTCCCATGCAACCTTTTGAAGAAGTAGGCGTAGACGTACTCGACGAAGTTGTTGAAACCGCTGTTCATAACCTGGTGGTCTTCAACGACGAGGTCAACACATTCGATCACGTAATCGAGACGCTGATTGACGTGTGCGATCACACGCCCGAGCAGGCCGAGCAGTGCACGCTGCTGATTCACTACAAAGGAAAGTGCACCGTGAAGAATGGTTCGTGGGAAGAGCTGGTTCCGATGCGGAACGAGATCTGTCGGCGCGGCATCAGCGCAGAAGTGCTTAACTAATTAGTGAATGAGCGATTGAGTGAATAAATGCCTAACTCAATTCACTCAACCACTCAACCACTCAATTGAATGGAGTATCCATCCAAACTCATAGAAGACGCCGTCAATGAGGTGTCGAAGCTGCCGGGGATCGGAAAGAAAACTGCGCTTCGGCTGGTGCTGCACCTGCTCAAACGTGACGAAGAACAAACCGAAACGCTGGCCCAGAGTCTGACAGCCATGCGCACTCGGGTAAAATACTGCCAGAAGTGCCACAACCTGTCGGACAACGACCTGTGCAGCATCTGCGCCAGCAACCGGCGCGACGAATCCATCATCTGCGTTGTCGAAGACACCCGCGACGTGCTGGCCATTGAGAACACGGCGCAGTACAAAGGATTATATCATGTGCTGGGCGGCATCATCTCGCCGGCCGAGGGCGTTGGCCCCAGCGACCTGCAGATCGACTCGCTTATCGACCGGCTGCGGAGTGCCGAAGGAGAGCAGATCCGGGAGATTATCCTGGCTATCAGCCCCACCATGCAGGGCGATACCACGGCCTTCTATCTGCAGAAGAAGCTCCGGCCGTTTAACCTGAAAATCTCGACCATTGCGCGGGGCGTGCCCATTGGTGGCGACCTCGAATACGCCGACGAAGTTACGCTTGGCCGGAGCATTCTGAGCCGGATTGCCTACGATTAAGGCCGCTTTTGGGGCGAATCAATAATCTCGTTTTCTTTGCGTTCAGTGAACATACGCCTTATCAGGGAGTTTGTTCATTGAACGCTTTTTTGTTTCTCTAAAAACCAACATTCGCATGAATCGCTCCGAGTTTTTAAAACTGGCCTTCGGCGCTTCGGCTGGTCTGGTCGCTTTCCAATCCTTTGGATTTGCGCCTGCGCAGGCCGAAGGACCGTTTAAACTGCCTCCACTGCCGTATGATGCCGGTGCGCTCGAACCGCACATCGACAAAACGACAATGGAAATCCACCACGGCAAGCACCACAAAGCTTACGTGGATAACCTCAACAAAGCCGTTGCGGGAACCGATATGGCCAAAATGGACATCGATGCGCTGGTTAAGAGCATAAACAGCAGTACGCCGGCGGCCATTCGGAATAATGGCGGTGGACACTGGAACCACACGTTCTTCTGGAACATTCTTGGCCCCAGCGGGGGTGGCGCGCCGAAGGGAGCGCTGGCCGATGCCATCAATCGGAAATACACCTCGTTCGACAACTTCAAAACTGAATGGGGCAAGGCAGCCGGTGGTCGGTTCGGGTCAGGCTGGGTCTGGCTCATCAAGAATGGTAACGACGTCGAGATTACGTCGACACCCAACCAGGACAACCCACTGATGGGCCTGGCCGAGAAAAAAGGAACGCCCATCATGGGTCTCGACGTGTGGGAGCATGCCTACTACCTGAAATACCAGAACCGTCGTCCCGAATACGTTACGGCAGCCTGGAATGTATTCGACTGGAATAAGATCGGAAAGAACTTCGGCAGCTAAGCAGTGTATCAGACTCCCGAACCGAACTCCCCCAAACCGAGGAGATATAGTCCGGGAGTCTGTTTGCTAAACTTTCGTATTTTTGTGAAAACAGTTTAGTCTATGTTATCACAGGAATTATACGATGAGATTCCATCGTTAGATTTGGCCGATTTTACGTCGGGCGATGCCGAACGGAAAGCCCGGTTCGTGCAGGACCTGGGTCGGGCATTCAATCAGATTGGGTTCGTGGCCATCCGCAATCATGGCTTGACCAACGACCTGACCAGGCAGTTGTATGATTCGGCAAAGGCGTTCTTCTCGGCCCCCGAAGAAGTAAAGAAAAAATACGAGCACCCCGAATTGAACGGTCAGCGCGGCTACATTGGCAAGGGTAAAGAAACCGCCAAAGGCTTCAAGGTGGCCGATCTGAAAGAGTTTTATCACATTGGTCAGCCGGAGCCCGTTGGCGAAATGCCTGCCAATGTGCTGCCCGAAGAATACCCGGAATTTGGCGAGGCAACCCTGACGGCTTACCGCACGCTGGAGAACGCCGGTAAGCAACTCCTGCGGGCGATTGCGCTGTATCTGGAACTGCCCGAAACTTACTTCGACGACAAAGTGAGCAACGGCGACAGCATTCTGCGGGCCCTGCATTACTTCCCGCTCGATCCCGATGCGACCCCCGAAGGCGCTGTGCGCGCTGCGCCCCATGGCGACATCAATCTCATTACGTTGCTGATGGGCGCTTCGGCCGATGGGCTGGAAGTACTCCGGCGCGACGGTAAATGGATTGGCATTACGGCCCTGCCCGATCAGGTGGTCGTGAACGTTGGCGACATGCTCGACCGGCTGACAAACCACAAACTGAAGTCAACCATCCACCAGGTTGTGAACCCGCCCCGCGAGAAGATGAACCAGTCGCGCTATTCGATTCCGTTCTTCATGCACCCCCGCGCCGATATGGACCTGACCTGTCTGGAAAGCTGCATTGACGCCGAGCATCCGAAATTATACGTCAATATGACCGCCGGTGAGTTCCTGAACGAACGGTTGATGGAACTGGGCTTGAAAAAAGCCTGATGATTATGGGGTTCGGGTAAATTGATATTTATCTGAACCCCATATATTTACCTCCCTCTCTAACCCTCTCTATGCTAGATTACCTGACAGCGGTCAAGCCCGTTCGCCGAATCCGGTATATCATCTTTCTAAAAGATGTGCTGATTCTGGCGCTGACGACCTTCGGCGGACCACAGGTACATCTGGCGATGTTCTTCGATCGGCTGGTGCAGAAACGACGCTATCTGACCGAAGAAGAACTCATGGAACTGAACGCGCTCTGTCAGATTTTGCCGGGGCCTACGTCGACGCAGACGATTACGGCGGTCGGGTTCAAGATTGGCGGGCCGAATCTGGCTTACCTTACCCTGTTGATCTGGATATTACCGGCGGTTGCTATCATGACGGCCGCGGGTATCGGTGTGTACTACCTCGAAGAGCGTAACCTGTCGCTGCATTTTGCCCGCTTCATTCAGCCGATGGCCGTGGGGTTTTTGGTGGTGGCCGGCTACCGCATTGGTCAGAAAGTCATTCGTAACAAGGTGAGTCTTGCTCTGGCCATTACGGCTGTGCTGGCTGCCTATCTATTCCGGTCGCCGTTTATGACGCCGATCGTTATTATTGTCGGTGGTCTGACAACGGCCTTGACGTATGAAAAGCAGCAGCGTATGGAGAAAAAGCCTCTGCGGGTGCAATGGGCTAACTTCTTTCTCTGGCTGGGAGTGTTTATCGTCGCTGCCGGCCTGGGGGCCATTACGCAGTCGCTGCCCGTGCGTCTGTTTGAAAATTTCTACCGGAACGGTAGTCTCGTTTTCGGGGGCGGTCAGGTGCTGACACCTATGCTCTACAACGAGTTTGTAGCATTCAAGCATTACCTGACCCGTGAGGAGTTTCTATCGGGGTTGGGTCTGGTGCAGGCGGTGCCAGGGCCGGTGTTTGCCTTTGCTTCTTACATCGGGGTGCTATCCATGCGCGAATCGGGTATGCACGGCCAACTCTGGGGCAGCCTTGTCTCGACGGCCGGCATCTTCCTGCCCGGTACCTTCCTCATCTTCTTTGTATATCGCTTCTGGGAGCAACTGAAGCGATACCGCGTTGTGCGGGCGTCGCTGGAAGGCATCAACGCGGCCAGCACCGGACTAACGGCGGCTGCGGCCATCGTTCTCTTCCAGCCTATGGTGCCGCACTGGCCCTCGGTTGTCGTTGTGCTGGCGACGATTGCGGTGCTATTATATACCCGCATACCGCCGTTCGTGCTCATCCTGGGCGGCTTAGCTGCCGGAATCTTGTTGTAAGGCCGGAATACCTGTCTCTATAAACTTTAATAACCATCGGTCGAAAAGTTCGATAAGCGCTTGCCCTAGTGTTACTTAACGTACTTTCTAAATGCTCGTAAAAATTGAAAAATCAGATAGCCAGCTATAAGCCGCGTTAATGTATCCAAAAGAATAGCACCATCATTTATAGTATGTGGATGCGACGAATCAATATTAAATACTTTGTAATAATCATGTAATGGATTAAAGGCAAAGTTCAAATATTCAGATATTGTCTTAAAGGCTTCTTTAAAATCTAAATATTGTCCTTGGCATAATTTAATTGAGCTGAACATAATAAGGGTTAATCCGAGAAGCCAAAAGAAGGCACGGCTTGCATCTTTTCCATGATTATTTGAGTATTGATTTGTACGGAGTATAAAGCGGTCAGTTCTGCTTTTCGGGGTAAAGGGATCTTTTGTATATGCCGACATTTCTGAAGCTTCGTAAGTCAATTCAGAAATTCGATCAGCTTGTTTACTGGCTGCGTACTTTAATTGGCGAAAGGCTTCCCTTATACCAGCATAATCCTTTTCTGACTCTCCGATTAAGTTATTAGGGAAATTAGTATTAATCAAAACTACTTCGGAGAGGTTGCTATGAATTATTTGAGCATGAGACGCATTGAATAAATTAAGGTTTAATAATTCTGCTTTACCTAATGATGAATGCTTGATGATTAAATACTCAGTATGATTGATATTATTGAGCCTCATTTGACCAGTATTAGAGAAGTCTGTCAATTCTAGTTTAATTATTTTTGAGTTTTTTAATAAAATATCATTGTTATTGTTTCCTAAAAATAGTAAAGACTTAATAAATAAGTTTTTTATAGTGTAATTTCCTTTATTTCCTTGAATTTTATATTCAATTTTTACGCTATTGCAAAATATATTCTGATCAGAATTTTCAGAATTTATGCACTGGCCCTCTAATGTAAACTTAGTAATTTCAGCATTTATATAGATATTAGGATTGCCTTGCAAATTTTTTATTTCAATTTCATCAAATTGATTGCCTATAATCTTTATCTCATTTAGGTGACAATTATTGATAGAAATTTTCCTTATTAAATTTTTTGTGCAATTGATAATAAGCACTTGTACCAAGCAATCTTCAATGATTAGGTCTTCAGCCGACAAGTCATCAAATTTTATTTCCTGCAATAGAATAGCTGGTTTAGGAAACGCAATTTCTTTGTTAGCATCAGTACTGTAAATGCCATTTAAATTAATAGACTTAAAACTTGAATTTGAAATATTAAAACGACCGCCAGTTGTACTAGTCGGGTTAAGATAATCCTGTTGAAAATTGCATTTAGTTAATAATAATTCTCGTTTTGATCTAACAGAATTTAATATGAAATCACCGTTAAATTGACAATTTGATAAATTGACTCCGTGGACTAATTCAGTTTTTTGTTTAACACCAGTGGAATAAATCAAGCCATGATATATATTCACTGTTTCTTTTATGACATAAACAAGCGGATCGTCGAAATCAGGCCAATGGTCTTTAGGCCAACTGCTTTGTATTCCATACTGCCATTTTGCGGTATACCGTTCATAGCTAGTAGGAATCATTACGGAATCTTGTGGTTCAATACCGGCTTCCCGCAAGACTTGGTTTGTCTCTTGCCAGCTAGCGCGTGCATTAGCAGTTTGAGGGATGATGTAGCTTGACTTTTCTCCCTGAATAATTTCAGCAAACTCAAGAGCAGATAGATATTTGTAGTTGTAAATATTCATTTAAAATAGGAATGGATGTGGAATAAGATAGTTTAAATCTAAAGTAATAAGAAATAAATTTAGTTGATTGAAATATTCTCTAGTCAATTACCAAAAAGTTGTACTTTGATTTTCTAGTTCCTAATTCCAGAAAGTTACGCTATATTTGTCTCATTAAACGCTGCTAACACATCGGCCGATCTGTTCCGGTTTCAGGAACAATGCGCTTCGCTCTGAAGCGACTGGCTCTACTCAACCGAGTAGCCGGTTATTACCTTTCATTTCTCTATACACCCAACAGACATGAGATCGGGCGCGTCAAGAGGTTTTGCCTGCTCTTTCGTGTCAGTCAATGATTCCGCTGTCAGCCGGATAGCATAACGACGGCGGTGAAAACCTGTTAGCAACATGACACATTTCAATTCAACCATAGCCATATTGGGCGGTGCGGGTAAGACCGGTCGCCCGTTGGTGCAGGAAGCGCTCAACGCGGGTTACCGGATCCGGCTGCTTCTGCGGCAACCCGAAACATTTGAGCAGACCCACGAGCGGCTGGAAATTATACAGGGCGACGCGCGTAATCCAGAATCTATTCAGCAAGTACTGCACGAGTGTACGGCTCTATTCAGCACGCTGGGCAATCCAAAAGAGGAAAATGTTCCGATACTAAGTACCGTAACCAGACATATTCTGACGGCTATGCAGGAGCGGGGCATCCGTCGGTACGTAACGGTAACGAGTCTCTACGACACTTCAACGGAGCAGCAGGATAGGAAAACCCGGCAAGCCGCCGAGTATATGCAGCAGCACTTTCCGCTGTACATGGCCGACCGACAGCTCGAATTTCAACTGCTTTCTGCAAGTAATCTGGACTGGACCTACGTTCGGTTGCCGTATGTAGTCGAAGGGGCTGCTACGGGGCGGGTTAAGGTCGATTTGGACTATCTGCCGGGTGAGCAGATTACCAGTGCTGATCTGGCTCATTTCCTGGTTAGTCAGCTCGATAGTCGACAGTACGTTCGACAGGCGCCGTTCGTCGCGAATGGCTAACGTAACGTGATTTTAAACGTCAAAAGCCGGAAAGTTCCGGGCTTTTGACTTAAATAATCAGTAACCAAGCTCGTTTTGATACGCTACTCATCCGATAAAAACTTGCGGATGGTCTGGTAGGGGCGCAGACCTTGCGGCTTGCCGTTTTGGCCTTTGTCGGGCGTAGTGCCATTCTGGTGTTCTGCGGGGCGGTTGCCGTTGACCCGATGGTTATTCTGTAGCGTAAGCATTTCTTTGCGAAGCTGTCGCTGCTCGTCGTCGCTCAGGACGGTTCGGGTGGCTTCCCCCTGACCGTAGCCATCATTGAAATTACTGATGCGGCTATCGGTTTGGGCGAGTTTCAGCTCAGCGAGCAGGCTATCCAGTTCGGTCGTCAACGACCGGCGCTGCTCTTTCAACTCTTCCAGATTCGGCAGCAAATCGAGGTTGTGCTGCAGCACGTTCTGACGAGTGCGCTGTTCGGCCAGTTGGGCGTCGAGTGGCGCTAGTTCGGCGTCCAGCCGCTTAATCCGGCGACGTAACTTCCAAAGCTTAATATCGGCCTGTAGCCATCGGAACCAGTACGCCGACAGTACCGGCAGGGCGATCCCAAGACAAACGGCCCCCGCCAGCGCGAACAGAATCCCACTCAGCACGAACGAAAGCAACGCCCACGGACTGTTCACCAGCGCCAGATTTAATTCACTGGACTCGCTCAACTGCTTCTCAATCTTGCTCAAAGTAGACGGGCTAAGCGTCTGGGTCGCAGCCGTCGGGTCGGTATTTAACTGAAGCTGCCGAACCGATTTGTTGATGGCCGCTTTGAGCTGATCAGTGCGGTAGGCTTCGTATCGAAACCAGCCCAGTACAGCCAGCGTCAGCACCGAAAACAGGGCCAGCGCAATTTTGAACCGTTCGTATTTTGTGCGGTTCTGTTCCGGGTTTTCCTGATAGGGTTTTTCAATAAGCCGATCGTAGGCGGGTTTCAGTAGGATGGAAACCATTGCCAGACCAACCGCAAACGCCCAGGCTTCGTTGGTATTGCGGATGTTGAGGGCATAGGCGACAATCTCGTGCGAGATGATCAGATCGCCCGCCAGAAAGGAAATACCGGCCACCAGAAATAACAGTCCAGCCAGCAGCGAATAATCTGGGGCGGCTTTGGTTCGGCGATCACGCAGACTGTCGCGGTCGGTTTCGAGCGCCAGCCGGGCCGCTTCGCGCTGTTTGACCTGTTTTTCCAGCCGCTCAACCTGAAGCGCGTGGTTCTGCAGATCGGCATAAGCCGATCGGTTCGCTTCCGTCGCTTCAGCGAGTTGCCGCTCGGTGCTGGCCAGATCGGTACGTTTTTCCTGAATACGATCTGTCAGCCAGTCGGTGTTGACCTGACTTGACAGATAGCCTTCGTATGTTTCCCGATTGACTCCTTCTACACCACTCGTGTAGCCGTGCTGAAAGTCGGGATTGCTGGTTGGTTCCATATCTATTGATGAACGATGAACGCTGAATAAGAACGGGTATAGCTTTGCTTCATCGGGTATCATTCATAGTTCATCAGGACGTTCCGCTGCTGTTCAGTAAGCCGGTCGCGGAGACTCCGGGCAAGTTCGAACTCACTCAGAAACAGATTAACAAGTCCATCCCGCCGAACGTTCAATCGGGTCAGCTTTGCCTGGGCCAGCGTGCGCGCCATCAGAATCGGCTGTCGTTGTGTACGCAGTGCCGCTGCATCC
Organism: Spirosoma taeanense; assembly: GCF_013127955.1. Lineage (NCBI taxonomy): Bacteria > Pseudomonadati > Bacteroidota > Cytophagia > Cytophagales > Cytophagaceae > Spirosoma > Spirosoma taeanense. Next base: position 2,293,976 of record NZ_CP053435.1, read on the forward strand.
CGATGGAACTGTTCAATCTGTCGTTCCCAGACCGGAGGTTGCTGCTGTTTCTGACCCATTAACCGCCGGTTGGCCTGCAGTAAACTCAGATCGTTACGTAGACTGGTCAGCATACTCAACAGAAGCTTCCCGGCCAGCAGGAACAAAACGAACACGAAAACAAATAAGGCACTGGCCATCCCAACCGACTGCGTTTGTAACGCCTGGGCGAAGATGAACCCGGCGCTCGCCAGGGGCAGGCTAACCTCCGCCAGCAGCCGACGACCCGTTAGCCGGGTGTCTTCTTCGTAAAAGAACGACATAGGGCCAAACAAATTGAACATCCCGGCCAGAAACACTCCAATAGCAATCCACTGGTTCGAAAAAGCAGGTCGTAAGGTTTCGTCGATCAGATAAAAATTACCGATACACATCAGCAGCGACAAACCCAGACCGGCTAGTGTTCGGACGAGATTGGCGGTGGCGGGTTGCTGGTCATATAACTGATCGATACGGCTCCGGAGCTTAGTAATCTGGTTTTCGAACTTTTCGATTTGCTCCTCTAACGTATTGATTTCGTCCGTATATAGCTCAATCATAGAGGCAAGCGGAGCCGTTTGCTGACCGAAATACGACTGGATAGCGGCAATCTTTTCATCCGGACCCGCGTCCGACAAACCAAACAGAACCCCTTCGTCCCGCAGCGTCTCCTCGTCGGTCAGCCAGTTGGGTAGGGGCTCTAACGTTACGTCCAGATCGGGTACGTAGACCGGTGGCTGGTTATTGACCGGCTCGGGTAAGGCCGGCGATTCTATCGCGTTTGTGGACTCTACCGAATTCAGTAGAGCAGGGGAGGAGGATGGGCGGAACAACGAAAAAAAACGGTTCAAGAGCGTCATTGCTGAATCCGGCAAGCAGGGCAGCCGGGAAAAAGATCATGATAAAAACGGTCGTACATACGTAAACAGTCTTGGAATGATGCAGGCTCAATCCACTACCCGCGTCGAAACGGAGCCAATATACGGGGCGACTACCTTCCGGAACAAAAGCCAGGACACGGCCATCAGACCCGCAAACAGCAGACTCAGCTCGGGATTGAAATAAGCAATGGCGATCAGGCAGACGATTGACAGAACCAGCGCCACCATCGGGACAATCGGGTAGAGGGGTGTCTGAAACGGACGGGTCAGATTGGGTTCTTTCCGGCGTAAAGCGAACAGACTGAGCAGGCTGGAAATATACATAACCAGAGCACCGATCACTGACAACGTAATGATCTGCCCCGTCGTGCCGGAAAACAGCGCTGCCAGACCAATTAGTCCGCCAACGATCAGCGACCAGTGCGGGGTCTGGAAACGGGGGTTGACTGTAGCCAGAAAGCGGGGGAGGTAGCCCGCCCGCGCCAGCGCAAACAACTGGCGGGAGTAGCCGAGGGTATTGGCGTGGAAGGAGGCAATCAGACCAAACAAACCCAGCCCGGCAAAGATCTTAGCCCAGGAATTCTGACGACCGAGTACCATCGCCAGGGTTTCGGGTAGCGGATAATCCAACTGGCTTAACTGTCGCCAGTCGCCAACGCCCGCGCACAGGATCATCGTGCCCAGCGCCAGAACTACCAGCGTGCCAATACTCAGCAGATACCCGCGCGGTATGGTTTTACGTGGGTCGCGCACTTCTTCCGCCACCATCGCTACGCCCTCAATGGCCAGATAAAACCAGATAGCGAACGGCAGGGCGGCAAACACACCCCCAATGCCAAACGACTCATTATGCGCCAGAACGTTTTCGGTTTTATAAGCCGGGGCCACCAGCGCCATAAAGACCAGCAGTTCCACCACCGACAGAATCGTAATGATCACCGAAAAGTTAGCCGATTCCCGAATACCTAGAGTATTAACGCCAATGAAAACGACGTAGGACGCCACTCCGACGCCCAACACGGGCAGGGCCGGATTGAGAAAATGTGCGTAAGCGCCCAGCGCAGCCGCAATGGCGGGCGGGGCCATCAGAAAATCAATCAGTGTGGCAAAACCGGCGATAAACCCGCCCGTTGGCCCAAACGCCCGATAAGCGTAGGCAAAGGGTCCGCCGGCGTCCGGAATGGCCGATGTGAGTTCCGTGTAGCTAAAAATGAAGGTCAGGTAAAGAACCGTCACCAGGAGCGTAGCGATCAGAAAACCAACCGTACCGGCCACGGCCCAGCCGTAATTCCAGCCGAAGTATTCACCCGAAATAACCATGCCGACCGCAATGGCCCACAACTGCAGGGTCGAAACAGCTTTGCGGAGACCGGGCTGAGCAGGTGGCTGTGCGCCATCAGGAGCGGTTCGCTCGTGCGATTCCTCCATCGTATCAAAATCAGGTTGCTATAACTACCGCTGTAAAAATACCCGCTGAAGTGCAGCCCACAACCGTTTCTTTAAATTTTGATCGGCTTCGATGGTCGGCAGGGAATCAGCCATCAGGAACGTAATCCCTTCAAACCGCACCGGCGAATAGCGATCCATCATAATATCGAGGTTAATGCGCTCAAAGGGGACGCCAAACGTAATGAAGTGATTGATGTACTTGCCCTTCAGCAACTCGGCGAAATCCATGTCTTTGGCCCCGTGCAGGTTCAGCAGGTCTACGCCGTTCACATTGAGGTTAACCGCCTTCAGAATTTTCTCCAGAAACAGCAGGTTACTTGGGTCAAGCTCTTCATCGGCCAGCAAAAGGACTTTATGATTCAGTTGCGGCATACGCGGCTGTTGTTGAAGAGGAGGAAGGATAGACGGCGTTGTTGGCCGGGGCGCGGGCTGAGGTAAGGGCTCGGGCATGGCCGTTACGACCACGGGTTGCGGTTCGGCCGGAACCGCCATCGGTATCGTTACCGGCGTATCCACAAGCATTGTCTCGACGGGCTTCGTTTCCAAACCGACTGATAATGCTTCCAGTTCAGAAAGAAGATCGGGCATGTTGGCGTCGGTTACCCGCGACGGCTCTCCGGACGGTTCAGCGGGTTGTTCTGCCGATACTGTCCAGGACTCACCCGCCAGTCGAAAAAGCTGGTCAGTCTGGTACAGGGTCTGGTAAAAATTCTTTACGGACATAGTTCGTACAGGTTGGGCCTTAACGCCTGGTGTCTGACTGGCGCCATTTTACAGGCGATAATGGCTGGCGACGGCCATCAAACGGTTGATCGATGGGGCCGTAATGCTTCACCAGATAATCCAGAATGGCCGGTTCCGACTCACCCAGATCCCAGAGTTTTTGGGTGCGCTGCATCCAGCGGATACGCTCAATCCATTTCTCGCGCGAGAAATGACTTTGCAGAATCAGCTTACTCGAATGGCAGACGGTACATTGTCCCTTCACCAGCATCAGATTGGTATCGACCGCCAGCCCGGTTTCCGGATCGGTTTTTACCGAGTCAGTCTGAACCGTTGTCGGGCTGTCTGGTAATGACGTAACCCGAAACCAGGGCGACGCTGCTACCGACACGAAAATCGAAAAGACGAAAAAAAACAGGCTAATCTGGGGGGCGGGTTTCTTCATTACGTCTCTAGGCTACCTTTACCGCAATCCGGTGGCAGGCGTTGTTAATGTATCCTTCCGGGTTCCACTGGGGCATAACCATCGGCTGCGACACGCCCGCATCATCCGTGGCCCGCGCCCAGATTTCGTAATAACCTGGCCGAGGTAGTTTCGCTACTGCCGACCAGTGCTGCCAGGCCAGCCGGTTTTTAGGTGGTTTCAGATCGGTGCGCTGCCAGGTAGCGCCAAAGTCGGTTGAGATGTGCATCTCGCGAACGGAGCGGTCGCCCGCCCAGGCGTGTCCGCGCAGGTTCACCGATACCGGTTCGTCCGCTGACTGGCTCTTGGGCACCAGCAGGCCCGTTTGCGGAAACGTAATGAGCGATTTGACCGGCATAGATTCGATAATCCGGAACTGATCTTCCGGTGGGTCAACGCCCGGTTCTACCGGGTTAATGGGGACCCGGTAGCTCTTGCCGGTCATCTTGGCTCCGTCGTGTACTTTGTTTCGGACCGCAATCGTGTGCAGCCACTTTCCCGATGCCGATGCTGGCCAGCCGCCCGCCACCAGCCGCAGCGGAGCGCCATGTACCAGCGGAATAGCCTGACCGTTCATGGCCCAGGCCAGCAGGGTTTCATTTTCCAGCGCCTTCCGCATCGGAACACCCCGCGAAATAACGGCCTTCGTGGGGTCCTGACTCAGGTGAAGATCTTTGCCGTAATAACCTATGTAGACTGCATCGTCTTTCAGACCTACATCGGCCAGAACATCTTTCAGGCGAACACCCGTCCATTCGGCGCAGCCCACCCCCCCCGTTGTCCACTGGTTGCCAGCGGTTTGGGGGTAATAGCCCGACCGGCCGTTACCAGCGCACTCAAGCGTTAACTGGTAGGTATAGGGCTTAAAGTTTTTCTTGAGGTCGCTCAGTGTATAGGTTTTCGACTGCCTGACCGACTCGCCATTGATCGTAAGTGTCCAGGTACTGAGGTCTATTTTCTCGGGCATCAGCCCGTTGTTACGGATAAACAGTTTGCTGGCGGGCGTAATGGCATCGTCTAGTAGATGCGGGGGCGTTTCAACGTTCCAGGGCTTATCGCTCAGCACAATCAGGTCTTTGTTCTTACCGGCCATAGGGTCAACATCAAACGCCAGGGGAAGGTAGTGCTGAGGGAGTTTGTCGGCGAAAACAATCTCGGTGCCGAGCAGGGCCGTGAGCGTCGCCAGAGAGCTTTTTTTCAGAAAGCCCCGACGATCGAAAAGGTTGTCTGATGGAGTACGTAAAGCCATTCGTTGAGGAGAAGGGTTAATTGATCAAAATTACGCAAAAAAAGCCAGTCCTGCTCGTACCAAGGCGGGACTGACTGAATAGAGTAATGATGACGGAGTTGTTAGGAGTTCGCCTTTTGCCGGGTCGATAGGCCGAACAGGTCATAAACCCAGCAATGACAGGTTACACAGCTAATCGTCAGGACCAGGACGATGCTGATCACCAGAAACATCAGCACGTTGGGGACTAGCCCTATCGCGGAAAGGATGATTAAATCCAGGACCAGCAACGCCCGGATAATCTGATCAACAAATCCAACATTTTTCTTTGTAGGCATAGGTTAAGAAAATCAGGTACGGTATAAATGTATGTAATTACAGTTAAATATGGTAATTACTTAAGTATAATTAGGACTAAAATAATAACGCCTTCGTCAGTGCTTTTCGCATTGACGAAGGCGTTAAATACAAAAATTGGATTATCAGGCCACTACTGACTGCCGATAAATAATGGCTTCGCGGTCGGGGCTGGTCGAAATAAAGCTGATAGGTAAGCCAAGCGACTCTTCCAGAAACTGTACGTAGGTAGCTAATTCGGCCGGCATTTCATCAAACGAATGGATGTTGGCAAGATCTGTCTGCCAGCCTTTAAACGACTTATAAACCGGCGTAACCGCCGTGTCACAGAGGTCGTAAGGCATTTGTTCGGTGGTGACTGATTCTCCGTCCTGACCAGGCAGTTCGTAATGCGTGCAGACTTTAATCTCGTCGAAGATGTTCAGCACGTCTACCTTCATCATAACCAGCTGCGTTACGCCATTAATCATGATTGCGTATTTCAGCGCGGGCAGATCGAGCCAGCCGCACCGGCGCGGGCGACCCGTCGTTGCGCCAAACTCGCGGCCTTCCTGCCGGATTCGCTCGCCTGTTTCGTCGGACAGTTCCGTTGGGAAGGGGCCGCTGCCAACCCGGGTACAGTAGGCTTTGAAGATACCGAACACCTCGCCGATCTGACGAGGGGCTACACCCAGACCGGTGCAGGCTCCGGCGGCCATCGTGCTCGATGAAGTCACAAACGGATACGAACCAAAGTCAAGGTCGAGCAGGGAGCCCTGTGCGCCCTCGGCCAGAACTTTTTTGTTGCTGCTCAGGGCGTCGTTCACCGCGTATTCACTGTCGTTGAGCTGAAACTGCTTCATAAACTCAACAGCCGCGAAGAACTCCTGTTCGGCCTGGGGTAGTACCGATGCGTAATCGAAGCTGTTCTGCTCCAGAATGACTTTATGAATGGCAACCAGCTTACCGTATTTAGCTGCGAAGTTTGGCGAGAGGATATCGCCCACGCGCAGTCCCATTCGGGCTACCTTGTCCTGATAGGTCGGTCCGATGCCGCGCAGCGTCGAGCCGATTTTGGATTCGCCTTTTGCCTGTTCGTAGGCTGCGTCCAGCAGCCGGTGCGTCGGCAGAATGATAGACGCTTTCTTGGATATCTGCAGATTCTGCGTCAGGGGAAGGTTGTATTTCGCCAGCCCGTCAATTTCTTTTTTGAACACGATCGGGTCGAGCACAACGCCGTTGCCAATGATATTGAGAATATCATTCCGAAAAATGCCGGACGGAATCTGGTGCAGGACGTGCTTGAACCCATCAAACTCGAGCGTATGCCCGGCGTTGGGACCGCCCTGAAACCGAGCCACCACCTGATACTGCGGAGCCAGTACGTCCACAATTTTTCCTTTTCCTTCGTCGCCCCACTGGAGGCCTAATAAAACATCTACCATTATGATCGAACCGCCCTTGCGGCTGTGATTACATGTACTGGGTTATAACTTGAGTGGCGCGTCGTAAACTTACGGCTCTATGGGCACCTGAACGCCCTGCTGGTCTTTTTCCGTTACCTGCCGGTTCTCACAGAAGTCGCGGGCGCAGGAGCCGTAGAAAATCAACGAATGGTGCATAACGTTAAATTTGAGCATGTCGCCCACCATATTCTGGATGTTCTGAACGCGGGGGTCGCAAAATTCCATCACCTTATGGCAGTCGGTGCAGATCAGGTGATCGTGTTGCCGGTACCCATACGATTTTTCATACTGCGCCAGGTTACGGCCAAACTGGTGCTTCGTTACCAGATCGCAGTCCACCAGCACATCGAGTGTGTTATAAACCGTTGCGCGGCTAACGCGGTACTTTTTGTTTTTCATGGAGATATACAGCTCGTCGACGTCGAAATGGTCCTGGCGGTTGTATATCTCTTCGAGGATGGCGAACCGCTCGGGGGTTTTTCGCAGACCTTTCCGTTCGAGGTAGGCCGTGAAAATCATCCGGGCTGATTCTAAATTTGATTGATTCGGCGCAGGCATATCCGGTTCCGATTGGTTGAAAGTACAAAAGTAGGCAAATGATGCATGATAACCGACGCGGAATGATACAGTATCATTCCGCGTCGGTTATCATGCATCGGCGACCCGGTCGCTTGGATTATTTACGAATCGAACCGCACAACCTCAAATACGCCCTGAACGCGTTCCAGCTTGCGCATGAGCGTTTCAAGGTGACCGGTATCGTGGACGTATAATCGAATGTTTCCCTCAAAAATTCCGTCTTTCGAGTCGATGGTGACCGAGCGCATATTGATGTGCAGCTCGTTGCTGATTACCCTCGTTACGTCGTTTACCAGACCCACCCGATCAGTGCCGGTAATGCGGAGCCCGGCCAGGAATGCCAATTCTTTCTGGCTCGTCCATTTGGCTTTGATAATCCGGTTGCCGTGGTTCGACATCAGTTCAACGGCGTTGGGACAGGTGACGCGGTGAATCTTGATGCCTTCGTTGATGGTCACGAAGCCAAACACATCGTCGCCCGAGATGGGATTACAGCACTTCGAGAGCGTGTAGTCGATCCGGTCCATGTCCTCACCGATGAGCAGCATATCCGCATCGGCCCGCTCGCCATGAATCTTTTTGAGTTCTTTTACAAACGCCTTTGCATCGGGCAGGGCATCGGTGTTTAGTTTATTGGCGCGGTTCTCCTTGGCTTCCTTGTCGGTCTTGAACTTCTTGAGTTCCTGAATATCAATATGGCCTTTGCCAACGCGGTAGAAGAAATCATCGGCAGTCTTGGAGCCAAAATAAGCCCGGAGCTGGTTGATGACTTCGTTTGTCATGTCCATGCGCAGCACCCGCAGCTTTTTCTGCACCATGTCGCGACCGTCGGTTACGTACCGCTTATTATCTTCCTTGATTAAATCCTTGATCTTGGTTTTGGCCTTCGACGTAACCACAAACCGCAGCCAGTCCTCGTTAGGCTTCTGGCGGTTCGACGTAATGACTTCGACCTGATCGCCGTTCTGCAGCACGTGGCTCAGGGGCACCAGTGTGTTGTTCACTTTGGCGGCCATACAGCGCGCGCCAATCTGCGTATGAATATCAAAGGCGAAGTCGAGCGCTGTGGCTCCGCGCTGCAGCACCTTCAGATCGCCTTTAGGCGTAAAGACAAAGACTTCTTCGCTATACAGGTTACTCCGGAAGTCATCGACAAACTCGATGGCGGCTTTTTTGTCGCCACTGCCCGCCGATTCGATCATGTCGCGGACCTGGCTGATCCAGGCTTCAATCCCCGCGCCGGTCTGCGTATCATTGCCCTTGTATTTCCAGTGGGCCGCGTACCCTTTTTCGGCGATTTCATTCATCCGCTCGGTTCGAATCTGCACTTCTACCCACTGCCCGGATTTGCTCATGACGGTGGTGTGAAGTGATTCGTATCCGTTCGTGCGGGGTGTACTGATCCAGTCTTTCAGCCGGTCGGGATTAGGCTTGTAATGATCCGTGACAATGGAGTAGGCCCGCCAGCAGGCTGCTTTTTCTTCGTCCTGCGGTACGTCCAGGATAATCCGAACGGCAAAGAGATCGTAAATCTCTTCAAATGGCTTCTGGGACTTGTTCAGCTTGGTCCAGATCGAGTAAATGGATTTCGGGCGACCTTTAATAATAAACTTAATCCCTGTCTCGACTAAATCCTGCTCAATAGGTTCGATAAACCGGCCAATGAACCGGTCGCGGGCCAGCTTGGTCTCGCGCAGTTTCTTGGCAATGTCTTTATACGCTTCCGGCTCAACGTGTTTCAGGTACAAATCTTCCAGCTCCGATTTGATGGTGTACAAACCCAACCGGTGCGCCAGCGGGGCGTATATATAAATCGTCTCGGAGGCAATCTTGAGCTGTTTGTCGCGGGGCATCGAATCAAGCGTCCGCATGTTGTGCAGCCGGTCAGCAAGCTTGATCAGAATAACCCGCACGTCGTCGGATAGCGTCAGCAGCATTTTTCGGAAATTCTCAGCCTGCTGGGAGGTGCCGTACTCGAAAATTCCCGAGATCTTGGTCAGGCCGTCAATAATCCGGGCCACCTTCGGACCAAACGACCGGTCGATATCCTCAATAGTCGTGTCGGTGTCTTCAACAACGTCGTGGAGCAGAGCCGCTACAATGCTGGTGGTGCCGAGGCCGATTTCTTCAACGGCAATCTGTGCCACAGCCAGAGGATGGTAAATATAGGGTTCACCCGACCGGCGACGCATGTTTTTGTGCGCTTCCGCAGAGGTGTTGAAAGCTTTCTTAATCAGCTTGGCGTCATTATCCTTCAGCAAGGGCTTGGCCGCGCGTAGCAGACGCCGGTAGCGTTTAAGAATTTCCTGTCGCTCCTGTTCTAAATCAATGACCGGTTCGGCAGTGGCGTTCATAAAGTGGTATCGTTTCGGGCAAAGCCCGGTTAGGTTGTATCTCGTTCTACCAAGATAACAAAATAATAATGCAATATGGATTCGCCGGGATGAAAAATAAAACCTTCAAACAAACCGCTTGACGAGTTCAAAATTTTTTGTACTTTTGCGACCTGAAAAGTGAGTTGGCGGCTTTGTAACGTGAACACATTTTCAGCTTCAGGCCAGCGGGCGTGGCGAAATTGGTAGACGTGCCAGACTTAGGATCTGGTGCCGCAAGGCATGGGGGTTCGAGTCCCTCCGCCCGTACAAGTTTTAAAGAATGAAAGAGCGAAAGGGTGAAAGAGCGTTGTCCGCAGCGCTTCACTCTTTCGCTCTTTCACACTTTCACTCTTTAATTTTAGATAATCGTGGATATTACCCTCGAAAAAGCCAGCGATACCAATGCTTCGCTGAAGATCACGCTGACCCCGGCCGACTACAAGCCGGAGGTAGATAAAAAACTTAAGGACTACGGTCGTAAAGTTCAGCTGAAAGGCTTCCGGCCTGGTCACGTTCCGGCTTCGCTGGTGCAGAAAATGTACGGCAAAAGCATTCTGGTCGACGAAATTAACTCGATGCTGAGCAAAACCGTCAGCCAATATATCCGGGAAAATAAGTTACAGGTCGTGGGCGATCCGGTGCCAGACCGCGAACAGGCCGACGCCATTGATTGGGATAACCAGACCGATTTCGCGTTCAGCTATACACTGGGACTAGCTTCAGAATTTGATATTGATTTCGGCGATCTGCCAAGCGTTACGCAGTATGAAATTCAGGCGGGTGATGCCGAGGTGAACAGCACGATTGCTGAGCTACAGCAGCGGTTCCATTCGCACAGCCACGGCGAAGAAGTTGGCGAAGGCGATACAATCTACGGTGAACTGAAGCAGGTAAACGCGTCGGAAGGAACCGAGTCTTTCTCGGCCAAGACGGCATTCCCGATGGCCCAGATGGCCGAGGAAGCCAAAGGACAGTTCATCGGTAAGAAAAAAGGTGACGTCGTTACGTTTGCTCTGGAGCAGGCCTTCCCCGACGAGAAAGCGCGGGCCAATGCAACCGGCGTTAAAAAAGAAGAAGCGGCTAACCTGACCGGTGAGTTTACGTTTGAGGTAGACGACATCACCCGCCACGAGCCAGCTGAATTGAACCAGGAGTTTTTTGATAAGGTGCTGGGTGTCGGCGCCGTTACCGATGAAGAGCAGTTCCGCACGAAGGTTGTTGAAATCATCCGGGGGAACTATGCCCGCGAATCGGCACAGTTGCTGCGGCTGGACATTGAGAAAACGCTGCTCAAAAATACCCCGATTCTGCTGCCCGACGAGTTTCTGAAAAACTGGCTGCTGGAAGTGAACGAAGGTAAGTTTACGCCCGAGCAGATCGATGAGCAGTACGACGACTTTACCAAGTCGGTGAAGCTGCAGCTGATCAAGAACAAGATCGCCGATAAAGCTGATATTAAGGTTGAGTACAATGAAGTCCTGGACGTAACGCGCCAGATGGTGCGGGAGCAGTTTGGGTTCATGGGTGGTGAAAACGAAGAAATGAACCAGACCATCGACCGGATTGCCCGTAACTACCTGATGGACGAAAAAAACAACGGTCAGAACTACACGAATACGTTCAACCGGGTGTACGACGACAAGATCATCGACTACATTAAGACGCAGATGACCATCGTGACGCAGGACGTAACGGTGGATGACTTCAAAGCACTGGTGGAGAATCGCTAAGCTGTTAAGTATAGATACGAAAGCCCGGCCAATGGTCGGGCTTTTTGTTTTTCGGGTATTTCGGTGGTTACTAAATACCTGGGAACCCCTTTCCGGCTGCTTAAATAATATTTCTGTCCTCTAGAATAAGTTATCAAGAACATCGGAGTACGCCTAAAGTTTGTATCGATAGCAGACCGTATACTGGTCTCCATTAGACTATAAAAAGAAAGGAACTCTCGTATGTTAGCCATGAATTACCGGGGCCCTCAACGGGTTCGTATTGACCACAAACCTTATCCTGAAATAAAGCATCCCGAAGATGCCATTGTTCGGGTTACCCGCTCCTGCATCTGTGGGTCCGATCTGCACCTGTACAACGGCAATGTGCCGGATACCCGGGTGGGTATGACCTTTGGTCATGAGTTTATTGGTGTGGTGGAAGAGATTGGGTCAGAGGTGCACAATATTAAAATAGGCGACCAGGTGCTGGTGCCCTTCAATATTGCCTGCGGAAAATGCGCCTTCTGCAAACAGGGCCTGTACGGCAATTGCCACGAATCGAACTCTCAGGCTACGGCCGTTGGCGGCATCTTTGGCTATTCGCACACGGCGGGTGGCTACGACGGCGGACAGGCTGAATACGTTCGGGTGCCCTACGCCAACTTCGGCCCAACGGTAATTCCGCCGGGCATGGACCCCGACGATGCGGTGATGCTGACGGATGTAGTGCCAACGGGCTACCAGGCCGCCGAAATGGGTGGCATTCAACCCGGCGATACGGTGGTTGTATTTGGAGCAGGCCCCGTTGGGATTATGGCTGCCCGCTGTTCCTGGCTCTTTGGTGCCGGTCGCGTAATTGTCATTGATCATATTGATTACCGGCTGGAGTTTGTTAAAAATTACGCCCAGTGCGAGGTTTATAATTTTAAAGAGATGGATGACCCGGTCGTGTTTCTTAAGAAAGCAACCGACTGGATGGGAGCCGACGTTTGCATTGATGCGGTTGGCGCCGAAGCCGCCGGGAACACATTACAGACCATAACGGGCCGGAAGCTCCTGTTACAGGCGGGTTCGACAACGGCGCTGCACTGGGCAATCAACTCGGTAAAAAAAGGCGGTATTGTTTCCATCGTAGGCGTCTACGGACCTACCGATAACCTCGTTCCCATTGGGAACGTAGTGAACAAAGGCATTACGATCCGGGCCAACCAGGCCTCGGTAAAACGCCTGCTCCCCAGATTGATCGAACATATTCAAAACGGGGTTCTCGACCCGAAAGCCCTGATTACGCACCGCGTACCATTAGAGGAAGTAGCCGATGCCTACCATATTTTTTCCGCCAAGCTGGACAATTGCATCAAACCTGTTCTTATTCCACCATCAGCCCGAATGTAACGCATAAAGACTATGGAAAACCTAGCAAATAATTACGCACATATCAAAGGGTGGGGTATCGATGCCGATCCGAAAAACGATCCGACTTACCCCATGAAGAACCGTACCGACGAAGAGCAAAAAGGCTATAGCTGGGATCGGCCCACCCTGCAGCCGCAGGACCTTGAAGTGCTGCATTCCATCGAACGCCCGAATCTCAGCGCTGTGTTTGGGACCTCCGTACCGCCCCATGGGCTGAGTGGTCAGATTCGGCGGTTCGCCTTCAAGTACAGCGAATCCCACTATGGACACTGGCTTCCTCTGCTGCTGGCCGACCGGGTTAGTGTAGTCGAAGGAATAGTGGACGACCTCAAACAAGGGCACGTGCCTAACATCTTTGCCGAAAAGGGCTGGAAAGCCGATTGGAAATATGACCGGATGGGACTGGCGAAGAAGGTTCTGATCGGAGCCCTGATTACTACGGCGGTTGTCGCTCTGCTGTCCAGAAACAGCGATGACGATGAAGACTAGGTAACGTCGTTACATTACGGGACACTCATAAAAAAAGCTCCTGCCAGTCGTTCATTGGCAGGAGCTTTTGCTTTGTTGTATCACACGGAACCAGACTTACCTGGACGCCGACTCACTGGTACTGAATATACATCGGCTTCGGCGTCAGCGCCAGCACTTCTTCCGGCGTCATGATGCGGGAGCCGGGTTTGCGGAAGTCATTTTTGTAGAATAGCTTGAAGCCTGTGTACTGCACCGGTTCTTTCTGGATATAATCGTGGTACGAGTCCTTTTTCAATACCGGCGGTCCCCAGCCATCCATATCCATCACAATCTGGACGTTCGGGTTGAGTTTGATGTTCTTATAATTCTTGATCATGCCCTGCGTGAAGCGGTGCACAACCAGTACCTTGGGGGGAATATTGTTTTCCTGCACAACCCGAGCGAGAAAGTTAACCGCCTGGTTCACATCGGCCGCATCGTAAGAACCGATTTTGGTGCCGGGCTTGGCGCCCGTTACCATAGAGAACTCCGGATCAATGCCTAGATGCACAAACGGCAGTTTGAGGTATTTTTCCAGGTATTTCATCTCCGGGCCTAGTGGAGCGTGACCGCGCTGAATATCCAGAAATACGATGGCATTGTGTTCGTTGCCCCATTTCAGAACTTTCTTGATGGTCTTGTCCGACATCCGCAGCCGGTAGCCGCCGTCTTTGCCGGGAGCGCCCTGCGCTGAAATGGCTACCAGGTGCAGCGCGGGCTGAATAGGCGTATTCGGGTCAGCTTTCTGCCAGTTTTTGATCTCCTGATCGAGACGCCGGAGCATCTCGTCTTTGGGGTACTCGCCCAGAATGCCCATCTTTTTCGAATGCGGGTTGCCGTAGTAGGCAAAGATGCGTTTGTTGGGCAGAATAGCGCCGGTAGGCGCGTAGGTGAGCGAATCGAGCGTCGAATCGCCGGTGCTGACCGAGCGAACGCCCGGAGCCGACCGTTTCGCTGTTGCGGGCGTCTCCGAGGAGTCGGTAGTTGACACCGACTTGGCCGAGGCTTCGGCGGGAAGTTGACCGGTTTTCGATTCGGCTTCCTGCTTGGATTGGGTAGACGAACAGCCGGCAAGCTGACTAATGGCCAGTAGGGACAAAGCGGCCAGGGTAATACGCATACTCTAGAAATGAGTTAAGGGACTGGTTCACAAAAAAAGGGTTACACTCCGAAATGAAGGAATGTTAACCCTACGTTGCAAGTATAGAATCTTGTCGCAACTTTTCAAAGCACTAATTCACCCAGACCCTGCCGGATAATCAAAAATTCGTCGTTGGTCGCGTCTACTATGGTTGAGGCAACGTTTCCGCCGTATCCACCGTCAACAACAATATCGACCTGATGCTGAAATTTTTCGAAAATCAGTTCCGGGTCGGTGGAGTACTCGATCACTTCATCTTCGTCGCGGATCGACGTTGTGATGATGGGGTTGCCGAGTTCATGGACAATCTGCCGGGGAATGGCGTTGTCGGGAATCCGGATGCCAACGGTTTTTTTGTTTGTATTGAGCAGTTTCGGCACGTTCCCACTGGCTTCCAGAATAAACGTAAAGGGACCCGGCAGAAGTTTTTTCATGAGCTTGAAGGCCTGGTTGCTCACGCGGGCGTAGTCGGCAATGTGGCTCAGGTCATAGCAGATAAACGAAAAGTCGTTCTTGGCGGGTTTAATCCCTTTGATGCGGGCAACACGCTCCACGGCCCGGGTGTTATGAATATCGCAGCCCATCCCATAAATCGTATCGGTGGGGTAGATGATAACGGCGCCGTCGCGCAGGGCTTTTACCAGATAATCGATCCGGCGCGGGTCCGGATTGGCAGGATACAGTTTTAAGAATTCAGCTGGCATGGGTCAATGGATTTGTGGTTCCAGTTTGGTATTTCACTCCACTACGAACCACAAATGACAAACTCTGTTCAAACCGGTTCCATTGTCGGGCTTAGTGCCTGACGCGGTTGGCTCCATTTGAGGTACTGCCGATACAGCCCGTTAACGGGCGGTTGCAGGCGGCTCAGGCCCAGAATCAGGCTGGTCAGCAAACCGGGTCGCTCAATGGCGTGGAGCAACTGCCCGAATTGCAGGGCCAGGCTGAACTGTTCGGCGTAGAAGGCTTTCCGGATAAACTGCCGGACGCGCCCGGCCAGGGCTTGATGCTCATCCGGCGTGGCGCAGCGGTCAAAGGCTTTCTGGCAAACCGTCAGCGTGGAATGGAGCAGCTGGTTGTCGGGCAGGACCACCTGCGCCGACAGCGAATTGGGCAGCCGACGCTTGAGCGTCAGCACTTCGTCGAGGTACGCGTAATGATACAGGCGGGACGACCGTACCCAGAAATCAAAATCTTCGTAAGCGAGCGTTTCGTCATACCCACCAAGTTCGTTCAGCACGTCCCGGCGCATCATCATGGTGGGGGTGCAGATAAAATAGGAAGCCAGCACATTCCGGAAAACATTGCCCGACGGTACCCGAACGCAGGCCTGCCCAGTGGTCGTTACGGGATAGTGAAGGCCTGTCTGGCGGCTGTGTTCGTCAATATAGGCTGCGTTGGAAAACACAACCGCATAAGGTCCTGACAGCCGCTCAAACTGCTCGACCTGTTTGGAAATGCGGCCCGGCATCAGCACATCGTCGGCGGCCAGGTCAATAACGTAACGCCCGCTGGCTATGGCCAGCCCCTGATTGAAAGCCCGGTTCAATCCCACGTTGGTCGGGTTCCGGAGAAACTGCACCGCCGGGTGCTGCTGCACAAACCGATCGATGCGGTCGGCCGTCTGGTCGGTGCTGGCATTGTCGATAACAATCAGCTCCACATTGGGGTAATCCTGTTCTACCACTGAGCGAAGCGCTTCGTCAACGTAAGCCGCGTGATTATAGCTGGTGCAGATAACGCTCACCCACGGCTTGATCCGATTCAGAAACGGACTCATTGGAAGCGGGTTATACTGGCCAGTAACGGAAAGCATAGGGATTAAAAAATTGATAAAAAGAGCAAAACGATAAGACGAAAATCAGGATGGAGAGGTGATAGAGTAAAAATACAAACCGGCCGTTCTCCAATCAATGTGTTTTTGAGCGAGCGGAACAAGTGCACGTTATGGTAACCAAAAAGTTGATGATTGGCACGATTTTTTCAATAAATATGGCATAGAATGGTTTCCGGTAAACTAAAGACTTCTGAAGTCGGCCGGCCAATACCACTTTCATTTATGGGTTATTTCACAAACGCCCCCTTAAGTTTTGGAGGGGGCGTTTGTTGTTTTCCCGGTTACGCCCGGGTTCTTATCGCCTTCCAGGTTATAGAGCGCAATGTTCATTTCAAAACCAAGAATCAGCAGGAGCGCAATCAGGTTGATCCAGATCATCAGGGCGATGAGCGTACCGATGGAGCCATAAACTTTGTTGTAGGAGCCAAAGTTAGAGACGTAATACGAAAAGCCGAGTGTTGTCAGCACGATCAATAAGGAGGCCGTTATTGAGCCCGGCGTTACGAACTTCCACCGCATGTTAACGTCCGGACCGTAGCGATAAATAACCGACACGGCCCCCACAAACACGCCAAACACGAGCAGATACCGGGCAATGGCCAGGAGTTTAATAACCACGACGTTATTCAGGATACCGAACTGAAGCAGGTAATCACTCACAATGCCCCCAATAACCAGCACGACAACCGCCAGCAGCAGCGCGAAGGCCAACGTAAAGGTCAGCCCAATGGCAATGCCCCGAATCTTAAAAAAACTGCGGTACTCAGCCGATTTATGTGACGAATTAAAGGCATGCATCAGGGCTACCAGACCACTCGTGGCTGAATAGAGCGCGAACAGAAAGCCCAGCGACAGAATACCCCCGCGCGGCCGGCTAATGATGTCCTGAATAGTTGTGTCAACGGAGCTGAACGTATCGCCCGGCAGCGCACCCCGGAAAAAGTGCATAATCTGGCCCTGAAGGTCGGGGATAAAGCCGATATAGGGAATGAGCGTAAATAGAAAAATAACCGTTGGGAAAACGGCCAGAATCAGGCTGTAGGATACCGAAGCCGCCCGTTCGCTGGTGTCGTTCTCAGCGATTTTGATGGCCATTTTCTGCAGGAACTCATACCAGGTAGTTCTGGAGTCGAAAGGATGATGTTCCCGGAGCCAGGTACGTACACCCGACATGGCGCTGAAGCTCATTAATTTCTCGAACATAGGCTCCGTTGGGTTAATGCCAATAGACGGGCAGGTCGGTCGGTGGCAGTGAGAACATACTTACTGATCACCGGCTGACCTGCCTGCAGACTCTCTTTTTAACCTACTGCTCAAAAAAAGGTTTGGCGGCTGCGACCAGATCGGCCGGGGCCTGACAGGGCCTGCCTGTGGCCGAATTGAGGAAAATGAGGGTTGTCGCGCCGGTGTTGAGCAACGTCCCGTCCTGGTTGAAAATCTCGTAATTAAAGAGCATTCGGGTGGTGGGCAGATGCGGGATCGTTACGCGGATGGTGAGCAGATCGTCGTAGCGGGCGGGGCGCAGAAACCGGGTACTCATGTCGTAAACGGGCATACCAATACCCCGCGCTTCGAGGTCTTTGTAATTCATGCCGAGGTGACGCAGGGCTTCGACCCGGCCAATCTCGTAGAAGCGGGCATAGTTGCCGTAATAAACGATACCCATCTGGTCGGTATCGTAATAACGGACCCGAACGTCCGTAACGTCGTGCGTGTACATGCGGGGAAAAGAACGAACCGGGCAGAACCCACAATCTGGATGCGGCCCGGCCTGATTTTATTTCATGATTTTCATGCGCGTCAGGGCCTGCTGGTACAGCCGGGCATTAGCCAGGTGTTCCGACAGGGTTTTCGAGAATGTATGGTAGCCGTTAAAGCGGGCGTCAACCACAAAATACAGGTAGTCGTGCTGCTCGGCGTTCAGTACGGCGTCGATGGTAGCCGGGGCGGGCAGGTTGATCGGACCCGGTGGCAGCCCGGCGTAGCGGTAGGTGTTGTAGGGCGAATCGATGCTGAGCTGGCGGTTCAGCAGGCGCCGGATACCGAAGTCGCGCAGGGCGAAAATCACCGTTGGGTCGGCTTCGAGTTTGATGCCCCGTTTCAGGCGGTTCAGGTACACGCCGGCCACGCGGGGCTGCTCGTCGCGCTTGTTGGTTTCGGCGGCTACAATCGAGGCCAGCACCTGTACCTGCGTCTGGCTCAGGCCGAGTTCTTTGGCTTTAGCCTGCCGCTCGGGCGTCCAGAATCGTTTGTATTCCGTGCCCATCCGTTCCAGAAACGCTTCGGGTTTGATGGTCCAGAAAAACTCATAGGTATTCGGCAGAAACAGACAGACGATCGTCGTGGTGTCGAAGCCGAATTTCTGGCAGGTTTCGGGGTCGTTCAGCAGTTCGCCCAGCGGCTTGGGACCGAACTCAAACTTGGACCCGAGCCGCTGGATCAGGTCGCTTTTCTGCCGAACGCTGTTGAACGTTACGGTCATGGCGTCCTGATCACCACTGCGGAGCTTGACGAGCGCTTCGCGGTTGCCCATCCGGGGTCGAATTTCGTAGCGGCCTTCCTTAACGTGCTCCGGGTATTTCATCAGCTTGGCCAGAAACCGGAACGATAGCTCGTCATTAACAACCTTATGGGTCTGGAGGGTATCCATGACCGACTCGAAGGTGGCTCCTCTGGGAATCAGCAGCGCAAAGGTTTCATCGCCGTCCTGGACTTGCAGGTTCGGACTTTTAAATACCTGCCAGAAATAGAACGTAAAGGTGGTCAGCAGGATCGAAACGGTGAGAAAAAGGCCAATTTTAAGGTTACGCGACATGTACGTTTGAATTTACGCCACAAAGGTACGGGAGTTTTTCCCACGCTCAGCAACGTTACCAAAATCCAGCCAGGCAACTTTACCGGAGGCCTGTATTTCGACAAAAACGCAGCACAGCAAGTGCCAAGTTTCCGGGGCAGGCCCGGTGCCAATCAGGGGCGGGGAATGTCGTCTTGCTGAATGGCTCCCTGCTCAAACACCAGCTGGCGAATGATTCTTGACCGTTCGCGGGCTTCGCTGGCCTTGCGCAAAAACTGCTCTCCAGTGTCAGCGTTGCCGTTGTCGATGAAGTTTTTACCCATCTGCTCCATCAGCATTACGGTTTCTTCGAGGCCGCGGACCACCTGCCAGTACATTTCTTCGACTGACTTGGATAACTCCGCCAGCAGCGAGTCGGCGGTGAACGAGTGACCCGTATGGCAGCGGTAACGGATCAGCTTTCCTTCTTTAATGCTGACGAGAGCCCCGTGGCACTCCGGACAGGTCAGGTGGCTTGGTTCGCCCATATCTAATATGCCCATTTCAAACGCTCCATCTTCAGCCGCAATTTTTACCTCGGTTTCCAGACGCCTGGTCTCTTGGGGAGAGAGCGTCGGTTTTTCAGGAACGGGTTCCTGTGTAAGCTGGCTCAGCAGGTTGCCTATCCGGGCAATCGGAACAATATGATCGACTTCAACGTATTCGAGCACGCTCATGGGCATACTCGGATACAGAGCATCTTCGGGTTCCTGAATAATACCCAGCCCACCCAGTCGTTTGATCGACCACATACCCGAGGTGCCATCGTCGAGCAGCCCGGTCAGCACAACCCCAATAACGCGTGGACCATAGTTGTAAGCCGCCGACCGGAACAGGGCATCGATGGACGGGCGGAACCGGTTTTCTTTCGGGCCTTTGGTAACAACCACCCGATTCGGTTCAATCAGCAGATGATGATCCGGCGGAGCTATGTAAATATGGCCGGGCTGAATGGGGTCGCCGTCTTTGGGGTGAACAGCCACCAGCGCCCCCGACCGGTTCAGGATTTCCGGCAGCAGGCTGGGCGCGTTAGGGGATAAATGCTGAACAATAAACAGAGACGCATTAAAGTCGGCCGGCAATTGGGCCACCAATTCTTTCAGGGCTACGATTCCTCCCGCCGAACTTCCAACAACCACAATGTCGTGCTTTGCCATAAGACTACGTAGATCGAGAATCAGCAAGCCAGCGGGCTCCGAATCGCTACCGGTTCGCTATAAATGTCTGGTTTAACTCCAGCCAGTACTGGCAGATGGCCTCTATCTGCTGTTTGAGCTGCTCAAAGTCGGATGCCTTAACCAGAAAGGAATTAGCAAAGGCATCGTAACAGGCCTGGATGTTTTCGCTGCTCAGGGAGTTGCTCATGATGACGGTTGGAATGCGTTTCCAGTGTGTATGCTGTTTGAGCAGCCGCAGTGTCTGAAAGCCGTCCAGAATGGGCATGTCCAGATCCAGCAAAATTAGCTGGGGCAACTCTTTCCCCGTAAGCAGATGCTGATGCAGTTGTTCGCCATCCGTAAAAAAACGGACTGAGTATCTGGACAGATACCGACTGAATACCTGCTGAAGCAGGTACTGATAATCTTCCCCGTCATCTACAATATACACCATAACCGCAACTCTCAACTAAGAGGACAGCTTATTAAGCTCTCCGGTTGCTGTTTGTTATGAATATTTCTTTTGGGGCGATGGTTTATGAGCTAATGGCTGGAAAAAAGATCTGAAAATGGGTTCCCTTCTCCGGCTGGCTATCGACCGATAATCTGGCATTCAGCAGCTCGACCAGCCGTTTTACGATGAACAGGCCGATACCTTCGCCAGAATCTCTGTCTTTTGGAAGCTGCGGACCAGCGTCCGGCCGGGATAGATGACCAGCCTCGTCATTGGTAAACATCCCGATCAGGTCGGGTGAAAGCCCCGGACCCGTATCGGAAACGCCAAGTTGCCAGCCGCCCTCCGCAGTTTGCCAGCTAATCGTTACGTGTCCCGCCTGGGTATATTTCAGGGCGTTCAGCACCAGATTCTGCGTAATGCGCTGCACCTTCACGGCGTCGCCCTGAACCATCAACTGCTTAGGGCCTTCTGTTTTAATGGTCAGTCCCTTCTCGTCGGCCAGGGGCTGCACACTCTTGCTCATCTCACACAGCATGTCGGCCGCGTCAAATTCGCTGATTAGTAGCTCTTCCTGCCCGGCCTCCAGGCGCGAATAGTCCAGCAGCTGGGTTAGCATCTGAGTTGCCTGGCGCAGGTTACGGTGCAGCATGGCCAGCATATGGGAGCGCTCTTTTTCGGTATCGGTAATGCTCAGCAGCGAAGCCGCCCCCTGAATGACGCCGAAACTGCCCCTGAGGTCGTGCGTGGTGGTACGAAGAAATTCTCCGCGCTGGCGTAGCTGCTGCCGAACGGCTTCCAGCGACTGAACATTCTGACTGGAGCGTTCCACTTCCTGGAATAAGTGATCCAGTTTCTGCTCGGCCTCCCTGAGCGCCGTAATGTCCAGGCCCGTCACGACCACGCCGTCTTCGCTTTTGGTCATCGAAATACCCAGCCAGCGATTGTTCGGCTCGTCGTACTGTTCCCTGTAGATGGGCTCAGCGGATGACAGGGCCTGGGTCAGCTCGTCCACGGTTTTATCCTGCCATAGCGATTGACCCAGACGGGTTACTGACTGGCCTACCAGTTCAATGATCTGCTGCCGAACGAAAT
The DNA here is from genome assembly GCF_013127955.1 of Spirosoma taeanense. Classification (NCBI taxonomy): domain Bacteria; kingdom Pseudomonadati; phylum Bacteroidota; class Cytophagia; order Cytophagales; family Cytophagaceae; genus Spirosoma; species Spirosoma taeanense. The sequence continues at coordinate 2,315,649 of NZ_CP053435.1, forward strand.
CCGCGAATTTCTGATTGCACGCGATCAGATGAAAGTCAACCACTTTATAGTGGGCGTTGCGAACCGCTCTGAACATCCCAATTGCCGCTGGCGAACTGTTCAGCACGGCCTGTAGGTTGTTGGCCGTCTGCTGAATTTCTTCAACCAGTTTCAGCTCCGTTACGTCGCGGGCAATTGCCAGCACACTCTGCACCGAGCCATCCGGCCCCAGCTCGGGCACCAGTCTGGAGTAGTAATAAGCCAGGCCGGTGGGTGTAAGAAATGAGTGGAAATGGTTTTTCGGTTTACCGGTCTCAATTACCTGCCGGAGCGAATCCATATAAGGCAGGGCAATTTCGTTGGGTTGCCCCATTTCTACGTTGGTTTTACCCAGCAGGGTTTTGAGCGGAACACCTGTTTTTTTGGTAAGTGCCGAGTTTGCCGCAATCAGTCTTCGGTGGTTATCCCAACGCATAATTACGTCGGGTGTGGATTCGATCAGCGCCTGGAGCTGTTCCTCACTTTGCCGGAGTTCTTCCTGCGCCTGTTTCTGTTCAGCGCTGCCGGGTTCGGTCTGCGCCACCCGCGACCGGGTGTGTTCCAGAGTGGCGCTGGCCTCAATAACTCTTCGGGTCCGTTCATGGGCATACAGATCCAGGGCCTGGATCAGGGTTCGGCGGTTATAGATTTCGGAGCCGGTGCCAATGTAGCCGTTGAAGAATTCCCGTGCCGAACCGTCAGCCTCGGGCGACGCATTCGGGTCGCTGGTAGCGAAGGTAGGTTTGGCGTTCATCAGCAGCCAGCGGTACTCGCCGTCGTGGCGCCTGATTCGAAACTCCATCTGAAACGGCTCATACGTTGCAGAAGCTGCGCTCGCCGTAGTCAGATAACTCGCCCGGTCGTCGGGATGAATCAGTTGTTCCCAGCCGAGTTTGAGCGCTTTGTCGAGCGGGCGACCCGTAAAATCCTGCCAGGCTTTGTTAAAGAACGTATACTGACCCTGGGCGTTGGTCACCCAGATCATGGCCGGCGCGTTATCAATCAGCGTATGCAGCCAGGCTTCCCGTTCGGCCAGTAACTGCTGCGCCTGCCGGTGGTCGGTAATATCTTCAATGGCCAGCAGAATGGACTCCTGCTGGCGAATTACCCGGCGGGCATTCAGCAACAGCACTTTTTCGCCAATTTCAGGGAAACTATGAACGACCTCGAAGCCTTCGATCTGGTTATCCTGCATCAGCACATCCGTCAGCAGCATGCGCAACTGAGGAATATTCCACTGGCGGTTGCCCAGTTCATAGATCAGTCGCCCCTCGGTGTCGTCCTCCGTTGTCCGGAATAGTTTGTAGAACGTTTTATTGGCGCTCCTCACCCGCAGGTCTTTATCAAGTACCAGCGTAGCTTCGCGAATCGTCGAGAAGATCGCTTCCGAAAACTCGATTGCTTCCGATAGCTGATCGTTCCGAACCTGCAGTTCCTGATTAATGGTCAGCAGTTCCTCGTTGGTCGACTCAATCTCTTCCTTGCTGGTTTCGAGTTCTTCATTAATGCTCTGCAGCTCTTCATTGCTGCTGATGATCTCTTCATTGGCCAACTGCAGCTCTTCATTGGAAGAATCCTGCTCTTCAATGATCGAGCGCATATCCTCCCGCATGGTTGCCAGTTCCTCTTCCAGCTGCCGGATTCGGAGATTACCGGCGTCGGTGGAGGAGGTACCGGTGCTTACGGTCGGTACAGTTTCTTCAAAAAGAATCAGAAAGAGCTGTTCTTCGGCGTCGGTTCGCAACGGAACGGCCTCAATGGCCACATAATGGGTTTTGCTTCTGATCTTGACGTTTAGCCCTTCTTTACGCACGGGCTCCCGGGTTTTGCGAACCTTGTGGATGAGGTTACGTAGCTCGAAAGCCAGCGACGGGCGGGCCATCTTCAGCAGATTCAGGCTGGCTTTGCCGTGAGCGGGCTCCAGAAACAGGCCCGTTGAACCCCGAAACTGGAGAATGTCGAGGTCGGCATTCACCACGACGCTCGCTGGTACGTACTGCTGGAGCAGCAGCGTATCCACGACCCGGTCCAGATCGTTGGCCAGACTAAATTTTGACGGATAAGCGGGCAGTTCAGCGCTGACTGTCGACTGACTCGGTTCAGTCTGCCGATCAAATCCCTGCCGAACACCCATATCGAACGTAGTGCGGCTGGCCGCGTCATTCTTACGAAGAAAAACCTTATAATTTTTACTGACCGGGGCGAACAGATTCGTGGCATTGCCAATCGTTTCCGATTTGCCCAGCAGCAGAATCCCGCTCGGGTTGAGGGCGTAATGAAACAGGCTGATTGCTTTTCGCTGGAATACGTTGTCGAGATAAATCAGCAGGTTGCGGCAGCTAATCAGGTCAACCCGGGAAAACGGAGGGTCTTTTAGCACGTTGTGCTGCGCAAATACGCACAGGTCGCGGACGTTCCGGTTGATGCGGTAGTGATCGTCTATTTTTGTGAAAAAACGCTGCAGCCGTTTGGGCGACACATCCATTACCTCACCCCGCGTGTAGCTGCCGAGTCGCGCTTTCGCCACGGCCTGTTCGCTCAGATCGGTGGCAAAAATCTGAATACCGATGCCGGACGATCGATCGCCCAGAACTTCCAGCAGGATCATGGCCAGCGAGTAAGCTTCCTGCCCCGTTGAGCAGGCTGGTATCCAGATACGCAGCGGCTGGCGGGGGTTTCTGTCAGCCAGGATCCGGGCAAAGAGGACTTTTTTCAGATAGTCCATCGTTTCGTGATCCCGGAAGAAGGTCGTTACGTTAATAAGCAGGTCGTTGTAGAGGAGCTGGACTTCCTCGGGGTTTTGCTCCAGATAGGGAGTGTACTCCCGCAGTGTTTCCAGCTTCAGCAGCAGCATCCGCCGGATTATCCGGCGCCGGATGGTGGTGATCTTATAATGGCTGAAGTCAACACCTACCGACCGGCGCAGTAATTGGATAATCGTTGTGATGCTTTCGGCTCCGTTTTCGCTGTCGTCATCCGGTTCGGTCAGTTCGGGTTGCTGGAAAACCGTCATCTGCTGGCTCAGCGCTTCCAGTTCTTTGGCAATCTGGGCCGGCGGCAGCACCCAGTCGACCACGCCCTCCGAAATTGCGGATTTGGGCATACCCTGAAACTGGGCCGTTTCGTCCTGTGCAAACGTAATGCCCCCGGCTACCTTAATGGCGCGTAGCCCCAGCGTTCCGTCGGTCGCCGTACCGGAAAGAATAACGGCGATAGCGGCATTTTTCTGCTGGTCGGCCAGTTTAATGAAGAATTGATCAATGGGCATGTGCATCCCCGACCTGGCTGGCAGATGCGACTTCGGGTGAGTTACCAGTGTCAGAACGCCATCAATCACTTCCAGGTCTTTTCCCGTCGGAATAACATAAACCTGATTCGGTTCAATGGGCAGCAGATGGTCTGCTTCGACTACTCGCATAGACGTTTTCTGACTGAGGATGTCGATCAGATGGCTGTCGTAACCGGTATCGAGGTGCTGAATATAAACGAATGCCAGGCCGGTAGTGGGCGAGAGGTTGGCCAGCAGTTGAGAGAAAGCGTCTATACCACCGGCTGATGCGCCAACTGCCACAATCGGGACTACCGGATGGGCGTTTGGCTGTTCATGGCTGGGTTTACTTTTTTGTTTTGACATAACGAGCGCTTCGAAGCAAACCCAACAATGAAATTTACCAAAAAGAGAAAGTCAGGAACCTTCCCCGTATAGTAGAATCAGGGTAATTGACAAAATTACTGTTTTTAGCTACGAAAAAATGCTGGAAGTCAGCCCTGTCTTGTAGAATGTATCAATAGCTGAATAACCTGTCAGATCGTTGGGTTAAGGGTTAATTTGCCATTTCCCCCGGATTTTTAACTGCATAAACTAACTAGGTTATTATTGGTATTGAGACTATATATTAAGTAGATGTAATTATTTTCAAGAGGAAGAATTACGTTAATTTTTTTACTTAAGTATATTCCCGGGTAATCTTATATTTGTTTATAGTTGAGTGAGCTAACTCAATTGTTGCCTGAACCCTTAACCCACACGTAAATGAATTCATCAGCCTCTGACCTGGTCAGGCGGAACACTCGCCAGCACGCCACTTTACTTATTGTTGAAGATGAACCGGATCAGCGGTTAATTGTTGATTATGCGCTGAAGCAAACGCTCGACTCGGTTGAGCTGGTCTGGGCCGGCAACGAAATCGAAGCGTTGCAGCATTTAGACGAATGTATCGGCCAGATGTTGCCTTTGCCCCGCCTGGTGCTGCTGGATCTGTACCTGCCCCGGGTGCAGCAGGGGTGGTATTTTCTGGAACAGATCCGGAGTCATTCCTGGCAGCGGCATATGCCTGTAATTGCGTTCAGCAATTCCCAGGCCCCGGCTGATATCATAAAGGCGTATGACCTGGGTGCAAACTCATACATTACCAAGCCTGCCACTGCCGATCAATGGCTGGACTACTTCAGAGCGATGCGTATTTACTGGTGGGAAACGGTAACATTACCCTTAAGTTAGAGACGCATAAGGCCGGAACGGCTTAGCTTTTCCCAATTGCCTGAACACAGGAGAGTAGGCCAGTAGGAGCCAGTCCGGCAACTCAGCCTATGACGTATCTGGGAAACTGTCAGAAAAATCATTTACTCCTGCCTGATCTGATTTTACTGGATTTGTATCTGCCCGAGCGGGAACGGGGCTGGTGGGTATTGACACAGATTCGTCGGCATGCCGCGCTACAGAGCCTGCCCATTGTGATACTTAGCCGTTGGAGAAACCCGTTTGTTGGTGAGGAATCGTACTGGTGGGGTGCTAATTCGTATATCTGTAAACTGACTACGGCGCCGGAGTGGATGGCTTGTTTTGAGGCCCGGCACCAACACTGGCGGACCCGGTAATCCTGCCGTTCAGGGTAAACGGGCCCGTATAAATATGAAAAAAGAAGAGTCCGTCTGGTAAATATTTTTTTAATATTGTTGATACATTATTGATTGAACGGTTTAAAAAAAGGTGTTTTAAGTTAACCAGCCTAAACAAGTTTACATTAAAGCAGTTAATTGATACAAACTTTTATAGGCTATATTTTCCTTGTTAACTTATCCTGCTTACTTTGCGCTGTTAACCATACTGTATGTAAGATTATTACTCAACCGTAATGTTTGATATTCCCAACCCGTTGATTTACGCTGTAGATGACGACCCGGATGATTGCGTCCTTTTGCAGCAGGTTTTTTCTTCGCGTCACAGTGACTGCCAGTTACGTTGCCTCGACGACGGCTCCCAGCTCCTGATCTGGTTAACACACCGTCTGGATGGACGCCTACCCGACCTGATCCTGTTAGACCTGCACATGCCTGTTCTGAATGGGTTTGATGTATTACGTCTGCTGAAACAGGATGACGTTTTCAGCCGGATTCCGATTGTAGTGATCAGCTCATCTGATCATGATAACGACCTGAAGCGCTGTGAGGAACTGGGCGGAGTTGCTTTCATAACCAAATCGGGCAGTTATCGGCAGTTGGCCAAGCTGCTGGACGATTTGCGCTATCAGTTGCTGGACTAAGAATAAACTCAGGAGCGAGTCAGTAAGGCACCTAAGCCAGTGCCTTACTGAACAGACGAGTAGCTATACAGTCTTACTCCGGCCTTACGTATAGACCTGGCGGTAGCTCCTGCGCGCTTGCAACCTACCGCTCTGTACGGCCTGGTAGAAGACCGATCAAGCCCCTTATTCGAGCAGTGCCGACAAGGATAGGGATTCCAGATAAGCCTCTAACCGATGCGTTTTTTCAAAGGTGGAGATGCTGGTCAGTTGCTGCGATTCTTCTTCATAATACATCTCCGCATAAAAGTTGTTAAAACTATAGAGTTGCTGATAGTGCCCATCTCTAAAGCGACCTATGAGGGGAGTGCCCCATAGTAATAAAGCACCGGCCCGAATTGCAAATGGCTGCCGGTCGTAATCCTGCCGGGAAATCTTCATAACGAATTGTTCACTTATACTGCCGTTACTCGTTCAGAACAACAAAAGCATGTATTAACACAAAATAAACTATTACTCTATATATTAACAAATGCCCTAAATTAGATAGATCGCAAATTCATATAAATTTATTAACAAGGATTCATGTTGAGGAAGATACTCTAGCTGTAGGGAGCGTGACTGGTACGGGCAACGGATAAGAGGGCGGGGCGGAAAATAGACTTGTAGCCAACACAAATTAGGGCAAGTTTAGTTTATACCTCACCGCAGCAGGCCGACGAGGGACGTCATTGCCACTGCAGGTAATGTCAGGTGATATCTAAATCCGTTCCCTGCTCATAGACTGGTTTATACATGGAGAAAAAGAGCGAAGACCTACACGGCAACGTACCTGATTCCTCGCCCGTGGCACTTTTGATTATCGACATGATCAATGATCTGGAGTTTCCGGAAGGCGAGCATTTTCTGGCACCAACACTGGCTGCTGCCAGAAAGATTGCGGCTTTGAAGCAACGGGCCAAAGCGCTTAAAATCCCCGTCATTTACGCGAATGATAACTTTGGCCGGTGGCGTTCTGACTTTAATGAGGTCATTGAACACTGCCTGAACGATGGGGTCCGGGGGCAACCGCTGGTGGAATTACTGCGGCCGGAAAACGACGATTATTTTGTTCTGAAACCTAAACACTCTGCTTTTTACGCCACCACATTGGACACCCTGCTCGATTACCTGAAAGTTCAGCGGCTAATCATGGCGGGGGTCAGTGCCGACGTGTGCGTACTCTTTTCGGCCAACGATGCCTATATGCGGGAGTTCTCGCTCTGTATCCCGTCCGATTGTGTGGCAACGGGTTCGGCGGACAATACGCAGTCTGCTCTGGACTATGTGCAACGCGTCCTTCAGGCTAATATAACCCCCTCCGACGAACTGGACTTACAGGCATTGCTGCAGGTAGATCCTAAACTTGTAGCATCGCCTGATTAGCGGTGGGTGTGAGGTAACGGCCCTCCGTAGGCTAAGAGAATACGGATAGCTGGCTGGAGGATTGCAAATCGCGGGTTGAATGCTGAAGTTTGCCGGAGTTTTGACTCTACCTTCTGCAAACCCATGAATCCTGCGCAGTCTTCCCCGCTGGCTCAGCTTTTTCCGAGCGAGTCACAAATTCCCGAACAGTACCACATTGAGCCGCTTCACCAGCGCGAGTACCTGATCAATGGCGAAATGCGGCCCTGGAATGGTCCTGTTTCGGAGGTCTATTCGCCCGTATGCGTTCCGCAGCCGGACGGAACCCTGCAGCGTAAATTAGTGGGGAGTTTTCCGGTCACGACCGATAAGGAAGCCCTGGAAGCTCTCGATGCAGCCGTAGCCGCCTATGACAATGGCCGGGGCGAGTGGCCGACTATGTCGGTGGCCGACCGTATCCGCTGTATGGAAACGTTCGTCGGGAAAATGCTGGAGCAGAAAAAGCTCGTGGTCAATCTGATGATGTGGGAGATCGGTAAAAATCTTGCCGACTCGACCAAGGAATTTGACCGGACGGTTACGTATATCTACGACACTATTGATGCGCTCAAGGACATTGACCGGGCGGGATCGCGCTTCCGGATCGAGGAAGGGATAATTGGGCAGATACGCCGGTCGCCCCTGGGTGTGGTGCTGGCGATGGGGCCGTTCAACTACCCGCTCAATGAAACTTATACGACCCTGATTCCCAGCATTCTGATGGGTAACACCATCCTGTTCAAAACGCCCAAGCATGGTTCGCTGCTGCATTATCCCCTGCTGGATGCCTTCCGGACCAGTTTTCCGAAAGGTGTGGTCAACTCCATCTACGGTCGGGGTGCAAACGTTGTGCCGCCGGTGATGCAATCGGGTAAAGTAAACGTGCTGACGCTCATCGGGTCCAGCCGGGTAGCGGATGAACTGCAGCGGCACCACCCCAAACTCAACCGATTGCGGTCAATCATGAGTCTCGACGCCAAAAACGCGGCCATCATCCTGCCCGATGCGGACCTTGATGTGGCCGTAAAGGAATGCCTGCTCGGGGCGCTTTCGTTCAATGGGCAGCGCTGTACGGCTATCAAGATCATCTGGGTGCACCGCTCTATTTCCGATGCGTTTCTGAAGCGGTTTAGTCCGGCGGTGAGTGCGCTGAAACTGGGTATGCCCTGGGATGAGGGCGCTCAGATTACGCCCCTGCCTGAGCCTCAGAAAACGGATTACCTGACCGGGTGCATTCAGGATGCTGAGTCGCACGGAGCCAGCATCATGAACGAGGGCGGGGGCGAAACCACCGCATCTCTGTTCAAACCAGCTGTGATGTACCCGGTACAGGAAGGAATGAAACTATACCGGGAAGAGCAGTTCGGCCCCGTCATTCCGGTTGTGCCGTTCGACGAGGTTGAAGAGTTTATCAACTATCTGATTACCGACGATCATGGCATGCAGGCCAGCGTTTTCGGCACCAACACCGACCGGATTGCCGAACTCATTGACCCCCTGGTCAATCTGGTGTGCCGGGTAAATATCAATGCTCAGTGCCAGCGTGGACCCGATACGTTTCCGTTTACGGGCCGGAAGGATTCGGCTGAGGGCACTCTCTCGGTGGAAGATGCGCTACGGTCCTTTTCGATTCGTACCTGCGTGGCGACTAAAGACACGGACGCGAATAAGGCCATTCTGAATGAGATCATAGCCGATCACAAATCCGACTTCTTATCAACTAATTTTGTGTTTTAATCGAACGAGCTGGCATATACTGTCGTTAAATTTATCTTTTCTTGTTTATTCAAAAAAAATAGGGCTCTAAGGCCCTATTTTTTTTGAATAAACTTTGTATTAAGTAAATCTGAAGTAACAATTGCTTACGTATATACTGCCAGATTTTAATAATAGTAAACATTAGTTTTAAAAATAAGTTCTTATGAAAGTCACCGTATCGTGTGAAAGACTTACCATAGATTACTGAAATTAATAACTAGCGATTTGACTAGTAGAGTTCGCGAATCAGGTGTGGATTGACTAACTCTCCTTTTAGTGAATACTGTATATATGTTTTAAAGATAAATTAAATACGGGGTTTATGGTGAAACTGAACAGTGTATTACTGAGTGGCCTGTTTCTGATCCCTTCAGCAGCAGGCTGGGCTGGCACGGAAGACCCGTGCGCTGTCACGCTTCGGCTTACTCAGCGGATTAGTCGGGGGGAGACCCGACAGCCACAAGCTATCCAAACGCTGGTTGCCACCAACGTTGTTGACCGCGAGGCCCTGGCCAGTTATCAGGCCGGCCGTTCCCTCACCTTACTACCCGGATTTTCGGCTGAGCAAGGGTCTGTATTTACCGCAGAAGTAAAATCGTGTACCTGCAATCCGCTGCCCAGCGCCGACCTGGCGGCTGAATCTGAAAATCGCCTGACGCTGACGGCTTATCCCAATCCTTTTACCGAGACGACCGTCATCCGCTACCGCCTGACCGAAGCATCGGCCGTTAGCCTGAGTCTGCTGGATGAGCAGGGGCGAGCCGTTGATATGCTGATTAGTGGAGAAATGCAGGAAGCGGGTCTGCATGAGTATACGTACCGCAACGCATCGTCGCCGGCCATGGTGTATCTCTACTCGCTTCGCACGAACCAGGGAGTCACTACCAAACGTCTGATCAAACAGCGCTGATTATCCAATGAGTAGGTGAACCCGAAGTAGCTATACGTCGGGACCGGTCCTGTAAGTTTATAATCCTATCTATTCCAATACCATGATAACCAAACGTTTACCTATCCTTGCTGCTCTACTCTGCGTTCCAGTTGCGAGCGCGTTTGCTCAATTAGGCACGAACTACGCGCCCGTTGCCACCGGGCTGATAAGCGTTAATGGCGGACAACGTAACACGTTGTTAAAGCTGGGTATTCCGGCCAACCTGCTGGGACAACTGCTGATAACCGGCAACGATAACACCTATGCCGGGTTTCAATCGGGAGAAGTCTTATCGTCGGGTAGTTTCAATACGTTCTATGGCTCGAGGGCGGGTGCGAACGTGGTTTCGGGTTCGCAGAATACGTTTATCGGCTATGAAACCGGTGCCGTCAGTACGGGTGATGCCAATACGTTCCTGGGGTTTGGGGCCGGCCGGAGCAATACAAGCGGTGAATTCAATACGTTCATCGGCACACAGGCCGGGGCCTCCAACACGACTGGCTCGTCGAACTTTATTATGGGCACCAACTCGGGCCGAAACAACACAACGGGTTATGGCAACTTCTTCCTGGGTGATAACGCGGGCTTTTATAATACAAACGGTAGCTTCAACGTCTATCTGGGCGCTAATGCCGGTAATGGTATCGGGGTAAACGGCCAGAACAATACCGCTATCGGTTTTGATGCCGGGCGAGCCAATAATGGCGGCCAAACCAACACCTTTGTTGGCTTCCGGGCCGATGCCGGCGCAACGAATCTGGTCAACGCAGCCGCCATTGGTGCCGATGCTAAAGTAACGATCAGTAACGCTCTGGTACTCGGTAACAACGTAAACGTCGGTATCGGCAATACGGCTCCGAAAGCGAAGCTGGAGATTACCACCGGTACGGGCGGCAGCAGCGGACTTCGGTTTACGAACCTGACGGCGGCAAATACCGCTACGGGCAGCGCCAGCAAGTTTCTAACCGTCGATAATGCTGGGAACGTAATCCTGTCTACTTATTCGGCCAGCGCCCGCGAAGCCGCTGTAGAAAGCCTGTGGAAAAAGACGGAAACAGGCGTGCTGCAGACCGCCCAGACGGGGGCCGTTGTGATTGGCAAGGACCTGCGTAGTACGCCGGCGGGGTATCAGCTTTACGTGGCCGATGGGATTCTGACCGAAAAAGTGAAAGTAGCCGTTAAAAACTCGGCCGACTGGTCGGATTACGTCTTTGCCGACAATTACAAACTCCGTCCCCTTTCGGAGGTGGAGCGGTTCGTGAAAGAAAATAAACATCTGCCGGGCGTTCCGTCGGCGAATGATGTGGTGGAACAGGGCATCGATGTTGGGAAAATGGATGCCAAACTGCTGGAGAAGGTCGAGGAGCTGACGCTCTATATGATCCAGCTGAAAAAGGACAGCGATCGCCGAATCAACCGGCTCGAAAACGAGAACCGCCGGTTAAAGCAGATGATCCGGGCCAACAGCCAACGATAATTGTTGATTTGAGTAGTCACGAAATGACCGGGTCTTTTGGCCCGGTCGTTTGTTTTATGGTAATTCGTTCCGAATTCATCAAATACCCGTTCGCTTGCTCGAAGCCCGAAAACTTTCCAAATCCTTTGCCGACGTTACGGCTGTCAAAAACCTTTCGCTTACCCTCGAATCGGGCCGGATTATGGCGCTGGTAGGCGCCAGTGGCTCGGGCAAGAGTACGTTGCTCAACCTGCTGGCTGGCTTTGCCGATGCCGACGTCGGCGAGGTGCGGCTCAACAACAAGCGGGTGCCGGGGCCGTCTGAAGTGCTCGTGCCGGGCCATGCCGACATCCGGCTCGTTCATCAGGAGTACCAGCTCATGCCCAACGTATCGGTGCGGGAGAACATTACCTATGCCCTGCGTTTCTTTGAAAAAAGTTACCGCGATTTTCGGGTCGATGAACTGCTGCGTCTTTGCCGTCTGACCGACGTTCAGGACCGGGTGCCGCGACAGGTATCCGGGGGCGAGAAGCAGCGAACGGCCATTGCCCGCGCCATAGCCGACAAACCGGCCGTTCTGCTGCTGGACGAGCCGTTCAGCCATCTCGACCTGCCCAACCGGATCATCGTACGCGATCTGCTGTTTGATCTCGTTCGGGAGCAGCATACATCCTGCCTGTTTGTGACGCATGACGCTACGGATGCGCTGTCTATCGCCGATACGCTGGGGATTCTGCGCGATGGCCGACTAGTGCAGATTGGGCCACCCGTGCTGGTGTACCGACAGCCCGTAACGGCTTATGCCGCCCGGATGACGGGACCGGTTAATGTTCTGAAAGCAAAATACCTGCCGTTGCTGGGCTTGCCGGAACCGGATCAGCCCGACGCGCTGGTCTGTCTCCGGCCTGAGCAACTACAGCTTGACGAACCGGGCGAAGGTGGCAGGATTAGGGCCGTGTTTTTTAAAGGCGGATATTCTGAAGTTGAGGTTGAACTGTCGCGCTACGTCTGTCTGCGCGTCCTGACAACCCGCGATAATCTGCGCGCAGGTGATCCCATCGGCATCCGCCTGGTGAGCGACGAAATCTGGTGGCTGAAAGGGTAACTTTTCCAAACTAACCGAACGCAGATGGGTTTTGAAGAAAACTAATTGCACACAGCGTTATGGAATCAGATGCAGGACAGGAGTATCATGGCAAACAGGAGGCCGAAACAGAGGGCCTTGGGTATTTAGTCAAGGAAAAAACTGAGGACGTGGACGCTTCCGGGGTCGATGACGAGTCAGACGGCATGGGAAACGACGATTATCTGGGCCGGACCCATAAGGAGAACAGTAACGAAGACGATTAGCTGAGGTATAAACAAAAGTCAGGAACAGGTCAGTTTGACCTGTTCCTGACTTTTGTTTATACCTCAGCTAATTACATCATTCGCCTGATCAACTGCTCAACGGAAATACCCTCGGCTTCGGCTTTGAAGTTTCGAACGACCCGGTGACGCAGAATAGGCAGGGCAACCGCCCGCACGTCTTCAATGTCAGGCGAGTATTTACCCGTTAGCAAAGCATTGCATTTAGCTGCCAGAATCAGGGCCTGCGACGCCCGTGGACCAGCGCCCCATTCCAGATACTGGTTGGCATCGGCGGCCGCCAGTTCGGTGTTCGGGCGGGTTTTATGTACCAGTTTCACCGCGTATTCAACTACGTTGTCTACGACAGGTACCCGACGGACCAGGTGCTGAAACTCGCGGATTTCTTCGCCCGTGATGACGCGCTGCACCTCGTACCGCTGATCGGAAGTGGTATTCCTGACGATATCCAGCTCCGACTGGTAGGACGGATAGTCGAGGTAGATATTAAACATGAACCGGTCCAGCTGCGCTTCGGGCAGCGGGTAGGTTCCTTCCTGCTCAATGGGGTTTTGCGTAGCCAGCACGAAGAAAGGCCGTCCCAGACCGTACTTTTGCCCCGCAATCGTTACGGCATATTCCTGCATGGCTTCCAGCAGCGCCGACTGCGTTTTGGGAGGTGTCCGGTTGATCTCATCGGCGAGGATGATGTTGGCAAAAACCGGCCCTTTAATGAATTTGAAATTCCGTTCCTGATCGAGCGTTTCCGAGCCGAGAATGTCCGATGGCATCAGGTCGGGCGTAAACTGAATCCGGTTGAAATCAAGGTCGAGCGCGCCGGCAATCGTCTGAATGAGCAGCGTTTTAGCCAGCCCCGGCACGCCGACGAGCAGGCAGTGACCCTGGCAGAAGATGGCGGTCAGCAGGAGCCGAACGGTTTCGTCCTGACCAATAACGACCTTTGAGATTTCATTTTTAAGTTTCTGATACGAGTTTGTAAGGGCTTCCGCAGCCGCAACATCCGATGAGTAAGGCACTGGCTTCAGGTTGTTAAATTGTAGAGTTATTGGACTGTGCTGTTGTAAAAGCCAAATTGTAAAGTTAAAGCCAGATCACAAAGCAGACCGGCCGAAAATGACTTTACAACTATAAGACGTTCCAACGCTACAACTAATTGCCGCCCGTGCCCAGATTTGCTGCGCTGGCCTGGGTAGTTCCAAAAATGCGACAGCCCTGAAACTCGGGATCAACGGTGATGTAAACATCAGCTACGGATTTCCGGAACCAGTCGTCGATGGCGCGGTTCTTTTTATTAGCCAGCACAATGTTCTGCAACTTCTCGAAGTCTAGCTTGAAGTCGGCCGTGTGGGGTGCAACTTTGCTCTTGAAATACAGAATCCGGACGGCGCTTTTGCCGTCTTCGGTCCGGTAGGGTAGTGGAGCCGAGACGCTACCAACCTTCATCGTGTCGAGCATCGTAAACATGGCGTATTCCATCGAACCATCCATAGCCAGGCGGGTACTGCCCGACTGCGGGTCGCGGATCAGACCACCGGCGTCGGCCGTTGCTTTGTCTTCAGAAAAGTCATGGGCGGCCTTTTCAAACTTCACCGAGTCCGCCACGATGAGCGTTCGCAGGCTGTCGAGGGATTTGGTGGGTCTGCTCAGATCCAGGCGGTTGTAGTCGGGGCGGAGCAGGATATGCCGGGCGCGGTATTCGGCCCCGCGTGTTTCCAGCAACTGAATCAGGTGCAGGCCGAAGTCAGATTCCACGACGTCCGACAGTTCGTTTGGTTTCAGTTTCAAGGCAGCGCCTTCAAACGGCGCCACCATCATGCCCCGCTTGGCGAAGCCCAAATCGCCCCCGTTCTGCGCCGAACCAACGTCTTCGGAGTTTTCCTTCGCCAGTTTAGCGAAATCTTCGCCGTTTTCAACTCGTTTCTTAAACTCCAGCAGCCGCTGGCGCAGGGCCTCCTTTTGCTCTTTGGTAGGCTTGGCAATGCGAACAATCTGGCCTATTTCTACTTCGGCAGGCATGTAGGGCAGACTATCTTTCGGAATGGCGTCAAAAAACCTGCGAACGTCGCGGGGCGTCACCTTTACGTCGGTCGTGATTTTCTGCTGCATCTTCTGAACGATCTTCTGATCTTTCACCTGCTGCCGCAGCTCACTTTTGAGCATTTCCAGGCTCTTGCCGTAAGCTTCCACGATGTTTTTCTCGGAGCCGAACTGCTGAACCATGTACTGCATCCGCTGATCGAGTTCACTGTCAACCAGTTTTTCTTCAACAACGACCGAGTCAATTTCGGCTTTGGCCAGCATCATCTTGTTGATGACGAGGCTTTCCAGCAACTGGCATTTTTCGGGAGGAGTCTGATTCTGGCCAACGTAAGACTGATAAGCCTCTTCCAGATCTGTCCGGAGAACGTAGTAGTTGTCCACCTTGGCAATGATCTTGTTGAGGCTAACACCCTGCCCCTGCCCGAAAGAGGGCGCGGTCAGAAACCAGCCAACCAAAACCATGAACACACTGCTGATTACTTTTTTCATGTTTTAAAGATACGTACAGAACCGTTGTTGTTCCGTGTTTTAAGGAAATTTAAGAGCGGATTGAGGGCATAAATCCAATGCCTGAACGAAATGTAACAGAGGCTCTGAAGCAAACCCAAATATTACGTTACTTCGCCAGTTTTCGGATTTCGTCCTCGTTCACCTTCACCGGGTACTTCTGCCTTAACTGGG
This sequence comes from Spirosoma taeanense, assembly GCF_013127955.1. Classification (NCBI taxonomy): domain Bacteria; kingdom Pseudomonadati; phylum Bacteroidota; class Cytophagia; order Cytophagales; family Cytophagaceae; genus Spirosoma; species Spirosoma taeanense. Next base: position 2,330,866 of record NZ_CP053435.1, read on the forward strand.
CAAGCCACTGTTTTTCGAGCACCGCCTGATAGTCGTTGATGACGGCACCGCGGGCTTCGGCAAAGGTTTTGGGCCGGGCGGGTTCAATCCGGTCGATGGTTACGGCAACCGCTTTATTATCCGGATGGAGAGTGGTTGTGCCTACTTTCCACTGAGTGATCTGATCAATATAGGGGTTGACTCCCTGCGCAAAAATACCTTCCGTAATCGTTACGGCCGGGTCAGCCGTGGCCGATGGCTGGGCTTTGGTGTTCAGAACCTTGGCAATATCGGCTTTGGCGTTGGAAAAGTACTGAAAGGAAACGTTGCGCTGGGCATCTTTGCCAGCACCGGGTCTTGCGCCCTGATAATCCTTCTCCATAATCCGGCTCAGCGGTACGCCGTTCTGCTGCAGGTAACGAACCACCGTACGGATGCGTCCGGCCGAAACCGAGTCAGCTTCGGCGGGTTCGTGCGAACCGCTCACCTCCACCAGATAATCTGGATTGCGAACCATCGCCACCAGCACGTCGTACAGGGTCTCCCGTTGCTTGGGCGTCAGGGCCGTCTGGTTACGGTCGTAGGTGAGCGCAGCCGCCGACCGCCGGAGCTGGTAAGGGCGTTTGCCGCTCAGCATCTCCTGCGCCTGCTTCAACAATTCATTCGTTGGCGCTACAATAACCGTTGCCACAGCCCGTTCCGGGAAACGGTATTTATCTTTATTCTGCTCAAAATACTGTCTCTGCCCTGTTGAGTCGGACATCGAACGCTCCCAGACGTTCTGTTCCATCACCTGCGAGAGCAAAACGCCATCGCGGATTTCGCTCAGCAGCGACCGGAACTCCGGCGATTTTTTATCCAGATTCGCTTCTTCAGTCGCAATCAGCTGATCGCCTACGAAGCGGTCGAACATCCGGCGCATGGCTACCGCTGGCGAACCGGAAACGGCGGGCGTACTAAGCTGACGGTTATCAATTCGGTTGGGCTGCTGCCGTTGCTGCACGTAAGCAAAAAACTGATTGACTGTGTAGGGAACACCCGCCAGTGTCAGAATCGCTTTGCCCTGCAGGCTTGGGTCGAGCGGTTCGGTATAGCGCCACTGACCCCGCAGCAGGCTGCTGTCGGCCTTTGCCTGGGCGCTTTCAACGACAGCTTTTTCCTCCCGAACGGCGTATTCCTTACTTAATCGCTGGATGGTAGCCTGCCGCAGCACATCGGCGCGGGTGTCGGTCGTAACGCGCTGCCGCAGCGAGGGTGCCAGGTCCGTGTACGGTTCCAGCTTCCGGCGTTCAACGAGTCGGATGATATGCCAGCCGTAGTTAGTCCGCACGGGTTTGGAATAATCGCCTGGATTGGTCAGCGCAAACGCGGCTTCTTCAAACGCGGGCACCTGCCGACCGGTTTCGAACATGGGCAGCAGACCGCCGTTGCTTCGGGACGTAACGTCGTCGGATACCTCCCGGGCAACCAGCTCGAAGGAGTCACCCCGCTGCAGCCGGGCATAGGCAGCCTCGATACGATCCTGGGCGGCTTGCTGACCTGCCGCATCGGCAGCCGGACTTAAGCGCACCAGAATATGCGCCACGCGAACCTTCCCGCGGCTGGGTCGGCGGTCATTGACTTTGATGAGGTGATAACCAAAACGCGTCCGAACTGGCTGAGAAACTCCGCCAACCGACGTTTGGTAGGCTGCTGTCTCGAACGGGTATACTACTGAAAAGGCCGTGAAATAACCCAGACTGCCTCCATTCTGCGCCGTTGTTACGTCCTGCGAGTTCTCGCGGGCGAGTTTTGCGAAATCTTCGCCATTCAATGCCCGCTGGCGGAGGGCCAGTGCCGACTGGTAGGCCGTGGCCGTATCGGCAGGAGCCGCGTTTTCAGGGACAGAGATCAGAATGTGCGATGCACTCACTTCTTCCTGCATTCGCTGATAAGCTTCGGCCGCCAGCGATTCAACCAGCACCCTGTCCGTCAGATAGGACTGCGCCAGTTGCTTGCGGTAGGTGTTCATTTCCTCCCGGAAGCCCTCGGTAGTGTCGCGGCCATCCGCTTCAGCAGCCAGGACTTTAAGCTTCAGGTTGGTGTACAGATCAAAATACTCCTTTACGTCGGTTCGCTGAACCGAGTCGGACGAAAGCTGATTTTTGGTGAACGACTGAAAGAAATCGTCGGTCGTGAAGGCTTTGTTGCCCAGCGTCAGAATAACCGGCTGCGGGGGTGTCTGCTGAACAACCGGCGCGGTTGTTTTGCAGGCCGATACAAGAATTGCCAGCAAGAAACCGCCTGTAAGTTGGCGCATAGCGTCTGAATAAAATGATTTTTGGTTGATAGTAAAACAGATACGGTGGCAAAAACATTCGTTCGTAAGACCCCCGTCTGACAGGAAACCGGCTGCGGGACTTTTAGAGAACGACGAAAAAAGTCAGCTTATTGGCGGGCGGGTTGAATTCTCACTGCTTTCAGGCTAATGTCATATTCCAGTTTATAGGCAAATGCATCGCGCAGGTTCTGACCCGTAAAGGTGGCCGGAACCCGAACGTAGCGTTGTTTTTTCTGGCGGAGTTCAGCCTCGCTCAACTCGACGCTGCTCTGCCCCAGCAGGTCATCGTCGTCGAACTGATCCATTAGTTTCAGCCCAACACCCGATGCCGCCAGTCCAGCAGCTACGTATTTGAGTGGCGTCAGTAATTCGGTCGCCGTTATGAACAGCGCGGCCGGGCCACTGACCACATTATGCACGCGACGTACCTGCTCCTGAAGTTCTTTGGCCCGGCCGTAGTTATCCACTTCAATCAGCACCAGCGACGCCACCAGCCGACCGTTTCGGGGCAGGGTAAGCGCAATTGGCTGAGCCTGCTGCGGTCCGGCCGCTGACAGGTTCAGCTGCTGGCCTTTCTGGATCTGTTCAACGCCCCAGCCGCCGTTCACCACCGCAACGGGTTTGTTCTGTGCGTCGTAGCTGGTCAGTGAATAGGCCATCATCACCTCATCGCGTCGGCTGATGGTTTCTTCCAGATTGATGGCCTTCAGCGAACGGGGCGTCAGTTCTGCCGTGACCGAGGTTTTACGGGCGCAGGCCATAAAGATCAGCGCCGGAAGTAAGCAGAGCAAACAGATACGCATGAGTTAGTCCACTGCGGGGATTTCTTCAACAATCGATTCGCCGGAGCTGCCTTCGCCACTGGTCCATTGCCAGCGTTCGTAGAGCCGAAGGCGACCATCGGGCAGCCGTTCGGGTGTTGACCGGCAGCTGCCGGTCATCAGCAGCCCCTGCGCATTGACGTGTTCATAGCGCATATCCAGGCTGTTGTCGGCCTGCACGGTTGCGATTATAAACCCTTTTACGATAGCGCCACCGGCGTATTCGGCCCACACGATCTGCCCCTGCTGGCGATAGTGGAAAAGGGTTTCTTCGTTTACCTCGCCGTTAGCCGTGTTCGTTACAGAGCGAAATGTTTTACCGTCGTACATGGGGTTAATCAGATAGCGGGTTCCTGCTGGCTCAGGCAGTGAAAGCTGCCCAGTCCCCAGACAATATCGGTCGAATCAATCCCGATAATCTTCCGATCGGGGAAATACAGGCCAATAATGTCCAGGGCCTGCTGGTCCTTATCGCAGCGGAACGTTGGCACAATCACGGCGCCGTTGGTAATCAGAAAATTGGCGTAAGAGGCCGGCAGCCGCAGGCCATCGCTGAAGACCGGGTCGGGCATGGGCAGTTCGACGATGTTAAGCTGCTTGCCATTCGGAAGCAGCATCGCGCGCAGTTCGCGGTGAATCTCCTGCAGGAAGGTATAGTTGTCGTCGTTGGGATTCGGCTCGTAGGCCGCCAGAACGGTATCTTCGTTCACAAACCGTACGGTATCGTCAATGTGCCCGTCGGTGTCGTCGCCAACGATGCCTTCTTCAACCCAGAGGACTTGCTGAACCCCGTAGTAGTCGCACAGATACCGCTCAATATCGGCCTGCTTCAGATGGCTATTGCGGTTCTGGTTAAGCAGGCAGGCCCGGCTGGTCAAGACCGTTCCCGCACCGTTGAATTCTACCGAACCGCCTTCCATGATAATGCCCGGCGTAACGTATTCCAGGCCGCGGTAGTGGGCAATCTGCACCGGAATCAGATCGTCGCGGTCATAGGGCGGATACTTGTTGCCCCAGGCATTATAGCCCCAGTTGACGATCATCCGCTGTTTTTTCTCTGGATTGATCAGGAACGCCGGCCCGTGGTCGCGGCACCACGAGTCGTTGGTCGGGTGGGGCAGGAGCGTAATCCGGCTTAGATCAGCACCAGCCGCCAGCAGCCGTAACTTAGCCGCCTGCATAACGATCTCGTTGTGGGCGTTGATACACACCTGTTCGCTTTCGGCGATGGCTTTGATGAAGTCGATGTAAGCCGGAAACATCAGCTCCTGACGCTCGCGGGTCCAGGAGGCTTCGGTATGCGGCCAGCTAAGCCAGGTAGCAACGTGCGGATGCCATTCGGCAGGAAAGTAAAAGCCTTCCCGGGCGGGAATCAGCGTAGTTTCGGATGAGGTATTCAAGGATAAAAACGTTGGTACTGAAACCGATTTATTCGACAAATCTACGAAATAAGGCGGGGTCTGTCGATAACGGTACGGTTAAACCGGAGTCAGCAGGTTCTCTACGGCTGCCGCGGTCAGTCCGGCAAAGTTGTCGATAATCAGGGCCGCGCCCGTGTCGGCCAGCTCGGCGCGGGTGTGGGTCGTAGCCAGCGCAACAACTTTCATACCCGCCCGCAAACCGGCTTCAATCCCCGCGAAGGCATCTTCAAACACCACGCAGCGGTTGGGAGCGACGCCCACCCGCCCGGCGGCCAGGAGGTAAATCTCCGGGTCGGGCTTGCCCCGGTGAACCATACTGGCGTCGACAACAGCGGTGAAATAAGGGCGTAACGGCAGACCGTCGAGCGTAAACGTAACATTACTCATGGGTGCCGATGTACCAACGGCCATTGGGATGTTGCGGGCTTTTAACTCCTGCAGGAAGGTCGTCAGGCCGGTCGTGGGCTGGAGGTGTTTCCGGTAAAGTTCGCGGTAGATGGCTTCTTTTTCCTCGGTCAGCACGATTAGTTCGCCGGGCGGAATGGGCCGCTGAAAGACATACGCCATCGCGTCGGCGGATACCCGGCCATTGATGTTATCAACGTATTGCGCTTTGGTAATAGGTCGGCCGTGGTGTTGTGAAAACTGGAGCCAGGCATTGATGTGAAAGTCGGTGTTGTCGACCAGAACGCCGTCCATGTCGAAGAGAGCGGCCCACGAAAGGGCGGTTCCTGGTTGATCAGCAGGTTGAGAATTGGTCATAAGTCAGTTGGTTGTATCCAGCGACAAAGAACGGACTTTGCCGCTTACCCCGGCTCGATTGTGTGGAGTAATTGAGGCAAAACCGAAAACCCCTGCTCTGTGCAGGGAGTTAACTGTACATGACAATAATTGAATCGCTGCCCGCAGCTATTGACGCACTACTTGCCGAGGGGCATTTGCCCGGAAAAACGCTAGATCGGGTGGTGGGACTGGTTGGCAGCACGCTGAACGCCGACCGCTGTTTTCTGTATATCCGCCAGCCCGACCGGCAGCGTGGCCGGATTGCTTTCTGCTGGCGCCAAAACGAGGAGATCCCGAACTTCATTCAACCCAACTGGCAACCCGACACAACCGATTTGCCTCAGGAAGACCCACTGATTCGGGCGGCTCTGGCCATGCGGCCATCGGTTCATGTGGATGATGTAGAAACGGCAGCACCGGAAACCCTCAACCGCGAATTTGAGCGGAAAACGTTCGGCCACCGCGCCCTGATTCACGCGCATATTCAGCAATACGGACAACTTTGGGGGATTCTCCAGCCCTGTGTGTTTGGGCAGCCACGCCACTGGACAGAAAACGAAAAAACGCAGATCGAAGCCATGTTGCCCCGTTTGCAGCCGGTCATTGCTGCTTACGTGGAGTAAAATCTAAGTAATTTAATTCAGCGAATCGGTGGGCAGCACATCGCCCGCGAGGATGGCTGCTTCGTGAAGCAGTTCCGTAGCGACCAATTCGTCAGTTACGTCTTCGATCCGTTCATCGAAGGCATCCAGGCTGTCGTGAGTGGGAAGCAAAGCCGACTTCATGCCCAGCAGCAAGCGGCCTACGTAAAGCAGGTTAAGCGAGAAACGTAGTTCGGGCAGGGTGTGGCTGTGCCGGGTCTGAGGTTCTGTTTGCATGGTATCTGACTAACAAAATGCCGGCCCGGTTGGGTTCGCCTGCCGGAGAGGAACCCGCTTCTGGTCGCTCCTCCGGGCTACAGCACCTTAATCTTCATGTTCCGGAAATAAATCGGTGCGCCCGCGTGCTTACCCTGCAGGCCGATGTATCCCCGAAGCGGCAGATTGGCCGCGGGTTTGTTGAGCCAGGTGGGCACCTTCGAGCCATCGGGGTTGGTTTGGGCCGAGGTGAACTGCGACAGGTCAATGGTATTGACCAGCTCATTGTTCAGCACGACGTAAATCATTTTGTCCTGGCAGGTGATGGTATACCGGTTCCACTCGCCGGGTTTTTTAACGGTCCGTTTGGTTGGGGCCTGATGACCAAAAAAAGCTCCGCACTGCCAGTTGCCGGGCGAGTCGGCCCATTTCTGCGCATAATCGTCGGCAATCTGAATCTCAACCGAGTTGGGAATCCAGTTAGTCGTATCGCTGGCGTGAACCACAACGCCACTGTTGGTGCCGTCGGCCGTCATGAACATCAGATCCAGAATGAAATTTTCGTAGGGCTGGGCTGTCCAGATGGCTTTATCTTCGGTGGCAGTTAACACCCCCTCGTCCATCGACCAAACCCCTTTTGGATAACCTGCGTCAGATAGGTCTGAAGCAAACAGGGGTTTCCAGCCTGCGCCACTGGTATTCGGATGCCCCTTGGGCGGAGTCTGGGCGAAGAGCTGGGTAGACAGACTCAGGATGGAAACGACAAGCAGCAGCTTTTTCATGGCGATGAATTGAATTTATAGACAAAGTAAACGGCCGGTGCCATATCCTTATCATCACCGGCCGTTATAAATTCATTTCAGATAGGTGACTATACCATAGTTGCTGATGAAACGGCTTCGGCCCGGTCGCCCTGGCGGAAGCTTTTCATGATCCAGCCGCCACCAATTACGTCGTCGCCTTCGTAGAACACGGCGGCCTGCCCCGGCGCAATGGCCGAAACGCCTTCGTGGAACAGCACTTCGATTTTATCGCCAGTCTGCGTAATTGTCGCCGGAGTGCCAGGGTCTTTGTACCGCACTTTCGTAATGGTTTCGAGCGGCCCGGTCAGGTGGTCGTATTTCTGGAGGTTCAGTTTGCTGACGATCATCCCGTCGCGGAATAAATCCTTATCGACACCCAGCACGACTTCGTTAGTGTCTTTCCGGATTTCCGTTACGAACATGGGCTGGCCGAACGCCATACCCAGCCCTTTACGCTGGCCGATGGTGTAGAAGGGATAGCCCTGGTGTTTGCCCAGGATTTTACCGGTGCCTTCCATCACGAAGTTACCACCGGCTACCTCTGTCTCCAGACCCGGCATCCGCCGTTTCAGAAATCCCCGGTAGTCGTTATCGGGCACAAAGCAGATTTCATAGGATTCGGATTTGGTTACCAGCTCGATAAAGCCGCGCTCTTTGGCCATTTCCCGGATTTCGGATTTGTGCAGGTGTCCGAGCGGCAACTTTGTCCGGCTCAGGCTCTCCTGCGATACGCCCCACAGGACATACGACTGATCTTTAAGCGTATCGACACCTTTTGAGAGTACGTACCGCCCGGATGCCGTACCGTCATTCTCCTGGCGGATGTGGGCGTAATGGCCCGTTGCGATAGACTCGCAGTCGAGCCGGTCGGCCCGGCGCAGCAGGGCATCCCATTTGATGTGGGTGTTGCACAGAACGCAGGGATTGGGCGTCCGACCTTCGAGGTATTCGCCCGTGAAGTGATCGATGACGTAATCACCAAACTCTTCGCGGATGTCGAGAATGTAGTGCGGAAAGCCGAGGCTGACGGCAATGTTGCGGGCGTCGTTGATGCTGTCGAGACTACAGCAGCCCGTTTCTTTTTTGGTACCGCCTGACGATGCGTAGTCCCAGGTTTTCATGGTCATGCCGATGACCTCGTAGCCTTCTTCGTGAAGCATGACTGCTGCCAGCGAAGAATCGATGCCGCCACTCATGGCGACTAAAATTCGTCCGTGTTTGCTCATGATCTGCCGGGGTTCAAAGCCCCGCGATTTTTAGGTTACTCTCTAACGGCTTTTTCGGGCCTGATAGTTCACCGAGCTGGCTATTAAAGCTTAGCAGATGATTTGATAAAAAAGGTCTTTGTATATATACTTAGTAGTTCATATGGTCCACTGGTGCTTATTACAAATTTTCCTTCTTTTTTAGGCCGTTTTGCCATAAAACAGAAATCCTAAACGATGCCCAAACCGTAGATAGTATCGCTCAGGCGCACTGATCTGGCTGCAAATTGATCAGTTGCGCTTAGTAACCTAATCTAACAATCTCATAATCAACGGAAAAGTTTTATGAAGAAACATTTAACAGTATTCGCACTGATTTTGATGGCTCATGGCCTGTTTGCGCAGGTAACGGTTGATCGGGCCTTAAGCAACGTTTTGAAAAGCAGTTCGGTGGCGCAGGTAGTGGTTACGTTTTATGGGGATGAAGCCCCATCGGCTAACCAACTTAGTCTATTGCAGCAGGTGGGCATTACCAAAGCGATAACCATGAGGGCTCTGCCGATTGCCGGCATGCTGGCTACTGCAGACCAGGTTGATGCGCTCGCAAAACGCCCGGAGGTAAAATCAATCTTTCTGAACAAACAGCTCACCTATTTCAATTTTAACGATACGCACCTGACGGGGGTTAAACGCTTACGGGCGGATAAGGAAATGACGGCCCGAAATAACGGCCTGCCTGTTTCCGGAAGAGGAATCGGCGTACTTATCAATGACAGTGGGGTTGATGGAACCCACGATGATATTAAGTTAGGCACGCATCTGGTTCAGAACGTACTGGGTTCAACCAACCTGAACTCCCTGGACGCGATGCTGCCCGTTACCTACGTGGAGGGTGTTCCGAATACGGATAACAACTCGGGGCACGGCACCCACTGCACCGGAACGGTGGGCAGCAATGGCGCCCGGTCGAGCGGTAAATACGAAGGGGTGGCGCCAGGCGCTTCACTGCTGGGCTACGGTTCGGGTGCTGCCCTGCTGGTTCTGGACGCTATCGGCGGCTTCGATTACGCCTTGACGCACCAGTATCAGTACAACATTCGGGTAATCAGCAATTCGTTCGGGACGAGTGGCGATTTCGACCCGACTGATCCGCTGAATGTGGCTACTAAAAAAGCGTATGATCGGGGCATGGTGGTGGTCTTTGCCGCCGGTAACGAAGGACCGGGTGCCGATACGCATAACCCATACGCCATTGCGCCCTGGGTTATCTCCGTGGGTGCGGGCGATAAAGACGGCAAACTCGCCGATTTTTCCTCGCGGGGCGTTAAGGGCGAATCGGGTACGTTCACGATTGATGGTGAAACCTGGTCGTTCAAAAATGAGCCGGTCATTGTTGCACCCGGTGTAGATGTTATCTCGACCCGGGTAATCGGACCGGTAGCCTCGCTGGGGGCTGATGCGGATGCGGCTACGATTGATCCGGCGCACCTGCCGTTCTATACGACCATGAGCGGCACGTCAATGGCAACGCCCCACGTAGCTGGTATCGCTGCGCTGATGCTGGAAGCCCGGCCTTCGCTGTCGCCGGCGCAGGTGCGGCAGATTATCCAGAAAACGGCTACGAACATGCCAGGCCGCGAGTCGTGGGAAGTTGGAGCTGGTTACGTAAACGCCTATGCCGCCGTTGACCATATTTTTCGTTCATCGACGTTTGGCGCAACAGTCAACAGTAGCCGCAGCTTTGTCAGCAATGTTAACTCGCGGGCGGTTGTTCAGAACTTTACGGTTGACTTCAACCCGCTTCTGCCGGCCAACAATCAGTTCACCTTCTCGGTCGCTCCGGGTACGAATAGCCTGGAAGCAAAAATAATTGCGGGTGGTGTATCGGGCGAAACAGGCAATGCTATCAACCTGATTATGTTTGACCCGGAAGGCAAGCAGTATCGATCGGGTATACCCGTTGCGTTTGCACTGTACCAGGACCGTAGTCTGGCAGTAGCCTCGCCCATAGCTGGTACCTGGACGCTTAAGGTTGATGGCCTGAGCGGAGTTGCTATTCCAGAAAAAGTTAAGGGTAACATCACTCAGCAACTGATAAGTGGAACAACAGGTCTTGGCGATATCGCAGGGAATCCCGCCGAAGCTTCGATCAAAATGGCAGTTAGCAGCCGTCTGGTAGATGGCCTGAATGGCGCGTTCAAGCCTAAAGATCTTCTGAAGCGGATTCAGCTGGCCGATTATCTGCTGATGGGGCAGGCAATTCGCCAGTATTTTCCGACCAACGGAAGCAAAACCTTCTCCGACGTATCGGGCAATGACATTCTGCTGGCCGAATCGGTGTCCGCCAAAGGCGCAGCCCTGCGTGACCGTGAGCATCAGTACAAAGGGGTTATGCTGCCGGTTAACGGACAGTTTGCCCCCTCGGCCAGTGTCGATCGCGTAACGCTGGCTTACGCGCTGGTGCAGGGACTGGGATTCCAGCAGTATGCCGAAGAACGGAATGGCAAGGCCGTAACGGTTCAGGTTGATGGGAAGAATATTCCGATTGAGGACGCGTCCACGATTCCGGCCGGTATGGAAGGATACGTAAGCATTGCTCTGGACCTGAACCTGATTAATGCCTATTATACCCTCACGCAAGGACCGTTTGACCTGAAGCCTACGCTGCACGCAACTTTTAAGCCCAGACAATACGTAACCCGTGCTGATTTCGCCGTGATCGTTACCCGGACATTCTCGCAGTGGGAAGACGCGACACCACCACCGGCACAGGCTCGTATGGCAGCCGAGATCATTACCCGGGAAGCGGGCGCTTATCCGAATCCGTTCTCAGGCAGTACAACCATCAGCTATAGCCTGCCGCAGGATGAGTTCGTTCGGGTGGAAGTGCAGGACATTACAGGGCGGAAAGTGAAGACGCTGGTCAATGAGCAGAAATCCGCCGGAAAACACGAGGTGCAGTTTGATGGCAGCGCGCTGCCCAGCGGTACGTATCTGTTTAACGTAACGACCGGCACGACGATTACGTCTAAACGCCTGGTGGTCAAGTAGGCATTGCAATTGGTTGAATTGGTTAGTTAAAAAGCTGCCCTGACTCGCTTCAGGGCAGCTTTTTTGTTAGAATTTCCTGCTGTCGGCCTGTGATAGCTTGTTGGCTATTATGCTGGCAAGTTTCAACGGGTGATGCCCCATACTACTCACCGGCCCGCAGGGGCTGAATCGGGTTCGTTAGGGCAGCTCGGATGCTCTGAATGCTGATGGTTATAAGGGCGATCAGGATCGCCAAAATTGCAGCAGTCACAAATGTCCAGGCGCTGATATCAATACGGTACGGATAATTCTGAAGCCACTTGTCTATGGCGTACCAGGCGGCTGGAAAGGCAACGATAAAGGAAAGACCCACCAGCTTCAGAAAGTCCGACGAAAGCAGTTGAACAAGGCTCGGCACAGATGCTCCCAGCACCTTACGGATGCCGATTTCCTTGATACGACGTTCAGCCGCGAGGGTAGCTAATCCGAACAGGCCAATGCAGGAAATAAAAATGGTCAGCACGGCCCCGAACAGCATAATCTGCTTCCATTTGGCTTCGGCTTCGTATTTACTGCGGTTTTCTACATCCAGAAATTTATAAGCATAGGGCGTCGTCGGGAACAGTTGCCGGAAGGTCTTGGTGATGTGACGCAGACTGGCCGTTTCGGTATTGGGCTTGATCTTTACGAAGAATTTGCCGAATCCGTTCGTTGGCTTCATCGTAAATAACTGCGGACCGATGGATTCATTCAGCGATGCGTAATGGTGGTCCTTCACAACACCTACGACCCGGTATTTTTCATTATTATACCAGAAGTCAACGACCTGACCCAGTGGATGTTTCCAGCCCGCTTTTTTGACAAAGGTCTCATTCACCAGAATCGACTGCGTGGAGTCGGTCGGGAGGTCGGCCGAGAAATTACGTCCCTTCACGATCGGAATCCTGAAAATGGGCAGGTAGGTTGGGTCGATGGTTTCATACTGAAAATCCAATTGTGTTTCGCCATTCACCCGGGCAATCGTGCCCCAACGGCCACCATTTTTTGGGGAAATGGCCATAATCCCGGGCTGCTTGAGTAATTCTTCTCTCAACAGTTTCAATTCGCTGCGTTTCAACCCCGACTTATCGACGCTGATCACTTGTTTGTCGTCATAGCCCAGGCTTTTGGTAGTGAGGTAATTGAACTGGGAATAGATGGTCAGCGTGCCGATAATAAGAAACGACGCAATAGCAAACTGCAGGACAACCAGCGACTTCTGGAGGTAATTTTTACCCGAAAGCCGGTTCAGGCTATATAAGGTCTGCACAGGGCTATACCCTGATAAAACCAGCGCCGGATAGAAACCGGCCAGCAGACCCGTGGTCAGGAAAAGGGCAACGTAACCAGCCACCAGTCGGGCATCAAACAGATATGACAGGGACAGGGCCTTATTCGAAAGCTGGTTGAAGGTCGGTAACACAAGCTGCACCAGAATCAGGGCAAAAGCAAATGCACAGAAACACAGCAGAAACGATTCGCCCAGAAACTGAACCGTCAGCTGGTACCGACCGCCACCGACGATTTTTCGGATGCCGATTTCTTTGGCCCGTTTCAGCGACCGCGCTATGGTCAGATTAACAAAATTGATGCAGGCAATGGTCAGAATGAACAGCGCAATACCCGACAGAATAAAGGAATACGTAGGGTTACTGCTGTCTACCAGCCCGTTGTCGGCAGGGAGCTCCTTGCTCAGATGCATATGGGTAAACGGCTGGAGCGCGTACTCTACATTGTTTTTCATGCCGTATTTCTCCGCCATTGCCTTAATTGTCTCACGGGCATCAGCCAGATAAATCCGGTTCATTTGTGCCCCGACTTTGTGCACACGGGCATCCGGTCGGAGCAGCACGAATGTATTCAGGAAGATATTGAACCAGTTGTTTCTGTCGGCCATCACCTCTGGTTTTATCACCATCGGCAGCAGGACATCAAACTTTATGGAAGAGTTTTGAGGGCTGCGCCGGGCTACTCCCGTTACGGTATAGGGTTTGAACTGGCTGCTGTCGCTATAGGAGTCTTTGAAGAATATGACTTTGCCCAGTGCGTCGGTGGTACTAAACTGTTTTTCGGCCATCTCCTCCGAAATCACGACCGAATTGGGGTTGGTTAGTGCTGTTTTGGGATTTCCGCTAAGTAGAGGAAAGGAGAATACCGAAAAGAAGTTGCTATCCGTAAGAAACACCTGCTGGCTCTTTACCTCATTCCCTTGTTTCATGTCGTTCTGATGCCCCTGGAAGCGAACAAACGCCCGTATAGCCGGTATGCCAGCCGTAAAAGTTGGGCCCTGGAAATAACCGGTGTTCCCGGCTACGCTCTCCTGAACACCGCCGGGCGTAATCTGTCGGCTTGTGATCCGGTAAATGTTCGGGTTGTTGGTGTGGAAGCGGTCGTAGCTGACTTCGTCTTTGGTGTACAGCATGATCAGCATGGCAGCGGCCAGGCCAATGCTTAGTCCAACGACGTTGATGAGCGAATACGCCTTGTTGTGGGCCAGGGTCCGCCAGGCAATGGTGAAATAGTTACGGAGCATATCGGGACTCAGTAAGAAAGGTGGAGGATATTCTGCAGATGATCGTTTCGATTTAGCCAGGGGGCGTAACAGCTTCAGCGCATTCAGGCTGTAACGCCAGTCAGCCCGGCGTTTGCCCACGGTTTGGACCCAATAGTCGTACAGTTCCAGCAGGTCGCCCTGCACTTCTTCGCGGGTGTCGGGGTGACCAAAGGCCTCAAGTAGCCAGTTAGCCCAGCGCGGTGGTTTCATACGAATTATGAATGATGAGTTATGAGTGAACAATGAGACAAATCCTGTTCGTATCATTTATCGTTAACTTAGTTTCCCATCAGTTGCAGGGTCTGTGGAGGCAGGGAACCCCACAGTTCTTCGCGCACCTGTTTGACTTCCTGCAACGCCCTCCGACCGGCCGCCGTAACCGTAAAAAAGCGTTTTCGACGACCGCCCCGCTCGGCCGTAGCTCCACCCATACGCGACGATAAAAAGCCTTTTTCTTCCAGACGTTGCAGGGTCGTATGCACCGTGCTGAAGCCGACCGTGCGGCCCGTCTTCTGCTCAATCTCCTGCGTGATGGTAACGCCATAGGCTTCTTCATCGAGGATGGCAACGGTCAGCAGGACAACTTCTTCAAACTCTCCCAGAAAGGCTCGTTTCATGGCATTGAGATTTATTCCGATAATGCCGATCAAATGCAGTGCCAGAGAGAAAAAAGGCTACAATAGTGCTGTAGAGCCAATTTTAACGCTATAGTGAGTTTAGGGCTTGTCCGATTATGGACAGCCAAGCGTACTTAAACGGACAGATGGGAGCGCTTTTCAGGAGTTATCGGACCTGTATGGCGACGATACGTTCAACAGGGTCATCCTGGAATAACTTACGTAAACGGGAAACGAACACATCGACACTACGTCCGACAATAATGCCTTCTCCCAGACGGATATGATAATGAAATTTCGTTCGAGTAGTTGATTCAGATGCTGGACGAACAGGTGTAGGAGCTTCGCTTCGCGATAGGTAAATTCATGCCGTACCCGACGTAAGCGTTTGGTTTGCCAGATCGAAACGAGAGTTGCCGAACCGAATGGATTGGGGTTCCGGCCTGATAAGCCCGGATAGACTAAATTTTACAATAGTTTTTTGCTTGGGAATTACGCTCTGTTAACTGATTTCAAATAATTATCTTTAGCCCTAGTTAACATTAAATTAGCTTATACAACTCCTTAACTTCTTAATCAATGAGACGACCTTACCTTGCCTTCATTGCCCTAGGCATTGTTTTTATGGGATTAGCCGCTTCTGGCCGTAGCAATGCGTACTACGGAGTCGCTGTTGTTTTCTTTGTTGTTGCTCTTATCACTAAACGACGTGCACAGACGAAGGATTAGCTTGTTGACCTTACATAATGCTCACTTATACAACATTAAAAGCTCTGCGCAGTTGAGGCTGATAGGTTCACTTAAGGCAAACAAGCAATGAAAACGCTACTTATTTTAGCTGGCTTCGTGATGATGCTCAACTCATCTTGTAAGCAGACCAATGTTGTTGCTGATCCTGTTATTGACCCCCGTGATCAACGGATCGGTGTTTATGTGTGTGAGGTCAAACTTAAGAATTATACCACTCAACAGGTTTTTTCCTTTTATATTGATACATTAGAAATTACCAAGCAGGGAGATGTGCAACTACTTGTTAAGAGTAAAAAGGGAGTTCAGCTACCTGTACTTAAATCAATGGATTCTATCGGCCATGGATATGTGGGACTAGCTACTGTTTTGACTTTTCACGAAGGTCAGTCGATCCAAACAAACGGAGGTGAACTGATTATGAGTAGTGGCCCAGACTCTAAATTTTACGAATATAAAGGCAACAAAATCAGGTAGCTTTTGTGCCGACAAGGTTGAGTTGTACTAGTAAAGTACAACTACTTCTTAATTGTCAGCTACCGATTCTAATTTTATTCCATTTACATAATCCTAGTTATGAAACCGATCTTGAATAAATGCCAGTGGTGACATGGTATGTCACCACTGGCATTTATGTACTTTGTTAATTATCGCTCTCATCTTGCGACTTTGCTGATCGTTCCTGATCTTCTTCTAGAGCTTTCTCGGCTTCTGTCTGTTCCCTTGAAAGTTCACGGAAAAGGTCTTGCTGTTCCTCTAGCATTGTTTCTTCTTTTTCGTCATTGTCAGACATAGCTATAAAATTTTCGTACACAATTGAATAAAGTAAAACAAATTAATCCACTTACACAGCGGATTAAGCAATAAAATACATAAATGCAGTGGTGACATACCATGTCATTACTTGTATTTTGCATTTATTGACTATTTAAACCGCTCAATCTTTACCGAGCGAGGGCTCGAACTACCTAGCTTAAAATACTCTGCAACGGCTAGGGCTACTATGACAGCAATAACGATCAACAAGCCAATCAGAATCTTACGCTTCATGCCAAGAGAAGAATAGTGCTACGTTAAGTAACTTCCGAATGATTAGTGATTGTTAGATTATTTTGAGATTAGTTGTACAACTCTGAGTATGTAAAGGGATGGAAACTGGATTTATTATCCGATTAATAATTATTCAGCTTACTTATATCAAATACACGGACTTCGGATCAGTACTAATTGCTATCGCTTTGTTTAAAACCCCCAAATAAAGGCTTACCAAAGCTATTCTGAGGTAATTGCGAAGTACTCGTAATAGCGTTAAAACTGAAAAGTGGAGCTGCTACATTTGACTGGACATTAAGTTAAGCATGATCTAACTTAGTGGACCATGAAAACCAGGAGACAATACGACGACAAATTTAAACGAATGGCGGTGGAGCTCTCAGTTACCAAGGGCTCATTAAAAGCGACCGCTGAAGAATTGGGTATCACTCAACAAATTCTGACTCGATGGCGCCGAGAGCATTTAGCTTCTAAAGCAGTTACGGCCGGTGAAGGGGGCCAAGTCAGCCAAGAGCAACAGGAAATTCTACGGTTGAAAAAAGAACTTCGACAAGCTGAGTTAGAGCGAGATATACTAAAAAAGGCGGTCAGCATCTTCTCCAGGAACGACGGGAAATATTTAGATTCATAAAAGCTCACCAGGGTGAATTTTCCGTTGAGATGATGTGTAACGTATTGAAGGTGAGTCGTAGTGGCTATTACTATTGGTTAGCCCAACGGCCCACCAAAAGAGCCAAAGAGAATGAAACGCTTATCGTACTAATAAGTGATTCGTTTACAGCCAGTAAGAAACGTTATGGCAGTCCAAAGATCACCCGAGAACTGAGGGCCAAAGGCATAAAGATATCTCGACCCCGAGTAGCCAGGTTGATGAGGAAGGCTAACCTGAAAAGTGTCATTCAGAAGAAATATGTGGTTACCACAACTGATTCCAAGCACACTTACCCAGTGGCCGAAAACCATTTAAACCGCCAGTTCAATCCTAGAAAACCGGGTCAGGCATGGGTTTCTGATCTGACGTACATTGCTACTTGTGAAGGCTGGCTCTACCTGACGATCATCATGGATTTGTATGATCGAAAAGTGATCGGTTGGGCTTTAAGCAAGTCGATGAAGGCAGCTGAGACGACCATTCCGGCTTGGCAAATGGCCCTTAAAAATCGCCCTATCGAACGGAATTTAATTTTCCATTCGGATAGAGGAGTGCAATATGCCTGTCATGCGTTTACCCGGCTGTTGAAAAAACAGCCGCTGGTTTTGCAAAGTATGAGTGGGAAAGGTAACTGTTGGGATAACGCTGTGGCGGAAAGCTTCTTCAAAAGCTTAAAGTCAGAAATGATCTACCAACACGATTTTAAAACTATTGAAGCGGCTAAACAGGCGACGTTTGAGTACATCGAGATCTGGTACAACCGGCAACGGAGGCATTCATCGCTGGGGTATGTTTCCCCTTTTGACTATTATAATGGGCAACTTCAACATGTTGCTTAAAGATTTGTCCAGTATTTTGTTGCAAGTCCAAAGAGAGCACCTACCTGGCAATGGTCACTCTGTTTATGCTCTAAGTGTAAATGTGCCGATTATTCATAAGCGCGAAGCACACATTAAACCTGTCATTCGCTTCGCAGGCTGTTGACCGGATTGGTTAAAGCCGCTTTTATGCTTTGGAAACTAACCGTGAGCAGCGCAATGCTTACCGCCAGTATTCCTGCCAGGGCAAACACCCACCACGCGATGTCGATTCGATAAACGAACTCCTGTAGCCACCCATTCATAACGTACCAGGCAATGGGGGAGGCTATGACAATGGCAATCAACACCAGTCTTAGAAAGTCTTTCGATAACAGCGCCACAATGCTGGCAACGCTGGCTCCGAGAACTTTACGGATGCCGATTTCCTTTGTGCGCTGCTCCACCACCTGCGAGACAAGTCCGTACAGTCCCAGGCAGCAGATCAGGATGGCTAGTCCCGCGAATACGTTAACCAGTCGAGTGATTAAGGTTTCTGTTTTATAAAGTCGTGCAATGTGTTCGTCCAGGAACTGGTATTCAAATACCTCGCTGGGGTATAGTTGCTGCCAGGTCTGGCGAATGCGTTCAAGCGTTTGGGACGGGTTCCGTCCCGAAATACGAATGCCAGCGTGACGGTATCGGTCGGCTAGGCTGGCGATAACGCAGGGACCAATTTCCTCCCGCAATGATTTCAGATGAAAGTCGCGCACGACCCCCACAATGGGCAGCATAACCGGCGACAAATAGTGCTGTAGCCGTTTGCCCAGTATTTGCTCCGGTTTCTGAAAACCGAGCTTGTGCAGCATCGTCTCGTTGATCAGATACTCGCGTATGGTATCGCTCGGGATGATATTTCGCCCTGCTACTAATTTCAGTTGATACGTCTTCACAAAGTCGGCATCGGCCAGCCGTTCGCGGGTTGGCCAGGGCTCCCAGTCGGGGCGTTTCTCGAACTTAACCGAGCCGCCGTAGAGCCGGTCGCTGGAGGGCGGCAGATGGCCTAAACTGACGGCCCGGATGTCGGCATACTGACTGAGTTCCTGCTTAAATGCGTCCTGCAACGGTTTGGTTTTATCAGGCAGTGGCACCAGCACAACGTTATCTGGCCGAAAGCCCAGATCGGCCTGCTGCATATACTGAACTTGCCGGGCTACTACCAGCGCTCCCACAATAAGCGCCTGACAAACGATGAACTGCGTAACGACCAGTACCCGCCGAACCGACAGACCACCGAACGACGAAGTAGTTAGTTTGCCGCGCAGGGCTAAATCGGGCGAGAAACCGGATAAAACGGCTGCTGGATAGCCACCTGCCAGCAGCACGACGCCGAAAAAAAGCAAGGCAATGAACACAACTGTAAGTCCATCGAGCCGGAAGGTCAGGCCGAGCTGCACCCAGTTATTGAATAAGGGCAGGGATACGTAAGTCAGCAGCAGTGCCAGGCTAGTTGCCGCCAGCGTAACGAGGGCCGTTTCGAGCAGGAACTGACGACTCAGTTGGCCGCGTGAGCTGCCAAGCGTTTTGCGAATGCCCACCTCTTTACTACGTCGAAGTGCCTGCGCTGTAGCCAGATTAATGAAGTTGATGCAAGAGGCCAGGATGAGCAACAGCCCTACAATTCCCAGTGACCACAGTAACGATGACCGAATCGCCCCGCCGGGGTCACGCGCTACGTCGAAGTGCAGTTCCCGCATCGGCTGGATGACAAAATGATATACCTTAGCGAAGTCGCCATATTGTTTCCGGGCCAGCGCGGGCATCGCCTGTTGTAAACTGGCCGCGGCTTCTTCACTTTTTAGCGTGGCATAAAGCCGGTTGCTGCTGGTCAGCCAGCCCCAGTCTGTTACGTCGTATTCGGGGTCAAGCTGCCGCATGGTTGACATAGACACAAACAGGCCAAGGTTTGTGTCGGTCGTGACAGGTGGTTCGGCGAGCAGGCCGGTTACGGTAACGATTGCCTTGTTGTTCAGGGTCAGTGTTTGCCCAACCGGGTCGGTGTCGCCAAAGTATTTTCTGGCCCACGACTCGGTCAGCACCACGCGATTGGGTCCACGTAAAGCCGTTTTGGCATCACCCCGCAGCCACGTGTAGCTTAATACGTCGAACCACTCGGGCTCTACCAAACCGGTGCCTTTGTGTTCGAGAAATCGTGTGGGTTGGCGTTCATCTGAGCGTTTGACGCTCACGGTCATGTCGCGGACCATGCTCAGAAAGGCCGCCTGCTCCACTTGTGGATACTGCGTGCGAAGCACCTGCGCCATTGGTAAGGGGGCTTCTGCATTATACTCGATTGAACTGTCAGCGAGGTACAAATCAGTGTCGATTCGATAAATATGGTCGAACCTGGCGTGGTGCCGATCTGTGCTGAGGTGATGACGAAGAAACAGAAAAATGAGCAGTCCACCCGCCATGCCAATAGACAACCCAACTGTATTCAGCAGTGTGTAGCTGCGTTGCGTCCGCAAATTTCGCCAGGCGATTTTGAGGTAGTTAGTAAACATAATATCCGTCTCTAGTTTAGCGGCCAAGGTACGGATATTGCTTATAGACAGACTGTTAATAGTTGTTAAGTCGCTGTTTCAGAAGCTCGTGTGTAGGTGTCCAGGGGTAAGAACTACGCACCACATTAGCAGATGATAAAGCACAAAAAAAGCCCAACTGCTCAGGCAGTTGGGCACTCTATACGGGTTACGGTGGATGACTTCCGCAGTAACCTGTACCACTTGTTATACATAACCGACTTACCTGTATTTTGTTTAGCGGGGACGTGCGCAAGTTTGAAATGTATTCACTGCTAAGGATACAGCAGATACTTCTTTCGCATTTGCCTGTACTCCGCCAGACCCGGTTCCCAACTCTGGCGAATTGCCTGTTCGCTCACTCCGGCGATGATCTGCTTTTTGAGGTTTTCAGTGCCGGCCAGTTTATCGAAGTTGCCGATTTCCTTGCTTTGGCTCATGTCGAAGAACCGGTCTTTGTCGGGGTAGGCTTTATACAGCTCGATCAGCCATTGCAGGTTAAGCTGCCGGGTTTTTCGGAGGATGTTCGGGTCATATTTACGTAGGTCAAGTCCGTAGCAGTCGGTATCCTGGTGCAGGGGCGCTTCCTTCATGCCTTTAATACTAACCGGCCGGAACGAGAATGAATACTGACCTTTCAGGGCGGGGGCGCCCAGGACGGTAAAGGGAATATACGTACCGCGTCCCTGACTAATGATTGTCCCTTCAAACAGGCAGACGCTCGGATACAGCAAAATTGATTGCTGCGTGTTCAGGTTTGGTGAAGGGGCCACCGGCAGTACATAGGGGGTGTCGTGCGTATAGTTGGCTACCTTGATGATCTTTAGTTTACACGAATTCTTGGGGATGCCCCAGCCTTCGCCGTTGATCATCTGGGCAAACTCGGCAATGGTCATGCCGTGCGTAATAGGAATCTTGTGCATCCCAATTCCCGAGTGCAGGTGATCTTCCAGAATTGGGCCATCCACGATGAACCCGTTTGGATTGGGCCGGTCCAGAATCAGCAATTCCTTCCTGTTCTCGGCGCAGGCTTCCATAATATAGTTCAGCGTGTTGATGTACGTATAGAACCGCGCACCCACGTCCTGAATGTCGAAGATCAGCAGGTCGACGTCGGCCAGGTGTTCGGCCGATGGTTTCTTATTTCTACCGTAAAGCGAAATAATGGGGATGCTCGTTTTCGCATCCACTTCGTCATCAACCCTGGCTCCGTTGCTGGCGTTGCCGCGAAAGCCGTGCTCCGGCCCGAACACCTTCACGATGTTTACGCCCAGACTGTGCAGGCTGTCTACGCTGGGTTTGCTGCCGATAATTGACGTCTGGTTGACAACCATGCCGATCCGTTTTCCCCTCAGATAAGGCAGATACGTTGCTACCTGATCGGCCCCCGTTAGAACGGGTTGTTTCATTTGAGCAATCGGTTTGCCCGTTTGCGTGCCGAATGATAGACGTAATAAATGAAAATGGCGTGTTGTACAAACAACGCAGAGCAATATTGGAAAAAGAACGAACAGGAGAACCTTCATAAAGATGCCATATAACAGCCGTTGAGCGGCAAATTGCTGAGAAAAGTTGTTGTCTACAAATCATTCCGCTTACTCCGTTCGCAAACTCCTGGCCGGATTTGTCAGGGCGGCTTTCACGCTTTGAACGCTAACCGTCAGCAGGGCGATACCAACGGCCAGCGCTCCCGCCAGCACAAATACCCACCAGTCCAGATTAACCTTATAGGCGAAGTCCTGCAGCCATTGATTGACAGCATACCAGGCGATGGGCGAGGCAATGACCACAGCAATTAGCACTAGCCTGACAAACTCGGCGGATAGCAGGGCGACGATGCTCGTTACGGAGGCTCCCAGCACTTTGCGGATGCCAATTTCTTTGGTGCGCTGCTCAGCCGCAAATGTAGCCAGACCGAACAGACCCATACACGAAATCAGAATCGCAATGGCAGTCGCCGTGTTGACGAGCAGTGACGTTTTCTGTTCTTTCTCATAGATTTTGGCAATCGAATCGTCCAGAAAGCTAAACTCGAACTTCTCATTAGGATAGACTTCCTGCCACGCTGCTTCGATCGCATCCAGCGTAAGCGTGGCATCACTTACCTGTTGGCCTTTCGTTGCCAGTTTTACGCCGAGGTTCCTGGACATGTTGGGCAGATAAGCAATGAACGCAGGCTTGATCCGGGCGTGCAGCGAATTTTCATGGAAGTCCGCCACGACGCCTACAATGGGATACGAACGGCCGTTGAACTTCAGCAGTTTGCCAATAGCTTCGGCTGGTTGTTTGAACCCCAGCGTTCTGGCGTACGTCTGGTTAATGACCAGCTCGCTGAGTGTATCACTGGGCAGGAAGTTACGTCCGGCAACCAGTCGGATGTGGTATAACGGAATGAAGTTTACGTCCCCTACTTTGGCAGAAACTTCTGTTTCAATTTCGGTGGCGCCCTGGTAAGTTAGCTTGGTGAGCATATAGTTTTCGCCCATCGGCGCGAACCACTGCATTGTTACGCCGTCAACGCCCGACAACTGCCTGATCTTCTGAGCCAGCACCTGACTCTTGTCGTCGTGTAATGTATTAATCAGAACAATGGCGTCGGTCGAAAAGCCCAGGTCTTTATTGCGAATGAAATTTAGCTGACGACCCACCATGAGCGTTGCAACGATAAACACCAGCGAAATGGTGAATTGAAACACGATCAGCCCTTTGCGCAGATACCCCTTCTGGTTGCCAACAAGGGCCGTTTGACCTTTCAGCGTCAGCGCCGGTTGATAAG
Source organism: Spirosoma taeanense (assembly GCF_013127955.1). Classification (NCBI taxonomy): domain Bacteria; kingdom Pseudomonadati; phylum Bacteroidota; class Cytophagia; order Cytophagales; family Cytophagaceae; genus Spirosoma; species Spirosoma taeanense. The sequence goes on from NZ_CP053435.1 coordinate 2,353,902, forward strand.
CGGACATAGCCCATGCAGGATACAATCCGGAAAGCAGGGCGGTCATGAGAGTAAGAGCCAGCAGAAACAGCAGAAGCTGCGGGTTAAAAACCGAGAGGGCTACGCCCTTTGGAATAAAGGATTGAAAAGCCAGAAGTACCGGCTGAGTGATCAACAGGGCCACACCTACCGCCAGCGTCGTCAGGATGAAGGTTTCGCTCATGAACTGGGCAAGCAGGATGGTGCGACTGCTGCCCAGAACTTTCCGCATGCCCACCTCCTGCGCCCGGTGTACCGACCGAGCCGTGGCCAGATTAATAAAGTTAATAGCCGCAATGAGGAGGATGAACACCGCTACGCCCATCAAACCGTACAACGTGGGCAGATGCGCCTGACGGGAATAGTTGTCCTGGTAATCGGTATTGAAGTGCAGATCGGACAGGGGTTGTAAGCTGGGAATAAATCGGAAGTCGCCGGTACCCCGGTTTGGCCCAAAGTGCTTTTGCGAGAATACCGCGAGCCGGTCATTCACCTGAGCAGGAGTTGTGCCCCTGCTTAATTTGACGAACGCCTGCGAAGACGACCAGACATCGTTCCACTCATCGAGGTTGATTTCCTGTTTGAGCCGACTGGCGCGGATCGTGGCGAAAGAGATAAAATCAGTAAAGCTAAAATCCGTATTCTGATGCCAACCCTTCACGATACCGGTTACGTGCGTCCGGATAGAATCCCGGTAAATAAGCTCCCGGCCAAGCATCTGATCGGGGGGAATATCGCCGAAATACAGATGGGCTCTGTCCTCCGAAAGTACTACCTGATAAGGTTCGTTCAGGGCCGTTCGGGGGTTGCCAGCCAGCCATTCGTATTGAAAGATGCTGAAGTATTCCGGCTCCGTTATGACAATCTGCGCCGGGTCGGTCCCCATCGTCCGGCGTTCAATCGTCCGGGCTTCTTCGCGGCCGTTTGGGATGATAACGTCTGTTTCAATATTATGAAAAGTAGCGACTGTTTCGAGACCCGGTACTTCGGCCCGGATGGCTTTGGGAGCCGCGCGGGGTATAAACCCTAACGGCCGAAATTCATCGTTTTTGCCGAACTTACTTTGCCCCGCGATCCGATAGATCCGGTCCCGATCTGGATGGAACGTATCATAGCTCAGTTCAAAGCGGGTGATGAGGTAAATGACCAGACAGGCCGTAACGCCCAGCGTAAGACCGGCGAGGTTGATGAGCGTACTAACTTTATGCTTTGTCAGATTACGCAGCGCGATTTTCAGATAATTGCGGATCATTTCCGGGCTTAGGAAAAAGGGTTGAGTATACTCCGTTTCGTTACGCTTGAGGACATAAGGCCGCACAAAGCCCAGCACATCCCGCCAGTAGCGCCAGCGGGCCCGTCGCTGACCGATGCGTTCGACCTGGTAGGCAAACTCCTCATGCAGATCGCCCTGCAGGGTTTCCAGCAGGTGGGGAGCGCAGAACCATGCCAGCAGTCGGTCGGCCAGTTGCGGAGGGGTAGGGGGCCTGGGGTTCATAAATTGAAAGCGAGTTTGGGCGCAGCAGGCACGTTATCCCATAACTGAGCGCGCATTTCCTTAATGTCGTGCAGCGTCCGGTAGCCGTAGGCCGTTACGGTGAACAGCAGCTTCCGGCGACCACCCCGCTCCGGTGTAGGGTCGCCCAGCCGCGACGCGACCATGCCTTTTTCCTGCAACCGGTGCAGGGCTGCATGTACCTGGTTGAGTCGCACGGACCGGTCGGTTTCTTCATTCAGCTTGTGGGTGATTCCCACGCCATACGCTTCACCGTCCATACCGGCAACCAGCAGCAGGACAATCTCTTCAAACTCGCCTAAGTAGGTTCGTTTCATCGCTCTGTATTAAATCTATTTTTGCTGAGCAAATAAGTTGCCAGTTGCAAAAAATAGCCTCTGGAGTCAGAATTGAGCCTTTCTCCGGAGAGCAGTTATTAGCGAATGTCCGCTACCGGACAGGGGCTGTACGCTTCAGGACAGGCACACTGCGTAGATGAGAGCCGCTGAACCGTAAAAAAAGCGCCAGGTCGGGGACAAGGCGCTTTTAAGAGGAGGGGGCTTTTATTCGGTTCGCAAACTCCGGACGGGGTCCATCAGGGCTGCCTTGATACTTTGAAAGCTGATTGTTAGCAGGGCGATTACCGTTGCCAGCATACCCGCCCCGGCGAATATCCACCATTCAATGTCAATCTTGTAGGCGAAGTCGGCCAGCCACCGATTCATGGCATACCAGGCAAGCGGTGAGGCAATCAGAATAGCGATCAGCACCAGTTTCAGAAAATCAGCCGATAGCAACGTAACGATACTCGGAACGCTCGCGCCGAGCACTTTCCGGACGCCAATTTCTTTGGTGCGCTGCTCCGCCGTGAACGCAGCCAGTCCGAACAAACCCAGGCAGGAAATAAAGATGGCTAAGAAGGCAAAGTAATTCGCCAGCGTACCGACCACAATCTCGCTCCGGTACAGCTTCTGAAACTCCTGATCCGCGAACTTGTACGAGAACGGAAACTTCGGGTTAAGCTGTCGCCATAGCGTTTCTACGCTCGCCAGGGCTTCGCGGCTTTGGCCCGGTTGTGTGCGGATAATGATATTCTTACGTTCCGGATCGGGGCTTAGTTTAATAATCAGCGGTTCGATCGGAATGTGCAGCGAGGTCATGTGATAATCCTCGATCAGCCCGATAATGGTGCCCTGTTTACCCCATAACGTCAACGGTTTACCGATGGGATCTACGTAACCAATCCGCCGGGCGGCCGTTTCGTTGATGAGGTAGCTAACCGAATCCAGGCCGTATGCTTTCGAGAAGTCGCGCCCTTTCAGATTCAGTTTTAACGTTTTGGTGAAGTCATAATCCACGGTCGAAAACTGAAACTCGATACTGACGTCGGGGCCTTTGCCCGGCCACTGCACGTTGCCGGTGCTGCCAAAGGTGTTGGTCGGCGTACCATCCATATACGTCATGGACTGAATGCCCGGCGATTTCAGTAGTTCCTGCTTAAAGGTGCTGTATTTGTCTACCAGATTCCCTTCGGCCGAGAGATAGATCAAGTTTTCCCGATCATAGCCCAGGTTCTTGGTCTGGATGAAATTAATCTGCCGGTAAACCACGATGGTGCCGATAATGAGCAGCATCGATAGTACGAACTGAAACACGACCAGCCCCTGCCGGAACAGCCGCGCACCCGAGCCAAACCGGAGGCTACCTTTCAGAACGCGAATCGGGTTGAGCGACGACAGAAACAGAGCCGGGTAGCTTCCGGCAATCAGTCCGGTTAGGAGTGCCATGCCCAGCAGCGTCGCCCAGAACGAAGGGCTGGCATAACGGAACGTAATGTGTTTTTCGGTCAGGGTATTGAAGACGGGCAGCAGGAGCCAGACGATACCCAGTGCCAGGACTAACGCCAGGAACGTAAGCAATAGGGCCTCGCCCACAAACTGGCCAATCAGCAGGCTCCGTACGGCCCCGATCACCTTCCGGACGCCGACCTCCCGCGCCCGCCTGACCGACCGGGCCGTGGCCAGATTCATGAAGTTAATGCAGGCAATCAGCAGAATGAACACGGCCACGATACCAAACAGCCGCACGTATTCGATGCGGCCACCGTCCTGATAACCGTCCTTGAAGTTGGAATACAGATACCCTTCGGGAAACGGTTGCAGAAACAGCTCAATCTTGAAAGGGCTTTCTTTCATACGGGGATTCACTTCCTTCAGAAAGTGCTTCAGTTTGGCTTCGAGTCGGTCCGCGTCCGGGAGGTCGCCGTTGCGGGCCTGGTGCAGTTGAATGAACGTGCGGGGCGCGTTGCTTCCCCAGTCTTTAAGCCATTCGTTCCGCCTGATGAAATCCTGCCAGCTCAGCAGATAATCGTATTTCTCCGAACTGTTGTCCGGCAGATTCTCGAAAACGGCCGTAACCTGATAATCGGTCTGGTTATCCAGCCGGATGCTTTTTCCGATGGCGGCCTGCGGACTACCAAAATAGTTCTCAGCCAGTTTGCGGGAAATTGCCAGGTTAGCCGGGGCATTCAACGCCGTTTCAGGACGCCCTTCCAGCAGCGGCACCGTAAACATGCTGAACCAGTCAGCTCCGGCAAACCGCCCTTTCTCCCTGTTGAATTTTTCCCCTACGGTAAAGGTGCGCTGATCTTCCCACGAAAAGCCCGCGGCATATTCAATTTCCGGAAACTTCTTTTTAAGCTCATCCGACAGTAGCCCTGGTGTGCTGGGCGCGGCTACTACCTTCCCATCGTAGAGCTGACGCTCCATGACGTTGTACAATCGGGTGCCATTGGCGTGGTAGGCATCGACGCTGAACTCGTCCTGAATCCAGAGAAAGATGAGCAGGCTACAAACCATGCCCAGGGCCAGCCCCAGGATGTTAATAGCCGAGAACGTTTTGTTGTGGGCGATGTTCCGCCAGGCAATTTTGAGATAGTTACGTATCATGGCAGGGTGTAACGAAATAGGTGATGTGTATTCGTCGGATTGATGAACCGTCCGCTGACGTTTGAGGGCAAATGGCCGGATAAACCCCAGAACCTCCCAGATATACTGCCGCCGGGCGCTGCGTTCGCCGACCAGCGCGACCCGTCGCGTAAAGCGCTCATACAGGTCGCCCTGCACTTCTTCCAGCAGGTGGGGAGCGCAGAACCATGCCAGCAGGCGGTCGGCCCAGCGCGGTGGTGATCCGGCATTTTGGCGAGGGGCGGGGGGCTTGGGGTTCATAGGCTGATAGCTGGTAAGGTTTGCGGAGCAATAGAATTCCATAACTGCTCACGTACGGCCCGGATGTCGTGCAGCGTCCGGCTACCCAGCACCGTTACGGTGAACAGGCGTTTCCGCCGACCGCCCCGTTCGGCCGTGGCTTCGCCCATTTGGGATACCAGCATGCCTTTCTCCTGCAGACGGTGCAGCGCTGCATGTACGGCGCTGATGCTAACCGAGCGTCCGGTCTGCTTATCCAGTTCGTCGGTAATGGCTACTCCATACGCGCCACTGCCCAGCACGGCGACGGTTAGCAAAACGATTTCTTCAAACTCACCCAGGTACGTCCGTTTCATTCGTCTTCGTTAGTTCAATATTTGTAGAACAAATGGTTTGCCAATTTCGAAAATTGGCTTAAACGGCTGATTTGGGGCTTATTGAGACATTTGCCCTGTCCGGAATCGTACACCGCCTGTCCGCAGCCGAACAAACCGTTCGAAAACGGGTCAATACAATCCGCGCTTACCCGTAATTTCGCGGGCACATCTGCCAGCTATGGCGTCAATAGTTTACTGAATCAATATGGCTCTCAAAACGCTCGTTAAAATCTCCAACGTAACCAACCTCAGCGATGCCCGCTACTGCGCCGGTATGGGCGTCGATATGCTTGGCTTTTCGATGGACACCAACTCGCCTGATTACGTCGAACCGAAAAAATTTAATGAAATCAAGGCTTGGGTGGCTGGCGTGCAGATTGTCGGCGAAACCACGGCTACGGACCCCGACGTAATCGAGCAACTGATTGAGACGTACCAGCCGGACCTGCTGCAGGTAGACGAAGCGGCTCTGCTGCCGTATCTGGGCACGTTTGGCCTGCCCATTATTCTGCGGGCCGATCTGTCGCAGCTTACCCTTGACCAGCTCGATACGCTGCTCCTGACCGGCTCATCGGGTGCTGAATATATTCTGCTGGAAAGCAATAGCCCCATTCATCTCGATGATGTGTTGAAAACGGCCCTGCAGCGACTGGCAGCTCGTTATCCAATTCTGCTGGGAACGGGCGTATCGGTCAATAACGTCCATACGCTGCTGGCCGACCTGTCGGTTCGGGGTATTGCGCTGACCGGGGGCGACGAAGAGCGACCCGGGAACAAGGAGTTTGGCGAATTGATGGATATTCTGGAAGCAATCGAAGAAGAATAGCCTGTTTTGACGTTACAAGCTGGTTGGGCGTATATATTTGCGCTACTATGTATAACCTACTATCATTGAAAACATACTTCCATCAATAGCCGCGTCCATCCGTCCGATTCTCGTTTCCTCTGACCCGGCTACCTAGTACGTTTACATCGGTTTTAGACCCAAAAAGCCATGAACAAACGATTAGAGCGCATCTCCGACGAGGCTATGGTCGGGGGCGTCGCGGCCGGACTGGCCCACTATTTTGGATGGAATCGCACACTGGTGCGCCTGATATTCCTGATTGGTATTCCGCTTCCTGGCTTTCCAGCCTTGCTGATTTACATTATCTTGTGGATCGCAATGCCGAAGCAGCCGCTCGGAGCATCGGTCAATCAGTTAACCGTTTATGCAAATCCTGTTTTTTCCATGAATCCCTACAACCCCAACCAGCCCGCATCTCCCGACCGTAGTGTCATTGGCGGGGCCATTCTGATCCTGCTCGGCATTTTGTTCCTGATCAACCGCTACTTCGACATTGACTTTGGCGATCTGTGGCCGTTTATTCTGATTGCCGTCGGTCTGTGGCTGATTTTCAAAGATCGGATCAAAACCCCCTACGACCCGAACAGCAATAACCCCAACCATCCTAACGATACGCTCTGATCATGCAACGCCGAAACGGACTATTCTGGGGAATTTTTCTGCTGACGTTTGGCGTGCTGTTCCTGGCCCGTCGGGCGGGATGGCTGGATGTGGACTGGCATGCGCTCGTGAATCTGTGGCCCATCCTGTTGATTCTGGCCGGGGTGAACCTGATCCTCGAACGACGCGGTAACCCGGCGGCCTTCGTTACGACGGTGATGCTGGCGGTGGCGGTTCCTGCTACTCTATTTGGGTTTTTCGCCCACGATCGGGACCGCGATGGATTCCACATGCGCTGGAATCACGACAACGATGACGACAATGGCCGGGATTCCGATGATGAGGATGACGACAACGAAGCGGATTATCGCTCCGAGCGCGATCGGCGGAGTGGGGAAAAAGTGCAGACCAGTACGTTTTCTGAGTCGATGGACGCCGACACGCAGGAGGCTGTTCTGAAACTGGCGGGCGGAGCAGGCCGGTTTATCATCAGCGATCCAACGTCTGAGTTGATCAAGGCAGAAACGAAACAGACCGTCGGAACGTATTCCATGTCTGTCGACCGCGACCAGACCACCCATGTGCCAACCATCGAACTGAAGCCAACGGACGAGCATCAGGAAATTGACCTGAATGATGGTAAGTTCGAAAATCGGGTAGACGTACACCTGAACGCCAAACCCGTCTGGACAATGGATATCGCGCTGGGTGCTGGTCAGGGCGATCTGGACCTGAGCGCTTACGCCGTAAAAAATCTGAAACTTGCCGCTGGTGCCGCCGATCTTGACCTGAAACTGGGCGCAAAAACCGACCAGTCGGACGTAAAACTCGACGTAGGGGCGGCTTCCGTTACGGTACGCGTTCCGAAAGAGGTGGGCTGCCGGATTAAAAAAGACGGTGCCCTGAACCTGCAGCAACTGGACGATTTTACGGAAGTCGGCGGGGGCGAGTTTGTCAGCCCCGGCTACGATGGAGCCGCCAAAAAGATGACCATTCGCTTCGACGGCGGCATCTCGCGCTTCAAAGTCGTCCGCTACTAACGCAGGGTGAAGCCGCCCGTGATGTCCTGAAGGGCGAACCTAAAAGTCCACAGCATAAAAAGCAGCAGCCCGATAACCTCATTTGAGTTATCGGGCCGCTGCTTTTTATTGGCGCATCTTTCGGGGATATGAACTAGACAATTGCAGCCTGCTCAACTCATAGAGAAACTAATGAAGCACTACTGTATCGGCGCCTTGTTGGAGGTCAACCTGCGTGGTTATTGTTCTTCGTCCCATCAGCAATACCAGCAGGGCAAGGGTTGCTGAGCCAGCCATACCCACCACCATCGGAATGGCCGAAGGAACTTCAAAAAGGCTTATAATTACCGAGATCAACGTACCCATGCCCATTTGTAGGGCACCCATCAATGCCGACGCGCTACCAGCATTTTTGGAAAAAGGAGCCAGCGATAACGCTGAGGCATTTGGGTTGGTAAAACCGATGCAGCAAAGGAACAGGAACAGAAAAACAAGGGTAATCGGAAGCGTCAGCCAGCCATTTATGGCTACTGTCAGAAACGTCAGGGCAACAATGACCTGACAAACCAGAGCCACGTTGACAATTTGATCGCTCCTGTAAGTTCGCAGCAGCAGGGTGTTTACCTGACTGGATCCAATAAAGCCAACCGAAAGAAATGCGAATATCCAGCCATATACTTTTTCGTCGGTATGGAATACTTCCATAAACAGAATCGGTGAGCCGGAAACATAGGCAAACAGACCTGAAAAGGCGATGGCCCCGGTGAAAGCATAGGTATAAAACTGGGGTTCGCGCAATACGCTCCAGAAATTAAGTAGAATCGGTTTCGGTTTTAGCGAAATCGACGGGTCGGGTTTATAACGGGCAGGCAACCAGAAGAAAACGGCGGCCAAAATAGCAACGCCCATCCCGGTGAGAATAATAAATACAGCCTGCCAGCCGAAGGCAGCGGTCACATACCCACCAACCGTTGGGGCGATCATCGGCGAAGCGCCTACGACGAGCAGTAACAGTGAGAACACCTTCGCATTGTCCTTCACCGGAAACAGATCGCGCACCATTGCTACCGAGGCCACCGCTGCCGCGCAACTTCCGATGGCCTGTATGACACGCATGACGATCAGGCCGTCGATACTGTCTGTAAAAGCGCAGCCTGCTGATGCCAGGATGTACACAATCAGCCCGATGTACAATGGTTTTTTCCGCCCAAACCGGTCGAGCAAGGGCCCGTAAAGAAGCTGCCCCACCGAGATTCCGATGAAAAAGCCGGACAGAGAAAGAGAGACTTTTGCCGCGGTGGTGTGCAGATCGTTGGCAATGGCTGGGAAGCCCGGCAGATACATGTCAATGGAAAACGGCCCCAGAGCAGTTAAACTACCCAGAATCAAAATAAGAAAGAAATACGTCTTTTTGGACATCAGGAGTTAATCTGGTGAATGCTAGTAAGGATTAAATGGGAAGAAAAGACATAACAGCCAGATGGAAAGGCATACTAGTCCGCCCAATTCATACTTGCTATTTATACACAGCCCCAATCGTTAAGGTTCGATTGTCCTGACAACCTTTGCCGAAATAGCCGTATGACTAAGTAGATTCATAATTTTCCAATAGATTGCCACATGGACAGTTCTTCGCTGAACCGGTTGTTGATGACCGCGCATTGACCACCAAATTACATGGCTGGACGGCTTCATAGGATTTGCGACCGGAATCTGATTCGCAATGACGGCTTATTTACGGTACTGCTCTTCACTCACCTTTTCCAGCCAATCGACTACTTTTCCATTCAGATTTTCCTGAATGGCAATGTGGGTCATGCCGGTCGTGGGGGTGGCACCGTGCCAATGCTTTTCGTTGGGCTCAAACCAAACGACGTCACCCGGATGAATTTCCTCAATCGGACCACCGTCGCGCTGTACCCAGCCGCAACCGGCGGTAACGATCAGCGTCTGGCCCAGCGGATGGGTGTGCCAGGCCGTTCGGGCACCAGGTTCGAAGGTGACACTCGCTGCGGCTGCTCGTCTGGCGTCATTAGCCGCAAATAACGAATCAATGCGCACGGCGCCCGTAAACCAGTCTTCCGGCCCCTTGCCGGATGGCTGCGTACCAATTCTGGTTATTTCCATGTGAACTCCGTTTCGTTTAATGGATTGAACCACTCTACTCGTTGTTACAGTGTTTTGACAGTCCTAGCCGGAACGCCAGCTACGACGGTGTTGGGCACCACATCCCGACTAACGACTGCACCGGCAGCCACGATAGCGTTTTCACCCACCGTAACACCCGGCAGAATGGTAGCTCCGGCGCCAATCCAGGCGTTACGTTTAATAACAATCGGCCGGGGCAGAACCGTCTTACGGTCGGCGGGGTCTAACGGATGATTTTCGGACGTCAGGTTGACGCTTGGGCCAATCTGGACATCATCTTCAATCGTGATACCACCGATGTCCAGAAACGAACAATTGTGATTGATAAAGATATTTTTGCCTAGGCTGATGAACCGGCCAAAGTTGGTGTAGAAAGGCGGGAACACCGTTGTGGATGCGTCCACTTCCGTTCCGATGATGTCACTCAAGCGGTCGCGCACCAGGTCAACGTTGGTGGCCGTGGCATTCATCTCGACGCATAACCGGATAGTGCGCGAGACAACTTCACCAAACCGAGCGTACTCAGAGTCGTCCTTTCGGAGCGGCTCACCCGCCCGCATCCGCTGGAAGATATCGTTACTAGCTTGTTCGTTACTCATATTCCTCTCTTATCAGATATAGCCCTGCCCATAACGCCTGTTAAACCTTGTATAGCAGCTTATCAGGCGTAATGGGCAGGGCTATTCGTGATGTCACGTTTACCGCTCCAGTTCAAAAGTGACCGTAACGCTTCCCGAACCCAATGTGGCTGCCAGTCCGGTGGTGTCATTAATGCGGCCGAGCTTTGTATACCGATAGGAAGTAGAAAATGCTTTATAGAAGAGTACCAGCGTATTAGCGCCATACAGCATCAAATCGCCGTTTTGAATGGTGCCGGGGTTTGATACGTTGACAGGCAGGTTGCCGGATAAATCAACGTATTTCTCATTGCCGTTCAGCTCGGTCATCCTAACGGTCATGGGCAACCGGGCTTTGAATGCGGTTGCGGTAGCATTGTCATACAGCGTTGCTGTGAACGTACTGGACCCAACTCTGATTCTCATTTGACTTCCTTTCAGATCAGGAGTACTGTTACTTGTTTTAGGGTTGCCCGACACAGAGGCATTTTCACCACAAGACGCCAAGCTGGCGAATAAGGAAGAAATGAAAAAAGCGACGACAAGTGAATAGTTCATAGTAGTTAAGCTTTTACAGACTTCCTTATCCAGCACTTTTTCTCAGGCGTCGTTGATTTCCTCGGCTTATCACCTGGATTTTCGGGTCAATGATACCGCGCTTATTTTTTCAGCGATGCCATGTCAATGACGAATCGATACTTGACATCACCTTTCAGCAGGCGCTCGTAAGCTTCGTTAATCTGCTGGACATCGATCATCTCAATATCCGCGGGGATATTGTGCTCGGCGCAGAAATCCAGCATCTCCTGGGTTTCCGCAATGCCGCCAATCATAGAGCCGGCAAAGCTCTTGCGACCGGGGATAAGGCTGAAGGCCGCAACGGGAAGCGGATGTTCCGGTGCGCCTACGAGGGCCAGCGAACCATCTACGCGAAGCAGGCCGAGGTATGCGTTAATATCATGCTCTGCCGAAACGCAATCCAGAATAAAGTGCAGTTTACCCCGGTAAGCAGCCATTTGCTGGGCATCTTTTGATAAGACCACTTCATCAGCGCCTAACCGTTTGGCTTCTTCAAATTTGGATTCCGATGTGGTGAATGCTACTACGTGTGCGCCCATGGCTTTCGCGATCTTTAGGCCCATATGTCCTAAACCACCAATGCCGACGATCCCCACTTTTTTACCCGGCCCCACATTCCAGTGCCGCAGGGGTGAATACGTCGTGATACCGGCGCAAAGCAGGGGAGCCGCTGCCGCAGGATCGAGGTTGTCGGGGATGCGCAACACAAAGTTCTCATCCACCACAATGCTTTCTGAATAGCCTCCGAAGGTTGGATTGCCCGGTAGGTGCTTATCTGGCGAATTGTACGTGCCGGTCATGCCGGGTTCGCAATATTGCTCCAGCCCTTCCTGACAGTACTCACATTCCCGGCAGGAATCGACCATGCAGCCTACGCCGACCATGTCACCTACGTTGAATTTACTGACGTGACCGCCCACGCTCACCACTCTACCCACAATCTCGTGACCGGGAACGCAGGGGTATAGAGAAGGTCCCCATTCACTCCTGGCCGTATGCAGGTCGGAGTGACAAACCCCGCAGAACAGAATTTCTATTTCCACGTCGTGCGGTGTGGGTTTCCGGCGGTTGATACTCATTTGGTTCAAAGGCGCTTCGGCTGCCTCTGTGCCAAAGGCTTTAATTTCTTTGACATTGGTGGCTGTTGCGCTTGCTTCTGCTGTTTTTACTGCTTCCATAATCGTTGTTTTCAGGCTATTACTTTTTGTGACCTTGTTTCAGCACCTTATTCAAGGGCTAAAAATGCAATTGACATGATTTTCCAGACCCTGTTTTCACCACGAACTCGTAGGGGTACCAATACTCAACCGGTAGGGGGCTTCTTTGTTGAGTGCTATTGTCCATTCCTTTATCAGTAAGAGAGGAAAACCGCCACCCGGAGCCTTCTCTATTTGCCTTCTACTGAAATAACCCCGACGCTCTTTTCCAGGGGCTTACCCGGCTTCAGATGTTCGGTAAAGAAGGCGGTTAGTTTATCAAAAGGAATGATAGCTAACTGGTCGTACAAATCGACATGACTGGCATCCGGAATAATCAATAGCTCTTTCGGCCCGGCGGCTGCTTTGTAAGCATCCTCGTTGAAATAACGGGAGTGTGCCTTTTTACCGGCAATCAGCAAAACCGGACGAGGTGCGATTTCTTTGATGTAAGTCAGCAAGGGCATATTCATGAACGACAGCGGATTGGTAGCGGTTCATGCACCATTTGAATTAATCGAATTGGAATGAAACCCCCGTGGCGTTTTATAATAATTGAAATAATCAACGACGAACTGCGGCTCGTTGCCCTGCAGCTTTTGGGGGAGATTATTGGTGGAGGGAGCGGGCGTTCCTTTCTCTGCATCTGCCCACCGTTGCTGGCTCAGCCCTTCCAGCACGTTCGTGCGTTGTTCCGGGGTAAGCTTATCAAAATAACCTTTGGCCATCACCCGCGACATATCATACATGCTGGTGGTTGTGATCCGATACAGTTTCTCCGCTTTGCGCGCGAGCCTGCCCCAGAAGCATGAAGGTTGCGGCTAGTATGAATGTTAACTTCTTCATTTATCTCTTGTTGAAATTGACTTGTCGCTGAGTTAATTATTTACCGCAAAGGTACCGGTCAGGACGGCCATCGGGGTAAAGAGATTCAAACTAATGATTAAGGATTTCAAACCTAACCGGTCCGCTGTGGTCTGACATTCCGGAGCGGCCGAACCGTTGATCAGGCCCTAAGGCATATGGTGGGGAAATGAACTATTACTGCCCGGCCATGAAAAAGCCGCCTAAATCAGGCGGCTTTTTCATGACTGGATAGATGAGTAGTCTAATTGTTCTGATTATTTAACCGTTTCAGAAGCATATTATTGAAGACCTGCTCAGTCTTATATAACTCTGCCAGTTGCGCGGGCGTAATAACCTTCAGAAACCGGTTCATATATTCGTCGTCCAGATCGGCGAGTTTTTGTTTGGTCGCGTTGACCTCCCGCAGGCCGTCCATCAACTGATTGTTATTCAAACCACCCCGCGACGGCTCATTGTTGAGTTGCCGGATTCGGCGGTTCAGCTCCTGCTTCTTCGCGTTGTATTCGTTATAAACCGCCCAGAACTGGGGAGCCTGATCGGTGGTCAGATTGAGCCGGTTCGTAATCATGCCTATCTTAGCCGATTCAATTTTCTGGCGTCCGCTGAGGTCGTTCTGTGCGACGGCTGCGTGCGTCATCAGCACCAAACCCAGCAGCCAACCAATCCATGCGTGTCTCATCGTCGTAAAATTTACCATTCTATAAATCAGGAGCCGAATTCTGAATTGCCAATCAAGTTCTGCTCCTCCATATGCTGCCGAATATCAGCAGGCTCTACGTCAAGGTATTCAATAGCGGTTGTGTCCGTCCCCAACGAGGAGTGAAGCTGCTGACTATCGGCTAGTTCGTAGGGATCCACGCCCTGCTCAGCCAGATAGGCCGCAATCACTTCATTGCTGACACCCGTTAAGGCTTCCGTACCTAATGACTCCTGACGCTGGGGTAATGTTTGCCACACCAGCACCGCAATCAGACTGGCACCCGCCAGTGAGGCCGCCGTACGCTGCCATGACCAGCTTATCGAAAAGGCCGGTTTCTGTTTCCGCGCCACCCGGGCCTGCACCCGCGATGGCAAAGCATCGAAATAGCCCTCCGGCACCGAAAAGGGCTGCTGCCGCAACGGATGCTCGGGGGGCAGTTCATCGAGCCGAAAGTAATTTTTATCGTCCATAGTACCTGTGTGTGCAAATCACACAATTATCGCTGCGTTTCAGATTTGACAGCCTAAAATACGTTAGGTTTAATCTGTTGTATCTGTTTTTGTCAGGTATTCCTCGATTTTTTTGACGGCAAGGTGGTACGAAGCCTTAAGTGCGCCAACCGATGTGCCGGTAATCTCTGAAATCTCTTCGTACTTCATATCGTCGAAGTATTTCATGTTGAACACTAACCGCTGCTTGTCGGGCAACTTCAGCAGCGCCTTCTGAAGTTTCATCTGAATCTCTTCGCCACTAGGCTCATTACCGGACGTAACGTAGTCCGTGTTGCTTTCGAGCTTCTCCATCAACTCGCCCTCTACGTCGCCGATGGGCAGAAAGAACCGTCGGCGTTTCTTGTTCAGAAAGTTCAGGCACTCGTTGGTGGCAATGCGATAGATCCAGGTATATAACTGACTGTCGCCCCGAAACTGTTCCAGGCTGTTCCAGACTTTTATGAACGTTTCCTGCACCAGATCATCCGCGTCATCGTGGTCGATGACCATCTTCCGGATATGCCAATAAATCTTCTGCTGATACTGTCGCACCAGCAGATTAAAGGCATAGTTCCGGCTTGATGGGTCGCGGTATTTGGCGAGGAGTTCTTCGTCTGTCATTGTTGGCATTCAGCGACAGGTAATTTGTAGTTGGCTCTAAGCCGTCCACTGCAAATTACCTGCCACCATCACTTATTTTCTTGCCATTACTTTTTTTACCTGCTCAACAATTTTGTCGGCAGTGAGGCCATATTTTTTCATTAACTGGTCGGGCGTGCCGCTCTCTCCGAACGTATCGTGAACACCGACGTATTCCAGCGGGGCCGGGAAGTTGCGGGCCAGCACCTGCGCTACGCTATCGCCAAGACCACCGTTCAGCATGTGTTCTTCGGCCGAAACGGCGCATCCGGTCTTTTTGACCGATGCCAGAATGGCTTCTTCGTCTAACGGTTTAATTGTGTGAATGTTGATAATATCGGCTTCAATACCTTCTTCGGCCAGCATTTCGCCCGCCTTGATGGCTTCCCAGACAAGGTGGCCCGTGCAGAAAATCGATACGGCATCGCCTTCATTGACATGCCAGGCTTTACCGATCTCAAACTTCTGGTCGGCCGGGGTGAAAACAGGGATAACCGGACGGCCAAATCGCAGGTAAACGGGGCCTTCGTACTCAGCGATAGCGATAGTCGCAGCTTTGGTCTGATTATAATCGCAGGGGTTTATGACGGTCATGTTGGGCAGCATTTTCATCATGCCCAGATCTTCCAGAATCTGGTGGGTTGCCCCGTCTTCGCCCAGCGTTACGCCCGCGTGCGATGCGCAGATTTTAACGTTCTTGTTAGAATACGCCACCGACTGCCGGATCTGGTCGTACACCCGACCCGTAGCGAAGTTCGCGAAAGTTGTGGCAAACGGAATTTTTCCGCCAATGGTCAGGCCCGCCGATACGCCAATCATGTTGGCTTCAGCAATGCCGCACTGCACAAACCGGTCGGGGTTCTCTTTAATAAACGTTTCGAGCTTGAGCGAGCCGGCCAGATCGGCGGTCAGCGCAACGACGTTAGGGTTCGATTTGCCCAGTTCGGCAATACCCGCACCAAAACCGGAACGGGTGTCTTTCTTTTCTGTGTATTCGTATTTTTTCATAGTCTGTGTTCAGTTCGCCGAAGCGAGGGTTTGCAATTTAGTTAGAAAATAGTGGGCACTCGGACAGTTGGGGTGCGCAGCCGCCCGCTCAATGGAGAAACCATACTTAAGCATACGCCGGGCCAGAATTGGTTTTGTGCCGACTCCCCGGCCAGTTTTGGCAAGAAATAACTGCCGAATGGTTTCAAATGGATCAGCTTCCTGCTCTGGGTAATCCATATGGAACGTAACGTCCAGCATTGTACTCATCGTGGCAGAATCGGCCAGGAACCAGGCTTCTGCAGCTCGAACGGCAATGACCGTGTGTTGATTCGGGTATTCGCCAATTCGTTGTCGTGTAGCTTCTACAGACGTATCGTCATCCTGATCAGTCAGCACCACAACATGTGCCGTACCAGCTTGTAGTAGGGCCTGCCGCTTTTCTTCAATATTATGTGGCAACAGGTTTCCATTGCCATCTGCATTTTGAATCGGCGATACGCAATGTAAACCTGCTGCGGCAAGCAGCGTTTGAAAGGCTTCTGATTTGACGATCTTTACTTCTGTGTCGCCCTCACAGATGAAACCAACGTTTACCATGCCAGCCCCCCGTTTAATGCGTTTGTGAGCCAGGCTTCATCAACGGACATCCCATGAAAATCTTCGTTCCGGAATTGCCGAACGGTGGTTGCTCCTTCTTTCTTTTCAACAACGACAAACTCATTTGGCCGGACGCGGGATGCCATCGATTGCGAGTGCGTATTCAACCAGATATAATGACCACGCTCTTCACACATGATGCGGAAGAAATCGACCAGCTCAGCCGCTACCTGAGGATGCAATCCGTTCTCTGGTTCTTCTATACAAAGGAACTGCGGCTTGTCGTCACTTTGATAAACAGCCGTCAGCAGAGCGAGGATGTTGAACGTACCGTCTGAAATCAGAGACTTTGTGAAGTGGCTTGATGAAAACTGTTCAAACCAGTGAAGTTCATTTCTGTCATCTATTTCGACAGCTTTGAACTCCGGAACAAATAATTCTAACCATTCAAATAACTCGTTACGTAGTATACTATTTGAAAGTATACGTTTCAAGACTAACTCTAGGTTATCTGCAGCAAAAGTCAGTCGATTATCATCCTTGAAGTTTAATTTCTGTTGTTCATCTTTTCCAACAAACAATCTAGAGAAATTATAAAAAGGATTTTTAGCAACGTAGTCAGATTGAGTTAGTGAATTGTTAATATATCCGAACTCTTGCAAATGAGCTGTTTCATTTGTTGAATGTTGGAGAATGTTGATATAATAACCACGCTCAAATCCAGAAACATCTGAATCAAAATGGACAGTGAACTTGCTTGCAGTATTGTGTCTTCTCAAAAAGTTTTCAGGGCCACCAAACAAACTCCCCGTTATTCCACCCATACGCTCCTGAAGATTCACAAATTCCAAAGCCTCGAAAATATTTGATTTGCCTGACCCGTTAGGGCCGACAAAGACCGTGAACGGATTCGGCTCAATGAGCTCGATCCGTTCAATGGACTTGAAATTTTCGATGACCAAGCTTTTGATCTTCATGGCTGGTATAGGGATGCTACATCCTAGCTCGTTCTATCGGTAATAACATCTTAATAATCCGAGTAACCAACCGTTAAAGGTAACTGGTTGAGAGCCTGCGTGAGCTGTTCGGCGTTGGGGGCAATGCCATGCCACTTATGGCTGCCCATCATGTAATCGACGCCATAGCCCATTTCAGTATGCATCAGAATCAGCGTGGGTACGTCGGGGTTCTCCTGCGATTTACGAAGCGTTTTTACTACGTCGGCCATGTCGTTACCCTTCATCTCATCAACGTGCCAGCCGAATGCTTTGTATTTAGCCCCGAGATCGCGGTTGTCATTTACGTTCTCCGTAGAACCGTCAATCTGCGCCAGATTAAAGTCAATGACTGCCGTCAGGTTACCCAGCTTTTTGTTAGGCGCGAACTGCGCTGCTTCCCAGATCTGGCCTTCCTGCTGCTCACCATCGCCCATCAGGACGTAAACGTGTTTGTCGTCGCCGTTCAGTTTCTTGGCGTAAGCGGCTCCACAGGCTACCGATAAACCCTGTCCCAGCGAACCCGAAGCAATCCGAATGCCCGGCAGATGCTCGGCCGTGGTTGGGTGTCCCTGCAGGCGGCTATCCAGCTTTCGGAACGTAGAGAGTTCTTCGATCGGGAAATAACCCGCCCGGGCCAGTACCGAGTAGAATACCGGCGAGATATGCCCGTTCGAGAGGAAAAACAAGTCTTCGTCGCGGCCATCCATATCAAAGATAGGCTTGCCGTTTGCGTCTTGTTTCCGGCGCATAATCTCAAAGTAAAGCGAAACCATAAAGTCGGTGCACCCAAGTGAGCCGCCGGGGTGGCCAGAGTTAACGGCCGCAACCATGCGGACGATGTCGCGCCGTACGGCGGTAGCAATTTGTTCGAGTTGCTCGATTTCCATAATGTATTGCGGACTGCCTGTCCGCAGGGGATTGTACAAAGTGCGGAGTGCCCGCGTTATTTTAAAATCTGTTCTGCGTGTTGTTTAGTATCTACTTTACCGATGATGTCAGTAATGATGCCGTTTTCGTCAATCAGGAAGGTGGTCCGAACGATGCCCATGTATTTGCGACCGTACATGGATTTTTCCTGCCAGACTCCATACGCTTCAGCTACCTGCCGGTCGGTATCAGCGATGAGTGAAAATGGCAGGTCATATTTACTGATAAACTTCTGATGAGACTTAGTGTCATCTAGGCTCACGCCCAGAACTTCATACCCTGCCGACTGAAGACCCGCGTAACTGTCGCGCAGACTGCACGCCTGCGCCGTACAACCCGACGTATCGTCTTTGGGGTAAAAGTAAAGCACAACCTTTTTGCCCCGGTAGTCGGATAGCCGGATAGGCTGGCCTTTCTGATCGATGCTGATGAAATCGGGGGCGGGATCGCCGACGGATAACTTCATCTGGTTATTGGTTTTCAGAATATAAATCTATGCGTTTGAACAGTTTAACTAGGGTCTGCCACTAACCCGAACGTTACGTTACCGCCTTCGCCGGCGTTTAACTGGGGCTTTTTTACGAACCACTGGTCGGGGCGTTTCAATTGTGGTCGTATCGGAGCCGATATTGCCAGACCGATCTTTCACCTGCACGATCACTTCAGCCCCAATCTCAAATGGTTCGTCAGGGTTCAGCTTATCCGACCACAGCAGTGCCCGTTTATAGTCGTACTGCATCAAAATCCACTCGCCGTTGACCAGCGCCCGAAACTGCGCAATGCCCGACAGGTCGTCACGAATCCGGGCCGAGATTCCGGCTGGTGTTGCCGACAGAATTTCAACCCGGGGCGGAGTTGCGTCCGTCAATAACTGAAAACGTCCCAGTGAGCGGGTTTTAAACTCGATCCGGCCTTTGTTCCAGGTTCCGCCCACAAAACTTTCGCGTCCGCCACTCGTCCAGTACGCTTTTGTCCGCATGGTGTCGATGGCGATGGGAAGGTTCGGGACGTATTGAACCGTCAGATAGTCGTTGAGCGGAATGGTAGGTTGGTTAATTTCCAGCCCTCCGCCCGGCACAGGCCGTACCGCGAGATGAAGTGTGTCAAATAAGGTCTTTGGGCCGAATTCCAGGCGGGCGTTACCGTCAACCAGGACTTCACTGCGGCCGGGCACAATCCGTTTTTTATAATTTGTTCGTACCACGCCCCGGCCAAACTGTACCGAATCCGGCAATGACTGGCGCAAATCTATAAGATAAATGGCTTGGTTGTTACGGACATAACTAACTGGCTGATCGGTCGTCGAACGACCCACGAAGAGTTTGGCAACTGGTGGATTCGTTGGGGATACGTTCCGAACCGTCAGTTTCAGCACGTTTTCGTCGGTCGTAATAGTCGCCGATGGAAGTCCGTCAAGCAGAGCCTCCGTTTCTCCGGTGTCGTCGCTATCGGCCTGGACAGCCAGCGAATCACTGCCAGCAGGAGCCGTAGCGGGCCGTTCGGGCAGAATTGTAAACGTTAGCCGGGCCGCATGATCGAAAGCATCAAACAGCGTCAGCGTAACTTCATGCGGACGCCCGTCGAGCAGAGGTAACCGACCCCGATAAGCCGCATTGGTAGGCAGTTTATACAAGTTCAGAATATTGCCGTCGGCTATGTAGCCCCGATGGTAGCGTTGCCCCGTGGTCTGCTCCACTTCATAATTCTCGTGGATATTCATGAACCGGGTTTGCTCATTGGGGAAGATGTTCATGTTGTACGCAAAGACCTCGCGACCGTCTAGCTTAATCTCTAGACAACTGATCCCATTCCGGTAGGGCGATCCGCTGGTTTTGTCATAACCCAGTACTTCCAGCCCAATCAGCCCCGATGCCGAGATGGGCTGCGTCAACGTATAACTGCCGTCGGCCCGGCGGACAGGCGCGTAACTGACGCGCTGGTATTCGCCGTTGATGCGTGAGGCTGGCGTCATGGTCTTCAGCGCAATCCGTTCAAAATAGGGGGGAACTTCGTCCTGAATTTCGGGGAAGTTAAAGAGCAGGGGGTTGATAAGGTTGTCATTCGCATCCCGAACCTCGAAGTGCAGGTGCGGCCCGCCCGAACCGCCCGTATTGCCCGACGCGGCAATGACATCGCCCTGCTTCACCGGAAACTGGCCCGGTGCGGGCCGAAGGTCGATTTCAAACGTTTTTTTATCGTACTGCTGCTGCCGAAGATACGTACCCAGCGTGTCATTAAGCGTCTTCAGATGGCCATAAACTGTCGTGAGCCCGTTGAGGTGCTTAATGAAAATGACATTCCCGTAGCCAGCCGTGAAGACCGCAATGCGCGATACGTACCCATCGGCGGCTGCGTGGACGTCCAGCCCTTCGCGTCCGCCTGTGCGGATATCCAGCCCCGCATGAAAGTGGTTCGCCCGCAAATCGCCCAGACCACCCGCCAGCGAGTTACGGCTGCCCGGCATGATTGGGAACAGAAAATAACCCGGTGGTGCAGCACTAACCGCCTTCGCGACAATCGGCTGATTGACGATAGACTCTGGCATTCGGGACGAACTCGTGCTGGTTTGCCCCAGCGCCAGGCCCGAACCCAGCAGGGCTAACAGGAAATTATGGATCGGTAATCGTTTCAAAAGCAAAAATTAGATAGAAAACGCCCTGGTTCAGATTCGGCTCCTGCAACAACGGTGCTGCTCTTGGCATACCTGCCTGTTGAACCAGCCCTAATTACTTAACGTCGAACTCAAGCATTTTCTGGTTCTCAATATAAGCCATCAGGCGATCACCAACCTGAACCGGCCCAACGCCTTTGGGGGTACCCGTAAACAGAATATCGCCCTGCTGCAGCAGAAAATACCGGGATACGAATGAAATCAGATAATCGATTTTAAACAGCATCAGGCTCGTGTTACCCTGCTGACGGGTTTCGCCATTTACCTCCAGGTGGAAGTTGAGGTTTTGCAGATCCGGGAAGTCGGTCTTCGGCCTGAACTGGGAAATAGGAGCGGAGCCATTGAAGCCTTTTGCCAGTTCCCAGGGCAGACCCTTTGCCTTTAATTTCGACTGAACATCGCGGGCCGTAAAATCAACGCCAATGCCGATTTCGTCGTAATACTTATGCGCAAACTTCTCGTCGATGTTCTTACCGACCCGGTTTATCCGCACCAGAATCTCAACTTCATGATGGACGTCGCTGGAGAATTCGGGATAAAAAAACGGCTCGTTCTTTAGCGGAATTGCCGTTTCGGGTTTCATGAAAATGACCGGATCGTCGGGTTGTTCGTTATTGAGTTCCTTAATGTGTTCGACGTAATTGCGGCCAACGCAGATAATCTTCATGCGGAAAAAGTCATTAAGTAGTCATTGTGTGGTCGGGGATTGTCATTCGTTAAAAATAGCTCAATTGACCATGAATGACAGGATAACCACGTAATGACTTTTTAAACGAATGGGAACGGCACAAATCTAAGGAGGAAAGAGAGCCTGACCGCACCAGTAAGGAAAAATTTGAACAAATCCAGCCGGTTGCAGGTCATATATCGTCGAATAACCATTCAACAAAAACGCAAAAAGATGAGAAACACACTTTTAGGTATGATGGCGCTGGTCGCTTTAGTAACCGCCTGCGCTCGCGTACCCCTAACCAATCGCCGACAGTTGCTGCTTGTACCGAACGACCAGATTCTGGCGCTTAGCAGCCAACAATATAAGCAGTTTCTCGACACCAGTCAGGTAGTGCGTTCCGGCGATGCCGAAATGGTTCGGCGTGTAGGAACCCGAATTCGTCAGGCTGTGGAACAGTATCTGAATGCTAATAATCTGGGCAGCCGGCTGGAAGGGTTCAACTGGGAGTATAACCTGGTGCAGAGTCCGCAGGTAAACGCCTGGTGTATGCCCGGTGGCAAGATTGTGGTCTATTCCGGCATACTGCCTTATACGCAGAACGAAGCGGGTCTGGCTACCGTAATGGGCCACGAGGTGTCGCACGCCATTGCCGAACACGGCAACGAACGCATGAGCGAAAGCCTGGTTGCCAATGGACTGCTTCAGGTAGGCCAGGCGTATCTGGGCTCGCAGGCGCAGCAAAGCACAACCACCCGGGCGCTGCTGATGCAGGCGGTTGGCGCTACGCTTCCTGCAGCCTATCAGGTTGGTCGGGCTCTACCCCACAGTCGGAGCCAGGAATCGGAGGCTGATCACCTTGGACTCATCTTTATGGCTATGGCAGGCTATAATCCGCAGGAAGCGGTTGATTTCTGGTCGCGCATGGCGAAAGCCAGCGCCGGAAAAAGCACACCCGAATTTTTGTCGGATCACCCGTCTGATGCGCGTCGGATCAGTGATCTGCAGAAGTTGCTGCCCGAAGCCACGAAATATTACAATAACTCCCGCCGGAATAGTTAGGCGTAACGATATAAACGAACGAAGCCGGAGCGATTGCCCCGGCTTCGTTCGTTTAGCATAAGTGCTGACAGTAGAATTAAACGACTTCTTTCAAAACCTGCTCTACTTTCTCAGCGGCTTCTTTCAGCAGAACAGCCGAATAAACTTTTAATCCCGATTCGTCGATGATGCGGGCTCCTTCTTCGGCATTAGTACCCTGCAACCGGACAATGATCGGCACTTTAATGTCGCCAATGGCTTTGTAGGCTTCGACAACACCCGTTGCCACCCGGTCGCAGCGGACAATACCCCCGAAAATATTAATCAGGATAGCTTTTACGTTCGGGTCTTTCAGGATAATGCGGAAACCGGCTTCAACTGTCTTGGCGTTTGCACCGCCCCCTACGTCGAGGAAGTTAGCCGGTTCTCCACCCGACAGTTTAATAATGTCCATCGTGGCCATGGCCAGTCCGGCGCCGTTCACCATACAGCCTACATTACCGTCGAGTTTTACGTAGTTGAGGTCATTCGCCGTCGCTTCGACTTCGAGGGGATCTTCTTCCGTAATGTCGCGTAGGTTGGCCAGATCGGGATGCCGGTAGAGTGCGTTGTCGTCCAGGTTTACTTTTGCATCAACCGCCAGGATTTTGTTGTCTGACGTTTTCAGCACCGGGTTGATTTCAAACATCGAGGCATCCGTATCGACGTAAGCTTTGTAGAGCGACGTGACGAACTTCACCATCTCCTTGAAGGCTTCGCCCTCAAGACCCAGTCCGAACGCAATCTTCCGGGCCTGGAAAGGCTGTAAGCCAACGGCCGGATCGATCCACTCCTTCACGATCTTCTCGGGGGTGCTGGCGGCTACTTCTTCGATGTCCATACCGCCCTCAGTGCTGGCCATGATGACATTGCAGGCTTTACTGCGATCGAGCAGGATACTGATGTACATCTCTTTCGGCTCCGATGCGCCAGGGTAAAACACGTCCTGCGCTACGAGCACCTTATTGACTTTTTTGCCCTCGGGGCCGGTCTGGTGCGTAACAAGCACGTTGCCAATGAGATTTTTGGCAATCTGACGCACGTCGTCGACCGACTTGGCGACGGCTACGCCCCGCTGTTCGCTCCCGACGACCTTGCCCTTACCACGTCCGCCGGCATGAATCTGCGATTTCACAACGACAAACTTAGAGCCGGACTGCGCCATGATCTGCTTGGCGGCTTCAACGGCTTTTTCGGGCGATTCGGCCACGATGCCCTCCTGAATCCGGACGCCGTACTTTTTGAGAATTTCTTTCCCCTGATACTCGTGTATATTCATGACAACTGCAACAAGGATTGTTGGAAATCGTATTTTTGCGCGGCAAATTAGTTATTTATTTTGGTTTGGAGTTTGAGGTTTAACGTTTGACGTTGCATCTGAAGCCAACTTCAAACAATAAACGCCGAACTTCGAACAGGATGCCGCTTCTTCAAGCCCTTGATTTACGCCGGAATTACGGTGATTTAAACGTTCTGAAAGGAATCAATCTGACAATCGATTCGGGCGAAGTAGTATCGATCGTAGGGGCTTCGGGAGCCGGAAAAACTACGCTGCTCCAGATTCTGGGAACGCTCGACCGACCGGATACAGGCGAACTGCACATTGACGGGCAGAATGTCTTTCAACTCAACGACCGGCAACTGGCCCGTTTCCGCAATGAGCAGATTGGCTTTGTGTTTCAGTTCAATAACCTGCTGCCTGAGTTTACGGCCCTCGAAAATGTGTGTCTGCCGGGGTTCATTGCGGGGAAGCTAGAACGGGACGTGCGCGAGCGGGCCGAGTCGCTGCTGTCCACCCTGGGCCTGCGCGACCGACTGAATCATCTGCCGTCTCAGCTATCTGGTGGTGAGCAGCAGCGAACGGCCGTTGCCCGGGCGCTGATCAATGAACCGGCTATTGTGTTTGCCGATGAACCCAGCGGGAATCTGGATTCGCGTAACGCCGAAGATCTTCATCAACTTTTTTTTCGACTTCGCGATGAACTAGGGCAAACCTTCATCATTGTTACGCATAATGAAGTATTAGCTGCCCTAGCCGACCGTACTGTAACCATCCGGGATGGGGTTTTATTTACCTGAAATGGGGCAGATCAATAAGTTTTCGGTCCGTACAGTTAGATTGTGTTGAGTAGTTATACTTAAAAAATGGTTTGTCAATTTTAAACTGTTCGGTTTAACGTATTGATTTGTAGGTATTTATTTGATTAGTATAAATTTTTTTTGCGAAAAAGAATTAATCTTCATTACTTTTGTTTTATAATTGTGTCGAAAAGAAAAGTTTTTCATAACGTTGAGTAAATCAGAAAGCCAAGAGAGTGTCTCGCTTGGCTTTTTTGTTTATAAAAGGTTAGCCTGATTAGTGCGGCCGCTTTTCTTCTGGTTTGGCTTTCAAACTAGCTCCAGGGCCGAAAACGACGACCATAAAAAAAGCCGGTTTCTCAACCGGCCTGAACTGTTGAAAACTACCCGTGTTTTTCCAGCACCGTTTCCAGTTCTTCGACTTCCATCAAGCCTTCGGCGGTTACGGCCTTGAGTCGAACAGGCAAAATCTCATTGATTAGCAGCGGGTCGTATTTAGCCACAACACGGACATAGTTCTCTGTAAAGCCCTGCATCAGGCCGTTTTCAACATCTTCTTCAAACAGGACCGTAGCGTGTTGATCTACCTGTAAGTCGTAAAAAGCCCGGCGTTTCTTGTCCGAAAGGATATGCAGCATTTTTGAGCGTTCTGCCCGGACATGACCCGGCACAACTGGTTTAATAGCCAGCGCGGTGGTATTGGGCCGTTCGGAGTACGTAAAGACGTGCAGGTAAGAGACCGGCAGCTCGTTCAGAAACTGATACGTTTCCTTAAACGCTTCGTCGGTTTCGCCAGGGTGCCCAACGATGACATCAACGCCAATGCAGGCGTGGGGCATCAAGTTCTTGATTTTAGCGATCCGGTCGGCATACAGTTCGCGTTTGTAACGACGGCGCATCAGTCCAAGGACCCCGTTGCTGCCCGATTGCAGCGGAACGTGAAAGTGCGGAACAAATCGTTTCGATTGAGCGACAAACGCAATGATCTCGTCGGTGAGAAGATTAGGCTCGATGCTCGAGATCCGGAACCGCTCGATTCCGTCTACGTCATCAAGTGCCTGCACCAGTTCAAAGAAAGTCTCCAGCCGGTGACCATTGACCAGACCAAAGTCGCCGATGTTAACGCCCGTCAGGACGATTTCTTTGACTTCCCGACTGGCAATTTCCCGGGCGGCTTGTACTACGTTAGCGACCGTATCAGATCGGCTTTTACCCCGGGCGAGTGGGATCGTGCAATAAGCGCAGGGGTAATCGCAGCCATCCTGCACTTTCAGGAAGGTACGCGTGCGGTCGTTCAGAGAATACGACGCGTGGTAATCAATCGCATGCTCGATGGGTGAGTTGAACACCCGCGCCGGCTGTCCGACCGGGACTTTCTCAAAAGTCGGCATCAGCTCATGCAGCCTGAATTTTTCGGCCGCTCCCAGTACCGCATCCACACCGGGAATCGCCGAAATTTCGGCTGGTTTTAGCTGAGCGTAGCAACCCAGGATCGCTACATAACCATCGGGGTTGATTTTCTGGGCCTCGCGGACAATTTTCCGACATTTCTTATCGGCATTGTCCGTTACCGAGCAGGTATTAATAATAAAGATGTCAGGCTGCTGGTTGAACTCCACCCGCTCATACCCCTGCTGCTCCATCAGCCGGGCCAGCGTCGAGGTTTCCGAGAAGTTGAGTTTGCACCCGAGTGTATAAAAAGCGACTTTTTTCACGAGTATCAGAAAATGTGTTTGGCTTACGGCCAGCGTAGCCACCCGACCCACAAGTTGACGAGGCCGGTTCTGGCCAATTTACAAAAAAACAGCGCAGCGGGTTCCTTATGCTCTGAATGAAAAGGACCTATCGTTAGCTGATATTAAAGGCTTTTCCGCGAAGGAATATTCGAGTTTGGCGGATATTAGCTTATAATACGAAGCTATTCAGCCGAAAACAGGCAAATAGTAGCTATTCATGTGTTTGGTTGACTTATTCTGGTTTTGATAAAAAATATGGCCCGTTTCTGTATCAAACGAATTATTATTATAATTTTTCCATAAAAACCATTAAAAATATGGCTAAAAGGCGGGTGTGCATTTAAAACTTATTGTGAAGCCGCATTATATTTGCTGAACGTATCGTAACAGACGCCCGATAACTAACCAATCCACCTGTATCCCATGGCAAAGTCGAAGTTAGAGTACATTTGGCTCGATGGCTACAAGCCCACCCAAAGCTTACGTTCTAAAACCAAAATTGAGGCCGACTTCTCGGGTAATCTGGAAGACTGCCCACTCTGGTCGTTTGATGGCTCCTCAACTGAGCAGGCTCCCGGCGGCTCGTCGGACTGCTTGTTGAAACCGGTTTTCATTTGTCCGGACCCGCAGCGCAAGAACGGCTTTCTTGTAATGTGTGAAGTACTGAACGCAGATGGTACGGCCCACGAGTCGAATGGTCGCGCTACGATTGAAGACGATGATAACGACTTCTGGTTTGGTTTTGAGCAGGAGTACTTCCTTTGGGATATGGCCATCGACAAGCCGATGGGCTTCCCGGCAGAAGGCTTTCCAAAACGCCCGCAGGGCCCCTATTACTGCTCAGTTGGGGCACAGAATGCCTTTGGCCGATACATCGTTGAAGAACACCTGGACGCTTGTCTGGACGCTGGCCTGAACGTTGAAGGAATCAACGCAGAAGTAGCAACCGGTCAGTGGGAGTTCCAGATTTTCGCGAAAGGCGCCAAAGACGCAGGTGATCAGATCTGGGTAGCCCGTTACATTCTGGAACGCATTGGCGAGAAATACGGTGTTTCGATCAACTGGCACTGCAAGCCGCTGGGCGCTACGGACTGGAACGGTTCGGGTATGCACGCTAACTTCTCGAACTCAGTACTGCGCACAGCCGGCAGTAAAGAAGTTTACGACAAAATCTGTCAGTCGTTTGCCCCGGTAGTTAAAGAACACATCGCTGTTTATGGTGCCGACAACGAACAGCGCCTGACGGGTAAGCACGAAACGCAATCAATCGACCAGTTCTCATACGGAGTTTCTGACCGGGGCGCTTCGATCCGTATCCCCATTGCTACGGTAGAACGCGGCTGGAAAGGCTGGCTCGAAGATCGTCGTCCGAACTCGGCAGCTGATCCGTATAAAGTAGCTGCCCGTATCATCAAGACCGTTAAGTCGGCAGATGTGCTGGAAGCCGTATAGGTCTGATTAAGTTCATACTGAACGAAGCCCGACTGCGCACGCAGTCGGGCTTTTTCTTTATTACCCGTTGTAATCCGACCGGATGGCATGTATGTTTGGTTGATTTTTGGACTAAACACCATCCGTATCGCACATGTCTAATTTCCGTTTTAAAGCCCTTGAAATTGCCCAGAGCCGGCAGGCCATACCCGTAACGGCTCCGACGGAGCGCGTCGGCGATTTCTTTGGTAGTAATACGTTCAATAATGAGGTTATGCGGGCGTTGCTATCGCCCGAAGCTTACCTTAAAGTAACCGAAGCCATCCAGACCAACGGTCAGATTGACCGAAACATAGCCGATGAAGTGGCCGGGGCCATGAAGTCATGGGCAACGTCACGAGGGGCCACGCACTATACCCACTGGTTCCAGCCGCTGACGGGGGAAACGGCTGAAAAACACGACGCTTTTTTCGACATTACGATTGATGGTAAAGCCATTGAGAAATTCAAAGGCAGCGCCCTGGTTCAGCAGGAACCGGATGCCTCATCGTTTCCGAATGGCGGCCTGCGTAATACGTTTGA
This sequence comes from Spirosoma taeanense, assembly GCF_013127955.1. NCBI lineage: Bacteria > Pseudomonadati > Bacteroidota > Cytophagia > Cytophagales > Cytophagaceae > Spirosoma > Spirosoma taeanense. The sequence continues at coordinate 2,382,459 of NZ_CP053435.1, forward strand.
AGCACGCGGCTATACCGGCTGGGACCCGTCGTCCCCTGCTTTCCTGATGGATAATGGCGCCGGTGGAAAAACGCTCTGTATCCCATCCGTTTTTATATCCTACACGGGCGAGGCTCTCGACTACAAAACACCTTTGCTCAAAGCCCTGTATGCCCTGGACAAAGCCGCAACGGCCGTCTGTCAGTATTTCGACCGGAACATCACTAAAGTTACCCCAACGCTTGGTCCTGAGCAGGAATATTTTGTGGTTGACCGCGCTTTGTTCTATGCCCGGCCGGATCTGGTCCTGGCGGGCCGAACGGTTTTCGGCCACCAGCCCGCTCGGGGTCAGCAACTGGACGATCATTATTTTGGTTCGATCCCGCCCCGAATCAACGCCTTTATGGTGGATTTTGAGTTCGAGTCCATGAAACTAGGCATGCCCGTCCGGACGCGCCATAACGAAGTGGCACCGGGGCAGTTTGAGGTGGCGCCGACCTTCGAGGAGGTAAACCTGGCTATTGACCACAATGCGCTGCTGATGGATCTGATGGAGAAAATTGCGCAGAAGCATAATCTGAAGGTCTTATTTCATGAAAAGCCGTTTGCTGGCATCAACGGTAGCGGGAAGCACAACAACTGGTCGATGGGAACCAATACGGGTGCTAACCTGCTGGCGCCCAGTACGAAGCCTAAAGAGAGTCTGCGTTTCCTGACATTCCTGGTCAACGTCATCAAGGCTGTCCATGATAATGCTGATCTGCTCCGGGCGAGCATTGCCTCAGCCGGTAACGAATACCGCCTGGGCGCTAACGAAGCCCCGCCGGCCATTGTGTCGATCTTCCTGGGCGAAACGCTGACGAGAGCCCTCAACGATCTGGAAACCAAATCGGAGGTGACCGTCAACAAAGGCGATAACGTGTACTATAAGCTGGGGCTGAACCGTATTCCAAGTCTGATGCGCGACAATACCGACCGTAACCGAACGTCGCCATTTGCCTTTACGGGCAATAAGTTTGAGTTTCGGGCCGTGGGTAGTTCGGCCAACTCAGCTTCAACCATGACCGTATTAAACGCCATTGTAGCCGATCAGCTCAACAAATTCAAAACCGATCTGGATGCCCGGCTAACCCGCGGAGAAAAGAAGGAACTGGCCATTGTCGATATCCTGAAAGAATATTTCGCCAACTCTAAACGGATTCTCTTTGAGGGCAACGGGTATTCTGACGAGTGGGTTGATGAGGCCGCAAAGCGTGGTTTGTCGAACATTAAATCGTCGCCCGAAGCGCTGAAAGTGTATATCCAGCCCGAATCGCTGGCGCTGTTCGAGCGGACAGGGATCATGAGCCATGCCGAGGTTGAGTCGCGCTACGAAATTGAGCTGGAGAAATACATCAAGAACGTACAGATTGAATCGCGGGTGATGGGCGATCTGGCCATGAACCACGTCGTTTCAACGGCCCTTAAATACCAGAATAAATTAGCCGAAACCGCCCGCAATATGGTTGAGCTGGATATGGCTACCGAGGCCGAACCGCTCAAGGATATTCTCCGCGAAATATCGACCCGGGTAATGGTTATTAAGAAAGGCGTTGAGTCGATGATTGAGTCGCGCAAGCGGGCCAATAATGTAACCGATACGGCCGGTAGGGCGCATCTTTACGCAACGGAGGTCAAAGAGCATTTTGACGCAATCCGCTACGAGGTCGATAAACTCGAACAGATCGTTGATGATGAAGACTGGCCGCTGGTGAAATACCGGGAACTGCTGTTTGTCAAGTAATCGAAACACTGCCGAAGCTGGAGCGGGATTTAGGTAAGTAGTATGAATGGTCTGATTTTACTTTATAATAGAAGTGAACAAATCAGGTGAATCCGGAAACGTACATAAATCCCGACTCTAATTTTCTTCGCGAACTGACCGGCCTGCCGCATCGCGGAGCCGCCACACCCTGCGAGATTGAAGCCGGTCGCCTGCTCGAAACCTATCTGACTGGCATGGGCGCTACCGTGCGGAAGGAACCCTTTCAAACGCCCCGAACCTACGTAACTATAGTCTATTGGCTTATTGGCGGCCTGTTGGCAGGTTTGCTGCTGGTGCCGGTCACGGGCGTAGCAATTGGTTTCGTCTGGTATTTTACGTGGCTGGCCTGGCGATACTTCAACTGGCGTTACTCCTTCATTACAAAATTTCCGGTTCAGCATACGGCCTACAACATAGTCGGCCGCTGGGCTTCTGATACAGCCGTCCGACAGAAAATAATCTTAATGGCGCATTACGATACCGCCCCGGTGTCGTTTCTGTATGGGCCGAAACAACAGGCCCGTTTTAGATCCTCGCTGATTGTGTCGCTGATTCTGATGGCGCTGGCGGCACTGGTCGCTACGTTTGAAGCGTTTGGGGTCGGTTTGCCGTACATACCGCAGATACGGTATGTCCTGATGGTATACCTGGTTGTGCAGGCCGTTATGAGTACGGCGGGTTACTGGATTAAAGGCTATACGAACGGTGCAAGCGATAATGCGACGGGCGTTGCAGCCGCGCTGGCCACTGCCGACCGGCTTCGGGAAATGGAACTGCCCAATCTGGATCTGGAAGTCGTGCTGACCAGTGCCGAAGAGGTGGGGATGATCGGGGCGCATCAATACGTAGAAGCCCATAAAAAAGAATGGAACCCCGCCCAGACGCTGGTGATCAATTTTGATACGCTTGGCGCCGGTAGGCTGACGGTTGTTGAGCGGACCGGAACGCTCGAAGTCATTCGCTACGACAATATACCCACCCAACTGGCCCGTAATCTGCTCCAGACCGACGCTTTCCGCAACCGCGCTCAGTTCGGCCGCTGGCACACCGCCGATTTTGATAGTGTGTGGTTCGTGCGTAACCGCATTCCTGTATTGGCTCTGTGCGCCCTGGATTCGGCTGGCCAGATGCCCTGCATTCACCAGCCCGACGACAAACTGGCTCAGATTGACCCGACGGTTATGCAGACAGCCGTCGATCTGGCCGAGGCTACTATTCACAAGTGGATGGCTGAGCCAATCATGGCTCGGTAACGGCTTCCGAGCGGGTGAGATATATCCAGCCCATCTAAGCTAACGGTGAAAACAACAGTAGGTTGGCTACATGAGCGACTGACTGGCTCGATCTGAGCTATGGTCTAAATGAAGTAATTTGCCTATTGCCCATAGGGCATTATCCATTACTTTTGCCGCATGGCTAATTACAAAAATGAAGGGTTCGATCCCGAAGAGATTAGCGCACTCAAAGAAGAGTGTCGGCAGGAAGGTAAATCGTTTGTCTACGTAGAAGACGACGATCTGGACGTACTGGAATCGGGCGAGTGCGTCCATGTTCAGTTTCCAGGACAGTATCAGGGCCAGGAGGTGATCTTTGATGCACTGGTTTATACACTCCGGCTTCACCACAGCAGCCTGGTTTACGAAATGGCTGTAGAACAGGTTCGAAAAACATATCCCGAATACGTACCGCCCGAAGACCGTAAGCCCGGTTATAAGATCTCGCCCGAGATGGAAGAGGAAGCCGAGACGGCCCTGACGGAAATTATTGAGGAAATCGAAGAAACCGAAACGGTTAAGGTACAGGAGCACGTTGAGGTCGATACCAATTTCGACTACGGGATCAGCCTGGACGTATGCCTGAACGTAGAAGAAATAACCGACGAAGTAGTGGAAAACTTTGTCCAGAATTTCAAGGCCAACGCCCTGCATTTAGACAATACGCTGTACTCGTTTACGAGTGAAAGCGACGAGTAAACCGTCATTCATAGTCATTGATTGTCATTAAGTAGTCATGCGGCAGGCGACTGTCTGACAGGAAATGATTATACGTGACAATCAATGAATTCCAATGGCTAGATTTTCCGGCACCGAAACTTACGTCGCCACCCGCGAGCTGAGCACGGCCGTCAACGCGGCTATGCAGCTCCAAAAACCGCTGCTGATAAAAGGTGAACCCGGTACGGGGAAAACCCTGCTGGCCTACGAAATCGCGCAGTCGCTCGGCAAGCCGCTGTACACCTGGCACGTAAAATCCACAACCTCGGCACAGCAGGGACTGTATGAGTATGATGCCGTGTCGCGTCTGCGGGATTCGCAACTGGGCGATGGAAAAGTCGGCGAGCTGAGCCATTACATCCGGAAAGGCAAACTCTGGGAGGCATTCGAGGCCGACGAGCAGGCCGTGCTGCTGATCGACGAAATCGACAAGGCCGACATTGAATTCCCGAACGATCTGCTGCAGGAACTCGACCGCATGGAGTTCTACTGTTATGAACTGCAGCGGACCATCACGGCCCGCCACCGGCCGGTGGTGATCATTACGTCGAACAACGAGAAAGAGCTACCCGATGCGTTCCTGCGCCGGTGCTTTTTCCATTTCATTCGGTTTCCCGATCGCGAGACCATGCAGCAGATCGTGACGGTTCACTTTCCGAACCTGCCCCAGGAGCTCATGACTAAAGCGATGTCGGTCTTCTACAGCATCCGCGACGTAAAGGCTCTCAAAAAGAAACCATCCACGAGCGAACTGATCGACTGGATTCGGCTGCTGCTCGTGGCGGGCGTCACCCACGATGATCTGAATGATCTTGATACGCTGAATGAACTGCCGCCGTATCTGGGCGCGCTGCTGAAAAACGAGCAGGATACCGATCTGATGCTGGCGTTACGTAGAAAAGGAAACCGGCCGTATTAAAATACAGAATGATAAACTCTAAATGCACGAACAGCCTATCATTTATCATTCTGTATTCATCATTCCTCTTCCCCCATGTTCCTCGATTTCTTTCTTCTCCTCCGCCAGAACGGATTGCCGGTTACGCTGCCGGAGTATCTGACACTGCTCTCGGCGATGCGGAGCGACGTGGGGGCTACGAGCGTTGAGGATTTTTACTTCCTGAGCAAAACGGCTTTGGTTAAGCACGAACAGCACCTCGACCTGTTCGATCGGTTGTTTGGCGAGTACATTGCCGACAGCCCGGCTTCCTCCGCCGAAACGCTGCCTGATGTGCCGCCCGATTGGCTTCGCAACGCGCTCGATAGCCAGCTCACCGACGACGAGAAAGCCGCTATCGAAGCCATGGGTGGCCTGGATAAGCTCTGGCAGGAACTCCGCGACCGGCTCAACGAGCAAAACGAACGGCACGAAGGCGGTGACCGCTGGATTGGCACCGGTGGAACTTCGCCCTTTGGCGAGCATGGCTATAATCCGGAAGGATTCCGGATGAACCCGGACGAGCCGGACAAATCGCAGCGTAACCACAGGGCTACGAAAATCTGGGAACAGCGGGCCTATAAAAACCTGGACGATCACGTAGAACTGAACACGCGCAATCTCAAGCTGGCCTTACGTCGGCTACGGATTCTAACCCGTGAAGGCGCTGACGATGAACTCGACATGGACGCAACCATCGACAGCACGAGCCGCAATGCCGGACTGCTGGACATCCGGATGCAGCCATCACGGAAGAACCGGGTCAAGGTGCTGATGCTGTTTGATGTGGGCGGTTCGATGGATGAGCACATTGACTTGTGTTCGCACCTGTTTTCGGCTGCCCGCTATCAGTTCAAGCATCTGGAGTTTCTGTACTTCCATAACTGCCTCTATGAGACGTTGTGGAAAGACAATACGCGTCGGCGGGAGCGGGTTCCTACCTGGGAAGTACTCCACAAATACAATCGGGAGTACAAGGTGATTTTTGTGGGCGACGCGGCCATGGCGCCTTACGAAATAACGATGGCCAAGGGGAGCGTAGAGCATTATAATCTGGAAGCGGGTATCGTCTGGCTCGATCGGTTCAAGGCGCAGTACCCGCACCTGGTCTGGCTCAACCCGAACATAGCCGCTTACTGGCCATACACCGTGAGCACGAATATGATCCGGGAGTGGTCAGGCAACCGCATGTTTCCGTTAACGCTCAACGGGCTGGAACAGGCGATGAAGTGCCTGAAGAATCCGAAGCTGGTGTTCAACGGATAGATTAGGAGCGACTTCGGCTTTTCTAGATAAAAGCAAGTAAGCCTCCTTTCTAAACCCTTCACACCGTATGGCACGCGTAATTTTTGGCGGCATCATCGCCGTTCTGTTATTGGGCCTTTACGCTTACGCCATCATCTACGCTATTCTTGCGGTATATTGTTCGCTCGAAACGGGCTGCACAGATTATCCCAAAAACCTGAACGAAGGCATCAATACCGTACTAACCCTCGTTGGCGGGCTGGTGTCGGCCCTTGTCGTGGCCGAGCTGGCCATCACGAAGCCGGGCGATACGCCCACGGCCCGCTTGCTGAATACCGGAAGTACACCGACGGCGAATAAAACGGTAGGCATTATTGCCGTCGTGTATATTGCTGTCTGGCTCGTTTGTGGTGTAGCGTCGTTGATTGTGGGCTATCTGCAGTACCCGGACGTAGTGCCGGTGCTGACCGCATCGGCTAAAGGCTGGCTGGGTCTGGCCGTCGCGGCTGCTTATTCCTACCTAGGCGTTAAATAGTCCCGCCCTGCACGCCGGGCCGCTAATTGCCGTATTTTTGGGTTACGTATGCATTTATTTTATCAACCTGAGCCTGTTCAGCACCTGACCGAAGAGGATTCGCGCCACGCCGTCCGAACCCTTCGCCTGAAAACCGGCGATTCAATTACGGTGACAGACGGACACGGAAACCGCCATTCGGCCGTTATTACTCAGGCCGATGCGCGCCGGTGTCAGTTCCGGATCAGGGACACCCAAACGACAGTTCCCCGACCGTTTTCAATTCGAATCTGCGTAGCGCCGACGAAAAATCTGGATCGTATCGAGTGGTTTATCGAAAAGGCCGTAGAACTGGGTATTGAGCGGATCAGCTTTTTTTATGGGCAGCATTCCGAACGCCGGGCGCTCAAGCTGGAACGGTTAGAAAAAATTGCCGTTGCGGCTATGAAGCAGTCGTTACAAAGTTTTGTGCCTATCCTCGATGAGGCCCTTTCGTTTACGGATTTCCTGAAAACAGTCAGTGAAGATCAGCGGTTTATTGCGCATCTGTCCGACCAGAAACCACCGGTCAGTCTGTTGAAAGCCGCTGCCACCGGCGGTCGGTATGCGGTTCTGATCGGGCCGGAGGGCGATTTTTCGGATGCGGAAATTCACCAGGCGGTTTCGGTGGGTTTTCAGTTGGTAACGCTCGGCCCGAACCGGCTTCGTACCGAAACCGCTGCCCTGACTGCCTGCCAGATTCTGAACGTCATTCAGTGGGAATATTAAGTGATTGTGTGTTGTTATAAGAGCCGATGAAACGAGTTGTCTTAGTTGCCTTCCTGATGGCCTGCTGTTCGCTGGCAGACGCCCAGTATGCTTACAAAATAGCGAAACTGAAATATAATGGTGGGGGCGACTGGTACGCCAATAAAACCTCCCTGCCGAATCTGATCAAGTTCGCCAACGCCAACCTGCGGATGAATATCTTCCCCGAAGAAGACATCGTGGAGCCGGGGAGTCCCGATTTGTTCGGGTATCCGTTTGTGCACATGACCGGCCACGGTAACGTAAACTTTAGCGATGCCGATGTGCAGAATCTGCGCCGGTACCTGATGTCGGGGGGCTTTCTGCATGTCGATGACAACTATGGTATGGACAAATACATCCGGCGCGAAATGAAGAAGGTGTTTCCCGAACTGTCGTTTGTCGAGCTGCCCTTCAACCACCCGGTCTATCAGCAGAAGTTCAAATTCCCGGCGGGGTTGCCAAAAGTTCATGAGCATGACGGCAAGGCTCCGCAGGGTTTCGGCCTGATCTATCAGGGACGGCTCGTCTGTTTTTACAGCTACGAATGCGATTTGGGGAACGGATGGGAGGACCAGAGCGTTTATAATGATCCGGAGCCGGTGCGTCAACAGGCTTTGCGTATGGGAGCCAACCTCCTGCAGTATGCAACTACAATAAATTAATTAAAGTATTATTTGGTGAGGGTGACCCAAATCCATTTAAATTTCGTTAGTTTTGTAGGAGTATTTTAAGTAACTCAGTCTTCACCTTTAAACAATCGACATTGTGATTGTACTGGCCGCATTTATTGGACACTGGTATCTGTCCCTATTCTGCCAAACCTTCTTTCTGCATCGCTACTCAGCTCATAAAATGTTTTTCATGAGCAAATTCTGGGAGCGTTTCTTCTACGCACTGACTTACGTGTCGCAGGGTTCTTCGTACCTGAGCCCACGTGCGTATGCCGTGCTGCACCGGATGCACCACGCCTTCAGTGACACCCCCCAGGACCCACACTCGCCCCATCATACCAAGAACGTTTTCACAATGATGTGGAAGACGAAAAATATTTACAACGCGGTTCTACACCGTAAAGCCCCTATTGATCGGCAGTTCGACCGGAACTACCCGGAGTGGAGCCTGATCGAGAAAATAGGCGATTCCTGGATGTCACGCGTTGGCTGGGGTGTTGTGTACAGCCTGTTCTACATCTTTGCGTTCATCTATTTGGACATGCACTGGGCGTTCTTCTTCCTGCTGCCGGTTCATTTCGTGATGGGACCTGTACACGGTGCAATCATCAACTGGAGCGGCCACAAATACGGCTATGCCAACTTTGACAACCACGATAAGTCGAAAAACTCGCTGATTCTGGACGTCGTTATGATGGGCGAACTGTTCCAGAACAACCACCACAAGCGGCCGAACTCGGCAAACTTTGGTGCCAAATGGTTCGAGTTCGATCCTACCTATCCGGTTATTGGCGTGCTGCACAAACTGCACATTATTCGTCTGCGGCCATCTGCCGAAGCTAAAAAAGCGCAGCAGGAGGTTGGTCACGACCGGTTGGTTAACGAAAAAGTTGAAGCGTAATAGTTAACACTGTATAACAGAAAAGCCCCGGAACCTTCCGGGGCTTTTCTGTTATAGACCCATTTGATCAGAGTAAAATCGTCGCAATATCCTGCCAGGACTTTACGCGCCGGAACTCCTTATCGTCGCGGTTATGGAGCGCGTCGAAGAGAAGTCCTTCGCCCTGAAAGGTGCGGAGGTTACGAGGCAGATCGTCGATGAGGTAAGCCGTATTGAGAATGCTTTTATCGCCCAGGAACACGTAATGGTGCCAGGTGATTGCCGGAAAATGCTCTTGGAGCCAGTCCCACTTTTCCCGCAGGGAGTTCGGGAACTCCTGTGCGGCCGTAGCAATAAACACATCGTACTTCGTCATCAGGTCGGCTATTACGTCCTGCGCGCCTTCCATAACGGGAATATCCCGGAAAAAGCCCGGCTCGTAAACCCGGCGGGATAAGATGTTGTATTCGTCTTCATCGAACAATTCGTGAAACGATTTTTCCTTTAGCTCTTTCAGGGTGTAGCGGGGCGTTTCGCCTGCAAGATAGAGTTGAACAAACTTGGCATGGGTATCGGCCATGACGTCGTCCATATCAATGGCAATGCGTTCTCTCATTCGATCAGGGTGTATTGCTGAAATCAATTTACGTACCAGACTCCTGGACGCAGATTCGCGAATCCGCGCCCAGGCCTAAGTTGGCCAAAGTTAGGGGCAAGATGTCGTTTTTTTACAAAGTGCGGCTGCGGACCCGGTTATAGTTTTGTCCTATCTAAACGCCCGGTCTCTCACTGAGCTAATCCGGCTCCTGCAAAACACCTTGTCTTATGTTTCACATCTTTAACCAATCCTGTGCCCTTGCGCTGCTGGCGTATGGCCTACTGAATGTAACTATGAGCAATGCCCAAACCCAAACGCCCGTAGCCAGCGAAGAAGAGCCGCTGCGGCAACTTGTTAAACAGGTAGAAAACGGCTGGAACGCGCATGACAGCCGGGCTTTTTCGGCTCCGTTTGCTGCTGATGCCGATTACGTTGTGGTAAATGGTATGTACCTGAAAGGTCGGGAAACCATTGATCAGGGGCATGCGGTTATCTTTAACAGCATCTACAAAAATAGTCATAACGTTGGAACGGTGAAGGCTATCCGCTTCCTGCGCCCGGACGTAGCGGTTGCGCATGTGGAGTGGGACCTGGAATTTCAGGCGGGTGATAAGCTCCAGAAAAGTAAAGCGCTGAACACAATGGTGCTGACAAAAGAAGCCGGACAGTGGCATATTGCAGCTTTTCACAATACACCTGTGCTCAACAATAACCGGTAAATAAGCGGTAGGGTAACCTGTTGACCATCAGTCTGTAAACGGCTAAATTTGCTTACTGACGGTCAGCAGGTTATAGCCCTATGCTCACGGTACAAAAAGCCGCTCCATCGGCGCCTTTGCAGGCTTATGTGATGGAGTACATTTTAATCGACGTTTCCATGTTGCCCAATGGCAACGGATCAACCTGGACGCGCCTGCTGCCGGCGCCGGTTGAGCAAACGCTGATTTATTACCTGTCTGGTGAAGTCAAGACGACCTACCACGATGGGCAGACAATAGAGGTTCCGCCGGGTAATCTGGTCGGCCAGCCTGTTCACCGTATCCTACTGACGAATTCGGCCAGCCTGACGATGTTCATGGTGCGTTTTCGACCTTCGGGCTTTTTCCGGCTTTTCGGTGTACCCATGCCGTTGTTTACGGATAGTCATGAAGACGTTACGCTGGTATTGGATTCGCCCGTGCGCAGTCTGCACGAGCAGTTGGTGAATGCCCCTACATTCGGCGAGATGGTTCTTCGGACAGAGCAGTTTCTGAGCCGTCCAGCAGTTAGTCCCCGCCATTCTACCCGACCCGTTGACTGGGCTATCGGGCGAATGTTCGACCCGGACGCCGGCGAAGAGCGACTCGATAAACTGGCCGACTATGCCTGTCTGAGCAGCCGGCAGTTTGAGCGGAGTTTTGTTGAGCGGGTAGGGGTACCCCCCAAATTATATGCCCGGCTGATTCGATTCAACCGGGCTTTACGTTACCGGCAGGCCCACCCTGAGGAAAGCTGGCTACAGGTAGCCTACGCCACGGGGTATTTCGATCACGCCCACCTAATCCGCGATTTTAAACACTTTGCTGATGTGTCGCCTACCGACAGCCAGATGCAGCAGCACCTGGCTCTACTGAATACGTAATGTTACAACCGGCGTTCCAGGTCAAACTGTTCCAGATAATCCGCAACACGCCGGACAAACTGCCCACCCAGCGAGCCATCGACTACGCGGTGGTCGTAGGAGTGCGACAGGAACATCAACTGCCGGATGCCGATGAAATCGCCCTGGGGCGTTTCGATGACGGCGGGTTTTTTGACGATCGCACCAAAGGCCATAATGGCTACCTGCGGCTGTACAATAATAGGCGTCCCCATCAGGTTTCCGAAGGTGCCAATATTCGAGATCGTATAGGTGCCGCCCGCCAGATCATCGGCGGTGAGTTTATTCTCGCGGGCGCGTTTGGTCAGGTCGTTCACCTTTCGGGTCAGGCCAACCAGATTATACTGGTCAGCATCATGAATGACCGGAACAATCAGGTTACCATTTGGCAGGGCCACGGCCATGCCAATATTAACTGATTTCTTAACGATGATCGAATCGCCTTCCACCGAGACGTTGATCATCGGAAAGTCTTTGATGGCTTTGACAATGGCTTCAACCAGAATAGGCGTGTAGGTGAGGTTTTCGCCGGTCTGCTGCTTAAACTGATCTTTCATACGCGTCCGCCATTGCACCACGGGCGTCAGGTCGGCTTCGACAAACGAGCTGACATGGGGCGATGTCTGCTTCGACTCGACCATCCGCTGCGCAATCATCTTGCGCATTCGGTCCATCTGGATGATGTCGGTCTGCCCACTGATGGAGCCATTGGTTTTTCCATTGACTGGCGTCGCCGGGACTGGTTGCGGTTCACTGCGGGTTAGGGCAGGAGCCGCTTCGGCCGGTATAGAAGCGGGCTGAGCCTGGGGGGCTTCCGCGCGATTGCTTACGTAAGCCAGAATGTCTTTCTTCGTAACGCGGTTATCGGCTCCAGAACCGGGTATGCGGTCGAGTTCATCGCGCGAAACCCCCTCTTCTTTAGCTATATTGAGGACAAGGGGTGAATAGAACCGATTGGCGAATACGGGAGCTGCTTCCGTTTCCGGAGTAGCGGCCAGGGTTGTAGCCGAAGCAGCTACTGCTTTACCGGGCGTTCCCCGGCTGCTCATGGCCGAGATGCTGGCTTCCAGGTCGTGGGCGGCCGTAGCCACATCGGCTTCCGGGGCCGCTTCTGCTTCGGCCTGTACATTCGCTAGGTCACCAACGCCAACGGGCGTTTGGTCGGCGTTATCGGGGCCCGCTCCGGCCGGAGTAGTCGGTTCAGCGCCGACGGTCTCTTCGGTTTCAATGCGGGCAATCGGCGCGCCAACGGCCACTACGTCGCCGTCGTTGACCAAAATCTCTTTCAAAATGCCGTTCTGCGGAGCCGGAACTTCGGTGTCGACCTTGTCGGTGGCCACTTCCAGCACGGATTCGTCGGCTTCAAGACGGTCGCCGGGCTGTTTGAGCCACGTAATGACCGTGCATTCCATAATACTTTCGCCCATTTTGGGCATAACCATGTCGATGAGCATATAGCAAAGAGTGAAAGAGCAATAGAGTGAAAGGGTGAAGATGCCACAAGAGCGCTCCTCATCCGTTGACGTTTTCGCTGATTGTTTCCCGCAGCAAATTTAGCAGATAAGTCGTGGTAAGCTGGATATTCTGGTCGCGGTACTGACCGAGTTTCAGCAGGCGCGTAACGGTCCGGTCGGGTATGGCGCAGGCAATCCAGATGGTGCCAACGGGTTTGTCGGGTGTGCCACCGTCGGGGCCGGCAATACCGCTCGTTGCAATGCCAACATCTGTGCCCAGAGTTTTCCGAACACCTTCCGCCATCTGCCGGATGGTTTCTTCGCTGACCGCGCCAAACTGCTCCAGCGTTTCCGGCTTTACGCCCAGTTGATTCACTTTTACGTCGTTGCTATAGGCGATGATGCTGCCCCAGAAATAGGCCGATGAACCCGGTACGCTGGTGATTCGGCTAGCAACGAAGCCGCCCGTACAGCTTTCGGCGGTTGCGAGGGTCAGGTTTTGACGAAGCAGGAGATAGCCGATTACGCTCTCCAGCGTATCGTCATCGTAGCCATACACGTTCTTCTCGATCAGGGGCAGAACGTTCTCAACCTGTTCGGCCAGTTCCCGATCAAGCACGGCTTCATCCTGGCCCGTGGCTGTCAGTCGCAACCGAACCCCGCCAAAACTGGGCAGATACGCCAGCCGGATATGCGGAGGCAGGGCGTCTTCCCAGGTTTCAATTCGCTCAGCCAGAAACGATTCGCCAATACCGGCCGTCAGGATCATTTTATGCTTGATAACCGGCGTTTCAAAACTCGCGCGCAGTTTGGGCAGAATCCGGTTGGCCATGAGGTGCTTCATTTCAAACGGCACGCCCGGCAGTGATACGTACACCCGCCCTTCGTAGTCAAACCACATGCCCGGTGCGGTGCCCCAGTCGTTCTGCATATAAACTGCATTGGCGGGCAGATCAGCCTGGCCCCGGTTCAGATCGGTCATTTCACGGCCCCGCTTTTCAAAAAACTGGGTAACCAGCGCCAGGGCCGTTTGATTGCGAACCAGCTCGACGCTAAAATACGTGCAGAGCGTTTTTTTAGTGATGTCGTCTTTTGTTGGCCCCAGGCCCCCTGTTATAATGATAACATCGGCGCGCTGGTGGGCTTCGTGCAGAATCTGCAGAATGGCTTCTGTCTGATCGCCTACTGACGACTTGCGCACGGTGCGAATACCAATATTGGTTAATTCGGTACTAATCCACTGCGTGTTGGTATCGGTGATCTGTCCGAATAGAATTTCGTCGCCGATAGTAACTACTTCGGCCCGGATGGAGTTGGTCATAAAGAATATGATCGGACTGGCGCGTTAACGAAACCGCTCCAGTAGACAAAGCAGACCCTTTTAAACCTATGGCTGCTCCTGCGGTCAAAAGTACGAAAAAACGATTTAGGCCTATTGGCCGTTAATCAGTGAATAACCTGGATTGAGAAGCAATGAAGAAAAAGGCAATAGGAGCCGCTCTGGTGGCCATTTCGTTAAGTACGACACTGTATGCACAGGATAGCACCCGGAAACAATCGTCTGGTAGCGGCATATTTGGCAGAATACTGGATGCCGTAACGCAGCCTGCGGGCGCGTCGGGTAGTCTGACCGGCAGCGACATTGCGGCTGGTTTAAAAGAAGCCCTGCGGGTCGGGATTAACAAAGGTGCTGATCAGGCATCGGCGAAAGATGGATACTTCAAAAACGCACTGATCCGGATTGCGTTTCCACCCGAAGCCCAGCAGGTGGCTACGCGCCTGCGCCAGATTGGGCTGGGGCCGCAGGTCGACAAGTTTGAGCTGTCGCTGAACCGGGCTGCGGAAGATGCCGCCAAACGAGCGAAGCCCGTATTCATCAGCGCTATTACGCAGATGACCATTCAGGATGCTGTTGGCATTCTGCGCGGGCAGGACGACGCGGCTACGCAGTATCTGCGCCGTACATCGGGCCAGCAACTGGTGGCCGAGTTTACGCCCATCATTGACAGCACCCTGAAAACCAACCGGGCAACGCGTTACTACAGTGATCTGGTGAATACCTACAACAAACTGCCTTTCGTGCAGAAAGCTAATCCGAACCTGACGGAGTACGCGACCAGTAAGGCTGTTGACGGTCTGTTTATTCTGGTGGCGCAGGAAGAAAAGAAAATTCGCGAGAATCCGGCCGCCCGCATCACCGAATTGCTGAAGCGCGTTTTCGGGGGGCAATAAGACAGGGGCGCGTTCGCTCGTGGGCAGAAATAAAGCTTTAATATTACGACTGCCCACGAGCGAACGAACAGGCCACGGTACAATTGCGTATTTTTGTTGCCATGAAAAAATCAGATATTCATTTTTCGGTTGAGTTAGACAATCAGAATATTCCCGACAAAATCTTTTGGGATGCTACCGACAACCCCAACGAAGGGCTGAGCGATACCCGGGCCATTGCCATCGCCCTCTGGGATCACTACCACAACAGTACCCTCAAAATTGATCTCTGGACCAAGGATATGGAAGTTGTGGACATGAAGCGCTTCCTGATCGAAATGATGAGCGGTATTGCCGACACGGCCGTCAACGCTACCGGCGATAAAAAAATGGCTGCCGATATTGAAAACACCTGCCGCATCCTCAGCAAACGGCTCGAAGAAGAAATCAAAGAGCAGAATCAACAGAAATAAGGCAATCTAATTGCGGGCCGGGAGACTTACCCCAATAGTCTGGTCGTTATTTTGCTATAAGTCGTACCGTACGACCTCATCTTTCATGAAGAATATTCTAGTTCTCCTGCTGTGTTCATCGCTGGCATTGGGTCAGGCGCAGAAGCCAGGCATTAAGTTTCGCGAAACGCCCATAGCGTCAGTATTTCAGGAAGCCCGCCGGACGGGCAAGCCCGTTTTTGTTGAGATTTATTCGCCTACCTGTCACGTCTGCCAGAGCTTTATACCAACACTGTCCGATATGCGGGTAGGAAAGCTTTACAACGACAAATTCATCAGTACCAAGCTGGACATTGGGCAGCCTTCCACGCGGGCTTTTCTGGACAGCCGCCATCTGTTTGTCCCGTCATTGCCGTTATTTCTTTACTTTGATCCGCAGCAGAACCTGATTCATTTCGCATTAAGCAACAACTCGACCGATGAAGTGATCCGGCACGGGACAACGGCGGTGAATCCACAGGCGCGTAGCCAGACCATGAAGTCAAGGTATCAGCGGGGTGAACGTTCGTCGAATTTCCTGATTGACTACGCCATGTTTGGGCGGGTTACAAAGGATACCGTCGCCAATATCGCGGCCATGAATGACTACGCCCGTCAGCAGTCGCCCGCTACGTATACCAATCAGACGAACTGGCTTGCCTTGCAGAAACTGGTGCTCGACTATGAAAACCCCATGTTTCAGTATATGCTGAATCATCTGGATGCGTACCGTAAGGCCTACGGCGCCGAACCTACCCAGCAGGTGGCTGAGAATATACTGATGTCGTCGCTTTATAGCGGACGTGGCTTGCAGTATCCGGTTACGAAGATTCTGGAGATTCGGCAGGGGCTGGCTAAAATTGGGATTGATCCCCGCGTGGCCGCCAACCGGACGCTGCTGCCGGAAGTGAATGCGTATTTCCGGGCACACCAGACGGCCAAAGCCGTCGAACGCATGGACGCTCAGGTCAACACCAACCAGTTGACGGTGCCGGAGTATTTATACATTTCGCGGCTGTTCAACCGCGCCAGTCCTGACGCAGCGGACGCCCCAACCGTAGCTAAGTGGGTCAACAAAGCACTCGCCTTAAGACCCAGCGCTAAAGAGCAGGCTGATCTTTACTACGAACTGGCGGAAGCCTACCGACGGGGAGGCAAAACGGCCGAAGCCCAGAAAGCAGCGCAGAAATCCATGGAACTGGCGCAGACGAGCCGGTTGGATACGCGCCGAAACGTAGAGCAGATGGGGAAACTGAAATAGTCAGCCCTAAACCGATAGAGAATGTGGTTAGTCTGGTACCGATATTGATCGGATCAGATTAATCACATTATTTTTTTTGGTAAACGGGCTTGGTGAACGGCGGTTTCAGAAGCAGGTGGAACGAGTTTTCATCACCTAAGGAAACCGCCCGTCGAAGATCACTTTCGGCCTGCGGAAGCTGCTTTACCTGAATCCGAGCCAGTGCGCGCCAGCGGTAAGCATCCGGCTGCTCGTCGCGGAAATGCCAGACGGCTTTGTCAAACTCCCGGAACGCATCGGTAAATTGTTCGATCCGGTAATACGCGATACCGCGGTCCAGATAGCACTCGGCTAAGGTATTGTCGCGGCTGATGGCCTGCGTCAGATCGTAGATGGCAGAGTAAAAGTTTTCCTGAGCGAGCTGACATTTACCCCGGTACGCGTATGCAAGGGCTGACTTGGGATACTGCCGGACCGCGTCATCGAAATAGCGGTGAGCCTGGGTGATGTCGCGGTTCTTCATGAGCAGAATGCCCTTCTGAAACCGTTTCCGATCTTTATCTGTAGGCGTATCATGATCAACCAGAAAATACCGGATGGTCAAATACAGCACAAACAGCAGACTCAACAGCGCAACTTCCATAACACAGTCTGGTTTTTCAACCTACGAAATTACAAATTTTGGCCCTGTTGGGGCAAACCAATCGCTCACATAAGTTGCTCCCGAACGACTTTGGGCAAGCTTTTTTTTACCAGTTCGTAAGAGTGATCAATCCAGTCCTGCATGTCCCGGCTGCGCACGCTGCCGTCGAGCGTAACCGTGTTCCAGTGGATTTTATTCATATGGTAACCCGCCGTTACGGCTGCGTACTCTTCCCGTAACTGAACAGCTCGCTCCGGATCGCATTTCAGATTGATCGTCGTGGGCCGACTTTCGGTGTCCAGCAGGGCAAACATTTTCCCGCCCACCTTAAACACCAGTGTTACCTCGTCAAATGGAAAGGACTCGGTAACGCCGGGTTTGGCTATACAGTATTCTCGTAAGGTCTCTGTATTCATGACTCCACGGCAAATACTCAACGCGTACAGGCCCGGAAAATCATGACGCCTACGCAGAACAGAAACATGATGATCGAAATCCGGTTGATGCCATGCATCATACGCAGGTTGGCGTTCGTCGGGTGATTAGGGTCTGGCTTACGGAAGACCCGCACAAAGTATTGAAATACCGGTCCTATTCTGAAATAATCCGCTATTTTGTTCACAGTTATCGGTGTTGCTTCTATCTTGATAAGGAACTGTTGACCTGAATTGTTCCCGGTTTTTACACCTATTTTCGGGACAATAAGTCGGTTTGCAGTTGATCAACTGACGGCCAGTTCCGGCTCAATCCAGCGGTCATCTTCGCGAATCAGTTCAATCAGTTCGTCGACAGCGCGGTCGGCGGGAACGGATTTTTTAATCACCTGCTGACCCCTGTACAAGGCTATTTTGTCACGCCCAATCCCAACGTAACCATAGTCTGCATCGGCCATTTCGCCGGGGCCGTTGACAATGCAGCCCATAATACCAATCTTAACTCCTTTCAGGTGATCGGTGCGCTGACGAATGCGGGCCGTCGTCTCCTGCAGATCGAACAGAGTCCGACCACAGGACGGGCACGAGATATATTCCGTTTTGGTAATGCGGGTCCGGGCCGCCTGCAAAATCCCGAACGCCAGGTTGTTCAGCCGTTTCAGTTCTTCGCCTAATGGTGCTTCGGAAGCTGACAGCATAATTCCATCGCCCAGACCATCGATCAGCAGGCCGCCAACATCCGTTGCTGCAAAGAGCGGAATGTCCTCCTCGGGCACGGCTGAGTAGCCGCGCTGCACCACTACCGGCGGGGTAAGTCCCTGGTTGATCAGTTCGACAATCAGCCGACGTAACTCCGGCATGGCGTGGGCATTTGCCGTCGTCAGAACCAGGACGACAGTCGGATCGATGCGTAACGTGCTGAGCAGATCGTCGGATAGTTCGGGAAGCGATACCTGCACAAAATTCAGGCGGTTGTGCAGCATACCAGCACCGGAACGAGCTTTGCTGTATTCGTGGGCCGTCAGAAGGGGTATCTTGTTAACCGAATCGGCTGCCTGCTGCCAGACGACATAATCCAGCACTTCTTTCAGACCATTAGGCAGCATGAAATCAGCCGGATGCTGACCCGTATAAATATAGTCCGCGCCAAGGTCGTTCATGCGCCACTTATCGGGCAGAGGCAGGTAAAAATGACCGATGGGATTCAGAACGTCATGCTCCGTAACGCGCACCCGGCTGAAGTCGGCAATGACGCGCGGCACGTTCTGCCCACCAAAATTTGCTACTTCGTGAGTTGTCCGGCGCGTATATTGGAACGGGTTGATGGGGTAGGACGTAACGCTCGGTATGGGCTGGCTATCAGTCGCCCGATGGGTATAGCGATCGATAAGCGCCTGCGCTACGGGGGCTTCACGCTCCGGCTCTTCGGTCAGAGACACCCGAACCGTATCGCCAATGCCATCTTCGAGCAGCGTGCCGATACCCAGCGCCGACTTGATTCGGCCGTCTTCCGCTTCGCCGGCTTCTGTTACGCCCAGGTGGAGGGGGTACGGCTGCAGACCTTCTTCGTCCAGACGCTGCACCAGCAGCCGGTAAGCCTGCACCATTACCTGCGGGTTGCTCGACTTCATCGACAGAACGATGTTGTAATACTGCTCGTCCTCACAGATGCGTAGAAACTCGAGCGCCGATTCCACCATACCCACGGGCGTATCGCCGTAACGGCTCAGAATCCGGTCCGATAGTGAACCGTGGTTCGTGCCAATGCGCATGGCCGTGCCATACTCTTTACAGATCCGGACCAGCGGTAAAAACTTGTCCCGGATCCGGTCCAGCTCGGCGGCATAAGCCGCGTCGGTATAGTCAATAAACTCGAAACGCTTGCGGTCGGCGTAGTTGCCGGGGTTGATCCGAACTTTCTCGACAATTCGGGCTGCGAGTTCGGCCGCGTTCGGTGTAAAATGAATGTCGGCGACAAGCGGGGTGGTATAACCCCGTACGCGTAATTCTTTGCGGATATTCTCCAGGTTCTGCGCTTCCTTCACGCTTGGTGCTGTAATGCGGACATACTCACAGCCAGCCTCAATCATCCGAATGGTTTGCTCAACCGAACCCAGCGTGTCCATCGTGTCGACGGTCGTCATGGATTGAACCCGGATAGGGTAATCCGACCCCATCGGCACATCCCCAATCTGGACCGTAATCGTTTTTCGGCGGCTATACTGAGTAAGCGAAGGAGTGTACAGGACCGGAGGATTGGACTGCTCCGGCGTACCGGTTGCGGTCGATATGGAAGGGGTAAGCAGTGAATCAAGCATACGAGTATCGGCGGGTCGTTTGACGCTGGCAAAGGTACGGAAAAAGCCGTTCTGCATCCGGTTACCTACCTGAAGGAAAACGTTGTGCCCGAACGAAATGTTCGTTTGGGCATTGAGTGTTGACAGGCGCGTATGCGGTTAAAATCCGATTTAATCGCTTGCTTTGCGGAAACAAAATCAGGCCCGACGGGTTTGATTTGCCGATGCGGAACTGGTTCTGGTATCGGCAATCGAAGTAAATAACGCGGGACTCTGTCTCCGAATTAGCGAATACAACCTTATGAAAACGAATGTATTGAGTGCACTGGCACTCGTTCTCTTTTTGGCAGTTAGCGCTAAGGCGCAGAGCAGTGCAAGAAACAGTACGCCAGCCGAACGGGCTGAACGGAAAGCTAAAGTGAAGGCCGAGCTGAAAGAAGCCGGTCAGAGCATCAAGGAGGCCGCGCAGGAATTAGGCGAAGGCGCTAAGCGCAATGCCAAAGTAGCCGGTGAAGCCATTAACCGGGGAGTCGATAAAGCCGGTACGGCCCTGGAGCGCGAGGCCGACAAGCTGAAAGCAAGACGGGATTCGGCCCGGCGGGATACGTTATAACACCCGCCAGAACCGGTTAAAGATTATCTGCACTTACCGGCCAATCGCCACTTTGCGCAGGATCGAATCGATAACCTGCAGGGTTGAAACGCCGTCGGCTTCGGCTTCGTAATTCAGCAGAATACGGTGGTTAAACACATCCGGCGCGACCTCCTTTATGTCTTCGGGCAGCACGTAGTCGCGCCGGTCGAAGTAAGCGAGGGCTTTGGCGGCCAGGTTCAGGTTGATGCTGGCGCGGGGCGATACGCCGAACTGAATGTAGCGGGCTTCGTCACGGAGATTATACTCCATCGGTCGACGGGTCGCAAAAACCAGTTCGATAATATAGCGTTCGAGCGTTTCGGAGATAGTGATGCCGTTGATCTCATCCCGAATGGCGATCAGATCTTCTTTACCGAGCACAGGCTGCACCTCGTAATCGAAGTTAAGATTTGACATCCGGCGCATGACGGCCAGCTCATCGTCTTTGCTCAGATAATCCACGAACACCTTCATCATGAATCGGTCGACCTGGGCTTCGGGCAGGGGATACGTCCCCTCCTGCTCGACGGGATTCTGCGTAGCCAGCACCAGAAACGGCCGGTCGAGGATAAACGTTTCTTCGCCAATGGTTACCTGCTTTTCCTGCATGGCTTCAAGCAGAGCCGCCTGTACCTTGGCGGGCGACCGGTTAACCTCATCGGCCAGGATCAGATTGGCAAAAATTGGTCCCTGCTTTACCTCAAACTCGGCGGTTTTCTGATTAAAAATCATGGTTCCGATCAAATCGGCGGGCAACAGATCGGGGGTGAACTGGATGCGCTGAAAATCGAGCTCCAGGACTTTGGCCAGCGTGTTGATCGTCAGAGTCTTCGCCAGCCCGGGTACGCCTTCGAGCAGAATATGGCCGCCCGTAAACAACCCGATGAGCAGCCGGTTAAGCAGGCGTTCCTGCCCCACCACGACCTGGCTCATTTCGTTGAAGACCTCACGTATTTTCGTGTGGTATGTAAATGAAGTGGTTGCTTCCATAAGGCCTTTGTCAGTTTGGCACTCGTGCAGACAGGGCTGATTGTCCGTGTTCAACGGGGCTTAGCCCAACCACCGGCTTCCTCATACGGCCTTTAAAAGGTTGCCCGAATGCTGCGGTCTTTGCCGTGGATGTCCTTATATACCTGAATGGTTGAGAAGCCCCGGTCAGAAAACACCTGCCGGGTAGCTTCGCCAAAGCGTTCGTTAATCTCAACGTAACACGCCCCGTCTTTCGTCAGATGACGGACGCAGAAATCAGCAACTGCTTTATAAAATACCAGCGGATCGTTGTCTTCGACGAACAGGGCCAGGTCGGGCTCATAATCCAGGACGTTGCGGTCCATGTCGGCGGCTTCCGACCGCGTTACATAGGGCGGATTACTGACGACACAATCGAATTTGCGAACCCGATCGGCGGGTACGTTCAGAATGTCCTGAATCTCAAACGTAACGTCGGCGTTGAGATGCTCGGCGTTACGTCGAGCCAGCGTAAGAGCCTCGTCGGAAACATCCCAGCCCGTCACGACCGACTGGGGTAGGAACCGCGCCAGCGTTACGGCGATACAGCCGCTGCCCGTACCGATATCCAGAATCGGCACATCGTCCCGGCGGTCGGCGAAGTCGTGCATAATCAGCCGGACCAAATCTTCGGTTTCGGGCCGGGGAATCAGGACGGCCGGTGACACTTCGAACTCCAGACCGCAGAAAATGGTCGTTCCGATCACGTGCTGAATAGGCTCCTGTCGGTTCAGCCGTTCCAGAATTTTGAACCAGTCGGGCTCGGTGCGGTTGGGGGGCAGCGGTTTGTCGGTGAGCACGTCGGTTTTGCGAAGACCGAAGTAATGGTCGAGGAGCATAAACGCCATTTCCCGCGCTTCTTCGGGCGGATAGGCGGTAATATTCTTGCTTAGGCGTTCGTATAAGGGTTTGGCGGTGGCCATTCGAGTGAGTCGCGTAATTTTGCGTAAAACTAAACAAGTTTTCGGTTTACGGTTTTTCTTCGTAAACCATTCCCTATCTCCCGAACCAAATACCACCATGTCTGATCGTTTCATGCTCCGCGCGCTCGAACTGGCTACTCTTGGCCGCGGACACGTCAGCCCGAACCCAATGGTGGGCTGCGTGATTACCCACGGTGCGGAAGGAGGGGAGCGGATCATCGGGGAAGGCTGGCACCAGCGCTATGGCGAAGCTCATGCTGAACGGAACGCCATCCTGTCGGTCCGGCCGGAAGAAGCGCACCTGCTGCCCGAAAGCACCGTGTACGTAACGCTGGAACCCTGCTCACATTATGGCAAACAGCCGCCCTGCGCCGATCTGCTCATCGACCGGTGCGTTGGACGGGTGGTGTGCTGCAATGACGACCCGAATCCGCTGGTGGCCGGACAGGGGTTTCAGAAGCTGCGCACGGCTGGCATTGCGGTCGAAACCGGCGTTCTGCGTGAACAGGGACGGGAGTTGAATGCCCGCTTCTTTACCTTTTTCGAGCAGCAGCGCCCGTATATCCTGCTCAAATGGGCCGAATCGGCCGATGGCTATATCGCCGGAATAGAAGTCCGTACCGTAAAAATCAGTGGCGATCTGTCGCATCGTCTGGTGCATCGCTGGCGAACGGAGGAAGATGCGATCATGGTTGGCACGAACACGGCCCGCCTGGATAATCCGCGGCTGAATGTTCGGCTCGTTCCGGGCCGCAATCCAACCCGCATTGTAATTGATAAGCAGCTAAAACTGGCCGGAAGCCTGAACCTGTTCGATAACTCGCAGCCGACGCTGGGCTACAATTACCTGAAAACCGAGACCCTTGGGCAAACGACTTATATCCAGCTTCAGCCGGACAAACCCTTCCTGAATCAATTGCTGGATGACCTGTATGGGCGCCGGATTCAGTCCGTGCTGGTTGAGGGCGGAACAACGCTCATCAATTCCTTACTGGAAGCCGGGCTATGGGACGAGATGCGGGTGTTTCGTAGCCCAATGGTTCTTGATGAAGGCGTGAAAGCGCCGGTTGTGCGGGGCCGGTTGGTGAGCCGGGAGCAAGTAGGGGTTGATGAACTGACTGTTTATAAAAATAGCCCCGGAAACTGATCCGGGGCTATTTGAGGAAAGTGATTGACGGGTGGAAAGAGTGGAATAAGCTTATAGCGATTGCGCGACGGGGGCTGCATTTGCACCAATGTTCCCCGTTGCCACCAGGGCAGAGCCGGTCATTATTTTTACGCTGGCGTTATAAGTGTTCAGCTTATCGTAGAAACCGGCTTCGCTGATCACAAAGTATTTATTGGTGGAAAACCCGCCCGTTGCTCCGCTCACGGCATCCAGTGGCTTCAACACGGTGGTTGAGTTGGCCGCCAGTGCACCCTGGTAAATGCCCGCCGAGTACGAAGAGCCGCTGGCCGTATTGTATAGACCCATCTGTACCAGCGTAACGGCCGAGCTGTATTTATAGAACACGACCCGTCCGTATATATTCTTGCTGTCGGCAGAGGTCAGGGTGTACGACTTATAAGTCGATACGGTTCCCCCGCCGGGTGCCACGCTCAGATTTGGCTCATAGTTCTGCTGCTCGCAGGAGGTCAGAAAAACGACCAGAGCGATAAGAAGATTAAGCAGGCAGAAAGCACTTCGTTTAATAGTTAATCGGTTCATTTTCGGAGAAAGCGTTAGAAGTTGAACATCACACGACCGTAGTAGTAAGCGCCGTTGGAGCCCTGCTGGTTGTTAGAGTAGAGATAGAAGCCCCGGTTCTCGGAGCGCAGCATCTCGGGGTATTTGTCGAAGATGTTGCTGCCACCCACCGAGAATTTCAGGTTACGGGTCATCGCGTAGCCGATGCTCAGGTCAAAAATCGTCTGAGGAGAGAAGGTCTGGTCGTAGAAATTGCCGTCGTTATCTGCCGAGACCGACCGTTCCGTAACCGAACCGAAATACGTGCCGCGTAGCATGACATCGAAC
This sequence comes from Spirosoma taeanense, assembly GCF_013127955.1. NCBI lineage: Bacteria > Pseudomonadati > Bacteroidota > Cytophagia > Cytophagales > Cytophagaceae > Spirosoma > Spirosoma taeanense. The sequence goes on from NZ_CP053435.1 coordinate 2,406,858, forward strand.
TTATTGACGCGGTACATAATCGAGCCGATTAGCTTACTGCGTGGGGTTCCGGTCTCAAACTGGCCAATTACGTCCCGGCTCAGGTATTTGTCCACCACCTGCTCTTCGGTCAGATTGGCTACGTTCAGATTCAGCGTTTTACGACTCAGCACCGTGTTTCGGCTGAAAATGGTCGCTAAGCTGAACGTCAGGCTGTGGTTACGTGCCAGGTTGTACGTATAGTTTCCAACGGCTTCGATACCTCTGGAGCGAACGTTGGCGCCGTTGACAAAAAACTGCGCTTCGCCACCTCCGATTACTTCTCCGTAGTTATTTCCTACTTCAGATGCGTTGAAATAGCTGGTTCTGAAAATGCGGTTGTCTACGTCGATCTGGTAGGCATCCACGGTTACCTCAAACCCCTGCGCTGGCTGATACGTCATCCCGAAACCATAGGTGCGCGAGTTCTCCTGGCTCAATCCCCGAATGCCCAGTACCCGGGCCGCCGTGCTGTTGGTTGGATAGGTCGTTACGTCCAGAGGCTGCGGAATGCCGTTTGCATCCGGAACAAAGGCCGTAGCTGTGTGCGTATAATTCAACTCCTGCAGCGAAGGAGCCCGGAAGCCGCTGGCAATCGAGCCGCGGATGGTCAGGTTGTTCGTGAGCGAATAGCGGGCCGCCAGTTTCCCGATCGTCACGCCACCAAAGTCCGAGTAGTTTTCCAGCCGCAGCGCACCTGCAATCAGCAGCTTCCGGGCAACTTCGAGCTCGGCGTCCAGGTAAGCCGCCATGGTAGTGCGGAATTCGTTCCGTTCATTCTTGGGGCCAAAACCGGCAAAACACTGGCAGTTGGCCGACAGGCTTTTCACGGTTACCTGCTGACCTGCATAGACCGATAGCGGATTTCCGCTGGCATCCGTAATTGGGGTGCTGCTGGCATCCTGCAGTGGCTTGCCATCCGGACCAACCAGCAGGCCGGTTTGACTAACCGTCAGCGTACCTGCGTCGCCGTAGGTATAGCTTTCGTCCTGTCCCCGCAGAATCTTGTAATTCTCGACCCGCATTTCGGCGCCGAACGCAATGTTAAGGCCGCCCATGATCTCTTTGAAATAGCGGGAGAAATCCAGGTTCGTCGAGTTCTGGGTAAACTGGTGTGTTCCCAGATACATGTTTACCGGTGAGTTGGAGCCAAGCGACGCGTTCATGGTGTTGACCATACCCAGGCGCATGGTATTCCGACCGAAGGTATTGCTGAAATCAACACTGAACTCACCTACCCGGCTCCGGATACCGACCGTGTTGGAAATGTCGGATGTATTGGAGGTCATCTGTGGTCTGAAGCCGTTAGGATACAGCAGGTAGTTGAAGCGGTCGGTCTGCGAAGGGCGCCGGTAGTAGCAGGAAAACCCTTTCAGATACTTGTAGGAGGCCCCGCCGAAGCTATAGATTGTTGTTGTGGGGTTGATCTCATAGCCGGCATTATAGAACGTGCTTCCCAGCGTAACGGCGGGCATACCGGCATATACTGCAAAGTCGGCCCGGGTCAGGCCGCGGGCACTCAGCAGTCCATTTTCGGTTTTGAGGTTGGTTGCCAGTGCATTGTTACCGCTCGCCAGCGCGTTGATCAGCTCCGGGTTGGTAACAACCGGCTTGCCGTTTTTGTCGGTGCGCAGGTTGTTCAGATAGGTTTTGTCATAGATTTCCCAGTCGTTGACAAAGGGGCGTAGCGTTGGCCGACGCTGGGTAATCTGACCGGAAACGTTGAAATAACCTTTTTCGGCAATCTTGAACCCATAGTTGGCATCGAACTGATAGTTAAATCCGTCGGGTTTGGTGGCCTGGGTCAGGTCGCCCGCGTTACCACCCGAGTTCAGGTAGCCCCCGCCGGTCAGGTTACTGGTCAGTTTGTTGGTGCCTTTCTTCAGAATGATGTTCACCACACCCGCAACCGCATCCGATCCATATTGCGCAGCGGCTCCGTCGCGCAGAATCTCTACCCGATCAATGGCCGCAGCCGGGATCGTCATCAGATCAACGGAGGTGGACGGGCTGCCTACGGCGGTGCCGGTAATCAGCAGGGCCGAGGTATGCCGGCGTTTTCCGTTAATTAGAACCAGAATCTGGTTCGGGGCCATGTTCCGTAACTGCACCGGATCGACATGCGAGTCGAGGTCGCCCCCCTGCGACCGGACAGCGTTGAAGCTGGGCGCAACATAGGCCAGAATCTGAGCCAGGTCAAGCTGAGGTAGGTCGCCCATAATCTCCTTGATCGAGATGACATCCACCGGTACGGGCGTTTCCAGAACGGTTCGTCCGACGTTACGGGTACCGGTTACGATCAGTTCGTTCAGCTCACTCGCGTCTTCATCCAGAGAAACCGAAAAGGTGGTGTTGCTGCCAACTTTTAATTCTTTCGTTTTAAAGCCAATAAAGCTGAACACGAGTACATCTTCCGGCGTCGCTTCCAGGGAAAATGCGCCCTGATTATCCGTTACGGTGCCTCGGCGGGTATTGCCTTTTATGAGCACGTTGACTCCCTGCAAGGCCTCGGAATTTAACGTAGTGGTCACTTTGCCGGTTATGCGCCTGGTCTGGGCCATAGCGGTTTCCGGGAGGAGTGCGAGCATGACAAGTAGGGCAATCAGCGCCGGTGCGAGGTCATGTCTGAGTAATTTTTGCTTCATAGGTTGTCAGAAAATTGGTTACTAATTGCTGTTCCGGGGTTTGTTAGGTGTAAAATCTGGGCAATAAAAGACCGACAGCCGTTTTTGACGGCCTGGCGACTATAGCGAAAGTGACGTTGAGAAGAAAAGGCTGACGCCGTCTAACTGGGGGCGTTAATTAAGAGAGGCTGTCAGGTAAAGCAATCACTGAAAGGATTACCAATTAGCATATCGTAAAGATGATTTGATATTGTATTTTGTGAATTATGCCAATTTAAATTTTAATGTCAAGCTTTAAATGAAAATTTTGTGTTGTGTTATAAGTATAGTTCAGTAGAAAAATATATAATTCCTATTTCGTCCCAGTCGATACCAACGGGCGCAGTAGGACGCAACTGCGTTTGCAGTGGGGATAAAAACAAAAAATGGCTCATCGAGCCATTCTTATTCTTGCTGTGAGAGCCGCTAGGCCCGCCACACCTGCCGCACGTGGAGCGCCTGGTCGAGTCGAACCAAATTAGCTACGTAGCCGGGTGCAACATGACCAATCTGGTCGCTCAGGCCGAGAATCTTAGCCGGTGTCGTCGTCGCCATCCGTAGAGCGTCGGTCAGACTAAGGCCCACGCGCTCGACACATACGCGAACACAATCAATCAGTGTAATAGCTGATCCGGCCAGCTTTCCTTCATTATTGACATACCGGCCGGGCCCGTTCGGGTCGGATTCGTGATGGACCACAAACTGTCCCAGGGTAAACTCTGGCCGGGGCGGATTGGCAAACAGGGCGTCCGAAATCAGAAACAGGCGGTCGGGTCCCAGCAACCGGTAGGCTACCCGAATGGCAACCGGATCGCAGTGGTACCCGTCGGCGATGATACTGCTCCGGACGGTAGCATGATCAAACACTGCCCCGACAATGCCCGGTTCTCGGCTTTCAAACCCCCGCATGGCATTGTAGAGGTGCGTAGCCAGGGGGCAATCCGTTGAGAACGCCGTCATGGCCTGCTCATAGGTCGCATTAGAGTGCCCCAGCGAAAGCAGCGTGTTGGCGTGTTTACGGGTCCGAATGACTTCGAGTTGCTCCGGCGAGAAAATTTCCGGGGCAAGCGTCAGAATACGAATCGCGTCGGCATTGGTGCTGAACAGGGTTTCCAGTTCACCTTCGGCGGGTGTTCGAACAAAGGCCGGGCTGTGGGCCCCGCGCTTGATGGGGTTGAAATACGGACCTTCGATATGAATACCCGGCACTCCCAACGGTTTTTCGGTGCGCACAACCTGCACAGCCGCCGTGGCCTGCAGCATGATCTCGAGCGAGGTCGAGTGAATCGTAGGCAGCAGGGTTGTAGTGCCGTTGCTGGCATGGGATTCGTAAATATGTCGGACGGTGTCGGGCGTCGGCTCTTCGTTGAGAAACAGATTCGAGCCACCGTACAACTGCAGGTCAATCAGGCCGGGAATGAGGTAGTCGCCATTCAAATCGACAACGGTAGCCTGATCATTGGGAACGATGTCGTCTGCAACTTCCTGAATACGACCATTCGCAACATGTACCGTTGCGCCGGTCAGGAACGTTTCACCCGTAAAGAGGGTCGCGTTCTGAAAAAGAATTTCCTGCATGATACGGGCAGTCGAAAAAGCCTTTCCTGGGAAAGAAGTCGCGTGAGATTACTTGGCTATTTTGGTTAGTTCAACCGGAGCGGCAAACCAGTCTTTAGCCAGTTCGCCAAACTCCTTCATGTGCGGCATCTGCTCATGCGCCAGCAGCCCGGCTTCGTCGGTCCAGAGCTCGTGCATGATGAAATGGGTGGGATGTTCGGCGCTTTCGTAAAGTTCGTAAAGCAGACAGGCGTCTTCTTCGCGCACTTTGGCAACGAGGTTGAACAGGCCATTGCGGAGTTGAGCCTCACAGCCGGGGCGGGCATGAATGGTAGCAAAAACGGAGAGTGGCATTCGGTAAGAGTTTATTAGAAAAGAAGCATTGTCAGGAATCTACCCCTGCCAGATTGCCCACGCTTTTTCGGCCTGCAGCACCAGCATTGGATAACCATTCATAACCGCAGCCCCTCGCTCCTGACCAAGCTGCATAAATCGGGTTTCGGCGGGATTATACACCAGATCGTACAGCAGATGCCGGTCGGTGAGCAGGGGATAGGGCAGGGCCGGAGCCTGAACCACATTCGGGTAAGTACCCACCGGCGAGCAGTTGATAATCAGAGCATACGCTTGAATTACATTCTCTAACTCGTCATAAGTCAGATTGTCGCCGGTTTTTGTGCGCGACACGGCCTTGTATGGAATTGTTAGGTCTGTCAGGGCTGCGACGACGGCTTTCGAAGCACCACCCGTACCCAGCACCAGCGCCTGAAGGCCAGCTGTGGTACGTCCGAGCAACGCCAGCCACTCTTCGAGCGATTGGCGAAAGCCATAGTAGTCGGAGTTATAGCCCGTTACGGTTCCGTCACGCTCAAGCTTGATGACATTTACCGCGCCAACTTTTTCGGCCGAACTGTCGAGCCGGTCCAGATAAGGCAGTACGGCCTGCTTGTGCGGAATCGTTACGTTCAGGCCATGCAGATCGGGCGTCTGGAGTAACGCCCGTAGAGTCGTAATGTCGGGCATCTCGAACAACTCGTACTGACAATCCTTAATACCTTCACGGGCGAACTTCTCGGTAAAATACCGCTGCGAGAACGAGTGCGTAAGCGGAAACCCAATGAGACCGTAGCGCGTCATAGATTAGGCAGCCCGTTCGAGACGTTTGCGAACCGCCCCAAAAATGATGGGTAATACGGAAAGACCAACAATGCCAAAAACGACCAGTTCGAAGTTTTTCTGAACGAACGGAATATTGCCGAAGAAGTAACCCAGCAGCGAGATGCTCGTAACCCAGAGAATGGCTCCCAGAATGCAGTACCGAATGTAGGTGCCGTAGTTCATACTGCCCGCGCCCGCCACAAACGGTGCAATCGTGCGTACGATGGGCATGAACCGGGCGATAATCACCGTACGACCGCCGTGCTTGGCGTAAAACTTCTCGGTTTCGGCGATGTACTCCCGTTTGAAAAACAGAATCCGCTCCCGGGATTTAATCTGCTTGCCCAAGTATTTGCCAACGAAATAATTGACGTTATCGCCCAGCAGCGCGGCTCCAATCAGCAGAGGAATAATAACCCATACGCTCAGCTCATTCGTGTCGCGGGCGGCCAGTGCCCCGGCCGCAAACAGCAGCGAATCGCCCGGCAGCAGCGGCATGACAATCAGCCCGGTTTCGGTAAACACAATCAGGAACAGAATGGCGTACAGCAGGACGCCGTATTCATTCGCCCAGATATCCAGATAACGATCCAGATGAAGCAGAAAATCGAGCAGAGATTTGATGAGTTCCATTGACTAGTGATTAGTGAGCAGTAAAAAGCGGTTCGTCTTCTGGCAGATCGACATCGGCCACTAAGCACCTGAAACCCGCTGTTATTTAGTAAGGAAGTGCGTGAACGTATCGCCACGCAGGCCCAGACGGATGGTTTCTAACGGAATAACTTCGTGCGGAGCAATGTTGCCGACGTTGACATTAGCGCCGAGGAGCTTCACGAACCACACCTGCTGTTCTTTCTGGGGGGCCTCCCAAAGAATACTCTCAAACGGAATCTGCGTGAGAATCTCTTCGACCAGACCCTGCCGGACTTCGCCACTCGACCGGAACAGGCCAACTGTTCCGCCTTCGCGGGCTTCGCCGATGACCTTCCAGGCGCCTGCCTGCAATTCGGCTTTCATCAATTGAATCCACTTATAGGGTGGAATAATCTTGGCTTCGTCTTTCGAGCCGACCTCCGACAGGACCGTAACCTGCGTAGCCAGCTTACGGATATAATCGCATTTATCGTCCTGGTGCATTTCAATTGAGCCGTCCGATACTTCGGCGTATTCCATACCGTATCTGTCGAGGAGCTTACGGTAATCGTCGAACTGGTTGCGCACCACAAACGCTTCAAACAGCGTTCCGCCAAAATAAACCGGGAGGTTAGCCTCGCGGTAAATCGCCAGTTTTTCTTTCAGATTTGGGGTAACAAAGGAAGTGGCCCAGCCTAGTTTAATAATGTCTGCGTATTCGGCGGAGGTTGATATAAAATCTTCCACTTCCCGCAGACTTAATCCCTTATCCATCACCATCGTCAGGCCGCTTTGGCGGGGTTTGGCGGTGCGGTCAGGTATTTGCGTAAGCGTATAATTCATTCGTTTTGCTCAAGTAGGCGTGTTAAAATCGCCCAAAAGTAGCACAAGTCCCGAAAACCTCGCAAGAAAGTACACAAAGAATAGCGTCTGAAAGGCATTTGGCTTAGATAAATACTATTTTTGCCGGATATGGACAATTTAACAAATCCGCGTTTAGAGTATTTCCGTTCGCAGATTGGCCAGGATATGAAAGGCAGTATTTCGCCGTTTGGACGCTGGCTGAACGGAACCCTGCGCGCTGCTCACCATGGCCGTCTGGTTGCCGAGTATCGGGTTCGTGAGGAGTTGACCAACCCCGCCGGGGTGCTGCACGGCGGAGCCGTAGCGGGCATACTGGACGATCTGATCGGAGCTACAGTCTTTACGTTGGGACGCGAGTTTGCCTATACGTCGGTCAGCCTGAACATTGATTTTCTGCACGCGGCCCGGCTTGGCGACGTGATAACTGCAACGGCCGACGTGATCCGGGCGGGCAAAAACATTATTCACTGCGAAGGGCGCATCGTGGCGGCCGACGGCAAAATCATCGCTAAAGGTGCTTCCAATCTGATTCAGACATCGGAGAAACTGGGCTGATCAGGGGGCGGGATTACCCCGGTGAGTCAGATCGGGAGCTGATCCCAAGCTGAACACTTAAAAAAACAGGTTAACACATTGACTGATTAGCTGTTTTTCGCTACTTTTGCACCCTCATTTCCAATTTTATACACAACTCATGTACGCAATCGTAGAGATCGCAGGGCAGCAATTCAAGATCCAGAAGGGTCGCTCCATCTATACCCACCGGTTAGAGGGCGATGTGGACGCTGCACTTGCCTCCGACAAGGTGAAGATTCTCCTTGTTGATAATGAAGGGAGCATTACCGTTGGTGCTCCGACTGTCGCTGGAGCGACCGTATCGGCCAAAATCGTCGAACACCTTAAAGGCGAGAAAGTTATCGTCTTCAAGAAGAAGCGTCGGAAAGGTTATAAAAAGAAGAACGGCCACCGTCAGTATCTGACGAAGGTTTTGATTGAAGATATCACCATCTAAAGTTATAAAATGGTCCGGTTGTTAAGGTGTCTGGTTCCGCCATACGTACCTCAACAACTTCCAGCGTAGAACTTTAAACTTTTTTAAAGACAATGGCACACAAGAAAGGTGTAGGTAGTTCCAAAAACGGCCGCGACTCGATCAGCAAACGCCTTGGCGTAAAGTTGTTCGGCGGCCAGCAGGCTATTGCCGGCAACATTATCGTTCGTCAGCGCGGTACGAAACACCACCCCGGCAAGAACGTCGGTCTAGGTAAAGATTACACGCTGTTCGCTCTGGTTGATGGTACGGTTAAATTTCGTCCCGGCCGCAACAGCCGCTCGTACGTTGACATCATTCCAGTGGGCCCGTCGGCTGTTGAAGCCGCTCCGGTAGCCGCTGAATAGTCTCCACGAAGGCGTTCAGAGAACCCGTCTAACGAAAGTCAGGCGGGTTTTTTTATGCGCAAAAACTAAAAATCCGGCGCGGCTGTTAGACTCCCAGAAACTTAAGCGCTAAACGTCATAACGCCAGAGCCAATGAATCCTACACTAAGTCGTCCCGTATCCATATTCACGGAAGGCAGTCCAAACCCAAACTCGATGAAGTTTGTGGTCAATTTTGAGCTTGTCCCGTCGGGCCTGTCGTTCGATTACGCGACGCCGGGCGATGCGCTTCTCGATGGCAAAGCGTCGCCCCTGGCCGTTGCTCTGTTCGGGTTTGAATTCGTGCGCCGGGTCTTTATTTCGGGGAATTTCGTGACCGTCACGAAAGACGACGAGACCGACTGGGACGAAGTGCTGTTCGAAGTAAAACTCTTCCTGAAAGAATATTTCATCGAGCAGAAACCTGTTTTTGCCCAGCGGACCATGGATTCCAATACGACCAAGCTGGACATGGATTCGGAAACGGTGCAGAAAATAAAGGCAGTCCTGGACCAGTACGTCCGGCCAGCCGTAGAATCCGACGGTGGGGCCATTAACTTTCACTCGTTCGATGAGCCAAGCGGTACCGTAAAGGTCTTGCTGCAAGGTTCATGCAGTGGCTGCCCTTCGTCGACACTGACGCTCAAGGCCGGTATCGAGAATCTGCTTACGCGTCTGGTACCGGAAGTAAAACTAGTCGAAGCCGAAGGCGTATAACCCGCCCGGCTCGCTTATAACAAGCTCATTACGCAGGGTCGTGCCAATGCCGGAAACGGTGCTGGCGCGGCCCTGCGTGCTTTTCGGGGAGGCCGGAACCCGTCCCGCTTACTCGAAATAAAACCCTCCTCCGCTAACCGGGACGATCGAATGGCGTTTACTTTGCAGGACGCTTTGTCTTTTTCTTATTCACTGCATGAAGTCTTCGCTGTTTATTGGAGCGTGTCTGCTGGTCGCTACCGGCAGTTCGGCCCAGAACCTCCTTGGCCTGTCGACCAGCCGTTACGGAGGTACGAACCGGTTATACATGAACCCGGCGCTGGTTGCCGATTCGCCATCCCGTCTGTATCTGAACGTGGGGGTCGTCAATGCCCACGTAAATAATAATTACGTCCGCTATCAGGCTCCGTTTTCGCTGGTGCGTTTATTGAGCGGCAACGTACCGGCTCAATACAAAAACGGCGATGGCTCGCTCAATTTCTCGATTGATTACACGCGGGAAACGCTCGACGGTAAACCAAAAAATGGTACGATCTGGGGCGAGGTGCGCGGGCCGGCCATCCTGATACGGTCCGGGTCGGGTAGTGGGTTGGCCATTACGACGCGCTTCCGGGCCATTGGGGAGGTGATTGGCGCTTCGGAGTCGCTACTGTCGGCTGTGCGGGCGGGCCTGAACGACAACACGCTCTACAGCATACCCAGCAACAACAACCAGTTCAGCGTCAACACCAACACCTATTCTGAACTGGGGCTGACGTATGGCGGCACGGTCTGGGAAGGGGATGGCCAGCGGCTCCTGCTGGGGGCAACGGCGAAAGTTCTGCTTGGCTACAATGCCCAGCAGCTGATTAACCGGGGGCTGGATTACCGGATTGTCGCCGACCCGGTTATCCCGAACAGTGCCTATCTGGAAGTCGATAAACTGGATGCTACCCTGAACTACACGACCTTTCTGCAAAACCGGACGCTGGGCCCCCGGACGCTGTTCAGCCCATCGGCGCCCGGCCGGGGCTTTGGGGTTGACCTGGGCCTAACCTACATCAGCCAGTACGACGCCGATAGCCCGGCCCTGCGGCTGGGCGTAGCGCTGACCGATCTGGGTGGCATTACGTATAAAGGAGAGCAGTACACCTATACCGACATCGGGCAGCAGCCCATTCGGTTTACCGGTGCTGAGTTCAACAACGTAAGCGGGAGCGAAGAGATTCTGCGGATTATCCAGCAGAAACTCGATCAGGGACGCAGCCCGAACCAGGGTAGTTTCTCGGCGGGTCTGCCTACCTCGCTCAACCTGTCGGTCGATTACCAGTTGCCCGACGGCGTAGCGATTGGCGTTACGTATCTGAAAGACGTTCGGTCGGCGCAGGCGATGGCCGTCCATCAGCCGACGCTGCTGGCCGTTACGCCCCGCTACGATACGCGCTGGGTGAGCGTAGCCGTACCGGTAGCTTACCTCAACGGCGGTTTTACGGCCGGGGCTTCGCTGCGGGTGGGGCCCGCCTGGCTGGGCACCGATAATTTTCTGGGGCTGATTGGCAACACATCCAACGGCATTCAGCCGCGCGGTCTGGACGTTTACGGGGGGATTGCCTTCGGGCTGGGCCGGGCTGATGAAGAACAGAGATGAACTGGTCATGGGGTGTCATTCAGAGTGCCCACAGGTACTGGCACAAATGACTACGGAATGACTGCCCAGTGACCCCCTATGACAACTAATCATAGAATTGCGTAAATTTGGTCAAATCCCGTCTTTAAACCGGAGTTTGCAGGTCCGTTATGACCGAACGAGCCACCTATTTCGACACCCCACTTCTGTACCTTAAAGGGCTTGGCCCGCAGCGCACCGAACTGCTCAACAAGGAGCTGAACCTGTTTACCTATGGTGACCTGATTCAGTATTATCCGTTCCGCTATGACGACCGGACGCGCTACTATACCATCAGCGAACTAATGGATTCAATGCCGTCGGCGCAGGTGCGTGGACGGCTCCGCGACTGGTATCTGGAAGGTGAAGGGGCTAAAAAACGGCTGGTCGCTACATTCACCGATGGGACCGGGTCGATGAGCCTCGTCTGGTTTCAGGGGATTACCTATATTGAAAAGACCCTCCGTCGCGACGGTGAATATATCGTCTACGGTAAGCCGCAGTCGTTCAACGGACAGTTCAGCATCGTCCATCCTGAACTGGAAAATGCGGGCGCTGCTGCCGAACACGAACTGGGGTTCTTTCCAGTCTATAACCTTACCGACAAGCTCCGCAAACGCCATCTCGACAGCAAGATGATCGGGAAAGTGATGCGGGGTCTGCTCGAACAGTCGTGGCCGCACATCCGCGAAACACTTCCCGACTCGCTCATTCAGCAATACCGGCTGATTGGCAAACGGGAGGCCATGTGGAACATTCACCTGCCCCAAAATCAGGGCTGGCTGAAACAGGCCCAGCGCCGGCTGAAGTTTGAAGAACTATTCTACAACCAGCTGCGACTAATTAAGAACAAGCTGATTCAGAAAGAAGAGTTTCCGGGACAGGTCTTTCGGGATACGTCGCTGATGAAGCATTTCTATAACGAGCTGCTGCCGTTCGATCTGACCGGCGCGCAGCAGCGCGTGATTAAAGAAATCTACGCCGATTTCCTGACGGGGCGGCAGATGAACCGGCTTTTGCAGGGCGACGTGGGCAGCGGCAAAACCATCGTGGCGTTTATTGCCTGCCTGATGGCCATTGGCAATGGAGCGCAGGCCTGTCTGATGGCGCCCACCGAGATTCTGGCCGACCAGCACTACAACGGCCTCAAACCCTTTGCCGATGCGATGGGCCTGAACCTGGGCATCCTGACCGGCTCAACCAATAAGAAGCGCCGGGCCGTTCTGCACGAAGAACTTCAGGCAGGCAGGATGCATATTCTGGTCGGGACGCACGCCCTGCTCGAAGATGCCGTGCAGTACAAAAACCTGGGTCTATGCATCATCGATGAGCAGCACCGCTTCGGCGTAGCGCAACGGGCGAAACTCTGGCGTAAAAACGAAACCGTGCCGCCCCACATTCTGGTCATGACCGCTACGCCCATTCCCCGGACGCTGGCCATGACGCTTTACGGCAACCTCGACGTATCGGTAATTGATGAGCTGCCAAAGGGACGTAAACCCATCAAAACCGTGCATAAGTTCGACAAGCACCGCTCGGAAGTGTTTGGCTTCATGCGTCAGCAGATCGAGCTGGGTCGGCAGGTGTACGTCGTTTATCCGCTGATTGAAGAATCGGAGAAGCTGGATTACAAAGACCTCATGGATGGCTACGAAAGTATGCAGCGGGCCTTCCCTCGTCCGAAATACGAGATTGGCATCCTGCACGGGAAGATGCTGCCCTACGAAAAAGACGACGAAATGAAGCGGTTCATTAACCGCGAAACGCAGATTCTGGTTGCCACAACCGTAATCGAGGTCGGCGTAAATGTACCCAACGCGAGCGTGATGGTCATTGAAAGCGCCGAGCGATTTGGGCTGTCGCAGCTGCACCAGCTTCGGGGGCGCGTAGGTAGGGGAGCCGAACAGTCCTACTGCATCATGATGACGGGCTATAAGCTCAGCAGCGATACACGTACCCGGCTCGAAACGATGGTGCGCACCAACAATGGCTTCGAGATTGCCGATGTAGACCTGCAGCTACGCGGCCCCGGCGACCTGACTGGTACTCAGCAAAGTGGGGTGATGGACCTGATGATTGCCGACCTGGCCAAAGACGGCGCTATCCTGACGGCTGCCCGCGAGTCGGCACAGGCTATCCTGCTGGAAGACCCCGAGCTTGTTCTGCCGCAGCACGCGCCCATCCGGAATCATCTGGAAGGCATCAGGCAAACCGAAAACAACTGGGGACGGATCAGTTGACACACTCTTACGCCTTAAGGATCAGAAGTGTTGCAAAAAAACTTTTAAATATTTCAATTTTTTGAAGTAAAACTACCCATAGGCTACACTTTTCAATGTTGGTTCAACAATAATTAACATAAAGTGTATGCAAACAATTTTAAACAGACCGGTTCTCTGTCGATCCAGGGAGGGTACTCTGCCGACAGGATGGGCTAGCAGAAATCGCTTTTATGCATCCCTGCTTTTAGTGCTGGTCTGCGTAACCGGAGTATTCGCTCAGTCGAAAGTGACTGGTCGCGTAATTGACGATCAGGGGCAGGCTCTGCCGGGAGTAAGCGTCGTCGTCAAAGGCACCACAACCGGTTCGGTCACGGATGGAACCGGCAATTATTCCTTAACGGTACCGAACCGTACCGCCACCCTGGTCTTCTCCTACATTGGTTTCATTACGCAGGAGATCCCCGTCAATAACCAGGCAACGATTAACCTTACTCTGGCTACGGACACTAAGTCGCTGAGTGAGGTCGTCGTGGTTGGTTACGGTACGCAGAAGAAAGAAACCGTAACGGGTTCGGTTGTCGCGGTAAAAGGCGCCGACCTGGTGAAGTCGCCAACGACCAACCTGTCTAACTCGCTGGCTGGTCGCCTGCCGGGCGTTACGGCCGTTAACCGTAGTGGTGAGCCGGGTTACGATGGCTCCACGATCCGGATTCGAGGAACCAATACGCTGGGAAACAACAGCGCGCTGGTTGTCGTCGATGGTATTCCCGATCGTGCTGGTGGTCTGGACCGGATCAACCCGGCCGACATCGAGACAATCTCGGTGCTGAAAGATGCCTCGGCGGCCATTTACGGTTCACGGGCCGCAAACGGCGTTATCCTGATTACGACCAAGCGTGGCAAGACCGGCAAACCCCAGCTGTCGTATTCCTTCAACCAGGGATTTGCCCAGCCAACGGTTGTGCCCCGGCTGGCGAATGCGGCTGAGTATGCGACAATGCTCAATGATCTGAACGTGTATGAGTTACCGGTGTCAGAATGGGCCGCTGCTACGAAAGCGTATCAGACAACGGGTTCCTATACGCGCCCGGATGGAACGGTTCGTAAGGCTCCGTACACGCCAGACGACATGGCCAAGTATAACGATGGCTCTGATCCGTGGGGACACCCCAATACCGACTGGTATAAGTCGACACTGAAAACCTGGTCGCCCCAGACCCGGCACAACCTGCAGCTGACGGGCGGTACGGAAGATTTTAAATACCTGGCTTCGCTGGGTTACCAGAACCAGGACGCGTTCTACAAGCAGTCGGCGACGGGGTATAAGCAGTATGATATGCGCATTAACATCGATGCAAACATCAATAAATACCTCCACGTAGCTCTGGGCGTACTTGGCCGGGAAGAATTCCGGTTTTACCCAACCCGGGGGGCCGGTGCCATTTTCCGGATGCAGATGCGCGGTAAGCCGAACCAGCCCGCTTTCTGGCCTGATGGTCGGCCTGGCCCGGACATTGAAAACGGGGAAAACCCGGTGGTGATCACGACCAACGCAACGGGCTACGACCGCGACAAACGGGATTACATCCAGACCAACGGCCAGCTCGATTTCAAAGTGCCGGGTGTTGAGGGCCTGAAGTTCTCGGCCACGGCGGCTATTGACAAGCTGAGTCAGAACAACAAGCGGTGGGAGACACCCTGGACGCTATATGAGCGCGGCACGGGCGTTGATGCCAACGGCAACCCGAATCTGATCGCCAGCGTTCGGGGACCAGCCGAACCCCGCCTGACCCTCGGCAACAATACCCAGCTGAACATTCTGCTGGGCGGTATCGGAACCTATGAGCGCAAATTTGGTGATCACGGACTGACGGTGCTGGCCGGGGTGAACCGCGAAACCATTTCGGGCGACAACTTCAATGCGTTCCGTCGGTATTTCATCTCGCCAGCCATCGATCAGCTGTTTGCCGGTGGTGACCTGAGCAAAGACAACGCCGGTGGCGCTTTCAACCGGGCGCGTCTGAACTACTTCGGCCGGATTGCGTATAACTACAAGGAGAAGTACCTGTTCGAGTTCCTGAGCCGCTACGATGGTTCGGATATCTTCCCGGAGGCAACCCGTTACGGTTTCTTCCCGGGCGTAATGGCCGGCTGGGTAGTATCGGAAGAAAATTTCTGGAAGAACTCGGTTCCAGCGGTTAACTACCTGAAGCTACGTGCATCGTTCGGTCAGCTGGGTAACGACCAGATTTATCTGCCCGGAACGTCTACGTTAGCCACGTATCAGTACCTGGCGACGTATGGCTTCAATACATACATTATTGATAACGCGCAGGCCAAGACGCTAGCGGAGAGCCGGATTCCAAACACGACCATTACGTGGGAAGTGGCCAACAACGCCGACGTAGGTATCGAAGGACAACTGTTCAACGGAAAAATTGCCTTTGAATTCGACTACTTCAACAACCTGCGTACGTCGATTCTGTATCCCCGCAATGCATCGGTACCCCGCACAACGGGTCTGATTCTGCCGCCGGAAAACATCGGTAAAGTGCGCAACAGCGGTTTCGATGGTCAGGTGAGCTACAACGGTCAGGCGGGCCAGCTGCGGTTTACGGTTGGCGTAAACGGCGGTTACGCTCAGAACAAGATCATCTTCTGGGACGAAGCGCCGGGTGCGCCCGAATGGCAGCGGTCAACGGGTCGCCCCATCAACTCCTACGTTACGTACCTGTACGACGGTGTCTTCCGGGACCAGGCGGATATCGACGCCAACAAGCTCGATTACTCGGCCATCGTGAAGACCATCCGTCCCGGCGACATGAAGTACAAGGACTACAACGGCGACGGCAAGATCACGCCCGACGACCGCGTGCGGAACAACCGGACAAACCTGCCGCTGTTTCAGGGCGGTATGAACATGACGGCAGCGTACAAAAACTTCGACCTGACGATTCTCTTCCAGGGTTCGGCCGGGGCGCAGCAGTATATCAGCCTGGGTGAGTCGGGTAACATTGGAAACTACCTGAAAGAGATCTATACCGACCGCTGGACGGTAGACAACCCCAGCAGCGTTCACCCGCGCATTGCCAACCGCAGTGACCAGTACTTCTCGGGTGGCAACACCTACTGGCTGCGCTCGGCTGACTACATCCGCCTGAAGAACCTCGAAATCGGCTACACCATTCCGGAAACGATTGGTAAGAAAGTTGGTATCAGCAGCCTGCGGGTTTACGTGAATGCGTTAAACCTGGCTACGATTGTCAACAAGCTGGGTTCATTTGATCCGGAAGCGGATAATGCAACGGGGCAGTATTACCCCCAGTCGCGCATCATTAACACCGGCTTGTCGCTTCGCTTCTAATTCTTTTTCTGAACATGATACGCAATTTTAAAACCATAAGTTTAGCCCTTTTTGTCGCATCGTTTGCGGTGACGGGTTGTAACGATGAATTTGTGAATACCCAGCCGCTCGATCAGGTTGCCGGATCGGCGGTGTGGTCGGATGCGGCTCTGGCAGAAGCCTTCGTAACCGGCATTTATGCCGGACTGGGGCAGGGTGGTTTCAACGAGCAGCAACTCGCGTCGCTGACCGACGAAACCCTGTTTACCCACCCCGGACGTAACATTACGACCATTACGGAGTCGCGCTCGAACCCAGCTGATCCGGGCTGGATCAACGAAACGATCGACTGGAACAACATGTACCTGCGGATTCGGGCGTGTAACCTCGCGCTCGAAAACCTGGCCAAGCCGAATTTCGCCAATACCAACAAGATTGTGGAGCGGCTGACCGGTGAAGTTAAGTTTCTGCGGGCGTACTACTACCAGCAACTGGTCCGGTATTATGGCGGTGTCCCAATCGTTGATAAGGCGTACGGGTTAGGGCAGGCGGATTACACCATGCCCCGCAATACGATGGAGGAGTGTATTAACTTCATCGTTAAAGACTGCGACGAAGCGGCTACGCTGCTGAAAGGACGAACGATGGCGAAAGGCCGGGCTAGTGAAGCCGCTGCTCTGGCGCTGAAATCGCGTATTCTGATTTATGCCGCCAGCGATCTCTACGACGCAGCTACGGCCAAGAGCAAATCGTCGGCGCACGCGGCCTTCTCAAAGCCCGAACTGCTCGGCTACGTCAGCGGCAACCGGGCGGAGCGCTGGCAGAAAGCCAAAGAGGCCGCCAAAGCGGTACTGGACCTGCCGGCCTATGGTTCACAGCTGAACCTGACAGCGCCTGTCAGCAAAGATCAGGGCACGACCAACTACATGAACATCGCCCTGTCGCGGAATGGCGGTGAGCGCGACATGATCTTCTCTCGTTCGTACATCAATGGGAAGCAGGAAGCTGGTGGTCAGCAAGGCTTGTACAACGGTCCCAATGGCTACCACAACTGGGCAGGTAACACCCCGGTTTCGCTGCTGGTTGATGATTATGAGATGATGGATGGCGCTAAGTTTAGCTGGAGCGATCCGGCCAAGGCAGCTACGCCCTACACGAATCGTGATCCGCGCTTTTATGCGTCGATTCTCTACGACGGTGCCCCCTGGAAACCCCGTACCGCCGACGTAGCGGCTAAAGACCCGGTTAACCAGATTCAAACCGGTCAGTATGAGGTGGTGAATTCGTCGGGTACTAAGGTGAACATTGCTGGTTTGGATACCCGTAAGAGCACGGTTGAGGACTGGAATGGCAGTTATACGGGCTATTACATGCGCAAGTTCATCGATCCCAACCCGGCAATTGTTGACCAGAACACCTATCAGGAGGTGCCCTGGCCGTTCTTCCGCTACACGGAAGCGCTCTTCAACTACGCGGAAGCCTGCATTGAGCTGGGTCAGGACGCCGAAGCCCGGACGTGGCTCAATAAGGTGCGTTACCGGGCCGGAATGCCTGCGCTTACCGAGTCGGGCGATGCCCTGCGGCAGCGGTACCGGAACGAACGGCGGGTCGAAATGGTGTTTGAAGAGCAACGCTACCACGACGCCCGTCGCTGGATGATCGCTCCGACAACGCTGGGCCGTAAGGCAACCGGTATCAACGTCGTCGGCACGCTGAAGCCCGGAAAAACAGTTTCGTTGTATAAATACGACCCAACCAGCTACGATTATTCGTACAAAGTCTTCGAGATTGATCCGGGTAAGGAAAATCGTCAGTGGGCCGATAAGATGTATTTCCTGCCGATCCATCGGGATGAGATGAACCGGAACAGCAAACTGATTCAGAATCCGGGTTACTAATTAATTGATTTTAAGTATTGCAGCGGATGCCAGCGTAAGTATACGCTGGCATCCGCTTTTGGTATAAACCTATTCGTTGATCATGAAATCTGCCCTATTGATTGTAGCAATTGGATTGAGTCTCTATAGTCCCGCACGGGCCCAGTCATCGCAGGTGATACGGTTGAAAGGCGGAGCGGGTGGCGAAAAATCCGTACCGATCAACGATCGGTACCGGTATGATCGGTTTCGGGACGGTAAGGTTCTGTTTCAGAACGGCGCGTCGGCGGCAGCCCGGTTTAATTACAATGTGCTGCTGGGCGAAATGCAGTTCATTGATGCCCGGGGCGATACGCTGGCTATAACCAGTGAACCCGTTGTCCGGCTGGTTGGCATTGGCGAGGACGTATTCTGGTATGATCGGATCAAGGGTTATCTGGAAATACGTGCGGAATACCCCAACGCAAAGCTGGCCGTTCAGCAGGGAGTTAGAACGGCAAAGAACGAAAAGCGAGGTGGATATGAACAGTCGACCGGTACCTCGGCCATCACAAATTATCAATTTTACTCCGGCGGTAGTACCGCCATCAATAAACTCGACAACAAAGGGGATTTGCTGCTGATAAAGGGAACATCGTACTTTATTATAGATCAGAATGGCCGGTCCTACCCCGCCAATAAAGCCAGTGTACTGAACGTGTACGCCCGGCATCGCGGACGGGTAACAGCCTATCTGGAAGATATGCCCGTAAATTTCACGCAGGAAGATGACCTCAAACGCCTGCTTAACTTTTGTAGCGGACTGCTGTAAAACTGACGTACGCCCGTCCGCAGTCCGACCGGTTGCAGAAAATGACACGCAGATTAATGAGTATTTCTACAATCCAGGTACGCGTATGCAGGCCGGTTTCGGGGAAGTAGCGCAGAATCGCTTGCCTATTGTTAATACAGTATCATAAACGGCTCTTTACCAGGTTGAAGATTGAGGGATTGCTGGTCATGCGTTGTCATTAGTCATTATAGGTAAACTAGTTTATGCCCAAAAATAGACATTTAGGGTGTCTGGTTTTAGATGTATAAATTTATATATATAAAATATTGAATAATATTTAGTAAAAAAAAAGGTTGTTGCATCGCGGAAATTGTAGGTAAATAGGTAATATTACCCGCTTTAGAAAGTGTTTAAACTAGTTTAACAGTCTAAAGCTTATGCAAAAACGTTTTACTCGTCAAAAGGTCTACTGCATTGCCAGGAACGCCTTTTTGGTAGCGACCAGTCGTCCCCGGCAGGTTGCCTGCTGTCTTATGTTGCTGCTTGGCCTGCTGTGCTCGGCTGGCGCCTATGCCCAAACGAAAGTTAGCGGTAAAGTTGTCGACGCGCAGGGAGCCGCTCTGCCAGGAGTTAGCATCGTGGTCAAGGGGACAACCACGGGTACGGTATCGGACGCTGATGGTAACTATGCGCTGAATGTGCAGAACGGTAACGCCACGCTCGTCTTTTCCTACATCGGCTACACCAGTCAGGAAATTGCCCTCAACGGCCGTAGTTCGGTCAATCTTACTCTGGCCAGCGACGACAAGATGTTGAGCGAGGTTGTGGTGGTCGGGTATGGCGAGCAGAAGAAAGAAACCGTAACCGGCTCGGTTGCCTCGGTGAAAGGCTCGGAACTGGTGAAGTCGCCAGCCATAAACCTGACCAACTCCATTGCAGGCCGGATGCCGGGCGTTATTGCCACCAACCGCAGTGGCGAACCGGGTTACGATGGTGCCGCCATCCGGATTCGGGGCTCAAATACGTTAGGAAATAATGATGCACTCATTGTTATTGACGGGGTGCCGGCCCGGGCCGGGGGGATTGACCGACTAAATCCGGCCGATATTGAAAGCATCTCTGTACTGAAGGATGCGTCAGCGGCTATCTATGGTTCGCGGGCGGCAAACGGGGTTATTCTGGTAACCACCAAGCGGGGAAAAACCGGCAAGCCGGAACTGCTCTATAATTTCAATCAGGGCTGGGCGCAGCCAACGGTTATCCCTAAAATGTCGTCGGCGGCTCAGTACGCTGAACTCAACAACGAGATCAATGCCTATAACCTGCCGGCGCAATACTGGAAAGACGCGCTCACGGCCTTCCGCACCACGGGTACGTATACTCGCCCCGACAACGGTGCCGTTGCCAAGGCCGCCTTTACGCCCGACGACATCAAGAAGTTTCAGGATGGTTCGGATCCCTGGGGACACCCTAATACGAACTGGTTCGAGGCAGCTCTGAAACCCTGGTCGCCCCAGACGCGGCACACGCTTCAGCTGACTGGTGGTGGCGAAAATATCAAATACCTGGTGTCGGCCGGCTACCAGAATCAGGATGCGTATTACAAGAACTCGGCAACGGGCTACAAGCAGTACGACTTCCGGACGAACCTGGATGCGAAAATCAGCAAGCATATCAGTACCGTTTTTGGGGTAGTAGGCCGCCAGGAGAATCGCTTCTTCCCGACCAAGCCGGCGGGCGCTATTTTCCGGATGCTGATGCGGGGCTATCCGAACAAACCGGCTTACTGGCCAAATGGTCTGCCTGCACCGGACATTGAGAACGGTGAACAGCCGGTTCTGATCACGACGAGCGCAACGGGTTATGACCGCGATACCCGCTACTACCTGCAAAGTAACGCGAGCGTGAACATTACCAACCCCTGGATCGAAGGGTTGAAGTTTTCAGGTAGTGTAGCTCTGGATAAATTCATTCAGCAGGGGAAAACCTGGCAGACGCCCTGGTCTATCTATAGCTGGGATTACACTTCCTACGACGCGAACAAGCAGCCAATTCTGAACCGGGTTCAGAAAGGGCCCAACGCGCAGGCGACTCTGAACCAGTACACCAACGATCAGTTCAGCTCGCTCCTGTCGGGGATTCTGACCTACGAACGGACATTCGCGACCGATCATGCCGTAACCCTGCTGGCAGGTGTTACTAAAGAGGCCTCCAACTCGAACGGGTTCTCGGCCTTCCGGAAATACTTTGCTTCAACGGCCATCGACCAGTTGTTTGCCGGTGGTAATGCCGAGAAAAACTCCAACACGACGGCCGCCTGGCAGCGGGCACGGATGAGCTACTTCGGCCGGGCCGGGTATAACTACAAAGAAAAATACCTGGCTGAGTTCCTGTGGCGATACGATGGCTCCTATATGTTCCCGAAAGCAAGCCGGTGGGGCTTCTTCCCGGGGGTATCGGTAGGCTGGCGGCTGTCGGAAGAGGATTTTATCAAGCAGTCGATTCCAGCCATCAGCTCGCTCAAGCTGCGGGGCTCGTGGGGGCAGTTGGGTAACGACCAGGTATTTTTCAACAATACGTTGCGGGAGTATGACTACCTGCCAACCTATGCCTACGGTGATCCGGCCAACGCCAACTGGGGTTACGTAATCAACGGTCAGGTTGTTCCGACGCTGTACGAAAACGGTGTGCCCAATACGACTCTGACCTGGGAGGTAGCTAACAATGCGAACATTGGACTGGAAGGATCGTTGCTAAACGGAAAAATCTTCTTCGAGTTCGACGTTTTCCAGAACAAGCGTTCCAACATCCTATGGCGGAAGAGCGCTTCCATTCCGCAGACTACGGGGATGACCCTGCCGGCTACCAACATTGGTAAAGTAACGAACCAGGGCTACGAGTTTAACGTCGGTTATAACGGACAGTCCGGGGAGTTGAAATATAATATCAGCGTAAACGGCGGTTATGCCCGAAACAAGATAACCTTCTGGGACGAAACCCCCGGTGCGCCGGAGTGGCAGCGTTCGACGGGCAAGTCAATGCCGACCAACGTAAACGACCCGAACCAGGCCAACGGTACGCTCATGTATGTCTATGACGGTATCTTCGCTACCCAGGGCGAGATCGACGCAAACAAGATCGACTACAGTGGCGTCGGGGGCCGGTTGCTGCGGCCGGGTGATATGCGGCTCAAGGACATCAACGGCGATGGTAAAATCGACGGCGACGACCGGGTTCGGCAGGATAAAAACAACATACCGCGGTTCCAGGGCGGGTTAAACCTGGGGTTGCGCTACCGCAACTTCGACTTAACGGTTCTCTTCCAGGGGTCAACCGGTGCGCAGATCTTCCTCCAGACCGAGTCGGGAACGATTGGTAACTTCCTGGAGTGGAGCTATAATAACCGCTGGACGGTCGATAACCCCAGCACCGTTCATCCGCGCATTGTGGACCGGAGCAACCAGTACTTCTCGAACGGTACTACCTACTGGCTGAAAAGCACGGATTACATCCGCCTGAAGAACCTCGAACTGGGATACACGCTTCCCGCAGCCCTAACGACCCGGATTGGTTTGAGCAACCTGCGCGTATATGTCAACGGGCTCAACCTGGCTACGTACGCACCCCAGATGAAAGGTTTGTTCGATCCAGAAGCAGCCAGCAGCAGCGCGCAGTATTATCCGCAGGCACGGGTTATCAACACAGGGTTGTCGGTTAGTTTCTAAAAATATTGAATCCGTACAGTATGAAAAAATATATAAAGTTCTTGTCGCTGGGTCTGGCAATTGGCCTGGCGACGGCTGGCTGTAACAGTGATTTTCTGGACACTAAGCCACTCGATAAGGTATCGGGGGATGCAGTCTGGTCGGATGCAGCCCTGGCCGAGTCGTTTGTAACGGGCGTCTACAATGGTTTGCGGGATGGTATTCTGGATCAGATGAACCTGGACTGCCAGACCGACAACGCGCTCTATAGCTTCGGTAAGCAGGACATCAATGAGGCCAACGTCAGCCCGTCCAACACGGGTACGGTAAAGAACACGATGGAGTGGGGGGCCATGTATGCCCGCATCCGGGCCGCCAACATCGCTCTGGCAAACCTGATGAAGCCTGGGTTTGATAACAGCAATGGCATTGCTAGTCGCATGCGGGGCGAAATGTATTTCATGCGCGCCTACTTCTATAATCAGTTGCTGCGGTACTATGGTGGGGTTCCCATCATTAAAACGCCGTACACGCTGGAAACGAGTGATTTTTCCATTGCTCGTAATACGTATGAGGAATGCGTGAACTCTATCGTGACGGACCTTGACTCCGCAGCGGCTTTGCTGAAAGGCAAAAAGATGGATGCGGGAAGGGCAACTATGGGCGCGGCAATGGCGCTCAAAGCGCGGGTGCTGCTGTATGCCGCCAGCGATCTGCACGACATTCCGACCGCAAAGGCTAAGTCGGCGCTTATTGCCGGCTTTAGCAAGCCCGAACTGCTCGGTTACGTCAGTGGTGACCGCACCGCCCGGTGGCAGAAAGCCAGAGATGCCGCCAAAGCCGTGATTGACCTGAACCAGTATGGTTATAAGATGAACCTGACAGCTCCCGTTTCGCCGGCAGAAGGGCAGCAGAACTACATTAACATGTATCTGTCCCGGAATGGTGGCGAGGCCGACGGAATCTTCCTGAAGTACTACGTTCGGGCTTCCCCCGACGACTGGGGTTCGTGGTATCCGCGCAACAATATGCCCAACGGCTACCATGGCTGGACATCAAGTGAGCCGACGCAGAATCTGGTGGATGGCTACGAAATGATGGACGGAACCAAGTTCGACTGGAAGAACCCCGCCCATGCCGCGGCTCCCTACGACAACCGCGATCCGCGCTTCTACGCGTCGATCCTGTATGACGGTGCGAAATGGAAGCCCCGTACGCCCGACGGAGCAGGTATTGACCCATTCGGGGAAATTCAGATGGGCGAGTATGAAGTAGGTAATGCCAGCAGCCCGTCGAAGTTTTCGGGTCTGGATACCCGCAACAGCTCAATCGAAAACTGGAACGGAACCTGGACGGGCTACGGCATCCGGAAGTTTATGGACCCCGACCCCGGCCTGGTGGATATGAACACCCGGCAGGAAGTGCCTTCTATCCAGATTCGCTTTACAGAAGTGGTGCTGAACTACGTCGAGGCCCTTATGGCTCTTGGGCAGTCGGAGGAAGCCAAGACCTGGCTCAACAAAATCCGTTTCCGCGTGGGTATGCCGGCCATTACCGAAACCGGAGCCGCTCTGGTGGCGCGTTACCAGAACGAACGGAACATCGAAATGCTGTTTGAAGAGCAGCGCTTTTATGACGTTCGTCGGTGGATGACTGCGCCAACGGCACTGGGTAAGCAGGCACAGATTATAATCGTGACGGGCAAGCTGAAGCCGGGCAAAACCGTAACGACGTATAAGTATAGTAAGGAGAACTACGATTACTCGTACAAGGTACAGGATCTGGGAACCGGTAAAGAAAACCGGAAGTGGGACGACAAGGCGTATTTCCCGCCAATTAACCGCGATGAAATAAACCGCAATAAACAACTGGTTCAGAACCCCGGCTACTAGGCCGATCCAGGAGGTGCTTTTTCAAGAGCTAAAAATGCCAATTCTTACGGGGATTGGCATTTTTGGCTTATTTTTATAGAATTATCTGCCAACTAGTACCTATTTCGTGAAACGCCTTAGCTCGTTTATTTTGCTGGCCGCTGCCGTTGCGCTTACTGGCTGTAACAAATCATCTAATTCGTCGCCAGGCCAACAGTCCGCTGCCCCATCGGGTCCACCGCTGTTTACCTTGCTGTCACCCGACCAAACCGGCGTTACGTTCGCCAACAACCTGAACGAAGGGCTGAATACGAACGTGATGATGTATGAGTATTTTTATAACGGCGGGGGCGTAGCGGTTGGTGATCTGAATAACGACGGGCTGGAGGACCTCTACTTCACGGCCAATATGACGCCGAACAAGCTGTATCTTAACAAGGGAAACATGCAGTTTGCCGACGTAACGATGCAGGCCGGGGCCGGGGGGGGCGAAAACCCGTGGAAAACGGGCGTGACGATGGCCGATGTGAACGGCGACGGTAAGCTCGATATTTTTATCTCGCGCTCAGGCACCATCCGACCCGAAAACCGCCTGCCAGAGCTGCTCATCAACGACGGACCCGATGCTAACGGCGTTCCGCACTTTACCGACCGGACGGCTCAGTACGGTCTCGACCGTCCCGTTCAAAGTACGCAGGCGGTCTTCTTCGACTACGATCGTGACGGCGACCTCGACCTGTTTCAGCTTAACCACAACCCCCGTCTGCTGCCCATCCTCGACCCATCTGCTACGGCGGCTATCATGGAAAAGCCTAACCCCGAAATTGGCGTACGGCTCTACAAAAATACGGGCAACCATTTCACCGACGTAACCGACAGAGCGGGCCTGAGCAGTTCGGCCCTTAGCTACGGGCTGGGCGTTGGGGTGTCGGATCTGAACAACGATGGCTGGCCTGACCTGTATGTATCCAACGATTACGGTGTTCCGGACTACCTGTACCTCAACAACCAGAACGGTACCTTCCGGAATGCCCTGAAAACAAGCGTGGGTCATACGTCCAATTTCTCGATGGGCAACGATGTTGCCGACGTCAATAACGACTCCCGGCCCGACATCATGACGCTCGACATGCTACCCGAAGATAACCGGCGGCAGAAGCTGCTGCTGGCACCCGACAACTACGATAAGTATGCGCTTAGTGTGGAGTCGGGCTTTCACCACCAGACCATGCGGAATATGCTGCAGGTCAACAATGGCGACGGTACGTTCCGGGAGGTGGGGCAACTGGCGGGTATCTCGAACACCGACTGGAGCTGGGCCCCGCTCTTTGCCGATTACGACAACGATGGCTGGAAAGACCTGTACATAACCAACGGCTATGTTCGCGACTACACAAACCAGGATTTCCTGAAGTACATGAACGACTTCATGCAAAGCCGTCCGACCAATCCAAGTCGGGAGGACATTCTGGAATTAGTGCATAAAATGCCGTCGTCGAATGTGGCCAATTACATGTTCCGGAATCGCGGGGGCGATGGTGCTGGCGACGTATCGTTCGCCAATGTAGGCGCGGCCTGGGGGCTGACGCAAGTATCCAACAGCACCGGCGCGGCCTACGCCGACCTGGACAACGATGGCGACCTGGACCTGGTTACCAACAATACCAACCAGCCCGCCTTTGTCTTTCGCAACGAAGCC
This sequence comes from Spirosoma taeanense, assembly GCF_013127955.1. Classification (NCBI taxonomy): domain Bacteria; kingdom Pseudomonadati; phylum Bacteroidota; class Cytophagia; order Cytophagales; family Cytophagaceae; genus Spirosoma; species Spirosoma taeanense. Next base: position 2,433,017 of record NZ_CP053435.1, read on the forward strand.
AGCGCCCAACTGAAGCATCACTACCTCGGGGTGACACTAATCGGCTCCGGCGCGAATACGCAGGGGCTGGGCACGCGCGTAACCCTGTACCGGGCGGGTCGGCAGCAGTTTCTGGAGCAGATGCCTACGCGCGGCTATCAGTCGAGCGTATCGCCCCGGCTGCACTTTGGTTTGGGTACCGACCCCGTCATCGACTCGCTGCGGGTCGTCTGGCCGGGAGGAAACCAGCAGTTGCTGACCAGCGTAAAAGCCGATCAGCTCCTGACCCTGAAGGAGTCGGAGGCCCGGTCGTCGTATCGCGGGGAGCGGGCTGTACCCGCTTTGTTCCGGGAAGCGAAGTCGCCGATAAACCACACGTATCCGGTTAGCAAAGTCAATGATTTCAAGCGGCAGCCGCTGCTGGTTAGCTCGCAGTCGTTTGTCGGACCGTGTCTGGCTAAAGCCGATGTGAATGCCGATGGTCTGGAAGATGTCTATGCCGGTGGCAGCTCGGGGCAGGCTGGCGTGCTGTTTATTCAGCAACCTAATCACCAGTTCAGCCGCCAGCCGCAGGCCGCCTTCGACAGCGACAAAGCCAGCGAAGATGCTGATGCGGTGTTTTTAGATGCCAACGGCGACAGTTTTCCGGACCTTTACGTGTGTAGTGGTGGGTACGGTAACTTTCAGCCCAATGACCCGCGTTTGCAGGATCGTCTGTATCTGAACGATGGGAAGGGAAACTTTACTAAAAGTGCCAACGCCCTGCCCGCTATGCGCACCAGCACCAGTTGCGCGCGGGTAGCCGACGTTAATGGCGATGGCCGACCTGATTTATTCGTGGGTGGACGGGTTGTGCCGGGCCGTTATCCCGAAACACCCCGGTCATATCTGCTCGTAAATAACGGTAAAGGCCAGTTTACGGACCAAACGGCTAAACTGGCTCCGGCACTGGCGCAAATCGGGATGGTGACCGACGCAGCCTGGACTGATCTCAATGGCGATCGCAAGCCCGAACTGGTCGTGGTAGGTGAGTGGATGCCCATTGCGATATTTAGCCAGGCCGACGGTCAGTTTACGGACAAAACCAGCCAGTACTTCGAGAAAGAATATCGGGGCTGGTGGAATAAACTGCTGGTCGATGACCTCAACGGCGATGGTCGGCCGGATCTGGTGGTGGGTAATCAGGGGCTGAACACGCAGTGCCGCGCCAGCGAGCAGGAACCCGCCGAGCTGGTCTACAAAGATTTTGACAATAACGGAAAAATAGACCCGATTCTGTGTCTGTACGTGCAGGGGAAAAGCTATCCACACGCCAGCCGCGATGAACTGCTCGATCAGGTTAGTATGCTACGTCAGCGGTTCACGAACTATGATTCGTATGCCAACGCCACGCTGACCGATGTCTTCACCGCCGACGAGCTGAAGGATGCAAAGAAGCTAACGGCCAATCAATTAAAAACGACGCTTCTGGTCAGTACGCCTGCGGGTAAATTCGTTGAGAAACCCCTTCCCCTGGCTGCGCAGGTAGCGCCGGTATTCACGCTGACCCCGCTGGATTACGATCAGGACGGCCAGAAAGACCTGCTGCTTTGTGGAAACACCACGCAGGCCCGGCTTCGCTTTGGTCGGGCGGATGCAAATTACGGTGTTCTGCTGCGGGGCGATGGCCGGGGTGGGTTTACCGCCGTACCGCAGGCTCAGGCCGGCTTCCGGCTGACGGGCGACGTGCGGAGCGTAATGCCGGTGGGCAACACCCTCCTGTTTGGCATCAACCAGCAGCCCGTGCAGGCGTACCAGCCGACTAAACCGGTAGCGGGGAATCAGATCAGCAAGCGATAGAGGTCCTTACACCATTTCCTTGTACTGCATGCGGTACAGATTGGCGTAGAAGCCTTCGCGCTGAAGCAGTTCTTCGTGATTGCCCTGCTCAACAATCCGGCCTTTGTCAACAACAATGATGTTATTAGCTTTCTGAATGGTCGAGAGCCGGTGGGCAATTACGATGGCCGTGCGGCCTTTCATCAGGGTACTGATGGCGTTCTGGATCATTTCCTCCGTTTCCGTATCGACCGACGACGTCGCTTCATCCAGGACAATAATTTTGGGGTCCTGCACCATGGCCCTGACAAACGAAATGAGCTGTCGCTGACCAACCGAGAGTGTGGAGCCGCGTTCCATTACGTTGTACTGGTAACCACCCGGCAGCCGCTCAATGAAGTCGTGTACGCCAACGAGTTTGGCCGCTTCAACCATTTTTTCGTGGCTGATGCGCTTGTCGCCGAGGGTAATGTTGTTTTCAATCGTGTCCGAAAACAGGAAAACATCCTGCAGCACGACACCAATATTCCGGCGGAGGTGACCGAGTTCATACTCGTGCACATCAACCCCATCGACCAGGATTTCACCTTTATTGATGTCGTAAAAGCGGCTCAGCAGGTTAATGATAGAGGATTTGCCCGCGCCCGTTGCACCCACAAACGCGACTGTTTCGCCCGCGCTCACCCGGAACGAGATGTCGCGCAGGACGTAATCCTCGTTGTTATAGGCAAACCAGACGTGATTGAATTCAACCTCACCCCGCAGGGTAGCGGGTGCGTGGGTGCCGTTGTTGAGCGTAAACTCGTCGCTGTCGAGCAGCTTCAGAATCCGGTCGGTGCTGACGATACCCATCTGAAGCGTATTGAACCGGTCGGCCAGCATCCGGATCGGCCGGAAGAACAGGTTGATAAACATCACAAAGGCCGTAACGGTCCCGAACGTAACGTCGGCATTGATGATCTGCTTGGCTCCGTACCAGACCACCAGGCCCACCGCCACCGCCGAAATGATATCAGCAACGGGGTAATAGACCGAATAATACCAGATAGAGCGGATGTTAGCCTGCCGGTGCTCGTTGTTAATTTCCTGGAACTTCTCGGCCTCGATCTGTTCGCTGCCAAAAATCTGGACGATGTTCATGCCGGTAATATGTTCCTGCACAAACGAGTTCAGATTGGCAACGGCCGTCCGGACTTCATTGAACGACTTTTTGATCTTCTCTTTGAACACATAGGTGCTGAACAGCATCAGCGGAATTGTCGAGAGACTAATGGCCGCCAGCCGCCAGTCGGTATAGAACATGACCCCGATGATCAGCACCAGTTGCAGAATGTCGCCCGCAATGGCGGCCATACCTTCGCTGAAGACGTCGGCCAGCGTTTCCACATCCGAAATAGAGCGCGTTACCAACCGACCAATGGGCGTATTGTCGAAGAACTTAAGCCGTAGTTGAAGAATCTTCCGGTAGAGCTGCACCCGAATGTCGCGGATAACGTATTGACCCAGCCAGCCCGACAGGTACGTATTCGAGAACTGAACAATCGCCTGCATGACCAGCACGCCGATCATAATCGCCAGCATAACGGTTAGCTGCTGGTAGTCGCCCATCCCGATTACGTTGTCGATGGTATAGCGAATGAGCAGGGGTGTCAGCGGAGCCAGACAGGCCGCCAGCATGATAATCCCGATCAGAAGATAGAATCGGCCCTGGTAGGGTCGAACGAAATCATAGAGTCGTCGGAGAATGGCCCAGTCGAAAATTCGACCGCTTTTATGTTCTTCGTTCACGGAGAAGCGAGGGTTGTGGGAAGTTCTATCGGGTAACAGCGATTTCGGATTGAACGTTTCCGCTAGGCGTAATTTGCGGTGCAACCTGCCAAATCCAAGAAGCTAACTGAGCCAGCGGCAACAGAAACTCATCGCTCTGCCCGGGCGGCTTCCCAGCCCAGCATGGCCTGCTTCCGTTCGGCACCCCAGCGATAGCCGCCAAACAGTCCCGTTTTTTTAATGACCCGGTGGCAGGGAATTAAATACCCGACCGGATTGCAGCCAATCGCCGTGCCCACTGCCCGCGAGGCTGTGGGCTGGCCAATCGCGGTGGCAATCTGGTCGTAGCTGGCTAAGCCGCCCTCCGGAATTTTCAGCAGGGCTTCCCAAACCTTTAACTGAAAGGCAGAACCTCGCAGCAAAACGCCTAGCGGTTTCTCTGGACCAGGTCTCATCTGACCAATCGCCGGAAATATATGCTCGGCCAGGTGCTGCACAGCCGCCGGATCATGGCGAAGCTGCACATCGGGCCAGGCAGCCGTCAGGATAGCATCGGGGGCATCATCGGCGTTCAAAAAGTGCAGCGAAGCGATTCTATCGTTGATAGCCCCCAGCAGATAAGGACCAAACGGACTTTCGAAAGTGCCGTGAATTAACGTCAGGCCCGAACCCGCCTGCCTGAACTGGCCCGGCGTAACGCCTTCAATATTGACGAACAGATCATGCAGCCGACCCGTACCCGACAGACCGGCATCGTAAGCAGCGCCCGCCAGGGAGACTCCGTTTCGCAACTGCCGTTTGGCGTATTCAAGCGTCAGGTACTGGCTGAATTTTTTCGGACTTACACCCGCCCACTCCGTAAAGAGCCGCTGAAAGTGAAACTCACTCAGGTTGACCCGTTCGGCGAGATCGGCTAGCGAAGGCTGCTCGCGGAAATAAAGTGCCAGGTATTCAATGGCCTGAGCAATCTGCTGGTAAGTGACTGGGCTGTTCGTGTTCATGCGCTGACGGACCGATGTATCGATCGTTTGACCTGAACAAAGGTCGCTAGTGGCTAACTGCCGGAAAACCCGATTCTTGCGGAGATAGTCTGAAAACAGCAACGCCGAACGAAAATCGTCCGGCGTTGCGCGCTCATTACGGTAGGTTACAATATTGTTTTATGCGTGCTGCTGAGGCATGGCACCCTGCAGGTTCTCCATGCTGATACCCAGTCCCTGCGCTACGGCCATCCCCAGCGACAGGTCGGCGCGGAACCAGTGGCAGAGTTGCAGGTTGATGATCTGGTCGCGCTTTGGCCCTTCAATGCCGCTCATCGCGCCTACGATGTTGCTCACCGTATTGATCTTCTGCTCCGGGGTCATCAGACGCCACAGGTTACCCGGCTGCGTGTAGTGATCATTCTCGCCCGGTGCGTTACGGTCATACCAGCCCGCCAGCGAATCATTCAGCTCCCAGGACGGCTGCTTATAGCTTTCGTCGGCCACGATGTTGTCGAAGCTATTCGGGAAATAGTTCGGGTTACGGCCACCGTTGCCATCCACGCGCATCTGACCGTCGCGCTGGTAGTTGTTGACGGCATAGGGGCAGCGGTTCACCGGAATCTGCTCGTAATTACCGCCCAGCCGGTAGCGGTGCGCGTCGGGGTAGGAAAGCAGACGGCCCTGCAGCATCCGGTCGGGCGAGTAGCTGATGCCATCGACCACGTGCGCCGGGGCAAACGCGGATTGCTCAACGTCGGCAAAGTAATTGTCGGGGTTCTGATTCAGCTCAATGACGCCCACATCGATAAGCGGGAAGTCAGCGTGCGGCCATACTTTCGTCAGATCGAAGGGGTTCCATTTGAACGTCTTGGCCTGTTCTTCGGTCATGACCTGGATTTTCATGTTCCAGCGTGGGAAGTCGCCTTTGTCAATTGAAGTCACCAGGTCGCGCTGCGCGTAATCGGGGTCTAGCCCCTTCATTTTCACGGCTTCGTCGTTGGAGAAGTTTTTGATACCCTGCGCGGTTTTGAAATGGAATTTCACCCAAACCCGCTCGTTGTCGGCGTTAATCAGCGAGAATGTATGCGACCCATAGCCATTCATGTGGCGGTAGCCATCGGGCGTCCCGCGATCCGACATCAGGATCAGAACCTGGTGCAGGCTTTCGGGGTTCAGGCTCCAGTAGTCCCACATCATCGTCGCCGACTTGCAGTTGGTGTATGGGTCCCGCTTCTGAGTATGAATGAAGTCACCGAATTTTTTCGGGTCTTTCAGGAAGAACACGGGCGTATTGTTACCAACCAGATCCCAGTTACCGTCTTCGGAATAAAATTTCAGCGCAAAACCGCGTGGGTCGCGCTCGGTGTCAGCCGATCCTTTTTCGCCACCTACGGTCGAGAACCGCAGGAAGATGCGCGTCTGCTTACCGATTTCGCTGAACAGCTTGGCCCGGGTGTATTTGGTGATGTCGTGGGTTACGGTAAATGTCCCGAATGCGCCAGAACCTTTGGCATGAACGACGCGCTCCGGAATCCGCTCCCGGTTGAAGTGCGCCATTTTTTCGTGCAGAATGTAATCCTGCAACAGCAGCGGCCCGCGCTGGCCAACCGACATCGAATTTTCGTTTTCAAAATACGGGCTTCCCGAAGCGGTGGTGAGTTTTTTGGGTTGGTTTTCCATAAAAACTGGAATGAGTGGTTTTATTGGGGATTACAACGTGGACGGTGAGTTTGTCCAGCAGTTTACAGGGCAAGATTAATGGGGAATAACTTATCAATCAAATTGATTTAATTGATAATGTGATAGCTTTTAGTGATGGAAGTTTGCAGAATAGCTGCATTCAATCCCATACAAACGGATAGCGGTTTGTAAGTCAGCTTACAGGCAAAAGCCGGACAGTTGCCCGGCTTAGTAGAAAAAATGAGGCAATATGGTTTTACAACAAACCTTCATCGGCAAAACTGAAATAAGCTTTATCGGTAAAGATCAGGTGGTCGAGCACAGGGATGTCCAGCAGCCGACCGGCGTCTTTTAACTTCCGGGTCAGGTCTTTGTCGGCCTGCGACGGCGTCAGGTTGCCGGAAGGGTGGTTATGCAGCAGAATCATCGAAGAGGCCAGGTGCTCAAGCGCCTGCTTGAAGATAATCTTTGGATCGGCAACCGTCCCCGATACGCCCCCTGCGCTGATCTGTACGGGTCGAAGGATTTCGTTGGCACGATTCAGCAGTAAAATCCAGAACTCTTCGTGGGGTTTGTCGAGCAGGTGAGGGAGCATTTCGTTGTAGGCGTCGCGCGAGCAGGTGATCCTGGCCCGCTGCGGCCGGTCCTGCTCCCGGCGCCGGCGTCCCAGCTCAAGTGCAGCCACAATACTGATGGCCTTGGCTTCGCCGATACCACGAAATTTAGAGAGGTCCTTAATACTGAGTCTGGCCAACTCGTTCAGATTATTGCCAACGCTTTTGAGAATGATTTTTGCCACATCGACGGCCGTCAGGTCAACCGTGCCGGAGTTAATGAGGATGGCAATGAGTTCGGCTTCCGACAGAGCGGCCTTGCCTTTCAGCATGAGTTTTTCGCGTGGGCGGTCTTCTTCAGCCCAGCTCTGAATATTGCCGGAGGTTTCGTACGTCATGAAAACGATAATGTTACGGAGGGGTGGGAGTTTACATTTCCGTTTTCAAAGTGCACAAAAAAACCTTACCCGCAAAATAGGTAAGGTTTCCTGAAAGAGTTACCTCAAAGGGCCCGATTACGCCTGTGCAGTCGTCGGACGGAGGGAGTTCACCAAACGAGCCAGTTTCGACTTGTTGTTGGCGGCTTTGTTCTTGTGGATGATGTTGCGCTTGGCGAGTTTGTCCAGAGCGGACGAAACCGACTTGAACAGCTCAACAGCCATTGCGTGATCGGTGGTGGTACGCAGTTTCTTCACCATGTTCCGGGTCGTTACGTGCTGATAACGGTTCAACAGCCGCTTCTTGGCGCTCGACCGAATTGCTTTTTTTGCTGACTTATGGTTTGCCATTGGTATGTAAAATAAAATCGTTGTCGCGATAAGAGGGCGCAAAAATAAGAATTTCGGAAGAAACAATCAATAGTTTCCTCCGAAATTCTATGCGTAGCCGGGTCTTACTGACGAATATCGGCGTTGACGATCAGCGTTTTTTCCCAAACGCCCTGGTTATCTTTTCTGAACTGCCGGTAAGCTTCGCTTTTCTCAAAAGTTTTGATGTCGGCTTCGCTCTGGAAAGTCAGATAATGCACAACATCGTAGTCTGCAACGGCCTGATTTGGCAAAATTGTCCGGCCGGAGGTGTAATTGACGATCTGCGGAATTTCATGCTTTAGAGCCGCAAAACCGTTCATATGCTGCTCAACAGCTGCAGTTTCGACCCCATTTTTGAATTTTACGCATACAATCTGCTGTTTTTGGGCTTTTCTTGCAGGTGAGTAAGCACCGTAGATTGTCAAAGCAAAAGCGCATAACAGCACCACAATGATAGCGTAGCCTTTTGATTTAGCATTCATGATTTCTTGTGTTTCCTGTATAAAACAAAATTTTGTTCTGAATAATATGGTACTTTGTCTGAATAGTTAAATTATTTGTCAGTAAAGTACCAAGATTCATCAAATGTACAACAGATTTATTTGGTCAATTGTTGCAGGCAGCCTTTTTTTTGGGAGTTTTTTTTACGGTCATGCTGCTTGTGCTGAGACCGGTAAAAAACCGTCTGTTCAGAAGCGGCCCGTCTGGGGCTTTTACGCCCATCAGCAGATCAATCGGCTGGCCGTGTTTACGCTGCCGGCTGACATGATCCCATTCTTTAAAAAACACATTGGGTATCTGACCGACAATGCCGTAAATCCCGACCGACGCCGGTATGCCGTAGTGGGGGAGGCTCCGCGTCATTTCATCGACCTCGATGTGTATGCCGATACCACGGCGGCAACCCTGCCGCGATTGTATAAAGATGCGGTCAGTCGTTACGGCGAAGACACATTGGCCCTGCACGGACTGGTGCCCTGGCAGATTCAGTTGACCAAGTATCAGCTCACCGAAGCATTCCGTCAGCGTAACGTCCGACGGATTCTGCGCGTGGCCGCTGATCTGGGGCATTACATTGCCGACGCCAACGTACCGTTGCATACTACGCGTAATTATAATGGGCAGTTGACCAACCAGCAGGGTATTCATGGGTTCTGGGAGTCGCGGTTGCCGGAGCTGTTCAGTACCGACTACGATTTTCTGACGGGACAGGCCGAATACATTGAGTCGCCCCAGCGCGCAGCCTGGCGGGCGGTGTTCGGTGCGCATGCTGCGCTGGATTCTGTCCTGCGAATTGAGCAGACGTTGACGCAGGAGATTGGCGAACGACAGAAATTTGGCTTCGAGGAACGGAATGGCCTGACTACGAAAGTCTATTCAGCCGATTTTTCGCGGGCTTATCACGAGCGGCTGCGCGGGCAGGTTGAACGACAGATGCGGGCGTCGGTCAAGATGGTTGGCGATTTCTGGTTTACCTGCTGGGTTGACGCGGGGCAGCCAGACCTGCGGCCATTAGCCAGCTACCAGATCACCGAGCAGGAACAAACCGAAGATAATGAAGAAAAGAAGAGCTGGCTGAAACGCCTGTTTTCGGCCCGGCCGGAGGATTGACCTAATGTGGTAGCCTGCTGCCCGACCGCTGAACCATTATGTCGGGCAACTTCACTTTAGTTAACCTACATGCCGTTTACGCTGCAGGCGCGAAACCAGCTTATGAATGTCGTTGCTGATCTGCTGGATAAAATTCAGCTGCTCACCCAGCAGCGGATCGTCGGACGTTGTGGCGGGTGTAACGCCCTCAGTTGGGGGTGGCTCGGCTGCAGTTTTTTCAACCACAGTGCCTAATTGCCGCTGGCTATCCGTCAGCACCGAAAGCGCCCGTTTGACCGGACGTAACAACGAGGCCGGATGCACTTTAGGTTCACTAGCCAGCAAGGCAGAGATAATGGTGGCGACATTGGCCGACAGTATGTGATTCAGCACCACGAACTCGTAAATCTGTTTGCCGTTCCGCTGCTTGTTACGGGGTTCCGAAACCATCCGGTCGAACGCTGCGCTCAGGTTGGCCGACGTAACATAAACATCTTTTCGCGCAAGCTTGTACTCAACGATGTCGATACGCCGGCCGGAGAGACTGTCGAGCAGAAGCTGGACGTAACGAACATTCGCGTTTAGCACATCCTGCATCGGTTTAGACAACTGTTCGGATTCCCATTTCGGAAAGAGCAGATAACCGGCCGACAGCGCAAGAGCTCCGCCCAGCAGGGTATCCAGTAATCGTTCTTCGGCCACGCCGAGATAATTTACGCCCAGGAAATTAAACAGGATCAGCACAAAAGGCGTTACGCAGACAACCATAACGATATAGTTGACACGCTGCGCGCTGTAGGTGCCCAGCATGAACAGCACCATAAAGATGAACTGCGCAATTTTGCCTGGTATAAAGGTTAGAATCAGGATACCAATAGCTCCACCAGCAAGGGTACCCGTTATGCGCTCCGTATTGCGCTGTTTGGTTAGGCTGAAGGCGGGTTTCAGAATGACCGAGATAGTCAGCAGAACCCAGTAGCTATAGTCGCCATAGGACAGAAGTTTGGTAAGCACAAAACCGGCCAGCATCGCAATGGCTACCCGCAGGGCGTGGCGGAAAGCCGACGAGTCGAGCGTCAGATTGTCGAGCAGCGATTTCAGATCAAATACCTGATGGGAAACAAACCGGTCATATTCAAGGTCGGCGTTGGGTACGGAGCCACTGCTGGGTGAGACAACGTGGCGTTGAATCGTGGCTACCCGCTGGGTCAGGTTTCGCAGACTAACCAGAATCTTCCTCAGCACCAGCGTACTGCCATCCTGATTACCCAGGGTGTCGATACTGCGTTTCAACTCTTCCAGCGAAGTCGTCAGATCGGCGGGTGATCGATTCGCCACCGGCGACTGAACGGCCAGGCCCAGGTGATCCAGCTCGACGGAAAGCTGGCGGATCAGGCGGGCGATCTGATCGAGCACGCCCGACTCCCCGAAGCGTTCCCGAATAGCTGTATAATCGTAATACATGGCTACAATCTGTTCGTAGAGGTCAACAACGTCCACGAATGTCAGCACCAGCAGCCGGCCTGTCTGGGTGGACTCAGTGACGAACCGGCGGCTTTTGAACAGAATTTCGCGCACGGCATCCTGCTTTTCGCTAACGGTTACCTGCTGTGACACCAACCGCCGATAATCGTCGTCCAGCCGCGTCGAGGTCGTATAAAAGTCGGCTTTGATCGCCATGAACTTGGCGATCTCATGAATGCACTGGCCCAGTGCCTGCTGAGCCGGGCGGTACGGCTGCAGCCCCGAAACCAATAAACTGATGGCGGCATACCAGACACCCCCCGCCAGCACCAGCCCACTCTCGCGGATGACTCCGGCCGGATCGAGGGGGCGGTCGAGCATCAGAATCATGATCAGCAGAGCCGCCGTACCGACCGAGGTGGCCCGGTTACCATAGACTGCGAAGAACGAGAAAATGAAACTGAAGAAGAAAATTTCGAGGCCGAGCGTATAGTCATTCATGCGGGCGAATCCCGTCACGAGCGTCACCAGACTACTAAGCAGCACCGTAGCCGCCATGCCATTACGTCGGTGCGAAACAGGGCCGGGAGCGTCGCTCAGGCTAACGCCCAATGCGCCCAGCGACATGGCCATCCCCAAGGGCAACTGACCAAACTGCGCCAGTATCAGCGAGGGCAGAAGAATAGATAAGGTAATCCGCAGGCCGTCGGAAAAGTATTGACTGGAAAGAAAATAACTGACCTGGCGGATACGCTTGTTCATGGTGGACTCTTTATTAACCCCGGGTGGCCGGTCATGCGCGCACAGTCAGTCAACCCTATTTTTCGTTTGCCGATCTGCTGCCGCCACATGGCGTAATATAGTGCCTTCCCGGCTACCAACGCATCATGGCGGGTGGTTACGATATTTGCTTTTTTGCCCGACAGGCGGAAAGCAATCCTAATCGTTTCGCACAGGACCGGCACCTTTCGAACTGGGTCGGCAATTTAGTGAACCCTGCCAATGTGATTTTGTCGAACAGAACCAGCACGGGAAGCGGTAGGGTTTCGGGTATTTCCAGAGAATGGGCATGGGCCGGTGCTACTCATCCAGTTCCTGAATACGGGTCAGGTGCCGACCTCCTTCAAAGGACGTATCGAGCCAGATCTGGACAAGATGCAGGGCTGTTTCTTCCGACATCATCCGCTGGCCGATCGAGATGACGTTGGCATCGTTGTGCTGCCGCCCCAGCCGGGCTGATTCTTCATTCCAGCACAGAGCCGCCCGCACGCCCCTGATGCGGTTAGCCATCATGGCCTCGCCATTCCCCGAACCGCCCAATACAACGCCCCGCTCAACTTCGCCAGCCGCAACGGCTTCGGCTACGGGCCGGATAAAACGCGGATAATCAACCGACGCTTCGGAGTCGGTTCCTTTATCGACAACCTCGTGGCCGAGGCTGATCAAAAACTGTTTGATGGCTTCTTTATAACGGAAACCGGCATGGTCGGAGCCAATAGCGATTTTCATACGATTGGGGTGATGGGCGAGCAGGCGCAAGACAGGCCGGCTTCGCCAGTTGGGTTCGGTACAAGCGTTAAACCGGGAATGGTCGCGCCCTGTTTGGATGGCTCCATAAAATCCGGTCGGACAGACAGTCTGATCCCGTCAGTTGACCTTGCCGATGAGCCGTCTGAAATCGGGCCGGGAAGAAACCTTAACCAAACAAACTTGTTCAGAACGTAGGCCGTCGGTAATTTGCGGCCGTCAATACAACCGACTTATGATTCCAGCCACCAACCAGCGGCCCTCCGCCACGGTGTTATTCATCTTCGGCGGCAGCGGAGATCTTAATCTTCGCAAACTTACGCCCGCTCTTTATAATCTGTTCATAGACAAGTATCTGCCCGAGCGGTTCGCCGTCGTTGGCATAGGTCGTAGTGCCTATACCGACGACTCCTTCCGGGAGCGGCTGCTGGAAGGCGTCCAATCGTTTTCCCGCCGTAAAAATGGTCCGGAAGATGCCTGGAAAGGGTTCGCTCCGACGATATCTTACCTGCAGATGGACGCCGGCAATGCCGAAGCATACAGCAAATTGTCGGATTTTGTAGCCGCCCGGCAGTCCGAGTGGGGCGAGCACCCGAATGTTGTGTTCTACCTGGCCGTTGCTCCGCAGTTGGTACCGGGTATTGCCACCAATCTCGGCAAGCTGCCGCTCTGCGACGATAAATCGCACGTGCGGATTGTGGTCGAGAAGCCGTTCGGACACGATCTCAAAACGGCCCAGGAACTGAACGCCCTGCTGGGCGGGCTGTTTGCCGAGGAGCAGATTTATCGCATCGACCATTATCTGGGCAAAGAAACTGTGCAGAATATTCTGGCGCTGCGCTTCGCCAACTCGCTGTTCGAACCCATCTGGAACCGGCGTTACGTGGAGTTTGTGCAGATTACAGCCGCTGAAACCGTGGGCCTGGAAGGGCGCGGAGGCTACTACGAAGGCTCCGGTGCGCTGCGCGACATGATCCAGAACCACCTGCTTCAGATGCTGTGCATGGTAGCCACTGAAGCACCCATCTCGTTCGAGGCCAACGAGGTACGTAACAAGAAAGTAGATGTGCTGAACGCCATCCGCCGGATTAAGCCTGAGGAGGTGAACGATGTAGCGGTGCGCGGTCAGTACGGTCCCGGCCAGGTGAACGGTAAGGACCTTCCCGGGTATCGGGAAGAGGAGGGCGTAAAGCCGGATTCGGCTACGGAAACTTTCGCAGCCATTAAGCTATACGTCGATAACTGGCGGTGGGAGAAGGTGCCATTTTACCTGCGTACCGGTAAATCGCTGCCCGAAAAGGCAACCGTCATCACCATCCAGTTTAAAGCGGCCCCCGATTTCGCCTTCCCCGACGAAGCAACGCAAAGCTGGCAGTCGAACCGGCTAACCATTGGCATTCAGCCTGCCATGGATATCCGGCTGCGGTTTCAGGCGAAACGCCCCGGGCAGACGCTCGCTATTGACCCCGTCGAGATGGTATTCAGCTACAAGGATGCTTATGATGGGCAGGATCCGGAAGCCTACGAAACACTGTTGCTGGACGTAATGACCGGCGATGCGACGCTGTTCATGCGGGCCGATCAGGTCGAAGCGGCCTGGAAGGTCGTTACGCCGATTCTGGACGCCTGGGAAAGCGAAGCCCCGACCGATTTCCCGAATTATGAACCCGGCTCATGGGGGCCTAAAGCCGCCGACGAACTGGTGGAAAAAGACGGATTTCACTGGATGACCAAATAAACCAACCCAGCCATGACCGTAAGACAACCCGCCACTCGTTTCGTTGACGATCAAAGCCTGCCCTGGGAGCCCGTGGCCGAAGGCGTGAAACGTAAGATCATGACCTATGATGCCAACCTGATGATGGTGAAAGTGGCCTTCGAAACAGGCGGCATCGGGGCGGTTCATAGCCATGTGCATACGCAGATGAGCTACGTGGAAAGCGGGGCATTCGACATCACCATCGCTGAAGAAACCCGAACCCTGCGGGCCGGCGACGCCTATTATATACCGCCGAATGTGCGGCACGGCGCCGTTTGCGTGGAAGCGGGTGTGCTGGTTGACGTCTTTACGCCTATGCGGGAGGATTTTGTATAAAAACTATGCAACTGATTGTCAGAAAAAATCCGGCCGATCTGGCTAAAGCAGCGGCTGATTTTATTGCGAAGCGAATCAACGATGTTCTGAAAAAACAGGACCAATTTACGATTGCGCTGTCGGGCGGCAGTACGCCGAAAGCTCTGCACGAACTGCTGGCCAAATCGCCTTACGTCGAGCAGATACCGTGGCTGCAGCTGCATGTTTTCTGGGGCGACGAACGTTACGTGCCCATCGACGACGAGCAGAGCAACGCGGGAATGGCATATGATACGCTGCTCGGCCATGTGTATACGCCGGAAGACCAGATTCACGTCTGGCGCACGGATCTTGAACCTGAAGCCGCTGCTGCTGACTACGACCGGGTTCTGCACGAGTATTTTGGCGACAGCGGTCCAACCTTCGACCTCGTGCTGCTCGGTATGGGCGACGACGGGCATACGCTCTCGCTGTTTCCAGGTACGGAAGTTGTTCATGAACAAACGGCCTGGACAAAAGCGTATTTCCTGACCCAGCAGGATATATTTCGGCTGACGCTGACGGCTCCGGTCGTAAACCGGGCGTCTTGTGTCCTGTTCCTGGTATCCGGTCCGAAGAAAGCCGCTCCCCTGAAGGAAGTGTTACGTGGCGACTATCAGCCCGACAAGTATCCTTCGCAGGTAATCAAACCATCGAACGGAGAATTAATCTGGCTGGTCGATCAGCAGGCAGCGAAGGAAGTGCAGTAGCAAAAAGAGAGCTAAGCCAGTTACACCGTGAACTGAGTGGATGACGGGAGCAAGGGAATCAGCACGCTGAACGAATCATCCGTTTCGCGGAATTCAGGCGTCGGCTGGTTCAGCAGTTTATATTTCATGCTGATATTCTGCAAACCTTTTTTGGTCGAAGCCATCCGGTTGATTCGCTTACGTTGCAGGTTGTTGCGGACCAGCAGCGTGCCGTTTTGATTCGTAGAAATGTGAATAAACAGCGGATTGTCGGCGGAGACCACGTTAGGCTTCACGGCATTCTCTACCAGCAACTGTAGCGTCAGGGGTGGTAGCTGACGAGTCTGATACAGGTCGTTGATAGCCACTTCCAGATTAATGCCCTGTCCATAGCGGGTTTTCAGCAGGTGGTAGTACGAATTGATAAACTTCATCTCTGTGGCCAGCGTCGTCAGTTCGCGGTCATTAGCTTCCAGCAAATAGCGATATACGTTCGATAGTTCGTCGACGAAATGCTCGGCCCGGGATGGCGATTCGGCGATGAGCGACGACAGCGAATTGAGGCTATTAAAGAGGAAATGTGGGCTGAGCTGTGCCTGCAGCGCTTTCATCTGCATTTCGGTTACCTCCTGCTTCAGGCGCTGCACCGCCAGTTCGGCTTCCAGCTGCGCCTGCCACCGCTGCCACCGTTCGCGGCTCAGCGCCTGCTCGAACATCACTTTTTTGATGGCGTCCTGCCGGTGCCGATACGCCAGACCGAGGGAGAAGAACAGGAGTTCCAGCACAATACCCAGTTGTATATACGTCAGGGGAGCCTGCCAGAAAACAGCCAGATGCGCACCCGCCCAGGTCCGCGTCAGCATCATGGATGTAAACGCCCCCAGCATCAGAAATGCCGATCCCGTAATAAACAATCGGGTGAGAAAATCCTTACGCTGGTAGATGCTGAAAATAATATACCCCGACAGCCCGGCCAGTATAAGCTGGACTACTAAATGCGCGAGGTCATGAGCGGGCTGCTGCCAGAAATTGGATAAAAAGCAGAAACCGGCCTCAATCAGAACATAAACCAGCAGTCCCACCTGCGTTGCTCTGAACACCTTCAGAAGTTTCGGCTGCGTTACGCCCAGGTTGAGGAAAGCAATGGTAAACTCGTAATAAACTACGTAGGCCAGCATGGACCCCGTTATGCGCACAAAACTCCAGACGTTATCGGAGAGGGGCATAAGCTGTCGAACAGAGAAGTAGCCCAGCCAGATAACCATATAGAGCGTATAGAGGCCGTAAATACGTTCGCGATAGAGCGCCCACTGCACGATATTATACAGCAACATCGCAATCAGGATACCCAGGAAAAGGAGCAGCCAGGTTTCGTAAATCATTACGTCAAAGGTGTTGCCTGGAAAGACGGCGTAAAACTAAAAAGGCTGCATCAAACGCAGGATAACTATTTAACGAAAGGTAGATTGGGCTCCATTTCAGGGTGATTTTACCGGATAAAAAGATCAGGTAATACCAGAGCGGATGCAACGTTTGCTAAAGATCAGGGTCTTATATAGTTGTTAGTTCCTCCAAAATCCACTTACTACGTATGTTTATCAAAGTCTTTCTGGTATCGATTGGCCTGCTGACGGCCAGCTTTTCAACGGGCCGCGCCCAGTCGACGGCTACGCAAACGGATACGCTTAGTCTGATTGTTGGCAAGTGGACCGGATCATTCGATGGAGCCGCTTCCGGCAATTTTGAACTCGTCCTGAATCAGGATAGCAACCGCAAGTTATCGGGGCAGGTCATTATGATCGCCGACGACGGAACCCGGCATCCAATTGACCTGAAAACGGTGGCCTGGCAAAACGGTCAGCTCAACGCTGCCTACACCGATCCGCAGGATGGGGGCGAGGTTACTTTTTCCGGCAAATACGTCAGCCCGGCGCTGAAAGGAACCTGGAAGTCTGATGGCGGACAATCGGCAGGAACCTGGCAGGTCGCCCGGGCCACGCGTTAACCATTCCCATTCGGCCGCCTGTCCTGAAGCAAACTGCACCAGGACAGGCGGCCGACCTATGTGCAGTAGGAGCGAGAAATCTATTTGATGTTGTCGGGGGTATTTGGCCGGTTCTTCAACCTGGGTTTCTTACGGTACACAAGTCGATCCGGGCGATAACGCTGATTAATGGGCAAAACTGCCGGACGGCATGGTTAACTACGTGTCCTGTTCTACCTTTGCCCCGAACTCATTGAGTGAATTAGTGAATGAGCGATTGAGTGAATAAATTCTTCAGCCATTCACTCAATCACTCAATCAATAAATCACTCATTAATTATGGAATACCGCATCGAAAAAGACACGATGGGCCAGGTACGGGTCCCGGCCAACGTCTACTGGGGCGCACAAACCCAGCGTTCAATCGAGAACTTCAAAATTGCGCAGGACATTAATAAAATGCCCCGCGAGATTATCCGGGCGTTTGCGTACCTCAAAAAAGCGGCCGCGCTGACTAACCTCGATGCGGGCATTCTGCCGAAAGAAAAAAGCGATCTGATCGGTCAGGTATGCGACGAAATTCTGGCCGGTAACCTCGACGATCAGTTTCCGCTGGTGGTGTGGCAGACGGGCTCGGGTACGCAGTCGAATATGAACGTAAACGAGGTGATCGCCTATCGCGCACACGTTCTGCACGGGGGCCAGCTGACCGACGAGAAGAAGTTTCTGCACCCGAACGACGATGTCAACAAGTCGCAGTCGAGCAACGACACGTTCCCGACGGCCATGCACATTGCAGCCTATAAAATTCTGCTCGACGTAACGATTCCGGGTATTACCAAACTGCGCGATACGCTGGCCGCCAAGTCAAAGCAGTTCATGCACGTTGTCAAGATTGGCCGGACGCACTTTATGGACGCGACGCCGTTAACGGTAGGGCAGGAGTTTTCGGGTTACGTCTCGCAGCTCGATCACGGCCTGCGGGCAATCAACAATTCGCTGGCGCACCTGAGCGAGTTGGCGCTGGGCGGCACGGCCGTTGGTACGGGCATCAACACCCCTCCAAACTATTCAGAAAACGTAGCGAAGCATATCGCCAGCGTAACGGGGCTGCCGTTCGTAACCGCCGAGAATAAGTTTGAAGCGCTGGCGGCCCACGACGCCATTGTGGAAGCCCACGGCGCGCTGAAAACCGTTGCCGCCAGCCTGATGAAAATTGGTAACGATATCCGGATGCTGTCGTCGGGGCCGCGGGCCGGTATCGGCGAATTGTTCATTCCGGATAATGAGCCGGGTTCCAGCATCATGCCAGGTAAAGTAAACCCGACGCAGTGCGAAGCCATGACCATGGTGGCCGCGCAGGTGATGGGCAACGACGTCGCGATCAACTTCGGCGGGGCAATGGGTCACTTTGAGCTGAATGTGTTCAAGCCGGTGATGATCTATAACTTCCTGCATTCGGCCCGGCTGATTGGCGACGTGTGCGTATCGTTCAACGACAAGTGCGCCGAAGGTATCCAACCCATCGAAGCGAACATCAAAAAGCACGTTGATTCGTCGCTGATGCTTGTGACGGCGCTGAACACCAAAATTGGCTACTACAAAGCCGCCGAAATCGCGCAGACCGCCCACAAAAACGGCTCGACACTCAAAGAAACCGCTCTTCAACTCGGCTATCTCACCGAAGAAGAGTTTAACGAGTGGGTAAAGCCCGAGGAAATGGTTGGAGAAATAAAGTAAGAACAGACGCAACATGAAAGCCCCGTTGAAGCCAGTACTCGTGGCTGCTTCAACGGGGCTTTTTGTAGAGATATCCTACGGAGTCTGATGGAGTCGTTTATCGGTTCAAAAAATGGTAGAGATACCCGGCATCCAGTAAATCAATTAACCAAATAATTCTATAAAAAAGCCGTGAGTTTATACTGCGGCTTTTTTGTTTGCCGAGGTTTTAAGTAAACTTGGGTCGGAAGGCTAACTCTAGAGACCTTTCGGACAATCCGTTCCTTACCCTCTCTCCAATGAACAACCAACTCCCTGTACCCTTTCGCGTTCCATACGAAGTTACCCCCCGCTTTAACAAGCCCGTCGTTTATTTTTCAATGGAAATTGGCGTCGATCAGGCGCTGAAAACCTATTCGGGTGGCCTGGGTTATCTGGCGGGTTCGCACATGAAAAGCGCCTATGAACTGGGCCAGAACCTGATTGGTGTGAGCGTCCTCTGGAAATACGGCTATTACGATCAGGTACGTAAGACTGACAATGCCATGGATGTGCAGTTTCGGGAGAAGGTGTATTCGTTTCTGCAGGACACGCAGATCGAATTCACCATCGAAATAATGCAGCGGCCAGTTCGGGTGCGGGCGTACTATCTGGAACCGACTGTGTTCCAGACTGTCCCACTGTTCTTTCTGACCACCGACATCGACGGGAACGATGGCGCCGGACGGCTGATTTCCTACCGGCTCTATGATAACGACGTGCGGCTGAAAATAGCCCAGTGTATGCTGCTGGGCCTCGGTGGGGCTAAACTGGTCGATGCGCTCGGTTTCGAACCGGAGGTCTATCACCTGAACGAAGCGCATGCTTTGCCAGCCGCATTTCACCTCTATAAACAGGAAGGCAGCGTCGAAAAAGTTCGCGAGCGGCTGGTGTTTACGACCCACACCCCCGAAGAAGCCGGTAACGAAAAACACGATATCAACCTGCTGAACGAACTAGGGTTCTTTGGCGGAGTGCCGCTGGAAACCGTCCGGCAGATTGGCGATATTCAGGATAACGTATTCAATCATTCGCTGGTCGCTCTGCGGATGAGCCGGCAGGCAAACGGCGTTTCCAAATTACATGGAGAGGTGTCCCGGCAGATGTGGGGTCGTTTTGAGGGTATCTGCCCGATTACGCACGTCACTAACGCCCAGAACCAGCGCTATTGGACAGACCCAGCCATCGAAGCAGCCCGACTGGCGGGCGATGGGGAGGCCATTGCCACCCGGAAAAAAGAGTTGAAAGCCCCCCTGTTCCGGGTAGTTGCCGATCAGGTGGGTAAACTCTTCGACCCGAACGTGCTGACGCTGGTGTGGGCTCGCCGGTTTGCGACCTATAAACGGCCCGACCTGCTGACCGAAGATGCTGAGCGGTTTGCGCGTCTGCTTAATCAGTCCAAATACCCTGTGCAGATTATCTGGGCGGGTAAGCCATACCCGATGGACGGTGGTGCTATTGAGGTGTTCAACCGGCTGTATTACCTGAGTCATCTGCACCCGAATATGGCCGTGCTGACGGGCTACGAACTGGGTCTTTCGAAACTCCTGAAAGACGGGGCCGACGGCTGGCTGAATACGCCCATTGTTACCCGCGAAGCGTCGGGGACGAGTGGCATGACGGCCGCCATGAACGGGGCGCTGAACATCTCAACGAATGATGGTTGGGTCGTTGAATTTGCCAAGCCGGGCGAAAACAGTTTCATTGTGCCAACGGCTGATCCGATGCTGCCTTACTACGCCCGGGATACCCACGACCGCGATTTGCTATTCGAGTTGCTCGAAAATGAAGTGTTACCCATGTACTACGACCGTCCCGCCGACTGGCAGGCCCTCGTCTTACGCAGCATGAACGACGTCAATGACTATTTCGGCGCCAACCGTATGGCCGAGGAATACTACGAGCGCATGTATTAAGTCAGCTTTTATAAATAACTCCTGTTTCAATAACGAAAGCTGGCGGCTATCTTCCGGCTTTCGTTATTTTATCCACACTCATCTCATGCCCGTACCCGATTACCAGAGCATAATGTTGCCATTGCTGAAACTCGTCTCGGATAAGCAGGAGTACAAACTGAACGATGTTACAGATATCCTGAGTGAGCAATTCAATTTAAGTGAGGAGGAGAAAAGCGAATTGCTGCCCAGCGGTCAAAGCCTTCTGTTTAGTAATCGTGTTGGCTGGGCCAGGACTTATCTCAAAAAGGCTGGATTGCTGGATGCACCCAGAAGAGCTGCTATAATCATTACAGAGCGTGGTATAAACGTTCTCAAGCAGCAGCCAGCAAAGATTGACGTTCGGTTCCTGAAGCAGTTTCCCGAGTTTGTTGAATTTCAGACGCCTAAAAAAGGAGAAAATACGATAGCTGAAGAGATAGTCACTATTGACGAAAGTAGTTCACAAACGCCCGAAGAAGCGCTTGAAAACTCTTATCAGAATATCCGTAAGGCCCTGGCACAGGACCTTTTAAGTAAAGTGGTATCGCTGTCGCCTGCTTTTTTCGAACGTCTTGTCGTGGAGTTATTGGTTAAAATGGGCTATGGCGGATCAATAAAAGATGCAGGTCGTGCCTTGGTGACTGGTAAAAGCGGGGATGAAGGCATTGACGGAACTATCAAAGAGGATAAGCTCGGTCTGGACATTATCTATATTCAGGCTAAGCGGTGGACGCCCGGTAACGTAGTGGGCCGTCCTGAACTGCATAAGTTTGTGGGTGCGCTGGCCGGACAGGGCGCCAAAAAAGGAGTGTTCATTACTACGTCCGAATGATTTTCGGACAAGACAGTATGAAACTTAATCTGTTTGATAGGTTTACTGAATTTCATAAATCCTTCTTAGCCTGATGGCTGCGCTTAATCAAGTTATTGGTTTTCATAACTATAAAATTTGAGTTTACTTCGTAGCGGATTTACAGTATTGATTACACTGCCAGCGCTACCGAGGATACGCGGTACCGAGTTCAACCGTCGGTACACGCGTAATGATTACATGACGAATGATCAACAAATAGAATGGACACCCCGTTGAAGTTGCTCGTCGTGGAGGACGACATGATCATTGCCGCCAACATCGCCCTGCAACTCACTAAACTTGGCTATGAGGTGAGCGGGATTGTGCCTCGGGGCGAAGAAGCCATCCTAAATGCTGAAACCAACCGGCCTGACCTGATTCTACTCGATATCAGTCTCAAAGGATCACTCGACGGTATCGACACAGCCCATGCTATCCACCAGCAGTGGAACATCCCGATTATTTACGTCACGGCCAATACCGACGAGGCCACCTTTGCCCGGGCCAAAAAAACGCATCCCTACGCTTACATCGCCAAGCCGATCCGGGCCATTGAGCTACAAAGGGCTATCGAGCTGGCCATAAGCCGCCTGGCCGACGAGCCGCCCACCGCTGCCAACCATGCCCCCGAAGCGCCCTTTGTGCTCAGTGACCGGATTTTTGTGCGGCACCGCGAAAAGATCGTCAAGATTTTCATCGCCGATATTCTCTATGTGGAAGCCGACCGCAACTATTGCCACCTCTACACGGCCGACAAAGAATACCTGCTGACAACGACCTTGAAGGTGATGGAAGACAAACTCCCGGTCAACTATTTTGTGCGGGTGCACCGCTCCTATCTGGCAAATCTGACGCAGGTCGATGAGGTAGGCGAAGGCCATATTGGAATCGGGGGTAAAACGATTCCGCTCAGCCACCTCCTGCGTGAGGCACTACTGAAACGAATCCAGACCATTTGAGGCCGCCGGGCAAAACCGGCATTACCGTTCACACATCCGGTAAGTAATTCCCGTCTTTCGGACAGTAAACCAGTGTGTTCGTCCTTGAGTACTTGGTTGGTGAATACGCTGGCGATAGTTTAGATCCGTTGTCGGCCAAATGGCGTTGTCGAGTCGATTGGGCCAACCGTTTCTAATCCACCCCCATCAGTACCCTTAACCATGCCGCTGCATTTCACTATTGTATGTGCTCAAGTAATTTTTTGCTTCTTCTGGTTAGTGCCCACTGCCATGCTGCAGGCTCAGACCATGCCCGCAAAACCGCAGTTCTTTCACATCCATGAGGCCCCCGTTCTACCAACGATGGTGGACCAGTACGAAAGGACATCGAAGGAGCTGGTCAGCCAATGCCGAAAGTACAGTATACAGAACGGCTGGCTCACGATTCAGGACAATGACCATCGGTATTACACCGTCGAGCCAATTGAGCACACAGCTGATCTCGACAAAGACCCGCTGGCTCGTTTGCAGAAGACGATGGGCGAAGAGACCTACGCGAAGTTATTCGCCAATTTCGACAAGTGCTATCCCAGCTACCGCGATTATACACTAGTGTACCTCCCGGACTATTCCTACGTACCTGACCAAACCAGTCAGTCAGAGTACGATTACTTCTATTACGAACCGCAGCATCAGCGTAAGATAGAAGCTCTATTTAACCGGTTTAAGGAACTCTACACCAGCAAAGCGGGAAAGATACCGTACAACGTATATATGAGCCGGTTCGGTACTACCGAAAATTTCATACTGGTCGAAGACCTGGCCAACAGTCAAGCCGACTTTAAAGCGAGAGACGAGGCTAATACTGAAGAATTTCGGGCCGGATTTAAGAACCTCTTTGCCGAAATGAAGTAATTCATCCGGCAAATAGAATCGAGAATTGGTCACCTGCGACCCGATTTGTCGTATTCGCCACCGAACTAATTATCTCCTGTTTTCTATAACCACGTCCAGTCAATTCCCGCTGGACTATAAAATACCCCTTAATTTAAACCTAAAACTTTATGCAAACAGTAGGCATCCTTGGCGGAGCCGGCTTCATTGGCAGCTACGTCACCCAAAAATTTCTGAACGAGGGCTATACCGTGAAGGTATCCACGACTGACCTTGCCAAACCCGAAAAATACCAGCATCTGCATCAGCTTTCTCACGCTGAAAACCTGACCATCAGTGAAGTGGACGTAACCAACGAAGCAGACCTTGGCGAGTTTTTACGGGATTGCAACATTGTGGTTCATAGCGGCACTCCATTTCAATTAGCCGCCGAGAATCCGCAGGAAGAGGTGTTCGAGCCGACCGTCCGCGGAACCGAAAACTTCCTGAAGGTGGTCAGCCAAACGCCTTCGATACAGAAGGTGGTGTTCGTAGCCTCGGTAGGTGCGCTCAACACGGCCTACCCAATGCCTAACCCCAACCAGCCCGCCGACCATGTCTATTCTGAAGCCGACGAGCCGTATCTGGACACCACCGCCATTCCGTACGCCCAGGCCAAATACTACGCCGATCAAGCCGTGCGGCAGTTTGTGGCAACGCACCCCGACACGGGCTTTGACATCGTGAGCGTGTCGCCTACGGGCGTGATGGGCAAACCGCTGTCGGCCCGCGACGACTCTACGTCGGTGGGCCTGCAATATCTGTTCAAAAACAAAATTGCCCCAAATCCTTTCGTGCAGATGCTGTTCGACCGGGATGTGGAGTTCGCCATTGTGTCGGTTTCCGACGTAGCGGAGGGCATTTTTCGGGCCGCCACCCGCCCCGGACTGCACGGTAAAAACTACCTGCTCACGGGCGAAAGCTGGCCTGTTTCGGCCCTGACCGCCATGCTGAACCACGAAACGCCCGCCAAAGCCGCCCGCTTGGTGTATAGCAACGCACTGGCTACGCAGGACTTAGGCATGGCGTTTCAGCCCGCCCACGTACCCCTGCATGAATACGCCGGAGTCTGACCCTATACCGCTTCTATCCGCACCATTTACCAATTAATTCTCTAACCAATCAAACCAAATCCAAAATCCAATGAAAACGCTAATCGCCTTATTCGCGCTCCTTTTTGGGTATATTACTACCATCGTGGCACAGGATTTTTATCTGCCTGTATCGTCCAAATCTAAACCGGCCATCGCTGCGTTGCATCGCGCTTCGGAACTATACGCCAATGTCCATTTTAAGGATGCCAAATCGGAACTCGACAAAGCATTGGCCGAAGACCCGAATTTCTTCATGGCTCACGTCTATGCCGTACAGTACGGGTCTAAAGCAGACCGGCCCGCATTGATTGAAAAAACGCTGGCCCTTGATACCAAAAAACTCACGAAAGCCGAGCAGATTATGCGGGACTTTATTGTCAACTGGCAGAAGGACCCCAACTACAAACCTGTCGAAGACATGAAAGCGTTAGTGGCGGCCTACCCGAAAACACCACAGGCACTGGAGTGGGCGTCCCTGCATTCGTTTTACACAAACAAAGACGCGGACGCGGGCTTAGACTACGCCCAGAAACTGGCCAAACTGAGTCCGAAGTACGCGCCCAACTACAACACGCTGGGCTATATGTATGTCCAGAAAAAAGACATGGAAAACGCCAAAGCCGCTTTGGAAAAGTACGTCGAACTAGCCCCCAATGAACCGAACGCCTACGACAGCCTGGCTGAGTTCTACATGACCAATAAGGACTACGCCAAATCGGCCGAATACTACGATAAAGCCGCTGCCATGGGCCTTCCTGATGCCAAAGAACGCGCCGACAAGGCGCGGGCCATGATGAAATAACACCATGAAGCCATAGAAATAAAAGTGGCTTTACACAAGTAGTTTAAGTTAAGAAACAGTAAACCCCTTCTCGCTGGGGAGGGGATTTACTTTCCTTAACCGTTCACAAAAAATCAGATTCCAAACTCCCATGAAAATCAACCAAGTACCCCTAATGCTGGGTGCACTTGCAGCTACGCTTTTATTCACTGCCAGCTGCAACTCGCCCGCCAAAGACAGTACCGTAACGGTCGATAATGCCACGCTTAAAAAAGAAATCGAAGCCGCTAATATTGAGTTCGCTGGTTTCATCGCCAAAGGCGACTCGGTGGGCATGGCCAATTTCTATACGGAAGACGCGAAACTGATGTTCGCGAACGCCCCAGCCATTGTGGGCCGCAAAAATATTCAGGCGGCCATACACAACGTCCTCGGTTCTGGAATCGCCAAAGCTGAGTTTACCACTATCGACGTATGGGGAACCGGCGATTTCATGTCGGAGGAAGGCCAGTCAAGCCTGTTCGATAAAGCCGGTACGCAGGTGGTCAAGGACAAGTACATCGTCCTCTGGAAAAAGGAAGCCGGTAAATGGAGGCCCTTCCGCGACATATCCAACTCCGATCTCCCCCTGCCTGCGGCTAAGTAAATCAACATAATCAATCCACCCTTTTTAACAATAGTCCATTGAAAACCAATCAAGTACTCCAGATGCTGGCCGTTATTACGGCCCTGTTCCTGTTTGCCGCCGGTTGTAGTTCGCCCGCAAAGGATAATGATACAAAAACAACCGCCGTGTCGGCAATGGCACCTGAGCAAAAGCAGGCGATTGAACAGGAGATTTCTTCTCTTGTGAAAGAATTCTTCCAGCAGGTCGAAAAACTGGACATCGAAACGTGTATGTCCTACTTTGAAAATACACCTGATTTTCAGGCCGTCAATCCCGATGGCACCTTCGGCGATTACGACGCGCTAAAAAAATTGAACGCAGACGGGTTTAGCCAGATGAAGACGTTGAGTGTCGTGCCAACCAAGGAAGCGATTCGGGTTTTGACTGACTCGCTGGTGCTTTATACCTTCTCGGTGGAACAGGATGCAACGCTCAAAACCGGCCAGAAAATAAAGTATGAACACGTAGCGGGAACAATGCTCTTCACCAAAATCAATGGCGCGTGGAAAGCGACGTTTTACCAGGAGTCGGCATCGGCACCGGTAGCAGTCAAGTAGCAAAGTCGGCCCATTCTTGGGTGCTGATAACGCAAAAGAATGGGCCGTACTATTTAATTGACCAACTTCATTAAATAAAGAACATGTATAAAAATAATTTACGCCTAATCATAATTACCTTATTAGTTTTAGTAGCATCGGCAGCCGTTCATGAATTAATGGGGCAGGCAAATTCCACGCCCGTTATTAATCAAAAAGCAGAACATGCGCTACAGTCAAGGATTAACAAGACTACGTATAATTTATCTATTTCATTGCCTCAACATTATTCTCCCAACGACACAGTTCATTATCCTGTATTATATATTCTGGACGGAGGATTAGCTTTTCCTATCGCCCATGCTGCCCGAACGTCAATGGACATGTTTGGCGATTTGGATAAAATGATAATTGTAGGAATTGACTACGAATGGAAACAATCATTAACGCCTTGGATGACAAACAGGTGGAAAGATTACACGCCAACAAAAGATGCCGCATTTGATGCAAGTCCTACGTACACCAAAGCATTTGGTTTAACTGAAGGTTCTTTATCATCCGGGGGAGCTCCTATTTTTTTAAATGTAATCAAAACAGAAATTATTCCATTTATTGATAAGAGCTACAAAACCACAACAGAACGCGGCATTTCGGGCCATTCATTTGGTGGATTATTTGTTAATTATTGTCTTTTTATGGCCCCGGATCTATTCGGCAGGTATGGCATAAATAGCCCCTCTTTATGGTGGAACAGTAAAGAAATGTTTAAAATTGAAAAGACATTTTCAGCAAAAAATCAATCGTTACCCGTCCAAATTTTTATGTCTGTTGGTAGCATGGAAGGTAAATCAATGACGCCTGTAATGACTGCGTTTGCAGATACGCTAAAGAGCAGAAATTACAAAGGGTTAACCCTAACTACGCACATATTTGAGGACGAAACGCACATGTCGGTAGTGCCAGCAATGATTAGTCGAACACTCAAGGTGTTGTATGGCCCAAAAAAATGATACACTACAGCTAACAGTTTAACCAAACAATGAGAGCACACTGAGCGCAAATAAAACCTATATCCTCGCAGCCTTTTCTCTATTCGATAGACCCATGAAAATCAACCAAGTTATTCATGCTTTTGCCGTCCTGCTTCTGTTTACCGTCGGTTGCAACACCTCCCCCCAAAAAGCAGATGAGAAACCAGCGGCTCAATCCGATGGACCGGAGTATTTTATGTTACGGCCTGAAGTCGAGAAAGCGTATGGCTATTCCCATGCCGTTCGGATTGGCAATGAACTGAAAATATCGGGTGCGGTCAGTATGGACGAGAAAGGAAACCTGACGGCCAAAGGTGACCTGGGCCAACAAATGAAAAATTGCTACGCCGATCTGGACAAAATCCTGAAGCACTATGGCTACACCTGGGACGACGTTGTGGTGGAGAATATTCTGACCACGAACATGCCCGAATTTGTGAATCAGTCGGCTTACCGAAATACGATCTATAAAAAGCAATTTCCGACCGGGTCGTGGTTTGGCGTAAAGGAGTTAGCCTTGCCCGGCCAGTTGATTGAGATTGAGTTAGAAGCCTATAAAGTGCGCTAATCCAATGAATCGAATTCGATGATGAGCCTCGTCATTTTTACAGATTCCTGCTTGAGGCTATCCCAAATCTCCCATGCCACATAGATGAGTTTTAGCCGCTGTACCGAAATGACCTTTCCGCTCCCCTATACATCTGCAACCGCAAACTCCCTCAGTCCAGCGCCTTCATTACTCAAAAGCCGCATCGATTCCATCGACGTCCTGCGGGGCCTGATTATGGTCATTATGGCGCTGGATCATACGCGCGATTTCTTCCACGCCCAAGCCAATACCGACGACCCGCTCAATCTCGATACCACCACGCCGGTCCTGTACGCCACCCGCTGGATTACCCATTTCTGCGCCCCTACGTTTGCCTTGCTATCCGGTACGTCCATCTACCTGCAGGGTTTACGAAAATCGCGCAGCGAGTTGAGTCTGTTCCTGCTGAAACGGGGTCTTTGGCTCATTGTAGCCGAGGTACTCCTGATTGTGCCAGTGGATACGTTTACCCTGTTTAATACCATTACGCTGGTCGTTTTCTGGTCGCTGGGCATCAGCATGGTGTTCATGGCCGGACTGACGTGGCTGCCGTTCCGGGCCATATTGGGCATTGGGTTAGCGATCGTTTTAGGCCATAATCTGCTGGATGCGGTGGAACAGGCACCGGGGTTTACGTCGGGTTTTTGGTGGGCGCTGTTCCATGGTGGCAGTCACCGTGTGTTTGACTACGAGCCTGGTCGGGCCATTGTGGTACTGTACCCATTTCTACCCTGGCTGGGGCTAATGATACTGGGTTACTGCCTGGGCCGTTTGTTTGAGCCAGCGGTTGAAGCCAGGAAGCGTCAACAACGGCTGTTTTATCTCGGTGCCGGAGCCATTGGGTTATTTGTGGGGCTGCGTTTGCAGAATGAATACGGCGACCCCTTCCCATGGAGCGTCCAGAAAGATGGCCTCACAACGTTGTTCTCGTTCCTGAAGGTGCATAAATACCCACCATCGCTGCTGTATATGTGCATTACGGTAGGGCCAGGGCTACTGGTACTGGCGTTGCTGGAGAATGTACACAATCGCGTTACGAGCGTGCTGCGTACCTACGGACGAACGGCCTTTTTTTATTACACGATCCATTTTCTTGTGCTCCATACCCTGCGCATGATTGTCTTTTTTGCCGCTGGCCACACCATGACGGAGGCCGATAAAGCGCTGCAAACCATACCGATGCGGTTTGTACTGCCCGGCGATGGAGGCTACAATCTTGGGGTGGTTTACCTGATCTGGATAGCCGTTGTCGCGTCGTTGTATCCCCTGTGTCGCTGGTTTGACACGTACAAGACAACGCATAAAGAGCAGTGGTGGCTAAGCTATCTATGATCAATCAATTCGGGATAAAACAACAGGCATTCGGGCGCTTTATCTGAACCCGTAGTGACCAACCAAAACCTATTAAGGAAATGAACACAAGTGAAAAAGTAAAAACAAGAACTGTTGTCATTCCTGACGACTTGGAAGCCGTTAATAAATTATGGTTTGACTATTTAGTTTGGGGTAACGACAAAATGCAGGAACTCTACGGCATCCATCCTCATAATCCCGAAGAAACTGTCGAACAGGATATCCAACAGATTGGCAAGTTTCAACCCCCTTACGGACAGTTACTATTGGCTATTTATGAAGGTGAAGTATGTGGGCTTGGAAGTCTGAAACGTATCAACTCCGACATCGGTGAGATAAAACGAATGTTTGTTGATCCAGCCAGTAGACGTATTGGAGCTGGACGAGCTATCCTCGCAGGACTTTTACTTGAAGCGAGAAAAGTCGGTTATAAAAAAATTCGGCTTGACAGTCCAAAGTTTATGGAAGCAGCTCACGCCTTATATAGACGTTTTGGATTTCGTGACATTGACGCGTATCCAGAAATGGAAATCCCCGCCGAGTTTAAAGACTATCTGTTATTTATGGAATTGAATTTAACGGACGACACTACATAAATCCGAAATCATGAGCACAGACAAGCCCAGCCTATACTGCTGGGGGATCGATTTTAAAACAGTCAAACCAATCAATCAAATTCATGAAACATCTCATGATTTCACTATCTGCACTTTGGCTGCTGGTTAGCCTCGGCATGTCGTCATCGGCACAGGCTCAGCAAACGTCAACGACCCAACTCAAAAGTATTCACCTTTTCGATATGCCAGCAGGTGTAACGGAGGCACAGCTGTCGGCGCTGATTGGCGAGTTGAACACGGTCATTAAACGCCTGGGGTACAGTAACGCCGGATACACACTCTACAAAGTAGAGGAAAAAGGAGCCGACAAATACCGCTACTTCTTCGAGGGTAATTGGCCCAATGCAGAAGCGTATAAGAAAATCCACGACGACAAATCGTTTCAGGAAGCAGATAAAAAATTGGGTACAGTATACGAGAAAATAAAAGCCGTCGAACTCTACCGTCGCTTAGTGAGAGTGCCCTAAATCGTTTAAACCAAAACTATGAAAACCAATCCATTTACCCTGATCTTGGCCGTTGTCGCTATTACGTCTGTCTGGGTTACCGGTTGTAACGCCCCCGCCCAAAAAGCAGACGCTACCACTGAGCAGGTAGCTGCTAAACTCGACATGGCCGCCATTAAAACGGAAATACAAGCCATCGAAACCGAATGGGCCAGCGCCACAACCGCTAAGGACATCGACAAAGTAATGGCACTCTACACAGACGATGCCATAGAAATGGCCGACGACGAACCCATGTCCGTAGGAAAGGCTGCTATCCGGCAGGTGTTGCTCAAAAGTATGAAAGCGCGCAAGGCCGGTACTACGGTTTCCTACGAGACGATGGACGTGTACGGCGATGGCAACGTAGTGACCGAAGTCGGGAAGACAACGGTTAAAGACGTGGCTGGCAACCTGGTGAGCACCGGCAAATACATGGGCATATTTGAAAAACGCGACGGAAAATTCATCTGCATCCGCGACATAAACAACGAGGATCAGAAGGGCAAGTGAGGAGTGCCAGACCACTAAAACCGCTGAAAAACAACTAGTTAATCCTGGGGTTAGTCTAAGGCAACCAGCCCTGCCCGGTCAGCTCATCAATATTGAAACGGTTCAATCACAATTATGGAACATCCACCAAACATCCCCCGTCGAAGCTGGCTTCGCTTAAGCGTTGGCCTGGCTGCCGGCACGGTCGGCACGGCGTTTACGCGGACCGATGCCAACAAAGACCGTTGCGCCGTTACGCCCCGTCAGGAACTTGGGCCATTCCCAACCATGCGGTTCCGGTCGCAGGCCGACCATGACGTTGACCTCACGCAGATAACCGGACAGGCAGGCATCGCTACGGGTGAGGTCATCATCGTGAAAGGTAAAATACTCGACACCAGTTGTCAGCCCATTGCAGGGGCTATTGTTGAGATTTGGCAGGCTAATCACCACGGCAAATACCGCCACGAGTATGACGACTCCGGCCAGTCGGACGCCAACTTTCAGGGCTGGGCGCAGGCGGTTACCAATGCAAACGGAGAATACCAGTTCAAAACGATACTGCCGGGATTGTATGGTCGGCGGGCGCGGCATATCCACTATAAAGTGGCCAAACGCGGCTACCACGAACTGGTTACGCAACTTTACTTCGATGGCGAGGAACGTAACAGGACCGACGAGATTCTGAACTCATTTACCCATGAAGAACAGATGCGGCTGACGGGTAAACTAGACAAAACTACCCCAACGCCAACCATCGAGTTTACGATCAACCTCGACAAGGTGGTGGTGGGCGCGCTGCCCGCGAAGGTCCTGGCTGACTATACGGGCGAGTATGTATTGCAGGTGAAGGGCACCGACTACGAGCAGCTTCTAAATACGTTTCTGGGCGGACCCTACGACAAGGTTACCATGCAGGTGGAGCAACAGGATGGTCTGCTTTATCTGACTACCACCAAGGCTCCCAAAGCCGAACTGTTCTGGAAAGCCAAAGATCAGTTCGATGCGGCTTCATTTTACGACACGGTGCTGACGTTTGGCCGCAATGCCGCCGGTAAGGTAGTGTCGGCCACGTTTCGGGCGCGGGATGGACAAGAGTTGCATGGCAGACGAGTGTAGAAAACAGAAAAATGAAATCATCAACCTACCCGGTCCTGATTGTTGCCTTTCTACTTTTTTTAAATAGCTGTACGTCGAACAGTCCTAGAAATGACGTAGAGGCCAATCGGGAGCTTATCCGCCGATACCATCAGGTATGGTCCGACGGCAACGTAGCCTCGTTAGATTCGATTCTGGCTCCTGATTTTGTGAATCACTTCCTCGGTGCCGTGGACTACAAGGGGGTCGAGGCTGGGAAAAAATTTATCGACAGCCACAGAACATCCTTTCCCGACTGGAAGGAAGAAATCGTGGACATGATTGCCGAAAACGATAAGGTTGTAACCAGGTATAAGTCAACGGGAACGCACCGGGGTACCTTCAATGGTCTTGATTCGACAGGCCGTAAGGTTATGATTTCGGAAACGTCTGTTTACCGAATCGCCAACGGGAAAGTAGCGGAGCAGTGGGGCTTCCCTGACGTAATGAGTTTGGATAACCAATTACGGGCTAAAAAGTAAGCTATGAAATCTACGCTACATCTGTTTACTATCTGTTCAGCCCTTACGCTGATTCGTTCGGGCCGGTTTTCGGTGCTGGCCCGGAAGCCAGGAGCACGGGAGTTTGGCATTCTATTGATCCTGGCCACTTTTACGGCCCTGCTTCTGTTGGCTGCTGGCTGCAACGTACCGGCAACGTCAACGCCCACTACGGCCGAAGATCTGTCGCAGATGAACCGGGATTTTGCCGCTGCGATCAATGCCAAAGATGCCGTGGCGGCTGCGAACTGCTATGCGAATGAGGCTACGTTGTATCCGCCCAATGAACCTGCCGTTACGGGTCGGGCAAACATCCTTAACTACTGGCAAGGTGCCATTGACGCGGGGGCTACTAATGTATCCGTCAAAACGATTGCGACGGGTAGTGAAGGGAACTTGGGGTGGGAAACGGGTCAGTTCCAGATGGACGTAAAAACGCCCGATGGGAAAGTGGTTGTCGATAAGGGCCGGTATACCGAATTGCTCAAACGTAATAATGACGGCAAATGGGTATCGATCATGGGTATGTGGAATGCCGATGCACCACCTACCCCTTGACAGATCGCGTCAGCTGGCCCCATAAACCTATTTTCGTATCTTGTGAGCTACACCATTCCGGTTGTCCCAATATGGGTAAATACGTTGTTTTTGGGTGGCTCCTCCTGCTATTGTGCCTGTCCGCGTCTGCCGGGCAGGCACAATCCACGTTGCTTTACTTCGACGAGCCCCCCAAAGAGACGCTGGGCCGCAACCGAAATCAACTAACCATCAATCGATTCTTTACCGACCGCGACGATTTTCTCTGGTTCGTCAGCGGCAGTGGCCTGAGCAGGTACGACGGCCATGAGATTGTAACGGTGCGCTTTGATCCGGCGAATTTGAACTCCCTCTCCTCGGCGCGGGTGGCGGATATGATTCAGGACGAGCGAGGCACGTTCTGGATAACCACCCGCGACGGGGGCCTTAATGCCTACAATCAGCAAACTGGCAACGTGGTCCATTTTCGCCACCTGCCCACCAACAAAACCAGTTTGTCGTCGGATAAGCTCCGGTTTCTTCAACGCGATGAATCTGGCTATCTCTGGATCGGCAGCGATTATGGCATGAATCGGTTCGACCCCAAAACAGGTAGCACTGTCCATTTTTTGCCCAAACCGGGCGAGGCAGGGCAGTTGCAGGGAAATCCGCTGTCGCCCATTTTAGTGGCCCCCAGCCATATTTATGTTTGTACAACGGCTGGATTCGAGCAGTTTGACAGAACCAGTAACCGTTGGCAGTGCTTTCCGACTGTCAATAAATTAGGGGTACCCGTCATCAACGCCACTGATGGTCTCAATGTGGTTAACGGCCTCTGCAAGGATCGTCGGGGCCTGATCTGGATGGGGGTTCCGGACCAAACCGGGCTGCGGGTCTTTAACCCTAAAACAGGACAAATCAATTGGTTCGATAAGCAAACGGCCGATGGCAAACCCATTCCGTTTCCAAAAGTAATTCTGGAAGATCGGGCGGGGCGGCTTTGGCTTTGCTGCGATAACGACATCTTCCGCATTTCAGCCGACCGGACCGTCGTGGAGCAATGCACACCCGTAGCCATCAGCAATGGGGAACAACTCAAGGAATTGGTAACCCTCTACGAAGATGGACAGGGGTTAATCTGGCTGGAGAGGATGAGCGACAAAAACCCGCTTTTTTTCGACCCCCGTCAGGAACGCCACGCCAACATTCCACTGCCCAGATTGAGTAACACCGCCGGTGCCATTCCGACCCGACCCGTAACGGAGTACCTCATGCCCGATTTGGAAGGCTTCCTTTGGATCAGTACCGATCTGGGCCTGATTCGATACAAGCCGGGCCAATCCAGGCTGGGTCAATCCAGGCCGGGTCTGGATGAGATGAAGGTTGTCTTAAAGCAACCCCTCACCTATTTCACCATCCCGCTGCCAGGTTCGGTTAGAACCAGCCTCGATCCATACCTGCTGGTAGGAGCAGAGGCTGGCTTGTTCGTATACAACAAAAAAACGGGTCGTCTTACACCTGTTCGTTTAGTTAAGGCCGGGAGTAAGACGATTCAGAACGCCATCGCTTCGGTTGTTGACCAGGATGGTGACCTCTGGATTTCGACCTGGGGTCAGGGGCTCTTCCGTATTCCGAAGGGCGGCTTATCGGTCGAGACGGGGCTGGTAAGTACGTATGAACAGTGGAAAAACGACCCCACCAATGCCAACAGTTTACTCTCAAACACGCTCCAGAAAATTGCGGTCGATGCCCAGAACACGGTGTGGGTGTGCGGAGCCGCTCACGGCCTTAGTCGGGTAAACAAACGAACCCGGCAAGTGCAGCGGTTTGTGCTCCGGCAAGGCGACCCCTACGGACTGGCCAGCAACTACACCTTTGCGCCCATGATTGATAAGCAGGATGATGTATGGATAACGAGTGGGTATTCGGCTCCCTTACAGAAGCTGTCGGTCAAAACAGGACGATTCAAAAAATATGGTGCAGTAAACGGGTTCACGGATGATTATTTTGCCCACGCTACCCTCGACAGAACCGGCAAAATCTGGTTCAACCAGCATCAGGTGGTCTCCTGTATCGACCCCCTTACCGAGCGCGTAACCACGTTTCCGCAGTTTGTCGGCAACTCGATTTACTCGACGCCCATTACAGCACTGGCTACTACCGGCGAGATTTATTTCGGTTGCCAGAACAACTTACGGCGGTTTGGGCCAACCGATACCATTCACAACATTCCTAAAGCCTCCTCACCGCTGCGGTTGGTGGGCGTTTCCTGCTTCGACATAGACGGAACGCAAACCATGCGGCCCATGCTCCCGGATCGCTGGCGAGCCAATGAGCTGGCATTGTCGCACCGGGAAAACACCTTAGAACTAAAATTTGCGCTGCTGGATTACCGCAACACCAGCAGTCGTGCCTATGCCTATTCCCTAACTGGACCGAATGACGAGCCACAATGGGTAAGCATCGGCCTGAAAAACACCGTTGATTTTGCCCAGATGAAGCCGGGAACGTACCTGTTCCACCTGAAAGCCCGCAACAGCGACGGAATTTGGACAAATCTGGCGCCCTTCCGCATACACATCAGCCCACCTTGGTGGCAAAGCTTTTGGGCTTATGCGGCTTATGCGCTGCTGCTGCTAGTCGGCTTTTGGTACTTATTGACGGTCCGTCTGCGTGAACAAGCCCG
This sequence comes from Spirosoma taeanense, assembly GCF_013127955.1. Classification (NCBI taxonomy): domain Bacteria; kingdom Pseudomonadati; phylum Bacteroidota; class Cytophagia; order Cytophagales; family Cytophagaceae; genus Spirosoma; species Spirosoma taeanense. Next base: position 2,468,877 of record NZ_CP053435.1, read on the forward strand.
CGAACTAGCCCTGCAGGAAGCCGTCGTCATTAAACAACAGCGCGACGAGATTGCTCAGAAAAATGCTCAGAACGAACTCCTGCTGAAAGAGATTCATCATCGGGTCAAGAATAATCTGGAAGTGGTGTCAAGCTTGCTGGCCTTGCAATCGGCTAAAGTTACTGACCCCAACGTACAGGAAGCCATACAGGCCAGTCAAAACCGGGTGCAGAGTATGGGCATTATTCACCAGAAACTGTATCAGGGCAAGCAGTTAGGGGCTATAGAAATGCGCGATTATTTTAACAATCTGGGCGAAAGCATTCTCGATTCGTTCGATGCCGCCAGTCGCGTCACCATCAATTGTTCGATGCCCGAGCTAGTACTGGATATTGACACGGCGGTTTCCATAGGGCTAATAACGAATGAGTTAATGACAAACTCGCTTAAATATGCCTTTATCGGTAGGGACAACGGCACAATTCGCATCAGCCTGACGCGGATGGGCGACGATTCGTTGCTGTTGATGGTAGCCGACAATGGCATTGGTAAACAGCCTGTGGAAGCAGTCAATGAAACGGGCTTCGGCACCCAGTTGGTGGAACTGCTAACCCGCCAGCTCGATGGTATACTTACCTACGAAAACCAGAATGGGACATTGGTCAAACTCTGCTTCAAGCAGCCAGCCATTGCCTAGGTCCAGTCAAAATCAGAACCCGGTATTCTGCCGTTTGCTTATCGGGCAAACAATTTCCGGCTTTTCATAGGGGTCGTTTTTGTTCTGCGACGAACCTGATGATTACTGCATCATTTCGTCTCCTCCTTCTGGCCGTTTTCGACCACTAAAAGGGTCATTTAATTGGCCAAATGAGTTGATAATCTACTAATAATAAGCTGGTTGCTTTATTAATAGCAGTTATGGAAAACGTCTACGAAAACCTCCATTTTTTCGAAAGAAGCGTTGGATTATGTACCGCGTAATGAAACCAAGATCGCTTTAATTGACGGTGAGCAACTGGCGCAATTAATGATTGACTACAATATGGGTGTTACGTTGCAGCAGACGTATGAAATCAAACGAATGGATAACGATTATTTTGGCGAGTGAAATTTATGCTTTCGGCTTTTATTTACAACGGTTTTCGGCCAAATTGGGTCGTCGTCTAAGATCGTTCTCTAAACTCGTCAATACATGAAAGGCTTTCTGCTTATGACATGCCTGCTGGCAATTTTAGCTAGCTGTGACAAGGATCAGCAACAAAGTTATAAACCTGTATTTTCCGAAACCCCGGTAAATCTTGGTAAAATCAACTCGGTTGATGACGACTACAATTCTAACCTGAGTGTAGTCGGTGAGGTTATAGCTCTGACTTTTTCGTCAAAGCGGGGCGGCCGGTCAGATTTTAACTTTGTGCAGGAATCGTTTAACTACGCATTTGATACGAAGAAGGGTACCTTTTCATTTGACAATCAGCCGTATGGCGGGCTGGATGTTGTACAGGAACAGCGACCCGTTTACTGGGCGACCGATATCGCCAACTCAACAGCGAACGAACTAGGACCCTATATTCGTTCGTACGACCATGACATATTCAGGGATGGCTATACTCGACATTATGGAGAGTATTTGATGTTATTTGCTTCTGATCGGACAGGCAATCTGGACATCTACCTGACCCATAACTATCAGTCTACTACAACGACAACATCAACGAACAGCAACAATCTCAATGCAAAAACCTTTACACAACCGGTCCGCATACCATGTCTGAATTCGTCAGCCGACGACGGCTATCCGACATTCGACAAAACGTATAGTGCTATCTATTTCACCTCAAATCGAGCTGGTTCGTTCGATTTATATAAAGCAATTTTACCTGACGTTGCCCGTACCGAGTTACACAGCCAGTTGCCATCGTTGACAAACGTACGGGTAGAGCGCGTGGCCGAATTATCCTCAACGGCCGATGATAAATGCCCGTTTATCGACGGAAATATGATGGTTTTTACTTCAAACCGACCTGGCGGTTACGGTGGCTATGACTTGTATTATAGTAAATGGGATGGAAGCCAATGGTCCACTCCTGTCAACTTTGGCCCAACCATCAATACGTCGCATGATGAGTATCGGCCAATCCTGAACAATAAGCTGAAATTTAGTAATCAGCTTATGATTTTTTCTTCGAACCGGCCAGGTGGCAAAGGTGGTTTCGATTTATACATGGTTGGCATACCTCGATAGGTTACTTACTAATTAATGTGAGTTATAGCTGATTGGCATCTGCAGGCGTCACTTGTCAACGTAATGGCTACTGGACGCGAAGCAAACGATTACGTCTGCTGCTACCGTTTGATAAAGTCTTGATGCGGACTCTCGAAAGGTGAACGCGATGCCTGTTCTTTTGTTGATATTGCGCTCATAACTAACCCCTTAATGTGATGCGTATTTCATCCTTTACCTTCGTACTGTTGCTGCTTATAAGCTTATCGGCTTTTGCTCAGAAAGATATGAAAGCCGACATTATGGCTGCCAATCAGAAATTTATGGAGGCTTATCAGAAGGGGGCAACCACGCTGACCAGTCTCTACACGACCGACGCCAGATTATTACCTCCTAATAGCGAGCCTGTCCAGGGTGCTTCGGCTATCGGAGACTTCTGGAAGGGCGTTTACGGTATGGGCATTAAACGAGCCAAGCTTGAGACGATGGAAGCCGAACAGCAGGGAGACCAGGTTGTGGAATTAGGGCGTTATACACTCTACGGGCCTAACGATGCGCAGATAGATACGGGCAAATACATGGTTGTCTGGAAGAAAGAAAATGGGGACTGGAAACTGCACCGCGACATCTGGAATACCAGCGCACCCGCCAGCATGGCCGCCAAGTAAGACCGTGGTGAAACAAAAGGCCCGGCTATGGCAACAGAACCATAGCCGGGCCTTTTGTTTTCCTGTCATAAGAATTAACTTAAAGATAACGTGTACCGACACACGGCCTGGTTGTCGGGAGGCCGAGGTTATTTGTAATCGTCCGGTAACCGACGCGCCTTCGTGGCCTGCTCAAATGCAAAGCCAATCTTCAGAAGTTTGTCTTCCTCAAAAGGCCGGGCAATAAACGTCATGCCAATGGGCTCTCCGTTCGTTTTGTAGCCCATCGGTACGGTAAGGCACGGGTAATTGGCGGCTGCGGCCAGACCAGCACTTCGGTTGTTGATCGACAGGACAACGTCCAGCTTGTGCTGCTGCATGGGCTTTTCAAAATAACTCACCCCATTTTTACGGATGTTGCTCCGTAACTGAGCCATTTCGTCGGGGCTGGTCGTTGCTTTCGTGACGCCTGCAATACGTCCCTGCCCATAAGGCATTCGTTTGGTCGAATCCAGTCGGTTATAGGCGAGAATGTCGGCTACGGAGCGATAGGAGAGCGTGCCCGAGCCATAGTTTTTAATATAGCTCGGCAGGTCTGCCTGCATATCCGCGTTCAACAGCGTACTGAAGCCTTCGTTAGCCGCTGTCTCCATCTCAATCTCGACGACAGTACCACCCAGTGATTTGATTTTCTCGATATTCACGGCATAGACCGAATCTTTCAGCAAGGGTATGTAGGCCCCGAACCGGATGCCTTTCAGGCTGCCCGTTTTTACGTCCTGCCAATAGCGTTTGTCCTTCGGGTTGTTTTTCGTAGCCGGATCAGCCGGGTCTTCGCCCGTCATGGCCGACAGCAGAATGGCTGCGTCAACAACGGTTCGGGTCATGGGGCCGGGCGTATCAAACGTACTAGAAATCGGTACAATGCCGCCCCGGCTTAATAAACCCGTTGTGGGTTTGAGGCCAACAAGGGAGTTGGCACTTGACGGCGACAGAATGGACCCGGACGTTTCGGTACCTACTGCCCCGACGGCATAGTTAGCCGCTACGGTTGAGCCACTGCCCGAACTCGATCCACCCGTATCGAACCGTTTCCGGCCGTAGGGGTTCAGCGTCTGGCCGCCCATTGCACTGTAGCCATTCGGACAATCTAAACACATAAAATTGGCCCATTCGCTCAGGTTAGCTTTGGCCAGAAATATAGCCCCCTGATCCTGAAGCCGATCGACAATGAACGCATCCTTCGGGCTGATGTTGTTGCTGAAGGCCTGAGCCCCGGCGGTGGTGGGTAGGCCGCTCAGGTTGATGTTATCTTTCAGGATAATGGGCATCCCGTAAATCGGATGGCTGACCGCCGACTTATTTTTATCCCGCTGGCGGGCTTCGGCTACGGCATTGGGATTAATAGCGATCAGGTTATTCAGAAACTTGTCGCGGTCGTTTTCATAGGTTGCAATCCGGTACAGATACCATTGCGTCAGCTTCTCGTAGGTTAGTTTTCCCGATTGAACCGCAGCCTGCAACGTAGGAATGTCCTGCTCCAGAATGAACGGTTTAAGAGCCTCATAGTCCTTTGCAGAGAAATTGGTCAACTGCTTCGACACCTGTTTCCAGAGTTCATTTTTATCGAGGTTCCTCGACTGAATGAGCTTGAACCGCATGCGCTGGGATTCGTGGGTTGCGGTTTTGGCGAGCTCGTCCGATTCATCGTAGGGCGTCCAGGTGGGAATTGCCGATTTCTGGGTCACCTTGCACGAAGCCAGAGCTAGCAATAGCAGAATACATACTTTTTTCATCAGGTCAGCTTTTTGTCGACGAACAACAGATAGTTTATAGGCAAAAGCCGAAATTTAACTGAAGACCCTGGTGAAAACCAATTTTGGGCCGTCAAATAGTCCCCACTTTTCCTCAATCCATTGGGTGTTATACCTGTTTTCCGAAGGCCGAAGCACTACTGAATGAGTTGAGGCAGCAAAGGAAACGCTACCGGTTCGCTACCGCAGGCCAGCCCCCTGCGGTAGCGAACCGGAACCTAAATGACGATTAGGCAGATGCCGAGGCAGAGCCTACAAAAAAATCCCTGCCTCTTATCTGGCCGCCCGTTCGTACTTCAGCAGTTTACTGGCCCAGGGAATGAAATACTGAAAATTGGGCGCATCCGTATGGCCACCCGCATGTTGCCGCCAGGCCAGTTCGCCCTCCATCAGACCGGTCAGGACAGGCGGCATTTTTTCGGACGTATAATTGGCGCTTACGCCTAGGTCTCTGGCTCCGAGTAGCCTGAACACGGGTCCGGCGGCTACTGTAGCCTTATAGCTCCCGGTCTGATCGAGCCATTTAGCATCACCTTTTTCGGGGATTCCGTAGCTGACGAACGTAGGACGGGGCGCGCAGAGGGCGAGTAACTCATGCGCATCAACGGGAAGGTCGCAGCCGGTTTTGCGGCCGAAGGTCGATTCTTCGGTGGCGTATTTCAGGTAATTACCGGCCATCCAGTGATATTGGCCACTGCTGGCAAGGCTTTCCACAGCCTCTCCAAATACCCGGCGGTGTAAGGTGGTCCCGCCCTTGCCCGATGAACCGATCAAGGCCAGGGCAAAACGCTGGTCGAAGGCCATCGTAACCAAGGCCGCTTTCCCATAACGCGAAACCCCTTCGATGCCGACTTGTTTCGCATTTACCTGCGGTTCGGTCTCCAGATAATCCAGCGCCCGCGAGGCTCCCCAGGCCCAGGCTCTCAAGGCCCCCCAGTCGTCGGGTTTGCGGGGCTGTCCTTTGTTGACCAGACCAATGATTCCCCGTGTCAGTCCAGCTCCGTTATCCGCCTGAATACTGCTCGTTTCCACGGAGCAATACCCCCAGCCAGCCGCCAGCAGCTGTTCGGTCGGCGGTGAGTCGCCGGTTGGGGGTGGGGCAAAAAAATTAGGGCCGGGCAGTCGGGTTATGGGCGCATATGCCGGATACCGGTCAAAAATAGCCTTCATTTCCGGGTTCTGCCGGATCATCATCTCCTTGAACGTCGCGTTTAATTTTTCCATATCGGCGAGCGAAGGCTGTGCCGGAGCAGGCAGGGCCGGAGGAAAGAAGCTAAACATCATCAGGACCGGAACGGGGCCTTTCACGTTCTGCGGCAAAACCAGCACCATATTAATGTTTACGCTGATAAGCGGGTAGTCGCTGTTATCGACCCGGCCAATCATCTGCTTGGCCACCACCGGAATGCGGCCGACCACTTCGTTGTCGGTGACTTTAGCAGTCCAGGTCACCTTTGGCACGTTTTTAGGGACCCGGCCGTACACCTCTCGTTCAAACTCCTCGATCAGTTCGGGTCGGCGGACCTGCCACCATTGCTCGGGCGTTGTTACTTTTTTCCCGGCCCGGGTGGTGAGCACATCGGGCAGCTGCGGGCAGGGGTCTGCCAGGGCCTCGTCGTAGTTGGCATGGTTGGGGTCTGATTCGTTGGCGCTTGGCCCCGGTCGTAACTTTCTGATGCCCAGTTGCTGCATCATATTCGCCTGGTCCTGAATGGGCGTAAACGTTTTGAGCAGAGGATATTTGCTGCTATCGATAGCCGCCTGTTGGGCAATGGCGCCAAAGGGCAGGCTCATTAACAGCACAAAGGCCAGGTGTTGCGGCATAGTCGTTAGGGGTTTAGAACTCGGTTTATTGATCGGTTCGGAAAGGGGAGGCCGGCAGGCCTTCTTTATTATATAGATTGGGGTTGACCGGATTATCGGCCCAGGCATACCGGACGTACTGGGGGTCGGGAACTTCATCGCTCCACACCCGTACGTTGTTTCCTTCGATTATAGCTTTCGCCCACACAAATTTTTTGTCCTTTCCTGCAATGGCAAACTCGCTCAGTTCTTCGCCGTCGCGGGTGATCAGCCCCCCGCCGGTATTCGTAAAGCTAACCACGATTTTATTTCCTTCTATCGTTGCCGATTGATACAGCGGGCCGGAGTAAACGAGGTTTTCTCCGTAGGCTGTTTTCATGGCAGCGAGGGCCAGCCGTTCACCCACATCTTTCTTGTTGTCGGGGTGAATGTCGTTCCACTCGCCCAGGTCGATCGCTACGACCATGGCCGTGTTAGGAACCGACAGGGCTTTACGCTGCGCTTCTCTCAGCAGGGCCCAGTTGCTTTCTGAGGGCTGGTAGTTGTACTCCATGAAGCCGGGAAGCTGCACGTAAAGGAAAGGCAGGTTACCCCCTTGCCATTTCTGCCGCCAGTCGTTGATTAAGGCCGTCTGCAGCGTTTCGTACTCCTGCGGCTTACCCGCATTGCTTTCGCCCTGATACCAGCAAAAGCCCTTAATGGCGTAGTTTATGGCCGGGGCTACCATGGCGTTGTAGAGCGCCGTTGGCTGATTCTGGGCATTGACACCCCCACCGAAGCCGCCCCCTGCAATGGGTCGAAAAACGGACCCCACCTTATACTGCCAGGTCCCTTTCAGGTCGACCGTATCGGCTCCGGCGAAAACACAGTACGGTTTGTCGGGGACAAAGCCGCCCTTCCCGCCGTTGTTGGTAACCCGCACCACGAATACGTTTTTTCCGGCTTTCAACACATCGGCCGGCACCGCATACCGACGCTGAGGATACATATAGGTGGTCCTGCCAATTAATTTGCCATTGATATAAAGTTCATCGGCGTCGACGATGCGTCCCAGAAACACCCGGGCGACCTTACCCGTCATCGCAGCGGGTAGATCGACTTCTTTCCGGTACCACACCACCCCATTCAAATCCCGGATACCCTGATCTTCCCAATAGCCGGGAACGTTGATCGGACGCCAGCCTTTCGGTACGTAGGCGGGGTCATACCACTTGGCCGGACCGGCCATACCCAGGTCGGCCGGTGGCGCGGGTGGGCGGTTGCCCGATGCCCGCCGGGTAAGGCTGTTGATATACGTCGTGTCTTTATTTTTGTCAATGACTGCTTTCAGGTCCCTAAAATTGGTCAAACCTTCTTCGCTCGTCCAGGCTTCGATCGGCGTACCGCCTACGCTGGCGTTGATAATGCCGATGGGGACTTTATAGGTTGAATAGAGTTTTTTAGCGAAGAAATACGCCACCGCCGAAAACGGCCGAACGTCCTCGCCAACGGCGGCTTTCCACTGTCCGTTCGGAAAATCGCTTTGGGGAGCCTGCAGGTTCGTCAGGGTCGGCACCCAGAACTGCCGTATCTGAGGGTAGTTGGCTTCAGCAATGTCTTTGGCGTAGGTTACATCGTGAATGTTCATCTGGTGGACCATATTGCTTTGCCCACTGCAAAACCAGACATCGCCAATTAGGATATCCTTGATCTGAAGCCGGGAATTACCGGCAATCGCCATCGTAAACGGCCCGCCCGGCGGCATAGGCGGCAACTTGACCTGCCACTGCCCGTTAGCGCCGGTGACCGTTTTTGCCGTCCGATTATTGAACTGCACGGTGATTTTCTCGCCTGCACCCGCCCAGCCCCATATCTTCAGGGGAGCGTTACGCTGGAGCACCATGCCGTCGCTGACGAGCCTGGGTAAGCGAAGCTGGGCCGGCGAAGTAAGAGGGGTTGCCAGAAACAGACTGAGAAGGCACCGTTTAACGGCTGATAGGAGTCTCGATTGCATGGGCTATTTAATTGAGCGTTCGTTCCCGGGTTTCCGGCGGCCCCAGATAGCTCGGCTCCAGGCCGCCAACATCCAGAACCAGCTTTTGCAGGACCACGCCGGGGCTTACCATCCAGAATTTCACGGTATGCTTGCCGGGCTTCGTGAGCGTGTGCGTGCTGGTTTTGATAATAATGTTCTCGGCAACCCATTTATTCCAGATGCCTCGATCGCTCGTTTTGTCTTCCTTGTTGAGGCTGATGATCTGCGGGCTTTCGTCATCCACCGAAATAGCGTATTGCAGCCCATTCTCATCCCTGAACAGGTTAAGCGTGGGCGAGAAATAGGCATGGAGGGTAAAACTGCCCGGGCTATCGGTCTGGATGTCGTACTCCAGGTGCGGGGCATTGCCGCCGGGTTTCTGCTCACCGGCCGTTACGGGGAAGGGCGTGATGGCCGACCCGGTTCGGCCGTGGTCGGGCAGGATTTTCCATTGAATGCCGTTGGTGTTCAGGGCTTTGGTATAGTGATCCGCAGCCATCGAAATCGCCCGGTTTGCTTTCTGAACGGCATGGGCTTTACGCGCCACCGCCGAATCGGGCGGCAGGTACTGAACCGCCGGCATGTTCTGGGCTGGAGGCTGCTGCCAATACGTATAACCGATATGGGTCTGGCTCATCAGGTGGTTCCACTTGCCCCCATTCAGCTGGTGATACTTCCGGGTGATGATCGAATCACGGGCGTATAGCTCCTTTACTTTATCGGCATACCCATTTGCCTCGCTCCACCGGTGCCCATAGGCTTCTTTATTGAGTGCGACGTAGTAATACATGGCATTCAGGTTTGCACAGGCTTTGATGGGGTGCAGCACCAGCTGGAAACAAGCATCCTTATACGAAGCTGGCAAGAGGTCGTTGATAGCCTCCGCTTTGGTCAGCAGGTCCGTGTACTCGGCGACCACCCTTTTCCACTCGCCGGTGGCCAGGCTGTACGTGTTGGAATTGAGCAGTTCCGGCTTCCGGCGGGCATTGTATTTGGCGTACCTGGCCAGCAGAAAAGCAATGTCCATGGCGTGCTGTTTCCCAAACTGAGCGGCCGCCCAGTTTTCCGTGTAGGTCTTGAGGTCGTCAGCGCCGATCCGGTCGGGATTCCAGGCGTAGTCCAGAAAAAAAGAAATCGGAAACTCCATCGGCTTGATATCGCCCACGTTGACAATCCAGATATCGCGGACGTTATACGCCCAGGCCAGGTGCATCTGCTCCCAGATTCGCGGCAGCGGATTCGTATTCAGCCATTTGTAGTTACGGGGGCCACCTACGTAATCAAAGTGGTAATAGATGCCATACCCCCTTTGCGGGGTTTTTCATCAAGTCTCGGCAGTTTCCGCAGATTGCCCCAGTTGTCGTCGGCGAGCAGCAGCGTCACATCATCCGGCACCCGCATGCCTTTGTCATAATAGTCCTGTACTTCCTTGTACAGCGCCCATAACTGCGGGGTCTGGTCGGCCGGTTTGCCCGTTACGTCGCGGATGATGTCGCGCTGATCCGTCACAATCTGTTCCAGCAGCGCGGTGGCCGTTTCCCGCGACATCGGCGCATCGCCGTCGCCCCGCATGCCAACACTCACAATTTTTTCGTTGGTGGCCCTCTTGATACCCTCCCGCCAGAACTGCTGTAACTTTTCTTTGTTGGTCTCGTAATTCCAGGGGCCGCCCCCCGCCCGTCGCCATTCGTCGTGCGCCCGCATCAGCGGTTCATGGTGCGATGTGCCGATGACCACCCCGTATTTGTCGGCCGCCTGTATATTCAGCGGATCGTCGGCGTAAAAGGCATTGCCCCACATGGCTGGCCAGACGTAGTTGCCTTTCAGCCGAATCACCAGCTCGAAAAACTTCTCATAGAAACGGTGATTGAAGCCACCGAACTTTTCTTTCGTCCACCCGGACAGCGCTGGGGCTTCGTCGTTAATGAACAGACCCCGGTATTTTACTTTCGGCGCATCCGTCAGAACGACATCGGTTTTAAGATAAATCTCAATTCGCCGGGTAACGGGAACGTCGGCCCACCAGTACCAGGGCGAAACGCCTATCTGTTTCGACAGCTCGAAGACGCCATAAGCTGCTCCCCGCCGATCACTACCGGCGATAACCAGAGCCTGCGCGATGCCTTTTGCCGGATTGCGGACGGTTAGCAGCAGCGACGCTTCCCACTTACCCTGAAGGGCAGCCGGGTTTATCTTCTTCTGCGAAACCAGTTCATTCAAAAAACACGATTGCCCCAGCGTACCAATGGCAATGATGTTTTTGGGGGCTTGACTGATCTCCGAAATGAGGGCGATCTTCTTCCCCGTTACCCGTTCAATATCCTGCTGCAGGAGCGATGCCGCGGTTTTTACGAGTTCGGGTTCATGAGTATCTACGTAAATCACTGCCGACGTAACCGCAAACGATGATTTGTCGGCCAGTAGGCTCTGCGCCCAGCCCGTCAGGGAAATGAAAACGGCTAAGAGACTACCAATTAGTTTAACTTTCATTTAGGCCTAAAATTTCACCACCTGCTCAAACGCTTTCTTGGGCTTGCCGTTCTGGTCGAATAATAACGGATAATCTTTACGACCGGGAACGGGGAAATTATCCAGCCAGGAGTAGCGGTCGGTCAGGTTCCAGAACGTAACGCCGGTGATCTTGTCGCGGTGTTTACGGAAGAGATCGAACACCATTTTGTACTGAGCTGCCTGCCGGTCGTTCATCTCCGGCGTAAACTCACTTTTGTCGGTGTCCTTTTTAGCCCGACGCTCATGCTCTTTGGGATACACCGACATGTCGACCTCGGTGAACTGAATCTTTAGTCCCAGGCTGGCAAATTTGGTAATGGATTCTTCAAGTTCGGGTGCCGTAGGTTCGTAGATGGACCAGTGCGCCTGTAAACCCACGCCATTGATGGGGACGTTCTTTGCCTTTAGTTTTTTCAACAACTGGTAGATACGCTCCCGTTTTGACGCATTTTCCGTGTTGTAGTCATTATAGAACAACTGCGCCGATGGGTCTGCTTCGTGGGCGTACTGAAAGGCTTTCTCGATATAGTCTTCGCCGATGATTTCGTAAAACTTGGATTTGCGGTAGATATCCGACCCCGCGTCGGGAACGGCCTCATTCACCACATCCCAGGCGTAAACCTTTCCCTTATACCGGCTTACGACGTCGGTAATATGCCGTTTCAAACGAGCCAGCAACACATCCCGGCTGACGGTTTTGCCCGTTGAATCCGTGAAAAACCAACTGGGTGTCTGGTTGTGCCAGCAGAGCGTATGGCCCCGTAACCGGATGTTGTTCTGCTGAGCAAAGCTGGCGATGGCGTCGGCATCATTCCAGTAGTACCGATTCTCTTCGGGATGAATCGGCCCCATCTTCATGGCGTTTTCGGGCGTCATGCTATTAAACTGAGCTTTGATCAACTCGGCATCCGGACCGGGCTGCACCATACGCGGGTTTACGGCCACGCCAATGGGAAAGTAATTTTTATAAGCATCTTTCAGCGTGGGCTGATCCAGCGGATGAACTGGCTGTAGCGTTGCCCCTAAGGCGATAAAGCTTCCGATGAGAATGGATAATCCCGTTAATTTTTTCATGAAAAAATTGAATTAATACTAATGAATAGGTGAATCGGTTCTATTCCTTAAACAACAACTGAGCAAAGCCAGACAGGTCGTGCCGCCAGACGGGCCAGGTATGCCCGCCGGGGTACTCGCTGTAGCTGTACCTGACGCCCAGTTCATCGAACTTTTTCATCATAATCTGGCAATTCTGAAAAGCGATGTCTTCCTGACCGCCCATGGATATCCACAGGTGCTTCAGGTTGCTATTAATGGTGGCTGCGTTCTCCTTCATGAACGCGTACTGCGGGTCGGTGAGTTTGGGGTTATTGGCAAACCAGCCCGAACTGAATACGCCGAGGCTGGAAAACAGATTGGTGTTTCGGATACCGGCATAGAGCGTCTGCAGTCCGCCCATCGACAGGCCCGCCAGCGCCCGGTTTTTCGCATCTGTTTCGACCCGGAACTGACTTTCGACGAAAGGAATGGCCCCCTGTTTCAACTCGTTTTCGAAGGCCCGCAGCACGTTTTCGTTAAAGCCAGCCAGACCGCCACTGCTCACGTTGCCATCGAGCATAGCGATGACCATCGGCTTTGCCTTGTTTTGAGCAATCAGGTTATCCAGAATCAGGTCAGTACGGCCCTGCGTCGCCCAGCTACGCTGATCTTCGCCCCCGCCATGCAGTAGATACAGCACGGGATATTTTTCATTCGATTTGTCGTAACCGGGTGGGGTATAGATATACATCTCCCGCCAGGTATTGGTTGCTTTGGACAGGTAGCGTTTGATGCGGATGCCGCCGTGGGGGACGTCGTTCAGGGCGTAAAAACCGCCATCCCGATCAGGTATTTCAATGCCGCTGGCCATTCGTCCCATCCCGTAGAACGTTTCGCTGGCGGGATCCGCGACGGGTAAGCCGTCGATCAGCAGGGAGTAGTAATGAAACCCGCGACTGATGGAATCGGTGGTGACGCTCCAGAACCCGGCGGTATCTTTTACCATATCGTATTTTTTACCCAGGTCAATCTGGACTTTCTGCGCCTGCGGGGCTTTTACGTGAAACATGACGCGGTTGTCGGGCAGAATCTGCGGGTACTTCGCCGAGCGCACGTTGGTAGACGCCGGTGAACCCAATACGGTGTACCTGGTCAATGATGCGTTGTCAACTGGCTTGAACAGGAACTGCGAGAACATAAACAGTCCGTTTTTCCAGACCTTAAAATCGTGACCGCCCGGCTCAACGTAGTAAACATGAGGTACGTTGTTCTGGTACAGGTAGTCGTGGGTACGTTTGCTGAACGAGATCAGCCCGTCGGCGTCACCGCACGAAATCCAGAGCAGTTTCAGTTTCTTCTTCGCTTCCTCGGGATTAGGCACCAGTTCCTCGGGGCGTTTGGTGTTCGGAGCCGACGAGAAGCCACCTACCCAGGCAAACCGGTCCAGATTGCCAAGCCCGAAATTCAGCGACTGTCCCCCGCCCATCGACAGGCCCGCAACTGCCCGGTGTTCACGGTCGGTCAGGGTCGGGTATTGCTTCTCGATAAACGGAATGAGGTCGTTGAGCAGATCTTTTTCGAACGTAGCAAAGGCCTCTACCTTTTCCCGGTCGAAGACGTTGCCCACGGCGCGGTCGTCTTTCATAGCTCGTCCGTTGGGCATCACTACAATCATCGGCTCCAGCTTTCCGTCGGCATACAGATTGTCCAGAATTACCTGCGGGTTGCCGCCCCGGAGCCATTCCTTTTCATCCCCGCCAATGCCATGGAGCAGGTACAATACGGGATATTTCTTCTTTTTTGAATAACCGGGTGGCATGTAAACTAACGCTTTACGTTTCGTGCCTACCGTTTTTGAGTCATACTGCACCGAATCGAGCTTACCCGTAGCAATTCCATTACGAAGCTGATCGAAGCCTTTCGGCGCTTCTTTGTCGGTGGGTTGAGCAATGGCCATTGCCCCCGTTAACACAGCAAGGGCAATGGCTATATATGCCTCTTTCAGGAATAAAGTAGTCTTCATTGTTTAGGTTGGTATGTAGGCCATATCTTAGTTTTTAAACAGCAGCGGTGCCAGCTCATGTAAGCTACGGCGCCAGGTCAGGAACTCGTGAGCCGTTTTATCGGAGATATACGAAATTGCATTGTAGCCGGCCGCTTTCAGATCAGACGCTGCTTTGTTTACGCCATCGGGCCGTTCTTTGCTGCCACAGCTAATAAAAACGAGCTTCGGTTTTGCCTTGCCGTTGAGGTCGTCTGGTGCGTAGACGCCACCGCTGAGCAGACCGTAATACCCAAACGTCTCCGGCTTGTTGAGCGTGATCAACTTGGTTTCCATGCCACCCATCGACAGGCCCGCCATAGCCCGGTTATCGCGGTCGGCAAGGGTTCGGAAATTGGCATCTACGTAAGGAATCAGTTCGTCGGTCAGGACCGTCTGGAAAGCGTCGATCTTGAAATCCCGGATTTTGCCCCATTTCACCTCGTTGGTCATGCCGTAGGTCATTATAATAAGAAACGGCTTGATTTTGCCTTCGGCGATGAGGTTGTCCATAATCAGATTGGCGTGTCCCTGATTACTCCAGGCCGTTTCATCTTCGCCCCAGCCGTGTTGCAGATACAGTACCGGATATTTTTTCGACTTGTCTTTCTCGTAGCCAGGCGGGGTGTACACAAATGCCCGGCGTGATGTCTTGGTGCTTTTCGAGGGAAAAAGAATCTGCTGCACCATGCCGTGGGGAACGTCTTTCAGGGCATAGAAATCTTTATCGTGGGCGGGTATTTCAATGCCACTCTCCCAGCGGACGGAACCGTAATAGTTTAGGGCGTGTTGACAATTAGGTAAATATAGGAATGATTGGGAATTTTGTGCCATGCGTCGCTACGAGATTACGGACCAACAATGGCAACAAATCGCCCACTTACTACCCGGCAAAGTCGGTCATGTGGGCCGTTCAGCCGTCGATAATAGACTATTTATCAATGCGGTAATCTGGATCGCCCGCTCGGGTGCCCCTTGGCGGGATTTACCCGAGCGGTTCGGGCCCTGGAACTCGGTCTACCAACGCTTTCGACGCTGGGCTAAAGCAGGTGTATGGAAAACTGTTTTTGACGAGTTGCAGGAACCGGACTTAGATTGGCTAATGATTGACTCCACGACGGTGCGGGCGCACCAGCATGCAGCTGGTCAAAAAAAAGCGATCCTGCCAGCGAGTGCTTAGGTCAATCGGTGGGCGGCTGGACGACTAAGATTCATGCCGTTGTTGACGCCTTAGGCAATCCTATGCGGCTTATTCTCAGCGTCGGACAGCGAGCGGATATTACCCAGGCGAAGGGTTTATTGACTGGTTATGAAACAGATGCGGTGTTAGCGGACCGAGGCTATGATGCCAACGAATTGATTGATTGGTTAACAGAGTCCCATACGCAAGTGGTGATACCATCCAAAAAGAATCGACTGGCAGATCGACAGATTGACGAAAACTTGTACAAAGAGCGCAACCAAGTGGAACGCTATTTCAACAAGCTCAAGCAATACCGGCGGGTCGCTACTCGCTATGAGAAGACGGCCGTGAGTTTTGCTGGATTCATTTATCTGTCTTCGGCTTTGATTTTATTAGCTTGATTGTCAACACGCCCTAACGTACCGGGATCATTGAACGTACCTCCGTCAACGGTCAGGTGGTAATAGTGGAAGCCTTCGTCCATTGGCCCTTCCGTGGTGCCGGTCCAGAACCCATCGGTTCCTTTTGTGAGGATAGTTCCTCCGCGTCCACCGAGCCCCAGGCTCACCCGAACGCTATCGGCCAGGGGAGCCTTAATGCGGAATCTGACGTAACCCTGAGAATTTACCTGCGGAAATTCCTGCCCCGGCTGATTCAGCGTAGACGGTCTGAAATCCTCCGTTATGGCCGATTGGCCGGACTGCGCCAGACAGGTGGCGCTGGTGAGAGCAACGGCGAACAAGGTCGCTAATAGACTACGAATCATGTGGTTAAAGAGTTTAGTGAAAACGAATTTGAAGGTGATTGAGGCTATCCAAAAATCGGAATGATAAAACAGAATACCCTGACGACAAAATCTCTCTTACTTAAATACTTCCTGTAACGTCGTTGCCAGGTATTGCTTGCAGTTCATCCAGGTATGCCCACCCGGCACGATATAGCTTTTTACGGCCAGCTTCTTTTCCTGAAACATAGCGATGTTCTGCTTCACGGGCTCATACAAAAAGTCTTCCGTACCGACGCTGATCGTGAAGAGCTTCAGCTGTTTGTTCATCTGCCCGGCATCCGGTGTCCAGTTTGCAAAATTTTTCCTGAACTCATCCGTAGCCGTAAAAGGCGCGTACGAACACACGTAGGCGAAGGTGGATGGGTTGGTCAGGCCGATGTTGAGCGTCTGGCCACCACCCACCGAGAAGCCAGCCACCGCCCGACCATTGCTTTCTTTGATGACTGGGTAGTTCGCTTGGATGAACGGCACAATGTCGTTGATCATGTCTTTGGTGAAATCGGGCATGGGCGCCGGGCGAACGTTCCCGTAGGGCATCACAATCAGCATGGGTTTGGCTTTCCCCTGCGCTATGAGGTTGTCGGCAATCAGGTTGGCGCGGCCTACTTTCGTCCAGGTTTCTTCCGTGTCGGAGCCGCCGTGAATCAGGTACAGCACCGGGTATTTGGTCTTGCCGTTCGGATTAAAGCCTGGCGGGGTGTACACCAGCAGTTGCCGCGTGGTACCCAATGTACCCGATTTGTAGTAACGATAGCTGATTTTGCCATGGGGAACGTTCTGCAGTGAATGCACCAGCGGCTGGTCGCCGGGGACGTCAACGATGCTGCGTTTGAAGCGTTCATTGGCAAAGATGTAGGTATTGTTCGGGTCAGCGATTTGTACGCTATCTACCCAGAAGCTATACGGGTAAATGTCGGGTTTGACGGGCGGCACCGTCACGCTCCAGATGCCCGATGTGTCTTTGGTCATAGACACGGGCGCTTTCAGGAACTCCCCACCGAGGGTAACCCGGTTCGCTTTCCTGGAAAAATACCGGAAGGTGATGCTGTGGTCGGGATGTACCTCGGGCGAGCTGATAGCCGGTGGCCGTTGTTGCGCACGAGTCGGTAGCGACGCTGCGGTTATAACGATTAGCAAATATAGAATGCGTTTCATGGGCGAAGGTGCTTATGGTTGGAACAGCAGTGGGGTGGTCGCGGCAACGTACTTTTTTACATTCATCCAGGTATGCCCTCCGTCGGTGACCATACTCCTGAACTGGATAGTATGGGCTTTCAGGTAGTCCATGAACTCCGCCGTACCCTTGTACAGAAAATCATCGCTCCCCACGCTCACCCACAGCAGCTTGAATTGCTTGTTCGTATTGGCCGGATTGGCAACGATGGGTTTGTAGCTGCGCTCCATTTCGTCCGGCGACAGGTACGAACTGTAGCTGCATACCCACGCAAACTTGTCCATATGGCCGAAAGCAGTGCGGAGGGTTTGCCCGCCCCCGCGCGAAAATCCGCCAATGGCCCGGTTGTTCCGGCCCGGAATAGCCCGGTAGTTCTTTTCGGTGTATGGAATGACGTTGCTGACCAGATCGGTCGCAAAGTCGTTAGCCCGTTTCACCGCGTCGGCTCCATCCCGTACGGTCGGATCGGCGGGCTTGCTACCACCGTTTTGCTCGGCTACCCGCGCTGCAATATTACCGTAAGGCATCACGATGATCATTGGCTTCGCTTTACCCCCGGCAATGAGGTTATCCAGAATCAGATTGGTTTTGCCGACCTTGAAAAAGGTTTCTTCGGTGTCGGTTGTGCCGCTGATGAGGTAAAAAACAGGATATTTTTTCGAGGGCGATTGGTCGTAACCTGGTGGCGTATAGACCACCAGCGAACCCGTTGTTCCGTCTATGGAGGGGTAGTACTCGTAGCTGATTGTGCCGTGGGGGACGTCGCGCAGGGCGTGGACCAGGGGCGTATCGCCGGGAATATCGACCAGACTGGCTTTGAACCGCTCGTTGGGGAAGAACGCTACGTTGGCCGGGTCCATTGCGGTAACGCCATCGACTTGAAAGCTGTAGGGATAAATGTCGGGCTTCACTGGGCCCACCGTTACGCTCCAGATACCCTGCTCGTCTTTCGTCATGGGCACGGGCGCTTTCTCGAACTGCGCGCTCAGCTTTACGTCTTTAGCCGACGGAGCGAGATACCGGAACGTAACGGATTTATCCGGATTGATCTGCGGGGATACCACCAGTGGGCCTCGGGGTGGTTGGGCCAGTACTCCCGCATACAGGCAGACCATGGCCCATAAAAGACCCGATCGGCGGATTGTTAATTGATTCATAGAAAGTCAGGGTTAAGGGTTTATTGGCTTGTAACCGACCAGGGGGTAAGCGTATCCGGGCTGCTTTTATTGGGTAATAATGTCAATTTCAGCATAGCCCGGAGCCGAGCCTTCCTGCGTCGTTTTTAAAGCACGTAGTTTTATGTATCGGGCTTTGGTCGGCTCAAGCGGTTTGGTTTGCCAGAATGGATTGTTTTTAATGTTTGAAAACTCGCCCTCACTAACCCGTTTCCAGGTTACGTTATCGGCTGAAACCTCAAACTGATACTGGGTGATAATACTGCCTTCTTCCCACCAGTTTTGAGCAGGCAGATACTTAAAACCAACCAAATGCTCTTCTTTACCCAGATCGATAATTAAGTCCACGGGCAGTTTCTGGCTTTTGGCCTGATGCCATGAGGTACTGGGATTGCCATCTAAAAGCTGATATGCCGACCTGGCATCAGTACTCATAATTTTCCAGGCTGTGCGGGCAATGTCAAATTTTTCGTCGCTGACGACGCTGCTTTGTTTGGTGAAGGGGTTGTAGGCAATCGCTTTGATGGCTACCTGACCCCCGTCAGTTTTAACCGGAGCCGTGTATTGGTTGGCAGTTGCGGAGGGCGTACTACCATCGAGCGTATAGTACAGTGCTGATTCGGTATCCCCCGGCTTAAGATGAATGGTACCTGTCTGGTCACGGGTAATAATCGGGGGCGTTAGGATCAGAGGAGCGTTGTATACTTCGAGATTGGAGATCAGCGGGGCGCCTTTGGCGTCCAGAATCGTCAGCCGCAGTTTCGTGGCTTGGACCGTCGGAAACCGAAGTATACGTTTATACCCAATGGTTGTCTCTCTCGCAATTTCTTTCCAGCTGCCATCAACAAGAGCCTCAACCGTAAACGATTTGACCCGTTGCCCTAGCCGGATGGGTTCCTGCACCAGAAACCGGTTGAAAGCAGTAGGTCTATTAAAATCTATCGTTAACGATGCGTTCCGAACATCATCGTTCGTAGCCCAGTAGCTTTCTTTATCGGCGTCAATGGCTTGGCTGGCATCATAAACTGAACGGTTTGCTCGGACCTGTGAGGCCATGGCACGGGCATTCCTGACCAGATTTAATGCAAAGGCTTCGTTGACTGCTTTGGCAAAGTCCCGTACGGCTTTTTCATCTGTTTCGTGGATGAGCCCACTGGGCATGATTGGAAAATTGAGCAGCAGCGTAGCGTTCCGACCAATGGAGTTATAGTAGATATCCATTAGTTGGGGGAGGGTCTTTACCTTTTTATCTTCACGCTCATGGTAAAACCATTCGGGACGTATGGAGGTGTTTACTTCGCCGGGTACCCAGGTATCGCCATTTTCTACGCCGTAGCGCAGCATGTTCTCGGGGACATCGCCGGTTGCATTCAATAAGCTCCAGTTGGTTTCGCCTACATAGCCCGCTTCGGTACCCACCCAGCGTAGGTCGCCCCGATCGCCCCCATCATTCCAGATAACGATTTTAGGTTGTAGCTCACGAACAAGTTTATACGTATTGGGCCAGTCGTAATACGTCTTAGCGTCGATTTTCCGCGTTTCGTTGGCTCCGCCATAGTAACCCGACCCGCCGTTAGCTCCATCGAACCAGACTTCAAAAATGTCACCGTAGTTGGTTAATAGCTCTCTCAGCTGGTTGCGGAAATACGTGATATATTCAGGCTTACCGTAGTCAGGATGATTCCGGTCCCAGGGCGATAGGTATACGCCGAATTTCAACCCATATTCCTTGCAGGCATCGGCCAGTTCCCGCACGATGTCGGCTTTCCCATTTCGCCAGGAGACATTTTTTACGGAGTATTCGGTGTATTTGGAAGGCCAGAGACAAAAGCCACTGTGATGTTTGGCCGTAAAAATAATGCCTTTCATACCGGCCTCTTTACAGATACGTGCCCATTGCCGACAGTCCAGTTTGGTCGGGTTGAACAGCTTTGGATCTTCGTTGCCCAGACCCCAGGCCATATCGGTATAGGTGTTGATTGAAAAATGGATGAAGGCGTAATATTCCATTTTTTGCCAACGCAGCTGGTTTGCGCTGGGAAGCGGGCCAACGGGTTGAGGGGGCGTTGATTGCGTATAGCCAGCAAAACCGGTCAGCAAACAAAGTGCAAGGGTTGTGAATAAAGCTTTAGGCGTAACAGACATGACTTAAGATTTACCAGGTCAGTTGAAGTAAGGATACATCCTGCCGAAGCAGGCCAGCAGATTATTAGTTTTTGAGCCAGTTGTTCAGTTTCATCCACGCAAACAGGGGCTCCATCCAGCCGGGGTGACGGAAGATGAACCCGTGATCGCCCTTCGGGTAGATGTGCAGTTCAACGGGCACTTTCAGATGTCGCAGTTTTTCAAAATAAACGATGCTGTTGTCGACATCGACCAGTTTGTCGTCAGCCGCGTGGGTCAGGTAGGCGGGCGGTGTATTGGCGCGTACCTGTAACTCATTGGAAAAAAGGTCGGCATCTTGCCGGGACGGATTTTTACCCAGCAGGTTATCCCGCGAACCACCGTGCGTCAGGCTGTCCTGCATACTGATCACCGGGTAAATGAGTATCTGAAAATCAGGCCGCAGGCTGGTGCTGGTACTATTGTCGATATAGGCTTTCTCGAAATGCGTAGCGGCCGTTGATGCTAGATGGCCACCCGCCGAAAAGCCCATTATACCTACTTTGGTGGGGTCAATTCCCCATTTGGCGGCATTGTCGCGAACCAGTTTGATAGCCTGTTGGGCGTCCTGCAGCGGACCGATTTTCTTATCGGGCATAATAACATCGCTGGGCAGACGGTACTTGAGCACAAAAGCCGCCACACCCTTTTCGGCCAGCGCTTTCGCCGTGCTGACGCCTTCGCCTTTATACACGACCACGCCATAGCCGCCACCGGGAATGACAATGACAGCCGCCCCGGACGCTTTATCGGCAGCGGGTCTGAAATACTCCAGTGTGGGTTTAGTGATGCCTGTTAATACCCCCGATTCAGCCCCCGACTCCTGTATGTCCGATGCTTTTGAATTGGGTACTGCACCCGGATAAAGCGGGGTGATCTCCTGCGCTTTTGCGATGACCGGAGCAAGCCATAGCCAGCCAGTCAACGCGGCCATTGTCGCTGTTGCCCGATGGCTTTTAACCCATGTAATTGAACGAAATGATCTCATCTGATCCGAATTGACTGATTTCTTATTCTGGCTGTTTTAAACGGTTTTAACCGAAAGGCAGCATGTTTTAGTATCGTAGGTTTTTGTCGTACTCCGGGATGACAAACCGGTTAACCTGGGTCCAAAGACTTATTTAAAACTTACCTTAGTTAACGGCTGCTGGTTTATAGCCTAGCAACGACAGCATTTGAGTGGCATACCGTTTGCCTAATGCACGGTATCCAGCCGCATTAAAGTGCAGGTTATCGGCCGCATCGGAGCAACCCGCCGATGAAATCACATGGGCGTTTTTAATGGTTTGCGGCAGGGTAGCAATGATCCTGTTCATGCTGGCACAAATGCCGCCCTGGTCAGCATTGACTGTTTCACCAGCCAGCAAAGGCACTTTTTTGGGTTTCAGCTTCAGGTCGTTCAGCAGGTTATTGTAAACAATGTTCACCTTTTGGGTCCAGAGCGTATCGCCCGTATTCGACTCGCCCTGGTGGAGCAGAATACCTTTGATGACGCCGTCTTTCTGCGCCAGTTTCGCCATTTCAACCAGTCGGGCGTATGGGTTTCCGCCGTATTCGTTGATGAAATTTTTCATCCAGCCCGGCACATTAGCCGTATAAGCCTCGTAATGGTCTTTATCAAACAGTTCGATTTTACAGCCCCCTACGGCTACATTGATGACCCCTACTCTGACTTTTTCGGGAAGATTCGCCACCAGTTCGCGCCCGAAATAATCAGCAGGCGTAAGTCCGGTTCGGCAGCGGCACAACGGCGGGACGGCGGTATACCATTGTCCCATCGTACGGTTCAGGTTGGGGCAGTCAACGGCTTCCATCACCAGAAACCGGCTATTGACATTAACGGTATCCTGAGGCTCGAACTTTGCGTTTCCCTCCATGTTGGATTGCCCGAAGCAAAGAAAAATATAAAAGTTTTTGTCCTGCGCCAAAGCATTCAGGCCCAAAAACAACATGCCAATGAGAAGAGTACCGGTGGTAAATTGCTTTTTCATGAGGAGTTAGGGTAGGCGAAACGATGGAACTAGGCGTTAGTTAGACGAAATTGTGTCGGTAATCCGGAAGTAGTCGAAGTCGGCAAATCCACCCGTCTGTTGGGTAGCGTAGCTGAACAGCCCGAACCGGTAACCCATGAAGTGCGGGATGGTATAGGGCATCTTCAGCGCTTCGCCAATAGGAAGCCAGGCTTTACCGTCCAGGCTGTAGAAAAAATGAGCGATGTCTTTACGATTGCGGAAATCACATTCTGCTTTCAGGTACACCGTTTTCTGACTCAGAGGCACCCGCTGCACCTCCACCGGTTTTCCGGTAACTGCGCTGACCATGACTATCGATCTGCTGCCAGCTTCTGCTTTGACACCCACCAGACCATAGTTTTTCTGCAGCAGAATCAAACCGGCAAAGTCACCAGCCTTCAGGTTCGACGCATCAAGCAACGTAGTACCCGAGGATGCAGGACCTATCGTTCGCTGAGTGAGCGTATTTCGGGCCATCACAACGGAGGTATCGGTTCGTCCGGTCTTCAGGCGCAGAAAGCCTTTCCGCTCCGTCACCGACCAGAGGCTGTTGTTGGGGTTGTGATTCCACTGCCACACCAGCGGCAGGCCTGGCTCACCTTTTTGGCGGGTGAATTCGTCGGAAGCCACGATGCCGGGGATCAGTCCTGTGCTGGCCGGAAGGTCGAGTGTTTCGGGCACTTTACCGGTAACGCCCAACACCGGCCAGCCGTCTTCCCATTTAATCGGTACCAGATACGGAATACGGCCTACTCCGCCAAAATCACGAAACAGGTAGGCATACCAGCGGCCATCGGGCGTATCAATCAGGCCGCCCTGCGCTACGCCTAAATCCTGGAGCGCTACCCGGCCCTCCCAGGGACCGGTTAGCTTGTCGGCGCGGTGAATAACCACGGTGCGCATACCACCTTTGGGCCAGGTGATGTTGAACAGGTAATACTTGCCATTCACTTTGAACAGCTGCGACCCCTCGGCGGGTAAGCCTCCTCCGGTACCGGAGGGTGCGCTGGCGTTTTCAATCAGGACCTGTTCGGTAGTGCCGGGTTTCACGCCCGACACATCGGCTGTGAGTTCGACAAGTTTGAGTTTGCCTGCGCCATAAATCAGGTACGTTCGGCCGTCGTCATCAAAAAATAAGCTGTGGTCATGATACGAGGGTTTGAAAGATACCTCTTTCCAGGGGCCTTTTTCAATATCCTTCGTGGTGTACACATAGGTTTTTCCAGTTGTCTGGGCAAAGGTGGTTACGTAATAGAAGCCGTTGTGGAAGCGCAGGCTACTGGCCCACGAACCTCGTCCGTAGGTACTCTTGCCATTCGTCAGATTCAGCGCATCGACATTAGCCAGCGTATCATAGGCGTAACTAACCAGTCGCCAGTTTACCAGGTCTTTCGACTTCATGATTGGCAATCCCGGACTCAGGTGCATGGTCGTACTGCTCATGTAGTAGGTATCGCCCGCCCGAATTATGGCCATATCGGGTACATCAGCGAAAATAATCGGGTTCCGGGCATTCTGCGCGTTGGCTGAAAGCTGCGTCAGTACAAGCGCCAGCAATAACAGACCAGAATTAGCAAGCAGGCTTTTCATAGAGCAGCGGAGCTAAACGGAGATTCTTTTAATGATCAGGTGGACCAGCCGGTTCGGGGCTTGCACCGCGAAAGAATGAAGGGCCAGGCCGCTGGAGCGGTGACGTAGGCCGGGATCAGTCACTTACGTCACCGCTCTTTCATTTATACATTGGATCATCGCCCTGGTACTTCAGGAGCCGGAACGAAGCTGTATTCGTTGTAGGCTCTCCGGACGAAGTAGCATAGAGACCGTACACGCAGCCAATAAACCCACCCGCTGCTTTGGTGCTTAGGAATTTGCCGTCTACGTTATCTTTCAGTAGCGTCCAGTTCCTGGCATCCGTTGATACATGAAAGCTGTACGTATCCCCTGTTGAGCTAATGCGAAGGCTGGTTTTACCTGCCGGATTAGCCAAGGGCAGCTCGGCCAGCACCTCCATGTTTTTTTCTCTTGGCTTGCTTTTGTAGAGTTGAAGGACGGCCTTTCCCTGCGAGGTTGATTTGGCTAAAAAGTAAAAGTGGTCTTCATCCTGAAAAATCACTAATCCTGCTTTTTCATTGTCTGCTTTCGGGCTGAAATCCAGTTCGGTTTCAGCCGTGCTATAAAGGTGCTGCTGGCGTTTGCCGATAAATGCCGGGTTGCCCATTTTCATAACCGTCTCGGGTTTCAGCTTCAGGGTTAACCCTTGTTTTGGGGAGAGCGAAAACCAGCTTTTGTCGAGGGTGCGCATGAACAGCAGGGTGGGGTCAAGCTCCTTGTCGAAGGTCAGCGTATAGCCAAAATTACCCGATTGGGGCAACGCGCCTTTCGACTTTGCCTCCGGGTAGTTTACGGAGTAAACATACTTAATCTCCTTGCTGTCGGGGTTAATGATGGGCCAGTCGTCTTTCCACTCGACCGGTGCGATAAAAGTTTCGCGGCCCGTATTGTAGTAGTCGCCTTCGTAAGGACGAACAGCCAGGAAGATCGAATACCATTTTCCGTCGGGGCCTTCCACAAACTGCGCGTGGCCAGCCGAGGTAACCGGGTTTTTGCGATCGGCCGGTAAATCACGCTGCGTCAGAATCGGGTTATGCTCGTAGGGCACATACGGCCCCCAAACAGATTTACTGCGCAGCACAACTTCAGAATGATTGACGGAGGTTCCACCTTCGGCGGCATAGAGATAATACCAGCCGTTGCGCTTCAGAATATGCGGAGCTTCAATCCAGACGGGCTTTTTAGAAAGGTCTACGCCCCCGTTCACCAGTTGTTTTTCTTCACCAGTTACCTGCAGCTTGTTGTAATCGAACGCATACATTCGAATCGTCCGGTGACCCGAGTATAGAGGCTTATGGTCGGGGGCATCGCTGTTGTAGAGGATATAGGCCTTGTCCGTTGCTTCGTCGAAGTAAATGGATGGGTCGATGCCGCGTACCTGGGGAAGTTTCACCGGATTGCTCCACGGCCCGGCGGGGTTTGTGGCCGTTACGACAAAGTTGCCGTCGTGGTCAATGTCGGTGCAGGTAACGTAATACGTGCCCTTATGGTAACTGATGGCAGGAGCAAAAAGACCGCGTGTCATTCGTTCGCCCATAAAATCCATCTGTTCGGGGCGATCTATGACATTACCGACCTGCTTCCAGTTTTTCAAATCTTTGCTGTGAAATACCGGGATGCCGGGAAAATAGGAAAAGGTGGAGTTAACCAGATAATAATCGGGGCCCACCCGAACGATACTGGGGTCGGGATAAAATCCCGTCAAAATTGGATTGACCAGTTTAGTCTGGGCCGATAGACTGTGGCTCAGAAAGAAGCTAAGTAGTCCAAAAACAATTGAGAGCGTTCTCTTCGATAACATTACAGTAATTGTTAAGGTCAATCGGCAGTTTACTGGGGTGCCAGCCTAAATAGCAGCGTTTTGAGTCTTTGCCGGAGTATTTCCTGCTCCCCAGCAGGGCGCTAAGCACAGGGAAGCGAAAAAATGTAAGAGGATTCTTCAAGCAAATCCTCTTACGTCCGGCAAAGCGCGTTCAATCAACAATTAATAGCCCTGGTTTTGGGGGAATTTAGGTCCCTGAACAACCCGGTCAATCTGTGATTGCGGAATGGGTCGCAGCATATGGAAGTCCTGAATATAGGGAGCGGCTTCCGGGTTCCAGGCTTTCACGCGCCGTACCAGCGAACGGGTGCGCACCAGATCATGCCACCGCTGCCATTCACCAAAAAACTCGCGGCTCCGCTCATCCAGAATAAAGTCCACCGTAACGTCGGCAGCCGTAATAGTCAGGGCTGTGGCGGCCGCTGCGTTCTGGGCGGACGTATTGGTTTTGCGGAAAGCAGCCCGTTGTCTTACCGTATTGAGTAAAGCGACTGCTTTAGCAGCATCACCTGCTTTCAAATAAGCCTCTGCCCCCGTCAGATACACATCAGAAAATCGGTACAGAACAACCGGCCGGGTTGAGGGGTCGTTGAAGTTAGCTCCGCGGCTGGGGTCCATGAACTTCTTGAGCGATGGGAAAATGCCGTTGTTCCACAAGCTGGGTGGCACAACAATTCCTTTGAAGGGTCTGCTACCTACAAATTGCGGAGCACCGGCTATCTCGATATCGGGAATCCAGACGGCCGTATCAGCGCCTGCTACGGTCGTGTACCCAATGCCGCGCATGTTGTTGGCGGCATTGGGAGTGTTGGTAACCGAGGTATTGGCGATATAGACCGAATAGAACGAACTAGCGTAGCGCGAGTCAACATCTCGTTTTGTGAAGGCCTGATCCAGGAAATAGCTTTTCCCCGCGTTCGCTCCCGTGGGCCATTTATAGCTGTTTGGCCGCATCCGGACATACGGGCGTCCGTACTGTGAATCCCGGATCATGCCGGATGGGCCGCTGTTTACTAACGTCCCGGCCGTGTTTTTGAACGAGTTGATACCGCTGTTGTTGGGGTAGTTCCAGGTAGTAAACCAGGGCGTCAGGTTCTGGGCGGCTCCGCCACTGGCTCCGGCTCCAACCTGATAATAGCCATATTTAGGGTCCAGAACGTGATCGCTCACAAACATCGTTTCTTTTCCGTAATCATTGGCCGGTACGAACGCGTCGCCAAAATCCTGCCACAGATCGAGCCCATAAGACGACTTGCTGGCAATGATGTCGGCGCAGATATTGGCGGCCTGCGTGAAATCGGTCACATTATTGTTCAGCCAGCCCCGGGTCAGATAAGCCTTTGCCAGCAGCAGCTGAGCAACGGGTTTGGTAGCTGCTTTACCCAGGAACGGCGCGGTTGGCTGGTTGGGCAAATCGGCTGAGGCCTCCGTAAGGTCTTTGATGATCAGCTCGTAAACCTGAGCGGCCGGCTGCCGGGAGGCTTCCTGCGAAGGAACCGTAATAAATTGGGTATGAAGTGGCACATCCCCCCAGGTCTGCACCAGATAGAAGTACCAGAAGCCTCTCAGGAATTTGGCCTGGGCCAGATATTGCTTTCGGGTAGTTTCGGGTAAGTCAATTGTTTGTCCGTACTGCAGCACGCCGTTCAGCGTATTGATATCCTGAAAAGCGGTGCCCCAGGCTGATCCGAAATTGCTGCCGTTCAGGCCGTTGTAAGTATACGTAATTCCGCTGCCGGCGCTGGCTCCCATCAGGAACTCATCGGTACCCGCCTGCATTTCTACGGTGAACCCTTCGGTACCCCATTGCGACCGGATGTCGTTATAGACGCCGGCAATACCGCCCAACACACCAGCCGCGCTGTTGAAATAGGAGGGAACAATCTGGGATTGGGGGTTTTCTTCCAGTATTTTTTCGCAGCCAGTGCTAAGCAAAGCTGTGAGGGTAATCAGGCACCCAACTTTTATGGCTTTCATTGTCATGTCCGGGATTAAAATTTAAGATTCACACCCACCGTAAATTGCCGAATCGGTGGGTTATTCAGATTCACGGCGATCTGGCGCTCCGGCGCTCCGCGTTCGCTGGCTCCCTGTGGGTTCAGGGTGGCTGTACCCGAAGCATAGCTGTTCCCCTCCGGATCAATGGCCAGATTCTGGCTCACCAGTGGTGAATAAATAATGAATGGATTGGTGGCGTTGACGTAAACCCGGGCCGAACCAGCACCAATCTTTTTGATTAACTGGCTGGAGAAGGTATACCCCAGGTTAATACTTCTGCACTTGATGAACGAGCCATCGTAGTAACCCAGCGTAGAGCCAAAGTAAGCAACCGCACTACCGGCGTCCGGGGCAGGGAAGGCATTGGTCGGGTTATTGTCTGTCCAGTAGTCTACTTTCACCTGGTTCACCCGGCCCTGATTAAAGAACGCAAACCCGCCCGAGCCCGTTGAATTACCCGTGAGGTAAGGAACCAGCACTTTCATGCCCATCCGGGCAAAGGTTACAATAGACGCATCGAAGCCTTTGAAGGTGAATCGGTTCGTTAGCCCTCCTTCCCATCTGGGCTGGAAATTACCCAGTATCTGGCGGTCGCTGGCATCAATCTTATTGTCTCCGTTAACATCTTCCACCCGGATCTGCCCTGGAAACTGAACCGGTGAGGTTTGTTTTGCCAGCGTGCCATTTTCCTTATCTGATAATTGCCAGATGCCCAGTTTTCTGTAATCGTAGATGACCGAAAGAGGCTGACCAACAAACCACCCGGCGCCCAGGTTCGCTTTTTCTTCGGGCGTGGTCAGTTGCGTAATTTTCTCGCGGTTGAAGAAGTAAGTTACGTCGGCACTCCAGTTAAAGCCCTGCGGGTTTCTGAATATGTCGAAGGTTAGGGCCGCTTCCAGCCCTTTTCCTTCGGTCCTTCCCAAATTTTTCAGGGTCGAACCCGCTCCGTTGCTGGGTGGTAAGGGCACCGACAGCAAGATATCTTTTGTCTTTTGATGGTACCAGTCTACCGAACCCGTGATGCGGTTATTCAGGAAACCGAAGTCAATCCCGATATCCGTTTGCGAGGTTGATTGCCATCCCAGGTCAGAAGCTGGCAGGCTGGTAACGGTATAGGCCAACTGCTGGCCGGCCGTCCCGAGGCCAAAGTTATAATAGCCTGCCGACAAGGCTCCCAGCGTAGCGTAGGCGCCAACATTTCGGTTACCCGATATGCCCCAGCCAGCTCTCAGCTTCAGGTTCGATACAACCGGAACGCTTTTCATAAACGGCTCCTCAATAATGTTCCAGCCGGTTCCGACGGCGGGGTAGTTGAAGTACCGGTTGCTGGGCGATAGCGTCGATGATCCGTCCCGGCGCAGGGTCAGCGTTAGCAGGTAGCGGTCATTGTAGCTGTAATTGATGCGGCCCATGTAGGAGATCAGACCTACTTCCGAGAACGAGTTTCCAAAGTCGGAATTGGCAACGGGCTGCCCGGCGGCAAGTGAAAAGTTCGACGTTTTGATGTAATCCGCCGGAACCCCGGTTACCGTAAACCGGCTACCCAGCGAGTGGTTTTTGGTGATCTCATACAGTCCGGTAAAGCCTAGTTTGTGTTTTCCGGCAAACACTTTATCGTAATAGAGCAGGTGCTGGAAGTTGACGTCCCAGTACTCGGTATTGCTGATTTCGGCGTTCGACGAGGACTGAACCGTTGCGTTGTTGAAGTAGGTAAGCGGACCACCATAGCCATTGTAGTTCGACTGGCTGAAGTTCAGACCAGCATTAAACCGATAACGCAGACCGGGTAAAATATTTACCTCAGCGTACAGGCTATTGAACGTCCGCAATGACCGGGTGCGACCCAGATACGAATCTCTTTTTGTGAGAATTGTCAGCGGACTGATCGTGGCGGCATCAATGGAGCCTTCTGCCGGAAACAGATTTACGGAACCATCGGCATTGTAGGGCGCGGCCAGTGGGGTCAAGCGTACCAGTCCGCCCGGAATGCCGCCACCACCTGGCGTGTTCTGATAGATCAGCGTGTTTAATGTATTAAGACCAATCTTGATATTCTTGCCGAGTCGCTGGTCGAGGGTAGCCCGAATAGTAAATCGTTGGAAGTTCTGGCTGGGAATGATCCCCGTTTCGTTAAAATAACCGAGGCCCAACGAATATTGGGTGTTTTCGACCCCGCCCTGCATACTCAGCTGATGGTTGGTATTGAAGCCATTGCGGTAGATAAGATCCTGCCAGTCGGTAGAAATGCCGGCCGCCAGCGCATCCTTCTCTTTCTGGGTCAGCGGGTAAGCGGTTGTTCCGGGAGCCGACCGGTTATACGTAGTAGCATCCGCTTTAAACTGGGCATATTCCGATCCGGTCATGACATTGAACCGGCCCATAATGCTGGTGACGCCATGATACCCGTCGTAGCTAAACACCGGTTTTCCGATTTTTCCCCGTTTGGTGGTGATCAGAATTACGCCACCGGCCCCTCTCGACCCATAGATAGCCGTAGCGGAAGCATCTTTCAGAATTTCGAGGTTGGCAACATCATCCGGGTTGATGTCGTTCAGGCCGCCATACGGAATGCCATCGACGACAACTAAAGGGCCATCGAGCCCATCACTCGACCCGGAGTTCGTAGTTAAAGTTCGATTGCCCCGGATTCGGATTTGACCTTGTGCCCCGGGCGTAGAACCATTACTGACAACGGTCACCCCGGCAGCGCGACCTTTGAGCTGGCTAACCAGGTTTGGCGCGGGCACTTCTTTCAGCGTAGCCTCACTGACCGAAGCAACCGCCCCCGTAACATCCCGTTTGCGTTGCGTGCCGTACCCAACGACAACCACTTCATTCAGGGTTTTATCATCATTAGCCAGCGTAACGTTAATTACAGACCGGGCGCCTACGGTCAACTCCTGCGTTACGTAGCCAATGAAAGAGAAAACCAGTACCGTTCCGGCGTCCTCAGGCACGCTGAGCCGATAAGCGCCGTTCCCATCCGTAGTTGTGCCGCGCGTGGTGTTCTTGATCTGAATATTTACACCCGGTAAACCCTCGCCGGTTTCGCCCGTGACCCGGCCAGTGATCTGTTTGTCGACGGCAGCCTCCAGACTTGCTTCACCAGCAGCGTTCTGCGGAAGCTGCGTTGACGGAGCAACTTCTCTTTTGATCACGATTTGCTGGCCGACAACCTCATAACTCAGTTTAAGCGGAGTCAGAATATGGTCCAGCACCTGCGCGAGCTGTTCATTTTTAGCCTGGTAATTGATTTTACGCTTCGACTGGATGATTTCCCGGCTGAATAAGAACTGGACGTTTGCCTGTTTTTCAATTCGTCGGATCGTTACCTCAATATCCTCATTTTGGGCTGAGATACTAACTCGCCGACTCAGCAGTTCCTGGGCTTTGCCGTCAAGAGCAAAGCCTACATGGGTTAGAGTTAGGGCAAGCAAAAGTTGCAGGCTTGAAATTTTCATAATCCTGAGCCAGACATTGCTATTAATAAAACAGTGATACATACACGTTTGCGTTTAGGGCTTTTAGGGAAAAGGCAAAACATAACCTACTCGATGAAAGAAGAAATGTGTTTTTTTGACACATTTGTAGGCGCTCGATCGATAGTGTTGGTTGCACTATCGCTTTCTATTAAAAAGAGATAGTTTTTATACCATAGGTGATGATTTGATTACGTGTTAAAGAGACAATTACGTACAACCCTGGCTGTGGATAATGACCTGGTTGTCAATGATTTCGAACGTAGACTCAATCGTGAGGCAGATAAGCCGGATTTTCTCCAGAAAAGGTACGTCGTTGAGTTGTCCGGTAAAGGTGCAGTTTCTGAGAAGGTGCCGATCATACCGAATGGGCATATGATAGCTTGCTTCCAGTTGCGTAAAAATGTCGGGCACCGGCGCGAAGTCGAACTTGAATGGCTGATTGACAATGGCTGATGAATTTTCCTTCGACGAAAGGATACCGCCTTTACTGATCTTATCCGTTTTGGTTTCGAGACTAAGCTGTTCGTTTTTCATCAGCAGAACGGGTTCATCGGGGGAAGCGGCTGGGATAACCGAAACTTTACCCGTTTTTACCTTCACGTAAGCCGTTATTTCTTTGTCGAAAGAACGTACCTGGAAGCTGGTTCCCAGAACTTTAGTGGTTAGATTGGGGGTGTAAACGATGAACGGTTTAGCCGGATTCTTGCTCACTTCAAAAAAACCTTCTCCCTGCAGATACACCTCCCGGAGTTTATGTATGTACTGTTTGGGATAACGTAGCTGGCTACCTGATGATAGCAGAACCGAAGAATTGTCCGGCAGGAGCACGACTAATGGCTGTCCCGTTACGTTCTTTACCGTCTTCCACTCCTGCTCATTCAACTGCCGACTGTTGTGTTCAGCTAAGGTGGCTAAGCGGTCAGAGCCCAACCTATCGGATTGCCACCAGACAAGCAGGCAGACAACGGCGGCTGCGGCCATCCAGCGCCCCCAATGCCATAAAGGCCTGGTGATCGTAAGAGGAGAAGGAAGCTGCTCCAGAATTTGCTCTGCTTTATCTTTTCTCTGTTGGTCAGACACCTCAGCTCGCTTGCCCTGGATTACCAGAAAGGTTGCTACAGCCTGCTCGTAGAGGTCCCTTTTTTCGGGATGTTGAGCCAGCCATTGCTCCCAGTAGGCCTGATCGGCCGGGTGCCTTTCCCGAACCCACGTTCGAAAAGCATCATTCTCAAGAAAATCGTCAACGGTTGAAAGAGGGTCGGGCGGCTGCTGCATTGGTACTTTTCTACTATTTTTAATGATAGTATGGAGTTCCAGTTCGCTTATACCCTACTTCGAGAAGATATTTTGAAAAAAAAGGCAAATGACCACAAGTGTGTGAACAAGCCATCGACTTCGAAGCTTGTGAAGGGCTTTCTGTAGAAAATTGGATACCGATTGTCGATTTACATTCATAACCTCGGCAATTTCTGGTATGGATAGATTTTCGTAGTAACGCAAGTACAAAGCTTCACGCTCACGGGCAGGTAGTGCAGCCAGTTGATCCTGAATCATTTTCGTCATGCTGACCAGTGACTCCTCTCGAATCAGCAAGGTTTCGGAGTCCGTCTCTTCCACTACTGACGTATCCCAGTCCAGTTCTTCACATTTTAATCGTTTATGTGCCCGTAGATACTGAAGGATATGGTGCCGGATGGATTTTAGTAAGTAATGCCTAACGGAATCCGTTTCGTTAATCTGTGAGCGATTTTGCCAGAGCTGCAAAAACAACTCCTGTATACAGTCCTCAACTACCGCATCCTCAACCATGAATTTTAGCCCATAGTGCTTCAGCACACCATAATAGCGTTCGGCCAGTAAACCCAATGCCTGTTTATTCCCTGCGCGATAGTCCTGCCATAACGCCTGGTCCTGTGGCTGAAAAGTCATGAAGCTTTTATGACGTATAGCTGCAAAAATAAAAAATTATACAAATTTTTTAAATTGTGCAATAAGTAGTTCTGCCCGGTTGTGAAATAATCACAGAGTGGCAGGCAAAGAGGAACTTACCCGGCGTGTATAGCTTGACCATTCTCAGCTATATCTGGCTCAGGCGTCCTGGTATGGCAGAAGCTGGTGGTTGACCCTGATGGGGCCTTTTCCCGCTGCGAACTGACAGGGGCAGACAGACCGCCCGGAAGACTAATACCTAAAGCGCCTGGAAACGAACGCATATTCAATCATGGCGATACTGGAACTGGTTTATGTAAAATGGTATATAGCCAACCGTGTAGGGCTCAGTCATAGAACTTCAGTTGAGCGCATATCTGCCCTGTTACTGAGAAGTGTCAATACACTGTCTGAGCCGCACGGATGAGACAAAATTCAAGTCGCTGCTAAACTGCTTTACCTCTGCGTTTACTGAACGTTACTTGTCAGTTTTACTGGTATATGTTTCGATCAGCGTTTTGGCTTCTCCGAACGTCAATAGCGAAACACAACCATGCCGGGCTTCGGATGGAAAGCTTACGTCTTCTTCAACCGTCCAGTGAATCAAATCTGAGGAGTAAGAAGCGCCAAAACGGTTCGTCATGCAATAATCGTAGTACAACAGCCAGCCTGGTTTGAGGGGATCTTTGGCTACGGTTGGACCTTCGGTAATGACCGGAACTATCTGACCGTTATTCAGGGGGCCTTCAACGAGGGTGTATGGGCCCTCGGGGTTCCTGGCGGTAGCTACCCGAATGGCTCTCCGTTCTCCGGTTTTGGCACCAAATTCTTCCTCTTTATGGAAGAGATAATACGTTCCGTTGTGTTCCTGCAGGGTACCGTCAATTACCGAGTAGGAAGGCGCAAACAGTACGTTGGCCGGCGTAAATGTTTTCCAGTCGCGGGTTCTGCAGTACCAGAGCCGGCTTTCTTTCCAGCCGGCATCTTTAAAGGAGGAAGACCAGAGTAAGATATAATCACCTGTTTTATCATCATAAAACCATTCGGGCGCCCAGATATTTCGGGCCAAGGCTCCCGACTCATCCCGTACGTCTTTCATCAGGGGTAACGAACCTTCAACCTGCCAGTGAATCAGGTCTTTAGAGGTTAGGTAGAGACAGCTTGGCCCAACCTTTTCCCGGTCGAGCCCTTGTCCGCCCCCGGTTGACATGATTCGCCAGAGCCCATCCGGCCCCCGACGTACGTAAGGATCGCGCATATGCTGATCCGATACCGGTTTGTTATCGTTTAACGGCGTCCAATGGCGGCCATCAGTAGACAAGGCGATGTGTAGTTTATTGATCAGCATGGGGTCTGGCAGGGGCACCTCAACCGTATTTCCCTTAGCATCAATTTCAATCCGCGTCGGATACCGTTGACGGAAGTAAGTCAGCATCCAGACTGGTTTGCCTTTTTGGATGGTAAGCGCACTAACGGCTGCGGAAGCTGATTCTTTGTTCGATTGGGCCAAAGCTCCGCTGAAGGAGATAGCCAAAAGAATGAATAGGGTATGTTTCATTGGACTGTAATTTAAAGAGCGTGTTGCA
Organism: Spirosoma taeanense; assembly: GCF_013127955.1. Classification (NCBI taxonomy): domain Bacteria; kingdom Pseudomonadati; phylum Bacteroidota; class Cytophagia; order Cytophagales; family Cytophagaceae; genus Spirosoma; species Spirosoma taeanense. The sequence continues at coordinate 2,503,864 of NZ_CP053435.1, forward strand.
GCCAACAAAGTGTGAGTTGTACAGGCTCAGGAAGGTTTTCAGGTGTAGGCTAATGGGCGGATAAGGGCTTTACGGATACTTCTTTGAAATAGACAACATCGTCTTTGAAATAGACAACATCGTCGTCGCCGTGATTTTGCAGACCAATGTAACCCGAGTCAGGTCGGCGACCGGGAAAAGGCTCAAAATCAAATTTTCGGGCGGGGGTGGGGTCACCTTCGCGGTAGTCGGTCACTTTTACGCCGTTGACGACGACAATCGTTCGTGGCCCGTCGAGGGTAATCTCCATAGTGTTCCACTGAGGGCCGGGCTTACCGGGTTTGGCTAAGGGTTTGGTGAGCGAATAGAGCGTCCCGGTAACGTGGTAATCGTCTTCACCCGAGGTTTCGGGGTGATTGTCGATCTGGACCTCATAGCCGTAGAAAACGGGCATCCACTCCTCGCGGGGTTCAATGGGTATGCGGATAAACACGCCCGAGTTGCTGTTTTCTTTCTGCATTCGGTACACTACCCGGATGGTACAGTTGCCAAATTTCTCGTTTGTCCAGTACAACAGACCCAGTCCACCTTTGCCACGAATCAGGCCGTTCTCGACAAACATGCTGCCCTTGCCTACGTGCCGCCAGCCGCTGAGGTCGGTGCCGTTGAAAAGCTGTCGCCAGCCGGTGTCCTGCCGGCTTGTAGCTAGTGTATCAGTTGATAAGTAAGGAGTAGCCGTGGCAAAGGGGCCGAAGCCAATCAGGCTGCACACTATTCCGGCGAGTCTGATTCGGGCGTTTTTGGGTAGCGTCATGAGCATAAGAAATGGACTGCGCCGGAGAGCGCCGTTAACGTATAAACAAGAAGGATAGGTTCGCTTACTTATCAGATACCAATTATGCCTCAGTCAACGTGCAGGGAGGCAACGAAAAAGCCCGGCTATGGTTCGTCGCCATAGTCGGGCTTTAATCCTGACGTAAGAAAAATCTTACCGGGTTACTTCGGGCATCTGCTCTTCCTGAGTCAGGCCCAGCACTTCACTGGTGTGTCGGCGAAGTTCATGCCCGAGTTGGGGGTTCTTCGCCAGAACTTGCCCGTAGGACGGGATCATTTCCTTTAGCTTTTGCTGCCACTCGGGTGAATCCAGTCGGGTCGGAAAGCACTTCTTCATTAGATCGAGCATGATGGAGACGGCCGTCGAAGCACCCGGCGAAGCGCCCAGCAAAGCGGCAATGCTGCCATCGGCCGCGCTGACTACCTCCGTGCCAAACTCCAGAACACCCCCTTCGTTTTCGTCCTTCTTGATCACCTGCACCCGCTGACCAGCAATCTCCAGGTCCCAGTCTTCCATGCGTGCGTTCGGGAAATATTCTTTCAGCGCGTTTAGCCGGTCTTCGGGCGACTGCATCACCTGCTGAATTAGATACCGGGTCAGCGGAATATTATGCAGACCGGCCATCAGCATGGGGGCCATATTGCTCAGTTGAATAGACTTCGGCAGGTCCATATATGATCCACTCTTCAGAAACTTGGTGGAGAAACCAGCGTAGGGACCGAATAGCAGTTCCCGCTTGCCTTCGATCATGCGGGTGTCCAGGTGGGGCACCGACATGGGCGGAGCACCGACCGACGCTTTACCGTAGACTTTGGCCTGATGCTGTTCAATAACGTCAGGATTGGTGCATTTGAGCCACTGTCCACTGACGGGGAAGCCACCGAAGCCCCGGCTTTCGGGGATGTCGGATTTTTCGAGCAGCCGCAGCGAACCACCACCAGCGCCGATGAAAATGAAATCAGACTGCACCTCACGGACCTGGTTGGTCGTTACGTTCTCCACCCGCATTTTCCATCCGCCCAGCGACTTGGAGCGCCACAGATCGCGCACTTCGTGAGCAAAATACAGCCGGACACCCGGCATATCGCTCAGCCGCCGGAACATGGCCCGGGTCAGGGCACCAAAGTTTACGTCTGTACCGATGTCCATACGGGTGGCGGCTACGGGCTGGGCCGGGTCGCGGCCATCCATAACCAGCGGCATCCATTCGGCTAACTGCGCTGGGTCTTCCGAGTAGTGCATGCCATGGAACAGATAGTTCTGCTGAAGCGCGTCGTAGCGTTTGTGCAGGTACTTTACGTTATCCTCGCCCCACACGAAGCTCATGTGCGGGATGGAACGGATGAAGTTGGGCGCGTCGCTCAGAAAACCCTTCTGGACGAGGTACGCCCAGAACTGTTTCGACTGTTCAAACGATTCGGCAATCTTGATCGCTTTCGAGGTTTCAATGGTGCCGTCTTCGCGTTCGGGGGTATAATTCAGCTCGCAGAAAGCCGAGTGGCCCGTGCCGGCGTTGTTCCAGGCGTCGGAGCTTTCGGCAGCCGCGCTGTCGAGACGTTCATAAATTTCAATAGTCAGGTCTGGTTGCAGTTCTTTCAGCAACACACCCAAAGTGGCACTCATGATGCCGGCTCCGATTAGAATGACATCCGGGCCTTTTTGATTTGTAGTCTTCTTCTTAGCCATAATGTTAGCTGGAGATTCCCCCGGTATATTACAATTTTGCCGGGTTGGTTGTTCCGGAAAGTGAAGCTAGGCCCGACAAAGTGACTTATGTGAAGTTGCGTATTGGATAGATACTATTCCGAAATTAATTTCTGGTTGACTGCATCAATAAACCGCTGCATGCGCTCGTGATGAGTGCCCCGCCAGTACACTTGTCCGCACTGCCGACAGCGCCAGAATAGGTCCTGCCCTTCGCGTACTTTCGGCGGGAGCTGCGCCAGTATGATTTCTTTGGCGATTGGCTCCAGCAGACCGTTGCAGGTCAGGCAGCGCTCGAATGGACGGGTCTCTGCGGTCAGCCGAAACCGGTGCAGAATCTCAACGAGCTGTTGTTTGGGGTTGGTGTGTCGGACGAAATAACCGTACTCAACCAGACTGCGCATCAGCAGGCCACGGTCCCGGGTTAAGAGCATCCGCCCCTCGGTATGCGAGATACAGGCCAGTTCCTCATCACTGTAATCGTTCCGGTAGAGCGTGTCGAAGCCAAACAGCCGCAGGTAGGTTGCCAGCGTCCCCAGATGCACATCCAGCACAAACCGAAATTCTGCCAGCGGCTCTGGCTGAACCCGCGAAACCGTTTTTACGTCGAGCTGGGCGAAAGCGGGATAGACGCTGATAAAGTCGGTATCCTGTACGAGATACGAAAAATCAACGGATTGACTATTGACCAGTAGCAGGCCGATTTCCGGATGAGGCACCCCCAGCGATTCAATTACGTCCTTGACCGATACGCGTCCGCTGATCGTATGCGAAAAGGCATTATACCGCCGACGATTCGGCAAAAAATCGTTGAGTTCACCGTAAAACCGAAACATAGCCATAGGGATACAACCGAAACACTCATGACTGCGTTTGCTTTCGAAAGCAAACGCAGTCATCCACGCGTCCTATTCAGCAACGGGGGCCTCCTGAGCCGTCACATGCTGGCTGAAAATTTTCTCCAGACACTTGATCGTGATGAGATACGTAGGCTTTACGCCCAGGGTGCCGAGGCTGCCCGACGCGAGCGTGCCGCCCGTAATGAGCGGGTTATCAGAAGCGTAATAGGCGTAACGCACCTTTACGTTCGGGGGCACGCTGTTTCGAATTGCTACGTGCGACTGAATGGCCTTCTGGTAATGCGCGCCTTCCATTTCCAGCCCCACCGCTTTCCAGGAGGAATTCCGGAAATAGCTCAGAATATCTTTATTCTGCAGCGACGTGCCCAGCACCGTAATCATCGCCCCTTCATAGACGGCGAGGCCGTGGCCTTCAAAATCGGCTTTGCAGAAATCGTTATCGAGCGGATAGTTATCGGCAGTACCTTCAAAAATGTGGGAGGTGGGCAGCATCAGATCGCCTTTGCCGCCGGTCAGAATCCCGGCTTTACCGATGATTGAAATGGAGGCTACGTTCAGCGAGTACGGCTCCTCATGCGGTTCGTAGGGTTTCAGTAGCTCATCCATAGCCTCAAAAGCTTGCTCGCCAAAGGCATAATCCATGACCAGTAGCAGCGGCTGGGCAGCCTGCACCTGCGCCGGATCGTGGCTGATTTCGGGAGATAGCTGGGGAATATTGATACGGGCCGTATCAATCAGCTGAACCAGCAGGTTGGTACCGCCCGTATCGGCGAGTTCATGCAGACCATGCGCCAGAGTATAGTCAGAAACCTGTTGGCGTAGCTCCTGCTGACCTGGCTGACTTAATTTCAGGGCCAGGTCGTAAAGGTCATCCCAGGTCGTTGTGTTTTCCAGAGCTGCCGGTCCGTATAGACAGTTCATAACGCTGTGCGGGTTGGCGCTGATGATGTGCAGGGGGCGTTCCTGGAGGTTGTTTTCCCAGATGTATTGTTTGATGCGGGTAGCCCAGCGTTCGCCGTAGAGATGCTGTCCAACGCGCTCGCGGAGCATGGGCGTGAAGTTGATCTCACGGTCAACCCCCGTTTCGCGAATCTCGCTTATAGAAACCATGCCCAGGTTATAGACAATCTGAAATAGCCCGTTATTGGTGCCGGCCGTTTCTTCAAACCGTCGGTAAGCGCGCTGGGTCTCTTCGAAGGTACGGCCCAGGATGGAACTCAGGTACGTAAGCGCCAGCTCGTGTTCATCTTCGTTGACCATACCTCCCGCCCGGATGATGGCTTCCAGCTTCTCCCATTCGCGGGTTTTGCTGCCCCGCTCCTGAAACGCGTTCCGCCGGATTTTATCGGCTTCCATGAACATGAACGTCAGGTGGGTCAGGATGTCGTAAATTTCACTGCGGCCATTGGTAACCTCAATCACCATCTGCTCCTGATCGACGCGGTAGCAGTTCCGCCGGCGTTTGGCGGGTACCAGCACCGGAAAGTGCGAATATTCGAAGCCTTCCCGCGAAGCCAGTGTAATGATCCGGCAGGCTTCAATGCCTTTGGGCAGCCGGTCCATGACGTAAACCAGCCCGTCGAGTTCGACCCGCTGCGGATCGCCCACCAGACCGTAAATTTCGGGTTGAAGGATAAGCAGCGCCCGGCGGATCTCTTCGCCCGATACGCCTGAGGGTTTATAAAAACCCCGGTTGAACAGGTGGCGCATGGTGATATATAAGCGTTCGATAGCCACGCGGGATTCCTGAGCGCGGGTCAGGGGAGGGGATTGTTCAAGACTCATAACTGGTAGAGTAAATGGCCGCAAATTACGGGTCTGGCGTTTCTAAGTAGTAGCATTCATGATAAATTAAGCGTTACCTGTAAATTTGACGACTATAACCTGAATGAATCATGCGTCTGTTTCTTTCCATTCTTCTTTTACCGGTTACTATATGGGCCCAGCACACGCGTAGTGGTGATCCTTTCGCCCATACGTTTTCCATCGTGGCCCGTGACGAAAAAACCGGCGATCTGGCCGTAGGAGTGCAGAGTCACTGGTTCAGCGTTGGCACGTCGGTATCGTGGGGCGAAGCAGGCGTTGGCGTTGTGGCGACGCAGTCGTTCACCAACAAATCGTTCGGTTTACGTGGACTGGCCTTGCTAAAAGCAGGAAAAACGGCGCAGCAGGCCCTCGACGAGCTGCTTCTCACCGACGAAGGACGCGACGTGCGGCAGGTGGCCATCGCCGACGTAAAGGGGAATGTAGCGGTTCATACGGGTAAAAAATGCATTGACTTTGCTGGCCACCAGAAAGGCACGAATTACTCGGTTCAGGCCAATATGATGCTGAACAACACGGTTCCGGCTGCAATGGCGGCTGCTTTCGAAAAAAACGCCGGACTGGCCCTGCCCGAGCGGGTTCTGTCGGCGCTCAACGCGGCCCAGGCCGTCGGGGGCGATATTCGCGGGCGGCAGTCGGCCGTTTTGCTCGTAGTGAAAGGCAAAGCCACCACAGAACCCTGGAACGACAACCACCTGGTCGACCTGCGCGTGGATGATGCCAATCAGCCCCTTGCTGAACTGGCCCGGCTGCTGCGGGTGCATCGGGCCTACGAGCACATGAACAACGGCGATCTGGCTACAGAGAAAAATGACATGAAAACGGCCATGCAGGAATACGGGGCGGCCATGAAGATGTTTCCCAAAAATCTGGAAATGCAGTACTGGACCGCCATCGCCCTGGCCAATACCAAACAGGTATCGAAAGCCGCCGGGATGCTTCGGGCTATCTACGCACAGGACCCGAATTGGCGCGAACTCACCCGCCGACTGCCCAAAGTTGGTTTGCTGACAGTATCCGAGGCTGAACTGGCGCAGTTGATAAAGTGATTTAAGCCTACTTTTACGAAATGAATAGTTGGATTCGGGCGCTGGTTCTGGTTGGTTTATGCGTCCTGATGCTCGGCCAGTCCCTTCGGGCGCAACCCATGCCCGCGATGCCGGGCCCCGCCGACCCGTCGGGTATTCGGCAGGGGCGCTTCCTTGGGGTTGTGGTCGGAACGGCGGCTTTCTATACCCTTACGCTCCTGATGCTGCGCAAGCAGTGGTATAAAAAGAGCGTTCCGTTTCATAGCTTCAACGACAATGGGGAGTGGTTGCAGATGGATAAAGTTGGCCACGCAGCTACCGCCTATTGCATGAGCCGGGGCGGCTATGAACTGATGCGCTGGAGTGGCGTGAACGAACGCGCCAGTATCCTGACGGGCGGGTTGCTGGCGTTACTGTTTCAGACTACCCTCGAAGTGTATGACGGCCATGCCGAAGGCTGGGGCTTTTCGAAAGGAGATATGCTGGCCAACGTAGCCGGGACTGCCCTGTTCGTGGGGCAGCAGTACGGCGCTGGTCAGCAGGTGGTGAGTATGAAATACGGTTTCCGTAAAACGATTTTCCCACCATATCGTCCTAACCTGCTCGGTAAAACGACCGGCCAGCAGATGCTTAAGGACTATAACGGCCAGCAGTACTGGCTATCGGTTAATCTGGCGTCGGCGTTGCCGGTGGGACCGTCGTTTCCGCGCTGGCTCAACCTGGATCTGGGGTATAGCGGCAGCGGGATGGTCGGCGGCCACGAAAACCCGCGCGTGTTCGATTCGAATGGCAACGAGCTGCAGTTTACGCGCTATCGCCAGTTTTTTCTCTCGCCCGATGCCGATCTGTCGCGGGTTGGAACGTTCTCACCCGCCCTGCAGCGGTTTATCGGGACGGCGCAGTTTTTCAAGATTCCGGCGCCTTCGCTGGAATTCAGCCGCGTTAAAGGCGTTCGGTTTCACCCGCTTATCCTGCCTAAGGAGTAGAGTCTGCTTATTCGGGAATCAGGACCGATTCGCAGATATAGGTCGGAATAATCCCGGTGCTTCGAATCAGAATCTCGGCGTCCTGCGGCTGGGTGTTGCCGCTGAGCACTAGCGCGGTATCCAGCCCAAATTTGTTCCCGCCGATGATATCTGTAAAGAGCGTATCGCCCACCATCAGAATGTCTTTTTTGCTGACATGGGCTGCGTTTTCGAGTCGTTCATAGGCAAACATGAACAACTGGGCGTCGGGTTTGCCAAACCGGATAAACTGCTTCCCGACTATCGTTTCGATCATTTCGGCCACGGCGCCGATGGCAATGGCAATGCGGTTCTTGGAGACGGGGTAGGTTTCGTCAGTATTGGCTACGATAACCGGAATGTTACGTTTCCGCAGCAGATTAACGGTTTTGTTGAGGTCGGTATTCCAGTCGAACCCTTCGTCGTCCAGCATCACCAGCGCGTTGATGTCGGCTACGTCGGTTAAGTCAACCTGACTGATAGGCAGGGTTTTAAGCCCGGTTGTTTCGAGGTAATGAGCCGAATTTTCGGTGCCCAGGTACGCCACGGTGCCGTGGTGTACTTTCAGGTCGAGGTATTCCCGCGCCAGCATACCCGATGAAATAATCCGGTCGGGGGGAATGCCGTAGAAACCCTGCCGGTAATAGGATTCGGCCAGTTCCCGCGGTCCGCGCGACGCATCGTTCGTCAGGACGTAAAACGATTTATCATTGTCGCGCATCCAGGCGAAGGTATGTTCGATACCCGGCAGCAGACCTTCGTAATTTTTGAGAACGCCGAAGGCATCGAAGAAAATGACTTTATAGTTGGCGGCTACCTCTTTGAAATCGGCGAGTTGCATGAATCAGGGTTTGGCACCAGTGATCGAATCGTTTTGAGCGTTCAAAACGTCCTTGCGTGGGTGCAGCGGCCACCAAAAATACGAGTTTGCCGTCAAAATAAGCCGAACGGAATCTGATCCACCAGCAAGTTGAGGCAATTCGTGCTGTTACAATGCCGAGAAGGTGAAGGTTAAGGTAGTTTTATAAGCTCCTTTGGGTTTAAATATATCGGTACCGGGGGCCAGCCGGTATTTGATTGTTATCGGACGAGACGAATAGGCTGAGCTGACTGTGCCGCTTAGAATCGTTTGGGCAGTTGTCGAAAGCTGTTTCTCCGCCTGTACTGGAGTCGAACTGGTGACCTGCACATACATTGAGCCAATGGGAATGCTGTTGACACCGCTGATAAGGTTCCCGGAAGCCCGTACCTGAAGCGTAATGTTTTTATTGGCAGCTACGGTCAAGGCTAATGTCTGCTCCGAAACTGAAACGCCGTTCTGAAAGTCTGCCGCCGTTTGCACATATAAGTCAATGGCCGGGTCAAGTATAGTGATGGCTGTTACCTGTCCACGTGCTTGTGAAATTCCCAACCAGCTTAACAGGCTTAGCCAGACCCAATGCTTCATGGCATATCGGTTTCAAGTTCGGCCACCTGCAGCGGAATATCAGTTCCGCTGTCAATAATAGCGATAATCAGATATCGCCCTTTGGCCAGCTTCTCGGGCAATAGAGTCTTCAACCAGATTCGCTCTCCGGGCATGGTGTTAACGGGCACCGGCGGTAGTTTAATTTCCTCAGCCGTCTGCAGGTTCGTTAACTCAACCCGTAACTGACTTTCCAGGTCGAGCTCACCTGCATTACGTACACGCACCTGCAGTTGCTGAACCTCTTTGTTGTGGCTGAGAAAGAGCGTATCAATCTCCATTGTTTTCAGTTTAACGGCGGCTGGTATATGGTACAGGTGAACCCCGATCTGAACTTTGAAGATAAACCCAGATTTACGTCCCTGGGCTTCGGCAATTTCGCGTTCGTTTATCTGCGTCAGCATCAGCATTCCATTCCGTAGCTGCTGATTGCCTAGCTTATCAGGATTGAGGGACACCAGCACCTCCTGTTGACTACCCGGCTCAAGTTCAACGGTTTCAGGCTGCACTCGCAGGTAGGGACAGCAGGAGGACGGTAACGAGCCGGCAGGGTGAAACTGCTTTTCGCCGAGCGAATCGCGTCGCCAGTCAACGCAGCTTGCCCGAATCACCATTCGCACAGCACTTGGGTTAGTGACTTTGATACGAACAGGAGCAAGTTTGTTATTTTTTTCCTCGAAATATACTTTCGGTGGTTCAACCTGAAAGCCAGCCTGTCCGAAGGTCCGGCTGGTTATGGCCAGGAATAAAAATAAAAAACGAAACAAGGGAATATCATTGCTATTGAACGAACGCATAGAAATTCTGCCAGAACGAGATGTGGATTAATTAGCTACAGCTGTAAACGTCAGGGTGGTTGTATAAGCACCCGCTGGTTTCAGAAATGCATTATTACCGGCGGCCGTGGAAAACTGCATGGAAATCTGTTTCGACATCGAAGCTGGAATTCCCGTCGCCAGCGACTGGTCGGTGGTCGAAAGAGCCGATACGACTGACTGCGTACCTAGCCCCGTACCGGTCGTCTGGGCTGAAATGTTGCTTACCGGAATGGTGTTGCTGCCACTCACCATATCCGTACCGGAGGTTTTGATTTTCAAATCGTAAGCACGGTTGCAGGTTATCGTCAGTTGGTTGGAGACTGCCGAGGAAACCCCATTGATATAATTTACCGGGGTTGTAAAGTTGAGGCTAACGGTAGTAACATTGACAGTTACCTGCAGTACGTCTGATATATTGGTGGTCAGCGTGGCGTTGCCCGACGACTGACCCATGACGGATCCATAGCTGAGGCAAAAGATAATTAGAGATAGACGTATAGCCTGCCTCAGTAAAGTAGTATAAAGCATATTTAACAATTTACGTTACGGTTGGCTGGTCTATGCCCGGTTGGAGTGTGTTCGCAGTATTATAAATTATCCCGGAGGGAATATGCGTACAGGCATTAAAAAGTAAACAAGGACCGGTCAAGACAGTCTTGACCGGTCCTTGTTTACTTTTTAGCCTAGTTGGCTGTAGCCGTAAACGTCAGCGTGGTCGTATAATCACCTGATGGTTTTAAAAAAGCGCTGTTACCGGCGGCCGTGGAAAACTGCATGGAAATCTGCTTCGACATTGAAGGTGGTACAGCCGTTGCCAGCGTTTGGTCGGTAGTCGAAAGAGCCGATACGACTGACTGCGTACCTAGCCCCGTACCGGTCGTCTGGGCTGAAATGTTACTTACCGGAATCAGGTTTTGTCCGTTAACCAGATCGGAGCCCGAAGTTTTGATCTTCAAATCGTAAGGACGATTCGACGTTACGGTTAACTGATTCGGGACGGGCTTGGTGACACCATTATTGTAATCAGCCGGTGTGGCAAACTCAATATCAACGTTAGCGGTGTTTATCTTCAATTCCAGCACATCGCTCAGCTTGACATTCATTGTTGATGTCCCCGACGACTGAGCAAAGGCCGGAATTGTTCCGAGCCCCATCATTAGTAGACTCGCAATAGCTAGTCGCTGCACATTTAATGTTGGTTGAAATACCATAAAAATAGGTTTTATAGATTAAGTAAAGTGAACTGTTAACTAAAAAGATACTATATTTACTCAAATGTAAAGTACTTAGTACTGGTATCAAAAAAAATAGAATTATTAATGATAAAATATTTACTGTTTAGTTGGTTTTTAACGTTTTCAGCACTAGCAAACTGGGTCGATAAGCCGCAGCCAACTCGCTTAGTTGTTAAAGAACCACACTTAGAGGGTGCGCCTGGAAGTACATTTTTTAATCAGATCACACTGACGAACTCAACAGATCAGGTTAGAAACGTACGACTTAAACTGATAGCACCTAATGCCTTTCGCCTGCTGACGCAGCTACCAGCCAGTTTGTCTCTGGCTCCCCACACATCCCGAAAGCTTTCGCTCAAATTTTTAATAGATCGCAGCTGGATTCAAACCGAGGCTGTAGTCCGCCTTGAAACTCTTCAGGATGACCCAGCTGAAGCATCCGTCATCGAGTTTGTCGTCAGGCAGAACAATAATATACCGTCAATATTGACGTTCTCGCTCATTCACGAAGCCCCCTATATTTCAGCCGGGCAGGATACGCTGCCTATACTACTAAACTTCTCTAATCAGGGCCCCCGACCCCGTAAGGTCCGATTAACGCTTTTTTCTATACCAGGAGGTTTTCGGCTGACGCAGCTGCATCCGGTGCTGACGGTTAGTGCCCGTACTGATACAATCCTGACCTTGACTTGTCTGGTTGGTAGGTCGGTGCAGTGGGATCGAACGTATGACCTGGCTATTGAAGCGCAGGAATTGCTGCCAGGCGACGTGGCTGGACTCCTTCTTGGCAGCATTGTTTGTCGACCGGTGCTGCTGTCATCGACCAAGCGACTAACGGAAAAACGCCAGAACGACCTTGCCGCGGGTGGCATAGCGCTGAGCCTTAGTCGGTTCGGTGCGGCCGGGATGGTGCGGGAGGTGCGGGCCTGGGGACAGGAAGATCTGGTTAAAGGAAGTTTGACCTATCAGGCTCACTACCTTAATTACATTGGTCAGCGTTACCATGAACTACGCGATACCTACCTGCAGTATCAGCAGTCCGATTTCCAGCTGCGAGTAGGGAGCCTGTTTGATTATCACGAACTGGCGCTGATTGGCGTGGGGGTGAAGTTTTCACATATGCTGGGCGAATCTACCCGTCTGGAAGGGTGGGCCTTACGGAATCAGTCGAACTGGCTTGCTAATTTACCCGGCATCAACCAGTCGGTGCCCGGTCTTAGCCAGTCGGGTGTCGACCAGACATATTCGCTGCGCCTGTCCGGGCGAATACCCTTGTCGGGCGTAGCGGTTTATGAAGCCAGCAGCAGCTATTATCGCCAGCAACGTTACAATCGGGCCGGAGTGCTGAACTTTGCCACGGCACTGTGGCAGCCTGACAAACGAACGAAATTTCGACTTATGGCGGGGCAGAGCATAGAAGCGTCGCCGGGACAGGCTAACCGACAGCAGACCGTTGGCTGGGCGCTGGCGGGCGGTTATGAACGAACAGGTGAAATCCTGGAGATTCGGGCGTCAGCTAATTTCAGCAGTCCCGTTTATGGAGGCATTCAGCGCGGGGCAGCTCTCATTGATCAAAGTTTGACTTATAAAAAATGGCGTACAACACAACTCGCTTATAGGTTTAGCCAGGTTCAGTATGATCAGCGAATTTACACGGCCGCAAAGGAGGTAAGTCGACAACGGTACGGCAACACCATAGCCGAGATGACGATGGCGCAGCAGTTCAATCGTCTGACCTGGCTGCTGCGGCCTTATTTCTGGATTCAGCAGCAGTCATTGCCCGGCAGCGCCATGCAGCGTTCAGAGTCGTATCGGCTGCTGACGTCCCTGCGGCTGGAAACCCAGAGAGGGGTGCGGTTGGAAGCGGGTGTGGATGCCGGACTGGTAAATGGTGTAGCACCCCCGACCGATAGATTTAAACAGCCTTCGTTTCGGTATTACGGTTCGCTGGGTATAAACCGGCTAAATCTGGCGGGTTTTTACCAGCGGGGGGTGTTTCTGATAAACGACCGACTGCCGGGAAGGGGAAGTCCGGGGGCTTACCGGCAAATTTCTATTTCTCCGTCGTGGCAGGTTCGCCTGCTCGATAATCGGCTACTGCTTAATGTCGGGGGCGGGCTCACCTTTAACAGTATCACCAGGTCATGGAGTGGGCTGTCGTACAATAGCATTACCTATGCGATGAAGGATAACCTGTTGGTTCGTTTTGAGGCTAATCTGCTTTCCTACGCAAATCAGTTTGCTGATATTGCGGCCGTTCCCTGGCAGGATTCACAGCTTCGATTTGAGGTGACAAAGTTATTCAAGCGGTCACCGTTTAAAACAAGTCGGACTTTACGGCTACGATTCTTCGAGGACCAAAACGCTAACCAGATGAAAGATGGCGACGAAAATTACCTCGATGGGCTAATCGTTAACGTGGGGACTGCGACGCTGATCACTGATAAAAAAGGAGCCGTCATCTGCAAAGATATTGCACCCGGGCTGCATCAGGTCCGGACAGTCAGTAAACTTGCGACGGGTGAGCCGGTCTGGTTTCAGGATACCCTGCGCGTGGGCAAATCCATGCAGCGGGATATAGCAATCCGTAAAACCTGGCGAGTAAGCGGTCAACTGCATTATAACCGGGTCAAATACGAAAGTCTGCCCTACGATCTCGAACAACACCGGATCGAAACCTTCGGACAGAGTGGTGAAGTTTATCGTACTTATGCCGACGCACAAGGCAATTTTACGCTTTATCTACCCGTAGGCCAGTACCAGCTTGAGATAGTACCCGTTCAGACTCCGTCCGTCCGGAAAACAGTCGCTTACCGGGTCGACCCAGATAATGCGCCTACTAAACTCAACATTGAACTCGAACCGAATGGCCGACCCGTGCGCGTCAAGCGATTTTCGAGCCGCTGATCTGCTCCGGGTTGAGAGGCTTCACAGTTTCAGCGCCCGCAGAATCTTATCGGTGTCGAACTGCTCAATCGACGGAAAATAAATCTCGTATGCTTCGCGCTGGAGCTTGGTGGCGTAGGTTCGATGGAAAAAGTATCGACCGTATTTTATGACGTAGTTCAGGATAAAGAAACGGTACACTTCGGGCAGAAAGCGAATCTCGTTCTCGGTCAGGGGATAAATCTTGTGGTATTCCTGCAGAAACAGCAGGAACCGGTCTTCGGCCAGCGGGCTAATCTGGTAACTAAAGACCGTCCGGTCGCCGACGTCGGAGGTAACCCGGCTGAAAAAGTAAAAATCCAGCACCCGATAGCTAATCCGGAACCAGTCGTAATCCCAGCGGGAATACAGTTCAAAGTTATCCGTTACCGAGAAATTGCCGATGTTCCAGTCCACGAATACGGGCATGGTTTCGACGGTTTTAGCCACGAGTTTCTGTCGGTTAGTGAGGAATAATTCACACTGTCGTTTCAGCTCATCGACATGCATCCGGTGTTCAAACTGCCCGGTTTCCGTTTCAAGCATATCGAGCATATCCCAGATGTCGGAACGTAACGTTTTCGATGATTTGGGTAATACCGTACTGACGCGCGCGCAGGCCTGATGAAACTTGGCTATCTGCCGGCCCAGCGCCTGAATCTGGTGTTCATCCAGCCGGCGGGGCAGCTTCCTCTGAATCCGGATTGGGTTATAGAACACCACCCAAGCATCGACAATCCCTTCCCGGTGCCGGTAAGTATACACCTGCCCGTCGCGCACCAGCGATTTCGCCAGTACATTCTCGAATGGATACAGCAGGTTGTTGGCCAGCGCGTGGATGATGCGGTGATCTTCCAGAAAATGTTCGTATTTCCCGAAATAGGAAAGTTTGGCAATAATATGGTCGCCGTTATCGAAGGTAACTTTGAACACGTGGTTGGTTGAAACCTTCGCGCTGATATCTTCAATGGTATGAATCTGCACCGAAGCGTCGAAGTCCGCCCAGGCTTTACGGATTATTGCAGGGTAATCAACAAGTCGCATGAACGCGTTTAAGGTTTGCAGTCTGTGGTTTGTAATTGGGTTTGATAACTACAAACGTTTAACTTTTTATTAAATTATTTCAAAATATCGCTTCAGTTCCCAGTCGCTGACCTGGCGGGCGTACTGCCGCCATTCCCAATCGCGGGTGCGGGTGAAGTGGTCAACGAATTCGGCTCCGAAGAGTTCGGTGGCGATAGGCGAGTGGGCCATTGCCATCGTGGCATCGGCCAGGTTCGTTGGCAGAACGCCGTTTTGTTTGTCGGCATAACCATTGCCAACTGAAGCAGCCACGGTGAGGGGAAGCTGGTGCCGGATACCATATAGCCCCGACGCCAGGGCAGCGGCTATGGCCAGATACGGGTTCGTGTCGGCGCCCGAAACCCGGTGCTCAACGCGGGTATAAGCTGCCTTATGATTCAGAACGCGCAGCGCCGTTGTCCGGTTGTCCATCGACCACGTAAGGGTAGTTGGTGCCCAGGCTCCTTCAACCAGGCGCTTATAACTGTTGATGGTCGGGGCAAACATAGGCGTAATATGGGGCAGGCAGTGCAGCTGACCGGCAATGAACTGGCGCATCAGCTCACTCATATTGTTCGGGCGGGCCGAATCAAAAAACAGGTTCCGGGTCTTGTTCAGATCCCACAGACTCTGGTGAATATGGCCGCTGCAGCCCGGCAGATCAGCATTCCACTTGGCCATGAACGTAGCCACCAGATCGTGCCGGTAGGCAATTTCCTTAACGGCCGTTTTGAAAAGAGCGGCTTTGTCGGCGGCCCGCACCACCTCGTCGTGCATGATGGCCGCTTCGTACACGCCAGGGCCCGTTTCCGTATGCAACCCCTCGAGCGGAATATCGAACTGAATCAGCCAATCAAACAGGTCGTGGTAGAATTTGCTTTCGAGTGAAGGCCGCAGAATCGAGTAGCCGAACATACCAGGCGTGAGCGGTTCCAGCCTCTGAAAGCCTTTCTGCTGCAGACTCTGGGGCGTTTCGCGAAAATTAAACCACTCGAACTCCTGCGCATATTCGGCATGAAAGCCTAGCTCACGGCATTGTGCGGCTATCCGTTTGAGCAGCGACCGGGGGCAGGCCGCCAGATCATTACCGTCGGGTCGGCTGAAATCCGCCAGAAAGAACGGGATGTTATTTTCCCAGGGTATCTGCCGCAGGGTCGTCAGATCAAGCCGGACGGGCGCATCGGGGTAGCCGGAATGCCAGCCGGTAAGCTGTCCGTTATCGTAGGGGGTGTCGGCAGAATCCCAGCCCCAGACAACGTCGCAGAAACCGTAACCATCCGTCAGGCCATCCAGAAATTTTTGCCGATGGATAACTTTACCCCGCAAAACGCCGTCAATGTCGGTAAAGGCATATTTAATTTTTTGAAAATCGCTCTGGGTAATGAAGTCGATACTGGCTTGCTGGTCCATAATGCATGGCAAAGTCTTCGGAATGTCAGCAGCAACGATCCGGAAGGCGTCCTGTTGAGCGCGCGAAAGGTACTAAAATTGGATTATTTGCGGGGTAAAACCTGATTGCATAACCGTAAAGAGCGCACGCTGCCTGTAAAAATCTACTTAAAGAACGCTCACAACCGGCGGTCGTAGAAGAGGGGTTGTCTGTATGCGAGCCGGGGTCAATACGGACCACCACCAATATCAACCCCAAGTTTCAGACTGAAGTAGGTATTGGCGCTCTCGTAATTGGTGCTGAGTCCATTACTACCAATCAAAACGCCTTTGGATGGCGGAACCAGGTTATACTCAAGGCCCAGATTGAAATGACCGGTTTTGAAACCCGCGCGGACCATCCCCCCAAATTTGTTCCCAACGGCAATCGAGCCACCGGTGTTGCCAGTGCTGCTGTTCGAGTTCAGGCTGGTGCCAGCCGTTGTAAACAGCCCAACTCCAACCCCAACGTAAGGCCGGAAACCGGTTTGTGAAAGCAGGTAGGTGCCAGTTGCCAGATACGAGCTTGCCGCTTTAAATTCACCTTCGGTGTTTTGGCCATTGAGAATATAAGCCCTTGCCATAGCGGCCAGTTCGATTCGCAGCCCCAGATCAAGCTGATCGTTAACCCCGTATTTGGGTTCGAGCGATGCCAGAATGCCGCCCGATGCACCGGAGCCCGTAGGTTTAGCATAACCCAGAGACAGGTTAAACTTAACCGGTCTGAAGTTCTGTGCCTGGGTTGAAAAAGCCACCAGAACGAGCAGGAGGGGAAGTATGCGCTTCATAGAGGGAGTGAAAGGTTGAATAATCACTGCGAACCTACATCAACCCATAAAAGTCTCCAAATTGACAGTGCCAGTGTAAAGCCCAGCAGATTGAATCATAGCACATTGGCCTTATACGTAATCCAGTAAATGTATTTGCCGGTAAAAAATATCCCGCCCGAAATATATTCTCGGGCGGGTTAAAAACAAACGGCTACGCGTCGGTTATTTCAATTCGCCCGGGATCACGATGATGCCTTTCTGACGGTTTTCGCGCAGAACTGACAGCTGAATGGATCGACCAATGGTATCGTCGGTCAGCAGCCGGTGCAAATCATCGACCGTCGAAACGGGCTGGCCATTAAACCCGACAATGATATCACCGGGTAGTAGTTCGGCATTTCCCGCGAAGCCATCAGCTTCGACGCTGGTAACCACGACGCCAGTTCTGACCGTGAGTTGATTATACAGCCTGATCCGTTCCGTCAGGTTGATGAGTTGACCGGCAATGCCCAGATAGCCCCGCCGAACGCGCCCTTCCATGATCAGCTTTCCGGCTACAAACGCGGCCAGATTCGACGATACCGCAAAGCAGATGCCCTGTGCAGGCAGTATAACGGCCGTATTGACGCCAATAACGTCGCCGTTGGAGTTCACGAGCGGCCCACCCGAGTTGCCGGGGTTCAGGGCTGCGTCGGTCTGAATAACGTCGTCGATGAGCCGTCCCGATTCGGAGCGGAGCGTGCGGCCGAGGGCGCTCACTACGCCCGCCGTCAGGGAGTACTGAAAGCCGTAGGGATTGCCAATGGCAATGGCAATCTGACCGACCTGTAGCTGTCCAGAGTCGGCAAACCGAATGGCCCGCAGGCCGTCGGCATATATTTTCAGCACGGCAATATCGGTGGCGGGATCGCGACCAATCAGCATAGCCTCATAATCGCGGGAGGGACCATCGGTTCGTTCGGGCAGGGACACGTCGATACGACTGGCTCCCGCTACTACATGGTTGTTGGTGATGATGTAGCCGTCGGTCGAGATGATAAAACCGGAGCCGGTTCCGCTGGCCTCTTCGCTGCCGTTGGGACGACGGCGGGGCTGATTCGCCGGTGCTGTAGGGATTCTTCGCCCGCTGACCTTGATCTGAACGACCGACGCACTGACTTTTTTGGCTACATTTACCACCGTATTAGAATACGCATCGAGCAAGATCGAATCCTGTTCGCCCAATCCGCCCGGCTGCGAAACCGGGTCGGGATAAGCCACAAGCTGGGTGTCCATAAAAGTTGTTTTGTTAGATGAACGGAGTCTCTGTCATGTTCTGTTCCAGGACAAAAGTTTCATAGATTCCCCGGCGGCAGCGCGTCATTCTGGCACTTTTGATGACCTGGTTCGGTCGCCTTTCACTGCGACGGCTCCATATAGCGCGGTAATTACCCTAAAAGCCTGCCTAAACGGCAGATTCATCTTCATGACGTTTGAGGAGTACCTTCTATTGAAGAAAATTGACGCAGAGCAGTTTCTGGCTGCCGAACCGGCGCGTTATGAGGAGTGGAAAGCCGAGTTTTCCCAAATGCATCCGGAAAGTTTCACCGTTCAAAAAAAATTTCTCCTGAACGATACCCGGAGAAAGTATCTTGTTTCCTGATAATGTGTCCAACGGTCTGAAGGACAGGCTGTTTTCGTATCATTTACTATACTGTTATAACTATGAGCATTACGTTAGGAGAACTACGGGGAATTACTGACCCGGTTCTGAAAGCGCTGAAAGGGCATGGATTAAATGACAGTGAAGCTTTGCTGGAAGCCGCCAGGACCCCCCAGAACCGAAAAGCGCTGGCCGATGCCACCGGTGTATCAACACAGGTGATTCTGGAACTCGCAAACCGCGCCGATCTGGCCCGAATTAAAGGCATTGGTCGGGTTTATAGTGATTTAATGGAAGAAGCAGGCGTGGATACAGTAAAGGAGCTGGCTCAACGGTCGGCCACAAATCTGCACGCAAAGCTGATTGAGATCAACAGCGTCCGGCAGTTTACCCAACGTCCGCCGTCCGTAGAACAGATTACTGATTTTGTGGAGCAGGCAAAGGCCCTGCCGGGTGCATTGGAGTATTGATGCGAAAGCCGGCTGAATTATCCTGACCGCTGTTCTGGGTTAAATCAGCCGGCTTTTCAGCTGTATGCTCCGTTAGCCTTACGTTCATAAGTTGCCAATACCATTCTGCACAGGTTACAATACCGCCATTTCAATAACTATCATCTGCTCTGTTGACAATCGCTGGCCGTTTCCGGTATCCAGCGTGTTTGTATGCGTCTATACTTGAGCCAACTTTAGATAAATTGTATGATAATGAAATAAAATTCTAAGTTTTTTATATAAGCCAAAATTAAATTTTGATTAATAAGGCAGGTCCTTATTTTTGGGCGATCATGTCGGTGATTTATAATCGAATTATCTAAATAATTTAATGACTAAAAACAAAAAGCGAAATGCTTTTATCGCCGTAACCAGTTCACATTTTCGCCCGGTCTCTCACTGAGCTAATCCGGCTCCTTTATCCCTGTTCCTACGAACAGTGACGCTATTCTGCTTTCTTACGTAAATCAACCTGAATACATGAAAAGACGTTTTTACCACTTGTGCCGCCTGCCCGGAATCAAGTGCATCGGCCTGATGCAGTTAGTCTTGATCGGCCAGTTTTCTACCGGCTCGTTTGCGGGTTTGCCTTTGTCGTCCGAATCGACTGCGCCGATTCGTCATAAGCAACCGGCGGTCCTGCCAATCAACGGGAAGGTTGTCGATGCTGCCGGTGAGGCTGTCCCCGGGGCAACGGTAGTATTGAAAGGAAGCTCTTCGCTGGGAACGACCACCGACGCCGAAGGCGGGTTTACTCTGAACGTGCCGGATGGGAGCACAGCGCTCGTGGTGTCGTCTATCGGCTATGTCACCCAGGAAGTCGCCATCAGCAACAGAACCCAGATTGTAGTCACGCTGCAGTCGGACGTAAAAGCCCTGAGTGAAGTGGTCGTAACGGGATACTCTTCTCAATCCCGAAGAGACATTACCGGAGCGGTGACTACTGTTGATACAAAAGAGCTGACCAAGGTAACGGCTCCCAACGTTGCCCAGCAGCTGCAGGGTCGGGTGCCTGGGGTAACGGTTACGTCGAATAACTCACCGGGTGGTGAGGCAACGGTTCGTATCCGCGGATTTGGCACGATCAACAATAACGACCCGCTTTATATTATTGACGGTGTGCCGACCAAAGGTGGTCTGAACAGCATTAACCCCAATAACATTGAGTCGATGCAGGTGTTGAAAGATGCCGCGTCGGCGTCAATTTACGGGTCAAGAGCCGCGAATGGCGTCATCATTATCACTACTAAAAAAGGAAAGGTAGGCACTCCGCAATTTACGTTCAATTCGAGGGTTGGGGTACAGGTCGGGAAAGTTGACCTCGGACTGATCAGGAACCCGCAGGAGTTTGGCGATTTGCTCTGGATACAGCGCCGGAACGCGGGTGTCTTAACCAACGGTAATCCTTCGCATCAGCAGTATGGCAATGGCCCCACGGCCGTTGTTCCGGATTATATTCTGGCCGGGTCAAGCTATGGTCTGTCGGAAGGCGACCCCCGAACCAATCCTTCACTTTACAACTACAATCGTACTGGGTTCTACCAGATCGTAAAGGCTAACAAAGAAGGCACGGACTGGCACAAAGCGATTCTGCGCCCGGCCGCCATCCAGGAATACAACATTGGCGCGAATGGCGGAACCGAAGCCGGGCGCTATGCCATTGCCCTCAACTACTTTAAACAGGACGGGGTGCTGATTCATACGTCGTTTGATCGCTATTCGTTACGGTCTAATACCGAGTTTCTGTTCAAGAAACGAGTGCGCCTGGGCGAGAATCTGGAAGTGAGCTATACGCAGAACAAAGGGTATTACAGCAACAACGGAACCGCTAGCACGGCGAATAACCAGGATGGCAACCCGATTGGAAATGGCTACCGGATTCCATCCATTATTCCGGTGTATGATATCATGGGCAACTTTGCGGCAACCCGGGCGGCCGGGCTGGGGCCTGCCACAAACCCGGTTGCTCAATTGTGGCGGGCAAGAAATAATCAGCTGAATACGTTCAGAGCGTTTGGCAATGCTTATGCCGAAATCGATATTCTGGAAAATCTGGTCGCCAGATCGAGCATTGGAATCGATATTACGAATGCCAACCGGGCCAGTTATACGCTTCTGGATCTGGAAGAGGCCGAAATTGAAGCGGCTAATTCCCTGACGAATGCCAACGCGTATGATATAAACTGGACCTGGTCGAATACACTGAATTATTCAAGAACGTTTGCCAATGTTCATAAGCTGAGTGTGCTGGCCGGCTCTGAGGCTATCAGGGGAACGGGCCGGGATTTCTCGGCCACGCGCACGACTTTCTTTTCGGAAGACCCCCAGTACATGTTTCTTAATTCTGGAACGGCCGGAATCAATAACTCAGGTTCTGGCTACGAATGGGCCCTCTTCTCGCTATTTGGGAAAGTCAATTACTCGCTGAAAGACCGCTATCTGCTCGAAGCTACCATCCGCCGTGACGGATCATCACGTTTCGGCCAGAATAACCGCTACGGAACTTTCCCAGCCGTCAGTGCCGGTTGGCGCTTATCCGATGAATCGTTTATGGCCGGACTAACCTGGATCAACGACCTGAAGATTAGAGCCGGCTGGGGCCAGACGGGTAACCAGGAAATTGGGAACTATAACGGTTTCAGCACGTATCGTTCCAGCCTGAGCCAGTCATCCTACGCCATTGACGGGTCGAACAATTCGGTTCAGTCGGGTTTTGACACTGAAGCCTTCGGCAATCCGGATGCCAAATGGGAAACCACCACGCAGACCAACATCGGCCTGGACGCTACGTTGCTGAAAGGCAAACTGGGTATCACACTCGACCTGTATGATCGTACCACCTCCGACATGTTATATCAGGTTAGCCTCCCGGCCACGCAGGGTGTGGCCACGATTCCGTTTGTCAACGTGGGCGAAATGAACAACAAAGGGATAGACCTTGGTCTAAATTTCAACGGTAAAGCGCTGGATGGAAGTCTGAGCTACGGCGTAGGCGTCAATTTTTCTACGTATAAAAACCGGGTCGTCCGACTCAACAGCAGTTCGTCGGCCGTCCTGCTCGGACCTGCTATTCGTAGTTACACCTGGACCCGATCGGTGGCGGGTATGCCCCTCTATTCGTTTTATGGGCTGAAAATTGACGGTATTTACCAGAACCAGAGTGAAGTCGACGCGGGACCGAAATACCCCGGTTATGCCGCTGTAGGCAAATACAAATACCACGATACCGACGGGGATGGCACCATTACCGATAACGACCGGATGTTTCTGGGCAACCCTCACCCGGATTTTACCTATGGTATCAACCTGAACCTGGGCTATAAGAACTTCGACCTCTCGGCTTTCTTCCAGGGCGTACAGGGGAACGAACTCCTGAACATGGTGAAACGCTGGGTTGACTTCAACAACCAGGCCGGTAACCGGAGCCTTCGGATGCTGTACGACTCCTGGACGCCGGAGAATCCGGATGCGGTTCTGCCAATTCTCGATGCCAATGACAGCCGCAGCCAGCAGCCGTCCAGCTACTTTATTGAAGACGGTTCCTATTTCCGGATGAAAAACCTGACCCTGGGGTATACGTTACCGGCATCACTTGCCCAGAAAATCAGATTCGAAAACGCCCGCGTCTTCCTGCAGGCGCAAAACCTCTTCACGATCACTAAATATAGCGGTATCGACCCGGAAGTAACCTCAGTTGGTTCAACGCCGGGCAGTACGGTTCTGGGCGTCGACCAGGGGAATTATCCGAATTCCAAAATGTACCAGATTGGACTCAATTTTGGCTTTTAACCAACGGCCTGTCAAAAAATTCACGCCGGTTGTCCGGCTCATACACGCATGAAAAAGAAATTCTTAGTCTTAACAACAGCCGTCGGCCTGGGTCTGATGAGTTCCTGCAGCAAGGATTTTCTGGAAACAACGCCCCTGGGTGTTGCCAATGATCAACTGCTTGCCAGCAAATCCGGTGTAAATGGCGCCCTGATTGCCGCCTATAGTCTGCTCGATGGGGTAGGAGCTGGCCCTACCAATACAGCATCGGTCAGCAACTGGATATTCGGTTCTGTCGCTTCAGATGACGCCTATAAGGGAAGTGACGTAGGCGATCAGGCGCAGATAACGACCCTTGAGCGCTACTCCATTCAGGCCGATCTGGGCCTATACAATGACAAATGGGTAGCTTTATACGACGGAATTTCCCGCTCGAACGACGTATTGAAGCTGATTCCCAGGGCCACGGACATGACCGATGCCGAAAAAGCGCAGGCCATGGGCGAAGCTCGTTTTCTGAGAGCCTGGTATCACTTTGAGGCCAAAAAAATCTGGAACATGGTGCCTTACGTCGACGAAACGGTGACCGATTTTATCAATCTGCCGAACGATAAGGATATATGGCCAAAAATTGAAGCTGACTTCCAATATGCAATTGACAACCTTGCGGCCACCAGGGCGCAGGTTGGCCGAGCGAGTAAGTGGACCGCTAAAGCCTATCTTGCCAAGGCTCACATGTACCAGCAGGATTATTCGGCTGCTAAACCTCTGCTGGACGATGTGGTTAACAATGGTCCTTTTTCGCTGGTCGCCAGTTTCCACGATAACTTCCGGATCGTTACAGAAAACAACAGCGAGTCGGTTTTTGAGGTCCAGATGTCAGTTGGCGATGGCGGCAGCGGGCAAAATGGTAGCTGGGGCGATAACTGGAATTTTCCGTACGGGTCAGCGCCCGGCGGGTGCTGCGGCTTCTATCAGCCTTCACAAAACCTGGTTAATGCTTTCAAAACCGACGCCAGTGGTTTACCTCTTCTGGATACGTTCAATAATGTTGATGTGAAAAATGATGAAGGGCTGGCTTCTACGGCTGCCTTCACGCCCTACGAGGGTACGCTGGACCCCCGGCTAGACTGGACCGTGGGCCGCCGGGGTATTCCGTTTCTCAACTGGGGCGTTCATCCCGGCCGAAACTGGATTCGTGACCAAAGCTTCGGCGGACCATACACGTTCAAGAAGTTCTTTGCCTACAGTGGCGAAAATGCCGGTGCCGAATCGCCCAGAGCGAATGCCAATAACTACCGGGCTTTACGTTTTGCCGACGTTCTTTTGATGCGCGCTGAAGTAGCAGCTGAAGAAAACGACCTGGCTACGGCTCTGAAGATTGTAAATCAGATCAGGTCCCGGGCGGGCAATGTAGTCGTGACCGACGCGGCTGGTAAGCCTGCGGCCAACTACCTGGTTAAAACTTACCCGGCTTTTCCCAGTCAGGACTTTGCCAGAAAGGCGGTTCGCTTTGAGCGACGGCTGGAACTGGCCATGGAGGGCCACCGCTTTTTCGATCTGGTGCGCTGGGGCGTAGCGAGTGACGTGCTAAATGCTTACCTGGCTAAAGAAAGCCAGAAACGAACCTATCTGAATGGCTCCACTTTTGTGAAAGGAAAAAATGAATTTTTTCCCATACCGCAGGCCCAGATAGACATTATGGGCGCTTCCGTGCTAAAGCAGAATTAACTATGGCTGCTGAGGGCAGGGGGTGAACGCAGCGAAGCCTCCTTCTGGCGACTTAAGTTCGGTCAGAAGGAGGCTTCGCTACGTTGTCCAAGGATTACTGCAACTCGGGTTTGGGCAGCCCGGGTTCGCGCAGATACCGACCCAGCCGGTCTTCCAGTTCGCCAATGGTCAGGTTAGTGAACAGCTCGCCGTTAAGCGCCAGCGCCAGCCGGCCGCTCTCTTCGGATACTGCGATGACGGCTGCATCGGTGGCTTCGCTCATGCCCACCGCGGCCCGGTGCCGGAAGCCCAGAGCGGGCGGCAGTTCATCATCGTCCGAAACAGGGAGAATGCAGCGGGCCGCCAGAATCCGGCCGTCGCTGATGATTACGGCCCCGTCGTGCAATGGACTATACTGACTGAAAATGGCCAGGAGCAAGGGCTTGGACACTTCGGCGTCAATCACTTCGCCCGACTGCGCGAACTTCTGCATATCGTCGTTTTTGCGGATGACCAGCAGGCCGCCCGAAAACTCGGTGCTCAGGGTTTTGCAGGCATCCAGGATAGGACGGAGGGGCGTTGTTGGCTCGGGCATGCCGGACTGACGCAGCAGCCAGCGCCGGAGCCAGCGGCTGTTGGCGACGTTGGTCGATTTGCCGATAAGCAGGAGAAAGCGCCGGATTTCCTGCTGGAAAATAATGATCAGCGCCAGCGCACCCACACTGATAAAATACTCCAGAATGGTAGTCAGCAGGTTCAGACCGAGGGCTTTCACCAGCAGATAGGCCAGATAAACGAGCAGATAGCCGATGAACACCCGGCTGGCTACACTGCCCCGGACAAGATTGTAAATTTGGTAGATCAGCAGGGCGACCAGCGCGATGTCGATCAGGTCGAGCCAGCCGACGTCCAGAAAGCCCAAGCGAAAGGCCAGCATTGAGGAACAGGTAATGGTTTGGGGTTAAAGATAAGCAGATTCTGACCGCTTTGCCTATCGCCGGTGACAAAAGCGAGTAACCTGTAGCCGGTTAGGTCGCGGGCTGGGAAAATCAAATAAGCACCGTCTGACCTTCTATCGCCAAATAAGTCTCTGGAAATACGGCCCGCGCTTCGTTCAGAAAGTCTTCATACTGCTTATACCGCGATGAAAAATGCCCGATCAGCAGCCGGCCCACTTCGGCGCGGGCAGCAATGGTAGCCGCCTGGCTGGCCGTTGAATGATAGACTTCGGCGGCCCGCTGGGCGTTATCGTCCAGAAACGTAGCTTCATGGTAGAGCAGGTCAACCCCCCGGAGCTGTGAAATCAAGCCTTCTACGTAGCGGGTATCGGAGCAGAACGCATACGAGCGGGCGGGTGGACCCGGCTCCGTTACGTCATCGGCTGCGTGGATAATCTGACCGTCCGCATTCAGAATATCATGTCCTTCTTTAAGCAGCTTCAGATACTGCACCGGCACATCGGCCGGAAGCCGCTCGCGCAGCAGCCGGCGGGCGTGGGGCTTCTCCCGAAAGAGATAGCCCGAGCAGTCGATCCGGTGCTGCAGTGGAATCGACTCGACGGTCAGTTGCGGATGATCAAGCAAGCGCATTGGCTGAGCCGGATCCACCACCTGAAAGTGCAGCCGGTAGCCCAGTCGTGAGTCCGATACCCGAAAGATCGTAGTCAGCACTTCATCCAGACCGCGCGGTCCAAACAAAAACAGGTCTTCGGTCCGACCGGAAAGATTGAGCGTTGACAGGAGCGGTGGCAGGCCGAAATAATGGTCGCCATGGAGGTGGCTGATAAAGATATAACGCAGCCGCCCCATCCGGATTTTCTGCTCAATCAGCCGAAGCTGGGTGCCTTCGCCACAGTCGATGAGCATATAATCGCTGCCAACCGTAAGCAACTGGGCGGTTGGGTGATAGCGCAGGGCGGGCGTGGCCGAGCCCGCGCCCAGGATCGTCAGCGTAAACGGCAGATTGGCCGGTCGGTGGTGTTCCGGTTCGTGGTGTGTGGTGCCCTGGTTAATCGGTGTCCCGGCTGAAGCCGCCCCCTGCATCGTACTCATCGTCGTCCTCACTGCGAAAATCGTTCTCCAATTCGTTCATAAACACGGCATCTATGGCTTCTTCCACAGTTGGCAGGATGATCAGGTCACTGATGCCGGCCGTGTCCAGCGATTCAATTAACTCATCGTTCTTAGTCACTAACACCAATATGCCAACTTCGTTAGTGCACTGCCGGTTTATTTTCCGAATGGTGCTGAAACCCGCCGGTTCCACCGTCTGCACGGGCGCCATATCAACGATGATGTTGCTGTAGCCTTCGCGGAAGAGATTCCGGCTCAGCGTTTCGAAGGTCGGGGTGATGTCTTCGTTGAATGAGCTTTCAGCCAGGCGAATCAGCGCGTATTGTTCGGTTTTTTCAATCGTGTAGTTCATACTTACTGGTTAATAGGTCGGGGCAAACTAATCAGTGCTGCGGGGCTGCCTGACTCGTTTTGCGAGGTTATGAATTTGTAATAGCCTGCAGGATATTGGCTTCAATCCGCGAAAGCGGATCGGTTTCGGCAGCAGCCGGCTGGAAGGTCTGACCCGTAACCGTCTCGAATAGTTCGATGTAGCGCCCGGAAATCTGCTCTACCCATTCATCTGACATGGTCGGTACGGTCTGACCTGTTTTGCCCTGAAACCCGTTCGCAATAAGCCATTCTCTAACGAATTCTTTCGACAATTGTTTCTGCGGCTGCCCCCCCGCTGGTTGTCGGCGTAAACGTCGGCATAGAAATACCGTGACGAGTCGGGCGTGTGGACTTCATCGATCAGGTAAACCTTACCGTCGAGGTTTCCGAACTCGTATTTGGTGTCGACCAGAATCAGCCCACGCTCCGCAGCCATAGCCGTACCGCGTTCAAACAGCGCCAGTGCGTACTGCTCCAGCTGACTGTAATCGGCTTCGTTAACGATACCCTGGCTCAGAATTTCCTCCCGGCTGATGTCTTCGTCGTGGCCCTCGTGGGCTTTGGTCGAGGGCGTAATGATCGGCTGGGGCAGGCGGTCATTCTCCCGTAATCCATCGGGGAGCGCTACCCCGCAGAGCGTCCGGTGTCCGTCGCGATACTGCCGCCAGGCGTGGCCCGCCATGTAACCGCGTACCACCATCTCGACTGCATAAGGTTCGCAGCGGAGACCGATGCTGGCATTCGGGTCTGGTACACTAAGGAGCCAGTTCGGCACAATATCGGCCGTTGCACGCAGAAAATACTCGGCGGTCTGGTTCAGCACCTGGCCTTTATAGGGAATAGGCCGGGGCAGAACAACGTCGAAGGCCGAAATCCGATCCGAGGCAATCATTACCAGTTTATCGGGAAAGGCATAGACATCGCGGACTTTGCCCCGGTAAAAACCTGTCTGGCCGGGGAATTGAAAATTGGTTTCCTGAATGGTCATCTATTCGGGTTGCAGTTCAATGCAATTTTAAGAATACAGTTTTTTAATGACTTCCTGCTGCGTCCGAACAAAATGCTGTCGTTCGGCCGGCTGACTCAGGAGCGTATTAGGCGGAAAAACGCTGTGCCGGGCGTAACTCTCCGCATATAGCTCGTAACGTTGCCGGGCGAGCAGGTTGCCCGCTGCCGGCCGCTGGCGAAAGTCGCGCAGGGCGGCCAGGTCAATATCGGCGTTCGCGACCATGCTTTCTCCATAACCAGCTTCGGCCAGCACAAGTCCTTTCGGATCAACAATCTTCGATCCGGCGTCCGTCGAGCCAAAGGGCATGGGGGAGTTGGCCAGTCCCGCGGAGTTGGCCGATACCACGTAAGCCATATTCTCTACGGCCCGCGCCAGTTTCGCTACGTTCCGCTGGGTCAGGAGCGGACTGCCCACCTCGGCGGTTGAGTGCAGCAGCACTTCGGCTCCGCGCATAGCCAGGCACCGGGCCAGTTCAGGATACAGAATCTCTTCCGAAGCAATGCAGGCCAGGTTGCCAATATTGGTTTTAACCACCGGGAACAGCGAATCGTACCCATAGGCATCCAGGTATAACTCCCATACGTCGTGGGGCGTGGGGGCATACATGGCGTTCAGTCGGCGGTAGCGCAGCAGAACATCCCCGCTGGGGCCGATGATAAAGCTGGTCTGGAAATAGAGTTCCGGAAAAAAAGGGTCCTGTTCATACGCGTTCCCGGAAAAATAAATCTGCTGACGCTGCACCATAGCGCCCAGGGCTTCATAAATACGGCCATTGATCTCCAGTGCAGCTTTTTCGCGCCATTGTTCAGTCGTTTCGCCCATGGGAAAACCCGTCAGGAAATACTCCGGCACAACTACCAGCAGCGTATCGCGGCCGATGTGATTAATCGACGCGCTCAGCTGCTTTTCGACGCGGTCAATACTTTTCAGCATGACGGTTTCGGCTTCGTCACGGGTTTGATACGGATTGACAGCGTGGCAGGTAAGCTGAAGAGCAAGGGCTTTATAAGGCATCAGTGAACAAGGGATATGAAATCTGTTCGGATAGGCGGGAAGCTGTGTTTGCTGATCGCAAACCGTCCCACGGCCAAAAATAAGGCATTTCAAACCAGAAACGCTAACGGGTCATTTGAACAAATTTCCGGATTGTTCGCTTGTTTATTCGTCCGGATGTTATCCCGGCAACTCTTTTTCTGAACTACCAAACTCTCGACTACACTGTATGACCGTTGATGTATTGGCAATTGCAGCGCATCCCGACGACATTGAAATGACCTGCGGAGGAACGATTCTTTCGCTGGGGGCGCAGGGAAAAACCATTGCAGGTATTGACCTGACCCGTGGCGAACTGGGCACCCGGGGCACTCCGGAAATTCGCCTGCATGAATCAGCCGAAGGAGCCCGAATTATGAATCTGGTTGCCCGCGAGAATATGGGCTTCCGGGATGGATTCTTCCGCAATGACGAAGAACACCAGATGGCCCTCATCCCATTGATCCGGCAGTTCCGACCCGAGATTGTGCTAACCAACGCCCCCGACGACCGGCATCCGGACCACGGGCGGGCCGCCGAACTGGTGGTGCAGGCTAGTTTTTACGCCGGGCTGCGGCAAATCAAAACCACCGGCAAAGATGGCCAGCCCCAGGAAGCTCACCGGCCAAAATTTATTTATCATTTTATCCAGGACCGCTCGCTCAAACCTGATTTTGTGGTGGACGTATCGCCTTACTGGGAAGGTAAACTGGCGGCTATCAAAGCCTACAAAAGTCAGTTCTTCGACCCGGAGAGCAACGAGCCGGACAGTTATATCTCGGGCGAAGCCTTTATGAAATTCCTTGAATCCCGTACCCGCGAACACGGTCACATGATTGGCGTTGAATTTGGGGAAGGGTTCATTAGTAAGCGGATGCTGGGCGTTGCCGATCTGTTCGCCCTGGTGTAACGGAGGCACTGGTAAGCACTTGTTTCGCTTGTCGATACCGCGTTATTCTGTCGCGGTAGGTGTCTGAACAGCTTCACTGCCAGTGAAAAGGGGATAAAGCCATGGCTCTATCCCCTTTTCACCGATTAACTGAACCAGCTGGACTAAAACGAATCGTAATCGTAGGCACCCATGTCGGGCCGATCATCTTCGGTCGACTTTCCGGTCAGGTCGTTGGTACCGGCGCGGTTGCGGTCACCGGCATTACGGCCCGGTGAGTTGGGAGCAAGCATATAGGGCGGGCGCACGGGATCACTTCCCAGGTTGAACAGAGGCTGGGCCTGCAGACTGTTACGGTCAAGTCCCTTGCTCTGGAGCTGCGCCAGCGAGGAGCTGCTCAGGTCTGTCTTGCCATTGGACCCTTTGATAAACAGACGACCGCTGCCCGACGGCTTGTAAAACAGATTGTAGTCGCTCACAAAGCTGGTGGCGTTGACCTGATATAGATTGATTATGGGGTTGGTGTTGCTGGTACCGTAATAAATATTGTTGACCAGTTCAATCGTACCCGACGACGCTTCGAGCGATACCAGTGGGCGGGAGGTGCCGCCTTCTATAAAGGTATTGTTGTTAATCTTGTAGTCGGCCGCCCGCAAATAAATCGCCGTCGCTTTCGGATTGTCGAACAGGTTGTCTTCAATAGTGATGTTACGACAGGCGCTGCCGCTGGCTGGCAGGAGCTGAAGGGCAGTCCCGTAAAGGTTATTGCTGCCCGACCGAATAAACGTGTTACGTCGGATGGTAACGTTCGACATTTCGTACAGGTCAACAATGGTCTTGGTAGCGCCATCGAACGTACAATCTTCAATCAGCAGTGATTTGAACCCTTTTAACTGACAGACGTTGTCCGAGCCGCTGAGGTTGGATTCGCTCTGATCGAGTGAAGTTTTTAGTCGGCGGAATACGACGTTGCCCACATCATTGGCTGCCTGCCCGAACCGGGGGCCACCAAAGCGGATTCCTTCCATCTGAACATCTTCAAGGGTAATGTCTTCACAGTTCACCGTCGCCCGCATGGCTACGTAGCCACCCGTAAAGCGAACGTTTTTCAGCAGGCTCTGACCTTTTACCGTAAAAAAGCGTACCCCAGCCGTATTGCCGGAAGTCTGGCTGTAATTCGTGATGACGAGGTTTTCAAGGATGATATTCCGGATATTGGCGGGGCCGGTACCATTGAACACAACCGCGGATTCCTTTTCGTTCGCGTCAAGTACGGCCTGTCCGTCAACGCCCCGCAGCGCCAGCGAGAAACTGCCCATTTTCTTGTTGCGAAGCGTAGCCGATGGAGACAGCAGGGTGCCACTCAACTGGAGTTCATAATCCTGATCGAACGTAGCAGGTAGTTCGTTAAAGGCTTGCTGCAGATCGGTATACGTTTTTCCGGTTTGAATGTTTACAATCTGTCCATTGGCAGCAAGCCGAGCTGCGGCCTGATGAGGAACCGGTTCACTGGAATGTTGAAGCAGATCGACATTCGTACAACTGCTGAGAAATACGGACGTGAGCAACAACCACGTCAGTTGGCGCGATAGGCAAATCATAAAGTTAGAGTGGGTTAACCGCGCGACTATCAAGCGTCACAAAACGATGCCGCAAGTTAATGACGGTTGATCACCCTACCATATAATAAATTTGTAATATAATGTGAATGTATATTGTAATATAAAGAATATTATTTTGGTAACCATAAAGTTACCAAAAATGTACATTTAAAAACTATATAAGATTGATTTTATAGACTAATAGTGCGGTAAATCTGCTGAAGCCAGAGTGACCGGCCCAGGCAATTCCAGTGGGTGTCACCAACCAGGTATGGCGACTGGGCGGACTGTTTGAAGGGAGAATATACGTTAACTGGTTTCACCCGTAAGGCCGGATGACTCTGTACCCGTTCGATGAGGTGATTATAAGGTCCCCGGTTAGGTTCCAGAATGCTGGCTTTGTTCGGGATAATAGACAGATAAACTTCATCGAAACCCAGCTTTATATACCGATCGGCCACGACGTTAACACTGTCAACCAGGTTACTGACCTCACGGTCGGTCAAGGATGCGTAGGACGATAAATCCGCTGTAGTATCGGTATCCGAGTGCAAAAAGATATGCTGGTGATTGCGGGACAGACTGACACCGGTGCTGGTCCGGTCGAACCAGTTCAGGGTAAATCTGGCTTTCAGTTCTTTGAACCAGAATGCCCAGTCGTGGCTGAACAGCGCCGATTCGAGTCGTTCCTCCATATCGCTCCGGTGCAGGTCATCGCCCAGTCGCCGACGCCACGAAAGTGTTGGCGCGGGCGTTCGGCTGGTGTCTGCCTGCACAACCAGTTCATTGACCGGCCGCGAAAAATGATCCCGAAAATGCCGTTCGACCGATTCCAGGAGCAGAACGTTACGCTTGCCGGGGTCTAATTGCGCCCGCTGCACAAAATCCCATTTGACGCGCTGGAAGTGACTTACCCGAAAATCATCTTTGTTAATACGCTGCTCTTCGGAGAAACTATCGCCTATAATATACAGGTGTGTCGACGCCGTATCGCTGGACCGGTTGGCGCGCTGGCAATTGGGCTGGTGATCTTTGAACTGGGGCAGGGCCGAAATGCGGTACAAATCCCCATAGCGGTAATCATCGACAATGATGCCCGCTTCATAGAGCCAGTGCGCAACGGTTGACGAAAGGCCGCCTGCCCACAACACGAGAGCAGCAAAAAGGACGGTATAACGCAGAAAACGCATAATAAGGAATCAGACAGGAAAAGCGCTGGAGAACGATGCATCTGTAAAAATTTCCACCTTTTTCCCTGCCATTTAACGTAATCGAATACTAAATAACTGCACCGCCTGCTTCGCGCCACTCAGAATGAATAGCTCATTCGAGCGTTCATCAAACTGTAGGGCGACTGGGAAATCGCTGGGAATGGGCCGATCGCCGATAATCCGGCCGTTCAGATCGTACAGGGTCGTAAAATTACCCGATTTTACGCTGATTAGCTCAACGCCCGCGCCAAGCCGGTGGTAGCGAACGTTATTGCCACCGGATTGCAGCGCCCGAACTTCAAACCGGCGCTGTCCCTGCTGGTCGAGTACGGCAATTTCGGTGTCGGTTGCCCGCAACAGCAGCCAGTTGGTTTGATCTTCGTCCGGGAACAGCCGGAACACGCCACTGCGTACGGGACGATACAACTGGGTCCGGTGCGCGATCAGACCATTGGCGTTGAGCCGCAGCAGCTGCCCGTTTTCGGTGATTGTCTGAATGTCGGTGCGGCCTACGGGCTGCAGGGCCGGTCCGGCAAATTTAACCTCTAGCTCATCTTCACTTGTCGACTCAATCCGCACCGGATAGTGGGGCAACTGCTGACCGTTCTCACGCCAGCGGTTTAGCGTTCCGTCGGGTTGCATCGCCAGGACCTCCATACCCGCTGGCATTGCAATCACCTGAAACGGTAGCAGGAGTGGAGCCTTATGCGCAGCGGCCATAATCTGGAAAAACGCACGGTTCTGGCGGTCGAGGGCGTAAACCTGCCCATTCTGATGCGCAACCAGAGCTACCCAGTTTCGTTGCTGACTACCGCGGGGGCGGGTCAGGAACGTAGGGTCCATGCCGGCTGGCAAGCGAATTGACTGCAACTGTACTTCTTTCCGGCCCTGTGCAGATGAACCCGGATCGGCGATGTAGAGCGTCTGGTCGGTCATGAATAGGTACTGCAGTCGGCCATTGTCCAGAAAATCAACGGGTAGGGTATTGCTGCGTATAGGTCCGTCGGTGCGGTCCTGAACAATCTTGTCGCCATCGGGCGTAACCAGGACAAACTGCCCGGCATCATTCTGGGCGTAGAACTGCACTGGTCCCTCGCTTAGACTACCGGCCACAACCGGCGCTGAAATCAGGGGGGCATTGAATTCTACTTTTTTCTGCAACAGCACCCGGTTCAGAACGGCCTGGCTGGCCCGGCGGGTCGTACGGCCCAGCACCAGTGTCGACAGAATATTCTGGTTGCCGTAGCTGGCCTGATAGGCAATGTTTTCGAGGTTGGCAAAGGCCGAGCGGGCACCCGTGGCGTTCGGGTGGTCGAGCAGGTTCTGCCAGGCAAGGGGCCAGCCAGCGGTGACCAGGGTTTGTGAACGATCAGACCCAAGCCGATTCAGCCGGGCAAAGGCCGTAAAATTCGCCGGACGTAACGTAGCGTTCAGCAGTTCGGCCTGACGTGCATCGGCCGACCAGACCGCTCCCCGCTGGACTTGCCGGAGGTATTCCTGCATCGCTTCTTCCGCATTGGCAACAATCAGCGACGAGCCGTGCTGCGTAACCCAGCTTCGCGGAAAACCGGCAAATAGGCTACTGAAAAGTGATGCCGGGAGTTCGGGAACATCCAGCCGCAGAATTTTATGCCCCAGAAACGTCTTCAGACTCGGTGATTTAGCGCCAGCCTGGAAAGCGGCCTGCTGATAGGCGGTCGAAAGCTGGCGAATATCCCGGGCGTTCAGCACCAGCACCTGCTGCCGCAAACCGGCTGGGGATTCCATATGACACAAGAGTATGTCGGCGCCAAGTGCCTGATAAAGTGCTTCGGTCGCCGGTTCAATCTGGCTGAAACGTTCACGCAGGAAATCGCTGGAAGCCGAACTAAGCAGCTGGCTCAGGGTCCGGCCAAATCGTTTGGCGTCGCTGATGCCGATGTGATAGAGCGTGGCCGTTGTCTGCGGAATCAGATCGGCACTACGAATCCGCCGGGGCGTCTGACCCGCAAAGAGAGAGGCTACGTCCCGGCGAGCACCGATTTCGTCGGCTGCGTAACCGATCAGGTGCGAACGGCTGACGGAGGGCCGGAATTGCAGATTTAACTCTTCGGGCAAAAACAACCGTACCAGCGAGCCGGCACTGCCGAACAGCGACTGAAGCACCTCGGGCCGGACGGAAAGACCCGCCCAGTGATCAGCGTCGACCTGAAAGCTGGGTTCGGTGCGCGGCAGTTTCAGGGACTGGTGCATCCGTTTAGCGACGTTCTCAATCAGGATGCCCGATATGCTCCCTACCAGAAAACCATCCATGAGGATAAACGAGCCAACCGCTTCTCCTGACCGCGATACCAGGTCCAGGATTTTCTCGCCCGAAAAAGTATGGTTGAGAACCCGGTACTGCCTTGGATTGGGGGTCGTGAGTCGGTTCAGAAACGCCTGATCAGCGCCAGACGTGGGGATGTAAAAGATGAATTCAAGCGTCGTCCTGGAGACGGGGTGGAGGGAATACCGAATATTTTTGCCCTTCACAAACCCGAGCACCGTCGCCGTATCGGCCGTGGCGTAGAGAAAGCGGTCGAGCCGCTGGCGGGCCTCATCAAAGATAGGGACCTGCTGCAACGAAATCTCCTTGCGTAACACCTGGGCCGATACGGTATCCTGCAGGCGGTCGCTGGCCAGCACCAGCACGGCGCCCGGCGGTATCAGCGAGCCGACTGTTCGATTCGACGGAGAGAACTGCCGGTAAGCCAGCCATCCGACAATCAACAGCACAACTGCGCCAACACCAATCCAGAGGCTTCGTTTCATTGTTGTCTGCCTGTTTGCTTGTTCGGTTGTCTGGCTGTTCATCGCCGAAACGGATTATGTTTTCACCAACAAACAACCAAACTGGCAAACAAGCA
The DNA here is from genome assembly GCF_013127955.1 of Spirosoma taeanense. Classification (NCBI taxonomy): domain Bacteria; kingdom Pseudomonadati; phylum Bacteroidota; class Cytophagia; order Cytophagales; family Cytophagaceae; genus Spirosoma; species Spirosoma taeanense. Next base: position 2,539,483 of record NZ_CP053435.1, read on the forward strand.
AGCAATCGTTTATTTTCCCCACATTGCGTTTGCCGTTTCGGGGAAAGGCATCGTTACTTCAGGAACATTAGTAGCCACGCGGTTTGCCCATTCAACTCCCTGCATCAGCGAGTGGTCCTGGTTGCTGACCTCGTATTTCCAGGCACCGAACCGGCCCCGTGAGTAAATGCCAAACGGCTCCAGTTTGGGCAGTACGGCCTTCAGAATGGCGTCGCGCTCAACAGAGGGTGTTGGGTAACCATACTCAAAGGCCATGTGCCAGGTCGATACAATCTCGTCTTCCGGCTGAATCAGCTGATCTTCTCGGAGCGCCCGGATCGTATCCTCAATCAGAGTCTCGCGGTTGACCGGCTTAGCCGACGACTCGCTCGTTTCGGTCATCAGCGACCAGTTCTGCGTAATATCCGGTACGTTGTTGGGGCTGTAGTTCGAGAATACCGTGACGCGGTAATACGGGCTGTTGTATTCCGGGAAGTACATCCAGCACATGGTTTCCAGACTCGGTTTGGGCTGTCCTTTCAGACCAACGCCCACGACGTTCGTTGACGAGTGTTTCAGGCCCTGCGCCGTTTCCACCGTCTGCGAGTCCAGTCCTTCAACCTTACGGGTAAAGATATCGAGCGGAACGGTACTCATCAGGTATTCGTACTGAATCGTTGATCCATCGGCCATCACGATTTTCTTCTCCGGCCCGATAACTTTCTCCACGGTGCAGTTCAGCTTTACGTTTTCGCGGCCAACCAGATCGCCAACGGATTCCCAGATGCCGCCCGTGCCGCCATGTTTGGGGAACTTGAACGTGCTGTTGGGGCCCCAGGAGAAGTCGTCCTGATTAAAGATAATATTCTTGGTAACTCGCTGCAGGTCGGTTACGGCCACGCGTTCGCCCACCCAGACCGCGTTCATTTCTTCCGGCGGGTAAGCCCATACCTTGAAGTTATAGGGAAACATGAACGTTTCGGCCAGACCGGGTCCGAAGGTCTGCAGAATCCACTCGCGGAAGTTGGCGGGCTTAGTGTTGGTGGGGAACTTATAGTTGTGAATGATGCCTTCGAGGCATTTCCACATGGTTTCGGGCGTGAGGTACTTGATGTTGTTCTGGAACGGATACGGAACGAACCGGTTCTCAATCCAGACCCACGACTCGCGCTGGTGGCTGAGCCAGCCGTCTTCGCCCAGTGCCTTGACCATCAGGTCGTCGAAATACTTGTAGTGCGAAAACTGAACGTGGCCCCCTACGTCCCAGGTGAACCCTTTTTCGTCAACAAAGCTCTTGGAGAGACCGCCAATGCGGTTTTCTTTTTCTAAAACGATGAAATCGGTGATGCCTAATTCTTTCAGGCGGTAAGCGGCTCCGAGGCCCGTCGGCCCCGAGCCGATGATTACATATTTGTAGTTCATAGATTGAGTTAAGACCTTATGGTCGTATCCGTATTAGGTTATATAGTCGCATAGCCAGCAGTCTGTTCGAGTGCATAGACACTGCCAGACCAGATAACCGAACAAATTTAATTAAGCTGCTACTGGCTCCGGTTTTTTCAGGGCTTTGACTTTACCCGCCAGTTCAAAGCGGAACTGAGCCAGTTCTTTAAAGCTCTGAATGCATACCTTCAGCAGTTTCCACTTCAGAATGGAAACCGTGCCGGTTTGCCGCTCTTTGTGCGTAATCGGAATATCGAAGGTGTTGAAGCCCGCTTTCTTGGCCATAACGGCCAGGAAAATATTCGGCGCAAACGGCGTTGGCGTTGGGAGCTGAGCCAGCAGCCGCTTCAGGAAGGTGCCCCGAATGAGTCGGAACGGGATATTGCTATCCATAATGTAGGTTCCGTAAATAAAGGCGATACTGAGCCGAAGAATTTTGGTGATTACCAGTCGGGCCGGGGCGTCGTACCGTTCTTCGCGGTAGCCCAGAATAAACGGCGATTCGTCGCGCTTAGCCCACAGCTTGCCAAAGTCGTCGGTAACAAACTGATCGTCGCTGTCGGTCTGAAAAATATATTCGGAATCGAGCGCAACGGCCTGACGATACCCGTTGACTACTGCATTGCCATGGCCACCATTGGGCTGATGAACAACCATCAGTTTGGGATACTTATCTTTAATCTGGTCCAGAATCTTGCCGGTGTTATCACGGGAGCCATCGTTGACAACAATCAGGCGGGTATTTTCAGCTGGAAACTGACGGGTTAACAAATCGGTCCATTGCTTGACAACGACTTCAATCACTTCTTCTTCGTTGTAAGCTGGCATTACAATTGACAGCAGGAGGCTCATGCAGCGTATTTATGAGGTTCATGATGGGCGGGCCATTGGGGCCGACCAATACGCCGAGCAAAGACGGCCGCGACGCAAAGGGTATCTATCTATAAAACACGACAAATATAGGGAAATGTTATGGGCCATTCCCTGAACTGAATAGGACATTATTTAGCGGGAAACCGTAAACAGCCCAAATTCATAGGATTTGGCAGGTGATCCTGAGTCTGGTCCTATGCCGGTTATTTGCTTATGCTGGTGAGGGTAAGTTATTTTACGGCCGGGCCTGCCTGTCGCGCCGGCCGAAAGAATTTTTCCGCCCATGCTGTTTTTAAGCCTTAGCATTCTGCTCTCCGTTGCACTGCTTCTGAATTTTCGTCTGTTTCCGCGCTACGAAGTCAATACGTTTCAAGCCATTGTGTTTAACTATCCGGTTTGTTTTCTAACCGGACTTTTGCTGTTGCCCGCCGGTCAGTCGTTTTCCATTGATTTGGGTCAGACCTGGACATGGCTGGCCCTGGGGCTGGGTGTTGGATTCATCCTAACGTTTCTGCTATCGGGCGCTTCGACCCAGCGGATGGGCATTACCGTTACGTCGCTGGCCAATAACCTGTCGCTGGTGATTCCAGTCTGTTTCAGCCTGTTCGTCTTCGGGGCAGGCGGCAAGTCGTTCGACCTGTTCAATTACCTGGGTTTAGCGCTGGCGCTTGTGGCGGTAGGGTTAAGTACGTTCAAAAAAGAGAGGCCGGTCGTTTCGACGGAAGATCAGCCAAAACCGCGTCGGCTGGGCGCTGGAGTGCTGTTGCCGGTAGGGGTTTTCCTGTTTTACGGCGCTACCAATACGCTGATCAATTACATGAACATCCGCTATATTCCGTCGGCCGATAAAACCGTTCAGGTAACGCTGACGATGGTCGTGGGGGCTATTGCCGCCGGGTTCGTCATGCTGACGGTGCGGCTGCTGCAGGGACGCGAAACAATCCAGTTCCGCAGCCTGATTGGAGCCGTTACGCTGGGGGTTCCCAACTTTCTGAGCTTTTACACGCTTCTACTGGCCCTGTCGCAGTTTGGCGGCAACGGAGCGTTTGTTTATCCGATTTATAATATCGGGGTTATTTTGCTGGCAGCCCTGCTGGCGTCTCTGTTTTTCCAGGAAGCTTTATCGACGGCCAACAAATTCGGGCTGGCGCTGGCCATTCTGGCCATTGGCCTGATCTCCTGGCAGGAACTGGCGCGGGTGTTTGGTCAGTAGGCCTGATTAGCCGACAAACAGGTTTGTTTTCGCTTAAATCGCGGAATAAGACGGGTTATAATAGGGTAATAAGTAGTCGTTTCTTTCTTTCCTACTATATTCAGGCTCATTTCCTGATTAATACGCATAAACCTTAGTTTCTGATGGATCCATTTCAGATTAAAAAGGCCCCTACCCAATACGACGTAGCCATCGTTGGCTCAGGAGCCGGGGGCGGCATGGCCGCTTATACACTCGCCAAAGCCGGGGCCAAAGTTGTGTTACTGGAAGCCGGTGGGTATTATGATCCCGCTGACCCTAAGTATATTACGCAGCTGAAATGGCCGTGGGAGTCACCCCGGCGCGGTGCCGGTACAACCCGGGCCTTTGGTGATTTCGATGCCGCCTGGGGGGGCTGGGAGATTGATGGTGAACCCTATACGACCGTAAGAGGTACAGAATTCCACTGGTTCCGGTCGCGGATGCTCGGCGGACGCACGAACCACTGGGGCCGCATTTCGCTCCGTTTTGCTCCCGATGATTTCCGGCGGAAAAGTATGACGGGTGTGGGTGAAGACTGGCCTATCGGCTACGACGATTTCAAACCGTTTTATGACCGCGTAGACCGGCTCATCGGGGTGTTTGGTTCCATTGAAAACATGCCCTCCGAACCCGATGGAATCTTTCTACCACCACCGAAACCGCGTCTGCACGAGCTGATGATTCGGAAGGGAGCGCGCAGTATCGGTATTCCGGTTATACCATCCCGGCTGTCGATGCTGACCAAGCCCATTAACGACGAACGCGGACAGTGTTTCTACTGTAGCCAGTGCGGTCGTGGCTGTCAGGCCTATGCCGACTTCTCGTCGTCGTCGGTTCTGGTCAAACCAGCGCTGAAAACCGGTAACGTAACGCTCATCAACGGAGCCATGGTTCGCGAAGTCCTGACCGACCCGCAAACCGGACTGGCAACGGGCGTCAGCTATGTCGATACCGAGTCGCTGCAGGAAGTGACCGTTAAAGCTAAAACAGTTGTGCTGGCTGCCAGCGCCGGCGAAACGGCGCGGCTGCTGCTCAACTCCAAATCGGCCCGTTTTCAGACGGGACTGGCTAATAGCAGTGGCGTAGTCGGGAAATACATCAACGACTCAACGGGTGCCAGCCGCTCGGCTTTCGTGCCTGCTCTGATGGACCGTAAACGCTATAACGAAGACGGCGTTGGCGGTATGCACGTCTTTACGCCCTGGTGGCTCGACAATAAAAAACTGGACTTCCCGCGCGGCTATCACATAGAATACTGGGGCGGCATGGGCATGCCAGCCTACGGTTTCGGCTGGGGCATTGAAGCGATGAATGAAATGATTCCGGGCCGTGATGGTAAGATGCGGCCGGGTGGTGGTTACGGCGCCAGCCTGAAAGACGATTACCGGCGGTTCTACGGGGCTTACGTCGGAATGGCTGGCCGGGGCGAACCCGTACCGCTCGAAAGCAACTACTGCGAGATTGACCCGAACGTAGTGGACAAATACGGGATTCCGGTGCTCCGTTTCAACTATAAATGGTCGGACTACGAAGTGAAGCAGGCCAAACACATGCAGGATACGTTCGAGGAGATTATCCACTCGATGGGGGGTATTGCGCTCGGCGATAAACCCAGTGCGGCCAATAACTACGGTCTGGCGGCTCCCGGTCAAATCATCCACGAAGTCGGTACGGCCCGCATGGGTAACGACCCCAAAACGTCGGTGCTGAACAAATACCAGCAGGCCCACGACGTCAAGAACCTGTTCGTGGTGGATGCCGCCCCGTTCCCCTCGCAGGGCGACAAAAACGTAACCTGGACCATTCTGGCCAGTTCCATGCGCACGTCCGAGTATCTAATCGATCAGGTTAAACAGAAAAACATCTAAACCCGCTGCAATCGGTTGCTTACGTAAGCAACCGATTGCGCAGAGACTGATAATTATGAAACGCAGAGACTCCTTAAAAGCCTTGTCACTGACTGGTTTTGGCCTGGCTGTCCAGCCCGTTGAAGCCGCTGTACCGTCACCTCCCGACGTAAAGCCGATTAAGATACCCGGTGGACGGCAAAAGTTCGAAGCCGAGCGCGACGCGCGCCTGATGGCCGAAAAATTCTTTACGCCCCATGAGTTGCAGACCGTTACGGTATTGTCGGATATTATTATTCCGGCCGATGAGCGGTCGGGGAGTGCGTCGCAGGCGGGCGTTCCGGCCTTCATCGAGTTCATGATGAAGGATCAGCCGAGAAACCAAACGCCCATGCGCGGAGGAATTCGCTGGCTCGATAACACCTGCGTTAAACGCTACGGTAAGCCCTTTGTGCAATGCACCAAAGCGCAGCAGATGGAAATAGTTGACCAGATTGCCTATCCCAAGCTGGCGAAGCCCGATATGACCCAGGGTGCGTCGTTTTTCAGTCTGATGCGCAACCTGACGGCAACGGGTTTCTATACCAGCCAGATTGGGATCAAAGATCTAGGCTACGTTGGAAACGTACCGAACCAGTGGGATGGCGTTCCGGAAGATGTACTCAAGCAGTATGGCCTGGCTTACGAAGAGCGCGAACTGACACAGGGTAAATAAAAACAGAGTTTGCAAAAAGGGCTGGATCAAGAAGATTCAGCCCTTTTTGCATTTAGTTACGGGTCATATTTTAGAACCCAGTTTGATGAATTGGATGGCTTAATCGACACCAGCTGCTTTTTTGGTCTTCTCTTTGGCAGCTGCTTTCAGTTCTTTAGCGTCGCTTTTAATTAACTTCTTCTCAGCCTTTTCCATTTTCCGATCGGCTTTGGCCATTCTCGTCTTAGGGTCCGAAACGCCTTTGATTTCAAGCCCTTTGTGCGTTCTGGCTTCCATTCTGTGCTCCTGAGCCTTAGCTACTTTCTTTTCAGCCTTCATTTCTTTTTTGGCGGCTTTGCCTTCCTGAACGGCCTGTGCAAAGCCAGTTTGTGCCACCGTCAGCAGCGCGCAGACTGAGGCTGCAATAATTAGTTTTTTCATAGCGGTTTTAGTGTTTGTGTAGTGGCCCGTCGTATGACAGGCATTTCAAGAGACGTAACCAGCAGGTAAGAACTTTGTTTAACTATCTGATTGATAAGTTATTGGTCTATATTTTCGATAGATATAATCATATTGGTGATTATCATGTCCATTAAACTTTGAAATGCCTTGTTCTAACTAGGTGGGAAGGCCTTAATCAGCAGTCTGTACTGTAGATTACATCAGAAACTTATGTTTAAACGAAATTTGTTTAAACGAATATTGGTTATACATTTACTCTCGCATATTGAATGAGATGAATAAACAGTACCGTAACCAGTACCATCAGCTGATCGCCAATCTGCATCAAACAGACGGCTACATCTTCAATTATTTCGGTCAGAAGCTGGCTCCGTTCGATCTTTCGGTTCAACAGTATGTTGTGCTGCGCCGACTCTCAGAAGTCTATCCCAACTGCCTGACTGCGGGTGAGTTAAAGGAGAAAATGACCGATATAAACTCGGATGTGACCCGGTTGACGGATCGTCTGGTGGCCAAGAACCTGATTGTGCGTGAGGTTGACCCGCAAAATCGCCGACGGGTGAATCTGCGGCTGACCGAAGAGTCGAACCGGTTTGTGGAAGCGGTTGCGGCCGAGTTTAAAGATTTTGAATCGATCGTCAGTCACCTGACCGACGAAGAGGTACGAATAATGAATACACTCCTGGATAAAATTAGAAATCGGTAAAATGAAAACGTACGTGATAGCGGCTGGACTCGGTTTGCTGAGCTTAGGATGGGCAGCTGCCCAGCCTGCACCGTCAGTTGTGCCACTTGACAAAGCCATTCAGCTGGCTTTGCAAAATAATAAAGGAATTAAGCTGGCCGACTCGCGGACGCTGGCGGCTGAAGCCCGGTCGCAGGAAACCAAAGACCGCAGCTTACCCCAGGCCAACGCATCGCTGGCCTACTCGCGGTATAGTCTGACGGGGCCGTTTTCGTTGGGCGCGGGTGCCGATGGAAAATCAGCCCTGAGCATTCCGGCGGGGGCTTTCAATGCTACCATTGGGGGCGTTACGGTCAGCAAGGAAGTTTTTGGCGGCTTTGCTGAGAAGTCAGCCGAGAAATCGGCGGAATTACTGGCCCAGGCCAGCCGACTGGATGCGCAGCGGAATCGTTCGGAACTGGTCTATACGGTAACCGAAGCGTATTACAATATTGTGAAGCTCATTCGGTCAACGTCCGTGATTGAGCAGAGCATCCGGCAGTTTGAGGAAAAGGAGCGTGAGGCCCGGAATCTGGAGAAAGAAGGAGTCGTAACGGCCAATGAGGTGCTGAAGATTCAGTTACAGAAAAACAACCTGCAATTGAGCCGCCTTCAGGTCGATAAGGCTCGCCAGACAGCACTGTATAATTTCAACCTGCTGGTCGGCCTGCCCGAAGATCAGGTGGTTACGGTCGATACGACCTTAACGAACCCCGTCACAACGGCTGAGCCGCTGAGCAATTTTCTGACAACGGCGACCCAGGGACGTCCTGAAGTACAGGCGAGTGCGTTACGTCTTCAGTCGGCCGAAGCTCTGCTGCGTAACACGAAAAGCAGTATGTATCCGCACTTGGGCGTATCGGCAGGCTACAATTATATCAACCCGACGACGCATCTGATTCCGGAAGCCAAATCATTTTTGAGCGCCTGGAACGTGGGTGCCGGATTGACGTATAACATTGGGTCGCTGTATAATCTGAAGGGAAAGCTGAACGGCGCCAAAACGGCCGTTGATCAGGCCAGTCTGCAAAGCCAGCAACAGGTCGATCAGATCCGGTCGGAAGTCGTTACGGCTTACAATAACTACCAGCTGGCTCTGGAGCAGCAGAAGGTTATCCGCACGGCTGTAACCCAGGCTCAGGAAAACTACCGCCTGACGGAATCCCGGTTCCGGAACGGACTGGTGGGGTCAACCGACCTGCTGGAGGCCGACAGCTTCCTGCTTCAGGCCCAACTAAACGTAATCAATGCTGCCGTAGATGCGCAGCTGGCCTACCAGCGCCTGCTGAAAGCTACGGGCAACAATCTTTAATTAATTCTCCGTTCGCTTTGCGAATACAACCATGAACAAGAAAACTTTATTCCGCGTAGGGGGCGTCCTGATACTGGCCATTGCGCTCATTTTCGGCTACAGTGAATTCCGCTACCTGCAACGCCATGAAACGACGGACGATGCTCAGATTGATGGCGACGTAAACCCGGTGATTCCAAAGGCAGGCGGGTATGTGAAGGCGATTCGCTTTCAGGACAATCAGTTTGTGAACGAAGGCGATACGCTCATTGTGCTGGACGATGCCGATTACCGTATCCGCGTAGCCCAGGCCGAAGCCGCTCTGCAAAGTGCACTGGCCAGTGCAGGCGTGACCCGCTCCAACGTGGGCGTCGCTTCGGCTACTGTCGAAAGCTCACAGGCGAGCGTACAGACGGCCCGTAATCAGGTAGCGACGGCTCAGGCCAACGTAACGGCCGCGCAGGCTCGCGCCCGCAAAGCCAATCAGGATTTTGAGCGCTACGGTCGTCTGCTGGCCGAGAAAACCATTCCACAGCAGCAGTTCGACGCTGTACAGGCCGAGCGCGACGCGGCTCAGGCCCAGTTGCAGGCCGCTCAGGCGCAGTTGCAAACGGCCCAGGCGCAGGTGAATGCCGCCGGTACGCAAACCGGGGTAACGAGCTCTCAGCGCCGGGCCTCGGAAGGTCAGATTTCGGTGGCGCAGGCCCTGATCAAACAGCGTCAGACGGAGCTGGATATGGCTCAGTTGCAGTTGTCGTACACGGTCGTGCGGGCACCGATCTCGGGTATTGTTTCCAAGCGGGCCGTGCAGGTGGGGCAACTGGTTCAGCCCGGACAGGCGCTGTGTTCCGTAGTTGGTAATTCTACGTTATGGGTTACGGCGAACTTTAAGGAAACCCAGTTGCAGCAGATGCACCCCGGTCAGGTAGTAGACATCGATGTCGATGCGTTCGAGGGGGAGAAACTGACGGGTAAGGTGGGTTCGTTTGCCGGTGCGACGGGCGCTAAATTCGCTCTGCTGCCTCCCGACAACGCGACGGGTAACTACGTAAAAGTGGTTCAGCGGATTCCGGTACGGATCGAACTGGACAAAAACAGCCCGCTTTACGCTAAACTACGCCCAGGCATGAGCGCAACGGTAGCCGTGGATTTACAGAAATAACGAGTCTCGGCCCGGCGTCAGATTGCTAATACGTAGCCGACGACGGGTCATTGCTCTCAATCGAGTTCGTTTATTATGAAATTAGGTTTTGATAAATGGGTCGTCGTTCTGACGGTGACAACAGCCGCCCTGCTGCAAACCATCGACTCGTCGATTGTCAACGTTACGTTGAATCAGATGATGGGCAACCTCGGGGCCTCGCTGGGCGATATCAGCTGGGTCGTAACGGGCTACGCGGCAGCCAGCGCCGTCATGATCACGATGTCGGGCTGGTTAAGCGCCAAGCTGGGGCGTCGGAATTATTTCGCGGCTTCAATCATCCTCTTTACGATAGCGTCTGTGTTTTGCGGTACGTCCACCAACGTCTGGGAACTGGTTTTCTTCCGGGTCGTGCAGGGTATTGGTGGGGGAGGGCTGCTCACCACCGCGCAGTCGATTCTGATTCAGACCTTCCCCAAAGAGGATCTGGGGATTGCTAATGCAATCTTCGGGATGGGCGTCATCATCGGTCCTTCCATCGGGCCGACGCTGGGTGGTTACATTACCGACAATCTCTCCTGGAACTGGGTATTCTATATCAATATCCCGTTCGGAATTCTGGCCACTGTTCTGACGTATATGTTTATTAAGGAGCCTGAGGAGAAAATGACGGCGGGTAAGATGGACTGGCTGGCGCTGGTGCTGCTGACCATGGGCATCGGCGGTCTGCAGATCATTCTGGAAAAAGGGCAGGAGAAAGACTGGTTCGATTCGGGCTTCATCGTGGGCATGTCGATTGCAGCGGCTGTCGGATTGATCGGGTTTATTTGGCGAGAATTAGCCGTTAAGTTGCCGATTCTGGACCTGAGTCTGCTGCGTCGCCGTCGGTTTGCAGTCGGAACCCTGTTTAATTTCATCCTTGGGTTTGGCCTGTTTGCGTCGGTCTTTATCATCCCGGTTTTCTGCCAGACCATTCTGGGCTTTACAGCCAGCCAGACGGGTTTACTGCTCATGCCGGGTTCGATCATGACCGGTATGATGATGCCAGTTGTGGGTGGATTACTCCGGAAAAATTATATCTCGCCTGTCTGGTACGCAGCCATTGGTTTTCTCCTGTTCTTCGGTTTCTCCTATGATCTATCCGCGATCAGTCTGAGCGCCGGACCGGATTATTTCTTCTGGCCGCTGATTATCCGGGGCATTGGCATGGGAATGATTTTTATTCCGCTGACCACCATTACGCTGTCGGATTTAAAAAGCGTGGAGATTCCGCAGGGATCGGCCCTGACGAACATGGTCCGGCAATTGGGTGGTACGTTCGGAACGGCCATCATGACAACGTATATTTCAACGCGTTCGGTGCTGCACCTGTCGCGCCTGAGCGACAACGTATCTATCTACAATCCATTCTCAGCCGACCGTATTCGGCAGTACACGGGTCTGTTTCTCTCGAAGGGCGACGCGTTAATGACGGCTACCCGAAAAGCCTACGGGCTGATGCAGGGCGGGGTGATGAAGCAGGCGATGGTGATGACCTATGCTGATTCGTTCCTGATTATCGGCGGGTTCTTCCTAATCTGCGTACCGCTGCTGCTGTTGTTCACCGGCAAGAAAATCGAAGCTCCGGCGCATGTCGATATAGCGATGGAGTAAACACTTATCATTTTTTATTGCTTATTATCTGACAGATAGGACGGTCACTTCAGGCCGTCCTATCTTTTGTTGGCGCCAATCTTACGTGTCAATCTCCATTTCCAGCAGGGCGTAGCTGAGGCTTTTGCCGTGCGTATCCATCATTAACGAGGTGGTTACGCCACCCGTCAGAGCCTGCTGGCATACGAACTGAAGCGCAGGCAGATTTGGGAGTTCATAGCGCGTGATGTCGCCCGCCACAATAGCCTGTAGATGCTGTTTTACGGCCTCGGCGGTTACCTTAGCGCATAGGATCGGGTAATCTTCCGGTCTATAGGGGATCAGCGACAACGTCAGGGTATTGCCTTTATCGCCCGCCCGGCTGTGAGCGAGGTCGTATAGCTTCGTTTTCATGCGTTGAGGACAGTTACGTTGCTTGTGATTTTAGCTCGGTCAATGAGCGTCGAAACAATGCCGACGACTTCATGAACATACTTGCGGGCGCCACCGCCACCAGCAGGGCCGTTTGTGTACAGGGCTTCCACTTCTTCACCCACCAAAGCGGCCTCTTTAGCCGTAGCGGCCCGTCCCGCAACTCGTAGCCGGATTTCGTAAGGCTCGGGATAATGTCCAAACGCCGTCCGGTGAACCGACGTACTGCCGATGTAATCGATACGTAAATCCGTGAATCGGTCGCGCAGTCGTTTCTCAATAATTGCGCCCGCGAGTTGGGCGCGGCCCAGCGCATTCGAGCCTGCGTAGGAAATTTCGCCTTCGCCCACAAAGCCCGCTTCGTACCCCACACTGACTTTCAGCGTATCGGGTCGGGTTTGACCCTTGCCGCCGGTAGCTTTGACCTGATTCAGTCCCACTTCTTCCAGACGCACCTGCGTAAAATCGGCGACAACGTCGGGCGTGAGGTAGTGGCTGGGGTCCATCACTTCGTAAAGGAGCTGCTCTTTGGCCGTAGCCACGTTGAGCAGTCCGCCTGTACCGGCTACTTTGCTAAATACCGCTATGCCATCTTTTGACACATCGGCGAAGGGGTGCCCCAGATGGGCCATATCAGGAATGTCTTTCCGGCCGGGGTCGGCAAAGTAGCCACCCGTTAGCTGTCCCGCGCATTCGAGCAAATGCCCAATAACGGTTCCCTGCCCAATCTGATTCGCATCATTCAGCGACCAGTCGAACGCATGAACAAGCGGGGAGACAAACAGCGACGGATCAGCGACGCGGCCGGTAAGAATGATATGGGCATCCGTAGCCAGGGCGGGCAGAATCGCGTCCGTACCGAGGTAGGCGTTTGCTGAGACGAGCGAGCCCGATTCCTTTAGGGGCTTCCCCGTTTCCAGAGCGGGTTCGTCGCCCGATAGCTGATCAAAGACATCGTCGCCCGTAACAGCGGCTACGGTTACGGACAGCTTCATCTGCCGGGCTATGGCACAAATCTTTTCGGCGGCTGCCAGGGGGTTGGCAGCACCCATGTTGGTAATTAGCCGAACGCGCTTATCAAGCAAATGGGGTAGCAGACTTTCGATACGTCGTTCCAGCAGCGGGTCATAGCCCAGCGCCGGGTCCTGCCGTTTGCGTTTCTGGGCCAGCGCAATGGTTCGTTCGGCCAGACACTCCAGCACGAGATAATCCAGCTGCCCCTGCTGAGCCAGAATCACTGCCGGTTCGAGCCGATCGCCAGAAAAGCCGGCTCCACAGCCAATTCGTATAGTTTCTTTCATAAATGAATAGAGCCGGTTAAGAGAGCGGCCAGGGTCATCACGAGCGTCGTGCCGAATGCCCATTTCAAAATAAATTTCTGATGGTCGCCTAAGTCAACTTCAGCTAGTCCTACCAGCAGGAAGGTCGAAGCCGTGAGTGGACTGACCGGAAAGCCGACGGTCATTTGGCCCAGCAGAGCCGCCCGCCCGATTTCCAGCGGGTCAAGCCCAAAGTGTGCAGCGGTCTGACTCAGAATTGGCACTACGCCGAAGTAATATGCATCGGGCGTAAAGAGCAGACTCGACGGCATACTGGTGATCGCCGTAAGCGTAGGCAGCCAGGCCGCGTGTTCCTGCGGAATAAGTGACACAAGTGAGGTCGCCATGGCATCGATCATTTTCGAGCCCGTCAGGATACCCGAAAAAACGCCCGCGGCAAAGATCATGCTCGACACCATGAAAATGTTGTTGCCGTGACTCCGAAGGACTTTCTGCTGATCGGCCAGCCGGGGGTAGTTGAGGAGCAGGACCAGCACCGCAGCCACGATAAACAGGGCAGGGGCCGGTACCCAGCCTTTCATGAGCGTAATAATCAGACCGACCGTCAGCAGGGCGTTAATCCAGATGAGTTTCGGTCGCCGGAACTGCCGCTGTTCCTCCGTCAGATTTTCGTGGTGCACATACTGCAAATCGGCGATACCCAGGCGTTTACGCTCCTTCAAACCAAACCAGTAGGCCACGGCCAGCACCCAGGCGATACCCGCAAGGATGGCTGGAAGATTGGGATTGAAGAGTTGAGTAGCGTCGGTTTTTAAGGTGGAGATCGCCCGCGCCGACGTACCCGACCAGGGCACGAGGTGCAGCGGCCCCACGCTCAACGCTACAATCCCCGGCAACATAAGCCGGTTAATCTTAAGCTGTTTGTAAATGGGTAGAAACGCCGACATGACGATCATGAACGTAGCGGTACCGTCGCCGTCGAGGTGGACGATCATGGTCAACAGGGCCGTGCCGATGATGACTTTCAGCGGATCGCCCTTGACGTAACGGATAATGGCGACAATGACCGGATCGAACAGGCCCGCGTCGAGCATGGTTGCGAAATACAGCACGGCGAACATCAGCAGAATGCCCGTGGGTGCCACCTGCTTGATACCGGCCAGAATCATCTCGCCCAGTTCTTTCGGGCTGAATCCAGCCAGGAGCCCCATCACTAAAGGCACCAGCACCAGGGCCGTCAGGACAGACAACCGCTTGGTGATAATCAGAAACAGAAATAAAACGATGGTGGCAAAGCCGAAAAAAGAAAGCATCCGGTGGATTAATTAGAAGTAAGAACAGCACTTTTCTGGGCGTTCACGAACTCAGTCTGAGCATCTTCCGGAAGCAGAAATCCCTCACGTACCAGGTCTTCGGCGGCTTTCCGGACGGCGGCTACGTAGGCGTCATGGGTACCGTAACGTTCTTCTAGCGACAAACGCGGATCATCAGCGGCCAGCCGCTCGGCTTTTGTGGTTTTGAACGGGATGAACATACCATTCAGCGAAGCCAGATCGCCCTCGCCATAGCCAGCCCGACGCAGGCTCCAGCCCGTATAGGTTCCCAGCGGCACGCGAATCGTCGTGTTCCGGATTCCGGCCAGTTCGTTACCATCCGGATCAACCTTGGGTACGAGCACGGTATAGGCGTTGGCTTTCAAAACTTTTGGTGGTTCCTGAAGGATTCCAGACATATATTTCTGCTGATAGCCAGGCCCTAAGTCCAGCACCGAAACCTCATTGACTCGTCCCGTAAAGGGTACGCCCGGAATGGCTGGCCAGCCAATTGCCTGCTGGTCATGCGCTACCAGCGTTTGGGCCGAAAGGGTGGGGTAGTTACTGACTGGCGGTTGTTTAGCGGCTAGTACCCATTGTTCCAGCGCAATAAGCAGAGCACGTAGCGGTTGCTGGAAGGGGTTATGATTCGTCGTAAAGCCACTGACCGGGTCCTGCGCACTAAACGGCGAATGCTGCGTGCCGGCAAAAAGATAGATCCGAACATTATCCGGAATAACCAGGTCCTTGCTGCCGGATGCATCCGTGGTCGTCAGGGAAGTTCTTGATTGCCAGTATTCAGTCGAACTAAGGGTCTGCATGATTTTCGGGCAGGTTCCCGTTTGCTGACAGGCTTCCAGAATACCGCCCGTGATGCCCGACACCGGGTCGGTGGTCGGGCTCCAGCTAAAGGGAGCGTCGGTGCCGGGAAACTGGTGGTCTTCGTGCTGCATACCACCCCCGCCCGGTCGGCCAAACCGAACGTTCAGCGTAATCCGGCGGGGCCCAATGTGAGCATTGATCCCATCGAAAACGGCGCGTCCCTGCTCATCCTGATTGAAGCCTAACTGCAGGAACGTACGGCAGAAATTACTGCATTGCGACACTCCCTGCATGACGGCCGCCTGAACAGGAAGGGTGGTGCTGGCGGGAGACAGCACCGGGTTCCGGTTGCCGGCTTCGTCGGTTGTCTGATTTCGCAGATACGAGCCTATGTCGCGGATGGCGGCAAACCCTAGCCCAAGAACCAGCGGATTTTTAGCCGTATAAACCAGCTCGTAAATATAGTTCGGGTCGAAGCCGTCCCGGAGTGAGATTTTTGTGGAGCTGGGTGTGCCGGGAAACGGTGCGGTACTGCAATCGGAAAACGCCCAGTCGTTGTTAGGAACCGGAACGCGCGGGTCGGTTTCGTGGATTCGGCGGGTCAGGACCAGCCCCGTGTTGTCCAGACTGACGGTTTCGTAGCTATGATGCGTCATGCCCGTGAAAGCGCCACTGCTCAGGTTCAGCGTTTTTGTGGGTGTAGTGACCTGGTACTCCGTTCGCAGCCTGCCGGTAATTTCTTTACCATTATCAGTGGCGATGGGCACCTGCATGGTCAGGCGCTGGTTGCCGGGCAGTACATCGCCCTGCCAGGCGCACCACAGGTACACGTAGCCACGTTTCAGCAGCGCTGTGTCGGCTGAGAACACATTCCCCCGGTTGGGCAGGCTCAGAAACAGCAGCCCGTTGCTTTTGCCCCTATCTACGGGCTGGAGCAGTACAAACTCGGAGACGTATTCCACCATTCCCCGCCTGTTTCTGGGAGCTAACTGAATATCCTGAATGATTTTGTTTCGGTCGGCCGCCGGGTCCACTTCGCCATAGGCCTGCCCAAACACCCGTTCGTAAGCGCCGGCCGCGCCAAACGCTCGACCACCAGCGTAAGGTTCGGTTTTAGTAATGGTGAGCTTTACGATGCGGGCCTGCGCCGGCAGAGCGAGCAGCAATGCACCAACAAAAAACAGGACAGAAGGACGGGTGACGATCAACGACATCGGGTAAGGATATAGTCAGATTAACAAATCAGCTTCCTGTTCAGGAAGCTGATTAACTACCAAAAATACTTGTACTTCGCTGGAAGAGAGGTTACTCCTGCCTGTCTGTTTTCTTGAATCGGGCGGTTCGTGCGTCCCGGATGACACCTTTCCAGTTCAGGCCAAAGCCGAAGTCGTAGGTGTTTCCTTCCGAATCGCGGTAGCACTGCACATCAAAGGGAACATCTTCGGCCTGCTTTTCTACTGTGCTCATCGAAGCGGGCATCTGCATGGGCAGCAGGGCCGACGGTTCGGCCTTTCCGGACAGGATGTCCAGCAGGGCCTGGTCCTGCACACCAAAGCTGGTCAGCAGGGCATTAGCGTCACTTTCAAACTCGGCGAAAACCATCGGGTTTGATACGCTGACCGAAACAATGACGGGCTTGCCGTTCATCTGTTGCCGTGTCTCCTTCACCAACTGCACGTCGGTTACGTTCCGGGCTTTGGTGGTTTTACCCTTATACGACCGGTTCGTGAAATTCTCCATCGGGTCGCCCCCGGCCAGGCTGGTTTCGCGGGCTTCGGTAGCCGTATACTCACCGTATTGCAGGCTGATAGGGACGTAGCCGTTACCGCCGTTTTTTAGGTCTTCTTTGTCGTAGCCAATGCCGCTCTTTGGGTTTTCAATGAACACAAGCGCTACGTCGGCTTCGGCGGGGTTATCGGTCACCTTAAAGTATTTCTTTACCAGGTCGATGTTCACCGGATAGTCGGTCGAAGCGGGCGTTTCTGCACCGAGGAAGTTACGGCTGGCGGCCACGAAACGCTTGGGTACGTACACCGTTTTGCCGCTGGTGAGTGGCAGGGCGTTGGTTTTATTTTTCAGCATCACCACCGATTTGAGCTGGGCGTCGTAGCCAGCCTTCATATAGTCCGGTTTGCCGACAGTTTGCTTTGTCTCCGCCGGGTTCAGATACGGATTTTCGAACAGGCCGACCTGGAAAATATTCCGCAGCAGCCGCACCGCCGACTGCTCCATCCGGGTACGCATGGCCGCTTCGCCCTGCTCTTTTACGCCTATCTGATAAGCTTCCAGAATCGGTTTGGCGTCGTTATTGCCGCCGAACTGGTCCACGCCCGCCATCAGAATTTTATAGTGCCGTTCGGTCGGGGACAGCTTCTCAACACCCCACGATTTTCCGTCGAGGAACGAGTCCATCGCTTTGTGGTCGCCCGTTACGTTCCAGTCGGTGCAGACTACGCCATCGTAGCCATACTTCTTGCGGAGCAGATCGTTGATGATGTATTTATTATAATTGTTCGCTATGTTTTCACCATTCTTGTTGTCCTGGTTCCACGAGATGGTGTAGTACGGCATTACGGCCGATGCCATGCGGGTTTTACCGTTGAGTTTGAACGCTCCCTGAATGAACGGAATCAGATGCTGGGAAAAGTTATTCCCCGGGTACACGGCGTATTTGCCGTTGGCGTAGTGGGCATCGCGACCGGCTTCGCCCGCGCCCCCGCCCGGCCAGTGCTTCACCATGGCGTTGACCGAACCAAAGCCCCAGCCCCCGGTAATTTCCTTCGCACCAGAAGAGGTCTGAAAGCCGTTGCAGTACGCCTGCGCCATGGCCGCTGAGATAGCCGGACTTTCTCCGAACGTGCCCTCAAACCGGCTCCAGCGTGGCTCGGTGGCGATATCCACCTGGGGTGAAAGGGCCGTCGTGATGCCCAGCGCCCGGTATTCGTCGGCGGCTATTTTACCGAATTGCTCCACCAGCGCCGGGTCGAACGTAGCGGCCATGCCGAGGGAAGACGGCCACATAGAGATCCGTCCGCCAGCGGCTGCGTTATACTCGGCGCGGGCCACGGTGCCGTGCCGGGGGTCCGAGCTATTGTTGGCCGGAATGCCCTTACCAACGCTTTCGCAAAAAGCCTGGAGTTTGTTGTTCCATCTGGCGGCTACCTCCGGCGTCTGCACGGACGTAACCAGTACGTGTCGCAGGTTGTCATCCTTGAGAAACTTTTGCTGCTGATCGGTGAGACTGGTCGGGTCCGTTTCGCCTTCGCTGTAGGGCTTGCCTCCGTAGGTTCCCGCGAAATAGCCGCTCCCGCGCGCCGGAATCGACTGGTGCGATGAATACAACATTAGCCCAGCGATTTCCTCGACGCTGAGCCTGCTGGCTAAATCTTTCGCCCGCCGGTCAAGGGGCTGCCGCCAGTCCTCGTACGGGTCCAGTTTGCCGTTTTTGTTAAGGTCTTTGAACGCAAGGCCGTTGACGGTCAGGATTTTTACGCCCGATTCAGGTGCATACCCCAGCGTTTGCCCACCCGGATTGTTTATAATCTTATGGGTGTCAATGGTCGACTCGGTCCACTTCTGTTGTGCTACGGCACTGCCCGTCAAAGTTAAGCCAGCGAGTCCGGCAAGGAGTATGGTTTTCATGGAATGTTACGGTCAGCAGTTGATAAAAATCTTATTTAGACTGATGCGGATATGTCTGATTTTGGTCGGTTTAGTGAACAACAGGAGACGTTAGTCCAGTAAGCGAACGGGCCAGCCTAAGCAGGCCCGTTCGTATGTTTTATTTACCGGTAGCCGCGGCAATGGGTTTTCCGGTTGCCACTTCAATCAGCTCCTTGTCATGGTGATTTTTTACCTGGCTGACGTTATCGAAAATCATCGTCGCGCCATTGTCGGCATTGTATTGCGGCCAGGTGGGCAGGCCCTTATGATTCGGATTGCCGGTGCGGGCAAAGGCAATCCAGGCCCGGCTCATTTTGTCGGCCAGCATCTGGGCGTCTTTACCACCGCCGGTCATTTCTTCGCAACGGCTGATATTGTCAAAGGCAAACGGAATTTCCATGCAGTGCATCGACTTATACATGCCATCGTTTACGGGTGAAGCCCAGCTAAACACGTAAGCATATACAGGAGCCGCTCCGGCAACGCCAGCCTTCTGGCTAGCCTGCCGAATGGCACCCGCGCGGAAGTTAATGTCAACATCCATGTAGTCGGAAGGATTCGCTGTTTCAGGATAGGCTTTCTTCACCGCAGCCATATAGGTATCTGTTTTGCCGGGATACCGCTTCTCCAGAGCCGCCTTGGCAGCTTCCATGTCCGTGACGCGGTTGGCCGGGTTGAAAGGACCAAATTCGGTCTTCGTGCTGCCGACCAGCAGCGGAATGTTTTTGGCTAACTCAATTGCTGCTGTCTCCGAAGGTTGATAGGGCAGGAAGTTACCGTCGTGAATAGGACCCCAGCCCAGACCAAAAGCCGGTCGGCCTTCGCCTTTCAAACTTTCACCCACTTTACGTAGAGCCTTCTTGCCGGCTGCGTTCAGTTGCTCGTACGTGATTTTCTGCAGTTCATCTACCTGATTCGGTTGCAGCTTTAATTCCTCCAGCATGGCCGCGCTCACTTTCTGGGCCAGTTCGCCTTCGGTGAAGTTGGTGATGTAGCTGCCGCTTTGCACGATAGCTTTGTGGAACAGACCTTTGGCCGACGGCGCGTTCATCAGGCTCGTCACTTTACCGCCCCCGCCCGACTGGCCGAAGATGGTTACGTTGTTGGGGTCGCCCCCAAACTGCGCGATGTTCTGCTTCACCCACTGCAGGGAAGCTACCAGATCCATCAGACCCGCGTTAGCCGAGTTCTTATACTTATCGCCATAAGCCGACAGGTCCAGAAAACCCAGTACGTTCAGCCGGTGGTTTACGGTTACGACGACTACATCGCCTTTTTTCGTCAGGTTTTCACCGTCGTACGAAGGCAGCTCGACCGACGAGCCGGCGGTGAAGCCACCGCCATGAAACCACACCAGAACGGGTCGCTTTTTGGCGTCGGTCAGTTGTGGCGACCATACGTTCAGGCTCAGGCAGTTTTCATTGGTGTAACCCCAGTCGTGGTGGAAAGGGAACTCAATCTCATCGTTGGTCGAGGTGGTCGGGTCCATCGGGCAAACCGGGCCGTAGGTCATCGAACTCCGTACGCCAGACCACGAATCGGGTTTGGTGGGCGCCATAAAACGCTCAGCTTTGGCATAAGGAATCCCCTTGAACGTATAGGTGCCGTTATGGATATAACCACGCACCTTACCCGATTCAGTCGGAACCACGGCGATGTCTTTGCCAGCCATGATGGGCGTAACGGCTGGTTTAGACGGTTGGGCTACCGTCAGCAACGGTAACGTAAGCACCGCCAGCGATAGTAGAATGGAATTCGATCTCATGAACTTGATTGTTAAAGTTTGTATAATCTGGTTTAGTTGGTTCTTGTGGGTTGATTTTTGCTCATCAGCTCAAACAGGAAATCGAGCGAGGCTGCATCGGGTAGGGGTTGCGCCTGAACGTTATCGCCCAGCATCATCACCTGCTTGTCTTTGGTGGAGTAGGCGGGCCATTTTGGTAAACCCTTTCCGTTGGGGTTACCGTCTTTTACGAAATTCACCCAGTACGTTGAGATCGTTTTCGCCAGCTCGTCGTCTTTGGCTTCCAGCGGACGCAGCTGGCGATCAATGAACCGCAGGTTGTCGTAGGCGTAGGCCACCTCGCCTGTGTGAAATGCGCCGTATCGGGCGTATTCGCCGGTGGCCGGAAGCTTTCGCGTGAAGCGATACACATACACGGGCTTGCCCTGCTGACTCTGCAGGTTCGCCCAGGCGTAGTTCTGAGCGCCAAAGATCATATCCCGCGAGATTTTCATCTGCGAAGCAGCTGCTTCATCGTCCGTACCGGCTGGATAATACCTGAGGAAATTCTGAGCATCGGCACCGTACTGCTGCTCAATCTGCTTCCGATACTCGTCTGCCTTTTTCGCCGGACCGAACGACATGCCTTCATCTTCATTCCAGCCCGTCAGTAACGTAATGGGGTTCGCTTTGCCCGTCGAAAAGATGGTCGCTATCGATTGGGGGAGTACGTAGCCGTCAACGATTGGGCCGCGCATACCCTGCGCTTTTTTTAGGATTTCGTCGGCTGGTTTGGCCCGGAGTTCGGCCAGCGACGTAGCGCCTAGAGCTTGCATGGTTTTTAGGCCACCCTCTTCGGCCTGTTGTAGCGTTGGGTTGGGCCGGGCCAGACTGGCTCCGCTCTCGGCAATGGCTTTGTTGAACAAACCTTTAGCTAAGGGCGAAGCAACGAGGGCATTGACGCTCATTGAACCCGCCGACTGACCGGCAATGGTTACGTTGTTGGGGTCGCCCCCAAACTGCGCAATGTTCTGCTTCACCCACTGCAGGGCGGCAATCTGATCCATCAGGCCGTAATTCCCCGACGCGTTATGACCAGATTCTTTTGTCAGTTCCGGATGCGCCAGGAAACCAAACGGACCCACGCGATAGTTGGCGCTGACAAACACGACGCCTTTCTTGGCCGTTGCTTCGCCGTCGTAAATAGGCACGTTGCTGCCACCGCTGTTGAAACCGCCCCCGTAAATCCAAACAAGCACCGGGCGTTTTTCTTTGGCCGATTTGGCCCCCGACCATACGTTTAGGTACAGGCAGTCCTCGCTGATGGGTTCTTTCGGAATTAGATACTCGGCGCTCCACGGACCAAACGGAGCCGGGGCACCCTGCATCGGGCTCGCTCCAAACTGATCGCATTTCCGAACACCCGACCAGGGCGTAACGGGTTGGGGCGCTTTCCAGCGGAGATTGCCAACGGGTGGTGCGGCAAAGGGAATCCCTTTGAAAATCTGCACATCGCCGTCCTGGCTGGTGGTGCCGGAAATAAGCCCCCCGGTGACCTTTACGGTATCCAATTCAGCCGTTACCGGAGCGAAGGCTATAAAGCCAAGCAGTCCGACGGACGCGAGGCATACGAATACAGTCGATCGTTTCATGATTAAGGAATAGCTACTTCGTTGGCTTTGAGAATCTTGCTGAAAAACAGGAGTTGGTAAGGCAGGGCGTTGCCCCAATACTCCCAGGTATGCGCGCCGGGACGCTCAATGTAGTCGTGGGGCGTTTTGTTTTCGACCAGCCGTCGGTGCAGATCGCGGTTTGTTTCAATCAGAAAATCATCGACGCCAATATCCAGAATGAGGGGCAGGTTGTTCGCTTTAAGCTTGTCGGCGAGGGTGACCATCGTATAGCCGGGATACGGTACGTCGCCTTCTTTGGCAGGTCCCAGCAGTTTCGCAAAATTCTCCGCGCGGGACTTAGCGAACTCGGCGGGTACTTTCCAACTGGCCGTATTGATGTTCATCACCCCGCTCATGCTGCCGGCAGCCGCATACAGCTCCGGGTGGCGGCTCGAAATAAACATGGCTCCGTGTCCACCCATCGAGAGGCCCGCGATAACCCGGCCTTTTTTGTCGCGGACGGTGCGGTACGTATTGTCAATTTTTTCGATTAGCTCTCTGGAAATAAACGTCTCAAACTGACTGGTTCTAACCAGAGGGCTGTCAAAATAATAGCTGGTTGGGTCGCCGTCGGGCGTAACGATGATCAGATTGTACTGATCGGCCATGCGGTGCAGCAGGGTTTTGTCGGGCACCTTGGTCAGCCAGTCGCGGAAACTGCCTGTGCCCCCATGGAGCAGATACAGCACCGGGAAGGACTGCTTTTTTGCTTTTCGGTACGTTTCGGGCAAGACCACAGCCGCCCGGAGGGTCCGGTTCATGCTGGCGCTTGAGACGTCGAGCGTATCGACTTTGGCCGCTACCGCATTGAGCGACAACAGGCACCCGATCAGGAGAATAGAGGCTTTGGAAAAGGGTCTGGGCATATTACTGGGCAGTGGAGCCGTTTGCTTTCAGGACGTTGCTAAAGAATAAAACGTGATTAGGCAGTGAGTTCTGCCAGTACTCCCAGGAATGACCGCCGGGGCGTTCGGAGTAATCATGGGGTGTCTGGTTGAACACTAACCGTCGGTGCAGTTCACGATTCGGCTCAATCAGGAAGTCGTCCACACCGCAGTCGATAACCAGCCTCAGGCCATTGGCTTTCATCTTATCGGCCATGCCAACCACGGAGTAAGCCGCCCAGCCGTCCGCCGACTGCTCGTAGGAGCCCAGAATTTTCTCAAACTCGCGTTTAATATTTTTTGTGGGGTCGGGAGGCAGCTTCCAGGTAGTCATATCCGGATTTAACGCTCCGCTCATACTGCCAGCCGCGCAGTACAGATCAGGGTGGCGCGTCGCTAGGTATAACGCGCCATAACCGCCCATGCTCAGGCCCGTAATGACGCGTCCCTTTTTATCCCGTATTGTGCGATAGGTGTTGTCAATTTTATCAATTACGTCTTTGGTTAGGTAGGTTTCAAACTGACTGTTCTGCAGGATCGGGCTGTCCAGATAATAGCTGAACACGTCTCCTTCGGGCATGACGATAATCAGGTTATACTGGTCGGCCAGTCGGTGCAGCAATGTTTTGTCCGGCGTTTTTGCCAACCAGTCGTTGAAGTGGCCGTAGCCGCCATGCAGCAGGTACAGCACAGGATAAGCCGTCTGCGCGGCTGCCTTTTTGCTTTTGGCTGATCCGGCAGCGGCATACGAGTCCGGCAAAACCACAGCCGCCCGGAGGGTCTTTTTCATGCCTGCACTCGGAATGTCGAGCGTATCGACTCTGGCCGCAAACGTCTTCAGCGAAAAAAGACAACCCAGCGCAATGAACAGAAATTTAATACAGGGTTTCAGCATGGATTATTGAGCAAGGGTACCGTTGGCTTTCAGGACTTTCTGGAAAAACAGGACATGATAGGGCAGTGAGTTCTGCCAATACTCCCAGGTGTGGCCACCGGGCCGTTCGGTATAATCATGCTCAACCTTGCTGTAAACCAGCCGCCGGTGTAATTCACGGTTCGGCTCGATCAGGAAATCGTCCACGCCACAGTCGATGATCAGCTTCTGACCATTGGCTTTGATTTTATCGGTCATGTTCACAACCGAGTTAGCCGCGTAGTAGTCGGGTGTTGACCCCATGGGGCCCAGAATTCGGGTGAAGCCTGGTTCAATGCGTTTGGCAAATTCCGGATCAATGCGCCAGTTAGCCGGATTTAAATCCAGAGCGCCACTCATGCTACCTGCGGCACAATACAGTTCCGGATGGCGGGTAGCCAGGTACAGCGCGCCGTGTCCGCCCATCGAGAGACCCGTAATTACCCGGCCTTTTCGGTCGCGGATGGTGCGGTAGGTGTTGTCGATTTTGTCGACTACTTCTTTTGCTACGTAAGTCTCGAACAGGTTATCCTTCTGAACCGGGCTATCCAGATACCCGCCGAGCCGTTCGCCTTCGGGCATGACGATAATCAGGTTATACTGATCGGCCAGCTTATGCACGAGCATCTTGTCGGGTGTTTGTTTCAGCCAGTCGCTGAAGGTTCCACCGCCCCCGTGCAGCAGGTACAGCACCGGGAAAGCCGTTTTGCTTTTGGCGTACGATTCCGGCAGAACTACGGCCGCGCGCATGGTTCGATTCATGGCGGCACTGGGCACGTCGAGCGAATCAACTTTCGCGCAGATTCCGGTGAATGATAAACCCAACAGGCTGATCGAAAGGAAGAGACGGGTTAAATACATGGGGGCAGGGGGTGTTTAAATGAATAGATTTTTCAATTGATCAAACTACATCGGGTTGCCTCAGGTAGGCCATGCGCAGCGTAACCGGCCCAATCAACCCGGCTTCGAGTAAGGGCGAATCTTTATCGTAGTGTTTCCAGGTCGTGAAGGTTACACGGCCGTCGTTAGGTTTGGGTTTGCCCTGTTTATACCAGTCCGGCAGTTCCTGAATAGCGCCATTACTCAAACTGGCAAATCCGCTGGCTCCTCCGCCAGCCGTAAACTTGTCGACATCGGGTAGTTGAGCGTCGCCAATCAGGCGGTTGGGCCACTGATTCGTTACCCGCACTTCCAGTTGGTTGGTCCCGGCTTTAACGGCATCGGTAATGTCTACCCGGTAGGGTCGCTTCCAGAGTGTACCCAAGTCTTTGCCATTAACCCGTACGGCGGCAAGCACCTCCACGCTGCCTAAATCCAGAAACAGGCGTTTGCTGGCCGACAGGGCAGAGGCCGGAACGGAAAACGACTGGCTATAGGTAGCCGTGCCGGAGAAATAGCGCACTCCTGCTTCGGGATGTGTATGCAGGGATTGAAGTTCAGGCAGGGTAATCTGCGCCGGAGCGCCCAGATTGGGCGGAAAACTAACCTGCCAGGGTTGGGTTAATGGAATGGGTTTTTCCAACTTGTCAACCTGAAAGGGGGTTTCCTTACCGCTGTTGCTTAGAAGCGTATAGCGCCCGTTCTGCCAGAAGAGCAGCCCCGGTTTCTCGCCTGCGGCAGCCTCAACTAGCGGTGTCTGTTGGTGGCTAAGCGGCCGGCTGGCCGCCAGTTGCTGAATGCGGTCGGCCGGGAGTACTTCCGTATAGAGTTGCGGCTCGCTCATATCGCCGTTATAATACGACGCGCCGTCGCTGAGATACGCCTGCCCCAAGCCAGGGTGCACAATAGCCCCGGCGCTCTTGCCTTGCTGAATCAGTTTACCATTGACAAACACCGATGGTATGCCATCCTGATACACAATGGCTATATGACTCCATCCGGAGAGTGAGGCCGGAGCTGCCAGCACCATGGCGGGGACGCCTGCGCCCCGCTCCCAAACCGCTACGCCGTTGCGACCAATGGCTAACCCGCAGGTGGTGTGCCCGGAACCATACAATTCCTGTCCCGAAGCCGGGTAAATGGCGTAATTATCCGTCCAGGGGGCGGCAACGCCTTCCATCAGGCCACGAGTGCTGAGCATTACGTTCAGCTCCGGTTTCGCCCAAAGACTAAGGGTAAAGTTGTTCGTTACGTCTTTGTATAGCTTGCGGGAATTAGCTGAAAACGGTTTCGTGGTCAGTAGGGGCGTTCGGTCTTTCAGAACCGCCTGGATGCGTTTAGGAGCGGCCGGTGAGCGGAACACGACGAATACAGAACCGGCCGGACTCAATACGAGTGGCATTCTGACACGGCCATCGGTCAGCTCATACACACTAACGGGCGTAATCTGGCCGGTATCGGCGTCCCATAGTTCGGGTTGTCTGCCCGCCACCCGGAAGGTGCAGACCAGTTCTTCCGTCGTACGGCGCTGATTGGCCAGGAAGTAAACATCGGTGTCATTGATCCGGCGATGAATAAACGTAATGGGCGCATCGCCCGAGCGGGACGAAACGTCAACATCCGGTTTTATGGCCAGGGTTTGCAGAAGGGTAGTCAGCGGCTGTCCCCAGAATACGCGCCCCTTGCCAAGTCGGTTTTCGCCAGCGGAGGAGCCGTTGCCTGTGCCCCAAAGCTCCGACATAATCTGCCGAAATTCGGCATCGCCGTTGGCCGCACTCTGCAGACCCAGCGAATGTTCAGGACGGTTGCCTACCACGAGCAGACCCTGATTGACGAGATCACGAAGTTTTTTCAGCAACGGAAGGCTCAGGCTTTTAGTATTCTGGAGCAGGAGCACCCGGTAACGCAGGCCATCGGGTAAGGTCAGTTGATTGTTTGCTACGGTGGCCCGCTTAAGAATCGTTTCGCCGTTGATCAGGTCGTAATCATAGCCGGTCGGTGGAATAGGCGTCAACTCCTCCGGTCCTGCTTTGGCATAGGCATTTCCTTCCTCGCCGGTGAAGTAAGCCAGGTCGGCCACAAACAAACCTTGCTGTAGCAGGCTCTGGCAACGCGACAAATAGCTGATCCAGGCTTTACCGGGTTTCCACCAGGTATTCGTCCGGTCGAAGTGAATACCCCAGGGGCCCATGGTCATGCCGGGCAGGGCCGTAGGATGAGGCTGGTGAGCGTACCGGTGGAAGATGACCCGGTTCAGCCCCTGCGTAAACAGCTTGTCGCCCAGGGCTTTCATGCCAAACGGGTATTCCTGCCAGCGGGCCGATTCCGGCTCGCCCGTGAACGCTTCGGCACCGACTACCTGAAAGCCATCGCTCCGCTGACCGTTGATATGAGCAATGGATGCCGCCAGTTTCGTGGTTCGGCGCATAGTCCAGTTGTTCTGAAACAGGGACGACAAACCGTTCCAGAACTCCCCCATGTTAACGTCCACCCGGGAGCCAATCTGCATTTCTTCCATAGGGCCCCGATCGTACGGCTCCGTGTAGGAAATCAGACCGTGCTGATGGCATAACTTGGTCAGTTGTCCGTAATAATTATCCGCAATCAGATCGGCCTGCGTCCGGCGGAGGTCCCAGAGAAACCGCTCGGTGGTATCTACACTGTCGATCAGGCGGCCCGTCAGGGCGGGTAGGTAGCGCAGCAGATCATAGCCGCTGCGTTGCTGAAAAACCTGCTCAAAGCCGGGCGTCCAGTTTTGCATACCTACTTCATAGCTATCGATGAGCAGACCGACTTTTCCTTTTTTGGCCAGCGGTTGCAGCGTCGGCAGCAGGTTTTCCATCATCTTATTGAAGTGGAACGTAATGGCCGCCTGACTATACTTATCGCATTCGAGACCAACGCCGGTATCCGGAGCCGAGCGGTTCAGGGTGCCGGTGGGCGTAAAGCCAACCCGTAAAATAGTCCAGTTACCCGCCGGCGCATTCCAGCTAAGCTGGCCGTCTTTGTCTAAGTTCGTGGTCAGGTTAACGATGGCGGACAGCGGAATAACCGACCCGGCTGCGGGTGTCGCTGTGTGCGGTTTTATCCCGGCTGAGCCACTAAACTGAAAGTTCGTTTTTTTCCGCCAGTCGGTTAATCGGTCAGCACCCGAGAGCCGGACCTGAGCGTAATGAAGCGGCTGAGCGGAAGAAAGCCGGAAGTAGCGTGCGGTGGTGGCCGGAAACTCCGCCAGTACGAAGCCATCGCTGACACTGGCCGTTGTGAGTTTCCGAAATTCAACGCCGTCACTGGATGCTTCGACCGTAACGGCTGGTCCGCCCCCAAAGCCACCCCCGCCCCCGCCAACGCGGGTGCCCAAAAAGCCAATCGAACGGGCTTCGTAGGGTTGGGTCAGCTCCAGTTGCAGATACGCGGCCGGACTGCCTTCGGCTTTCGTAATCGTTACGCCCTTTGGGTCTTCGCCCGTGAGTTGCTTCAGATCAATCGGCCCGGCGCCGGATGTAGCCTTGCTGACCAGATCGGTCAGGTCGGCTTCGCCGGTCAAGGCCGGAAACGCCAGAACCGCCACGTCCTGATACCGGTCGAGTTTTGAATAGGGTCGGGGGAGGTTTAGCTGAACCGCTTTTCCACCCGTTACGTGGGTTTCGCTCCAGGTCATTTCCTGCATACCTAGCTCGGGGGTTATCCACGGTCCACCACTCGACGACCAGCCGGGACAATTGTGCATGGTGAACTCAAGCCCCAGACGGTCGGCCTCCCGGATCGTGTGTTCTTTCAGCGCCAGCCACTCCGGACTTAAATACTGGATGGGGCCTTTCGGAATGCCCGTACCGGCGTCGAAATTCTGGAAGCCACCCAGGCCGATTTCCTTCATCGCTTCCAGGTCTAATGTAATTCCCTCGCGGGTTACGTTGCCGTTCATCCAGTGCCACCAAGTTTGGGGACGTGCCGAATGAGGTGGGTTCTGGAAGCTATTGAGCAGCGAGCCTGCTTTGGGTGTCTGATTGCCAAACTGCACCAGACCGGTTGGGGTAATGAGTGCCACAAGGCCGGCGGCAGAGCTATTTTTTAAGAATTGACGGCGTTTCATAAACGGCTAAGGGCGTGCGTATAAACGAACCTACGCACAAGTAAATAAAAACTCTGGGCGGCAGAGATAATGAACTCTCTGTTATCTTTACGTCAAAAGTACACAAAGAAATCTTTACGTTCAAACTACGTAAAGTCATATTATAAGATTTTATGATGGATTCTAAGGACCCGGTGGTTCAGTATTACCAGGAGGTTTCTGAACAGTGCATCCACTACCTGTCTATTGACGGGGTCATCTTTGGCTTTCATCAGAATCAGCTGAAGGTGTTGCTGCTGCGCTGGAAAGGAACGAATGAATGGAGTTTACCGGGCGGATTTATCCGAAAAGCGGAATCGGTTGATAAAGCGGCCCAGCGGATTATGCAGGAGCGAACGGGTTTACAAGAACTTTACCTTCGGCAGTTTCACGTCTTCGGCGAAGCGCTGCGTTACGATCAGGAAGCAACCTGGCAAAAAATAAACCTGCCAATTAAAGGCGTCAACTGGTCGGAACGAACCATTTCACTAGGGTATTACGCCCTGGTCGAGCATTCGAAAGTTGTTCCCACGCCGGATTTCCTAACCGAAGAATGTCGCTGGTGGAGCTTGGAAGAAATTCCCGCTCTTCTGTTCGATCATAACCACATCATCGAGGTTGCGCTTCAGTCGCTGCGCAGCCAGTTGGGTGATTTACCGATCAGTCATTTACTGCCCGACATATTCACGATTCCCGAGTTGCAGCGGCTGCACGAAACGATTCTGGGTCATCCGCTCGATGCCCGCAATTTTTATAAGAAAGTGATGGCTTCCAATGTGTTGCAGCGACTTTCGGAGCGACGGGCGGGTACTCCGCACAAAGCGCCGTATCTATACCGATTCAGAACAGGTTCGACATCGGCCGAACCATACTCAGGCATTGACTACGTAGACTGAATGCTGAACCAGACCGGGTGTCTGGCGGCTGCGCTGATGTGAACGGCTTCGTTAAAGCCGCCAGGTCGTTACTGTGCCCGCCAGCAGTCGCTGATCGAAGCCAGCACATCGGATAGCGACTGAAAATCAGCGGGTTTAGTCAGAAAACCATCCGCCCCCAGGGCATAGGAGCGTTCGCGGTCATTCTGGTGATCAGAAGTGGTCAGGATAATGGTTGGAATAGCCGTCCAGTCCGGATGTTTTTTCAGAACTGCTAAGGTCTCAAAGCCATTCATGAACGGCATATTCAGATCGAGCAGGATGAGGTCGGGCAGCGCATGGGGCTGGCCGTTAAGCTGATGGATCAGTGCGCTGCCGTTATGAAACGACCGTAGTTCGCAATTGGCTTTAGGCCGTAGGGTATGCTGAACCAGAAAACAGTCGTCTTCATCATCATCAACTAAGAAAATTAACTGCTTCATGAATGTACGGTGCGTACGGGTGGAAAATAGGCTATACAAAGTTACAGATGCAATGATAAGCGAATAAGCGGTCAAACTGATTAAACTGCTGTTAATCTTCTAAACACGACCTGTTTAGAGGACGGTATGCCTACTGGCTGAACGCAGAGCCTATTGGGCGGGCAGGGACGCTTAGTAACAGGCGTTATCTGATTTACGTAAGTAAAACGCAGGTGATGTTTTCAGATCGTTGTATCCAGCGACGGCCGCTGGTAAATACGTCTGCTCAGGGTTGAAGAGGCTGATTGGTTAACGTGCCGACAATCAGCCATATGGCGGGTAGCCGGGCAGCACCCGCCAACTTTTTTCCCGGTCGGCTACGTCTTTCCTCCCAAAACCTTCGTACCTTTATTCCCCGTAACGACCAAAACAGGTTTCAATCATGGCGGCTACGGGACCAAAATCCGCGAAATACATTTTTGTTACGGGCGGGGTAACTTCATCACTCGGCAAGGGCATCATTGCCTCTTCGCTGGCCAAACTTCTTCAGTCGCGGGGACTGTCGGTTACGATCCAGAAGTTCGATCCGTACATCAACATTGACCCCGGAACGCTCAATCCTTACGAACACGGCGAATGCTACGTAACCGACGACGGGGCCGAAACAGACCTCGATCTCGGGCACTATGAACGCTTTCTGAACCGGCCAACCTCAAAGGCGAATAACATTACGACGGGGCGCATCTATAATAACGTCATCACCCGCGAACGCCGGGGTGATTTCCTGGGTAAAACCGTGCAGGTGGTACCGCATATCACCGACGAGATCAAACGGAACATCCGGCTGCTGGGCGATACGGGTGAGTATGACATCATCATCACTGAAATTGGCGGTTGTGTGGGCGATATTGAGTCGCTGCCGTTTGTGGAGGCCGTGCGGCAGTTAAAGTTTGAACTAGGCGAAAAAGATACGCTCGTGATTCACCTGACGCTGGTGCCGTATCTGCAGTCGGCGGGCGAGCTGAAAACCAAACCCACGCAGCACTCGGTCCGGATGCTGCTGGAAAACGGCGTTCAGCCCGACATTATCGTTTGCCGCACCGAACACCCGCTGCCGCAGGACATCCGCCGGAAAATTGCCTTATTCTGCAACGTACAGGTTAGCTCTGTTATCGAAGCCATTGACGCCGGCACCATCTACGACGTGCCCCTGCTGATGCAGAAAGAGCGGCTCGATCAGCGCACACTCTATATGCTCGACCTGTACAACGACAAAGACGCCGACCTCGACGCCTGGAAACAGTTCCTGGGACGGCTCAAGAACCCGGGCGATACCGTACGCATCGGGCTGGTGGGTAAATACATTGAGCTGCACGATGCCTATAAGTCGATTGCGGAGTCATTCATCCATGCCGGGGCCGAGAATGAGTGTAAAGTGCAGCTGGAGTGGATTCAGTCCGAAACGCTGGCCGACGAGCATCACTGCGCCGACGTTCTGCGCGATCTGGACGGCGTGCTGGTCGCGCCCGGCTTCGGCGAACGCGGTATTGAAGGCAAAATCAACGCCGTCCGCTACGTTCGCGAACGCGGTATTCCGTTCCTGGGTATCTGTCTGGGTATGCAGATGGCCGTGATCGAGTACGCCCGTAACGTGATGGGGATTGAAGACGCCCACTCGACGGAGATGGACCCGCACACGCCGAGTCCCGTCATCAGCATGATGGAAGAGCAGAAGAGCGTCACCGACAAAGGCGGTACGATGCGGCTCGGGGCGTATGCCTGCAAACTCAAACGCGATTCACTGGCTCACCAGATCTACGGGAAAACCCAGATCAGCGAGCGCCACCGCCACCGGTACGAGTTCAATAACAATTACCTGGAGCAGTTTGAGCGGGCCGGCCTTCGGCCAACGGGTATCAACCCCGACACGGGTCTGGTTGAAATTGTAGAGCTGGCAAACCATCCGTGGTTTGTGGGCGTACAGTTTCACCCCGAACTGAAGAGTACCGTAATGAATCCGCACCCCCTGTTTGTGCAGTTCGTACGGGCGGCTCTTACCTATAGTCAGCAAAAACGCACCGCCAGTACGTCAGACCGCGCCGTTCCCGTAGAAACGGCCGACGTGGTTGATTAACCCGGCTGATTGGCGTAATTTTGCCAGAAATTCTGTTTGCAGAGAGTGGTCTGTGGTTTATGATCCATTCGTGATGATAAACCACAGACTCCTGTATGCAGACAACAAACAAACCAAATGGATCGTAATCAAATTATTGGCATTGTCCTGATTCTGGCGATGCTGGTCGGCTATCAGCTACTGGTGCCGAAACCCGCGCCCGAGAAGGAACCGGCCCAAACGACACAGACAACCAAGCCGACTACCGCTTCCGGCGCTGCGGCTGCCGTTAAACAGGCAGAACAGCCCCTTGATTCTGCCGCTGCCCGGGCGCAGTTCGGCGATTTTGCTGCTGTCGCTTCCGGCCAGGCGCGCGATATTGTGCTTGAAAACAACGATATCCGGGTGACTTTCAGCACACAGGGTGGCCGCGTGAAACAAGTTTTGCTGAAAAAATACAAAACCTATGATCAGAAGCCGCTGGTTCTGATTGATGAGCAGAGCAGCCAGACCCTGCTTGAGCTGCCCACGAACCGGGGTAAGGTTGATCTGCATAAACTCTATTATCAGACGAATGCGCAGACGGGTACCGTAGCGGGCTCCCCCGAGCAGATTACCTTCCGGGCCGAGATAGCGCCGGGCGAATCGATTGAGCAGGTGTACACCATGCCGGCAGACGGTTATGTGCTGGATTACGCCCTTAAACTGAACGGCCTGCAGAACACCGTAACGAACGACAACATCCGGTTTTTCTGGCAGGATAAAATGCGCCAGTATGAAAACGATATGTCGAACAACCGCCGGGCTGCCACCATCAACTACCTGACGGCCGACGAGAATTTTGAGAAGCTGACGGAAGGAGAAAGTAACGAAGAGGTTACGCTCGAGGAGCCGGTGAAATGGTTCACCATCAAGCACAAATACTTCCTGTCGGGGTTTGTCGCTAAAAACGGGGCGATGCCGAAGGCTGAATTCCAGACGCTGGTCAATCCGGCGGATAGCAACACGGTTAAAACCGCAATCGCCGACGTAACGCTGCCGATGGCCGACGTTAAAGCGGGGAAAGGCGAATACAAGTTTTTCTACGGTCCCAACGATTTTCAGTTGCTGGGCGACGTAGCGCCGGAGTTCGACCAGAATGTTTATCTGGGCTACTCGATACTGAAGCCAATCAACAAGTATTTCTTCGTTCCGGTATTCAACATTCTGGAGAAGTTTATCACCAACTATGGTCTGCTGATTATTGCGCTGGTGGTGTTCGTGAAGCTGATTCTGACCCCGTTGACGTATAAGTCGTACGTCAGCATGGCGAAAATGCGGGTGCTGGCTCCGGAGATCAATGCGATTAAAGAGCGCGTTGGCGACGATATGGCCAAGCAGCAGTCGGAACAGATGAAGCTGTATCAGGAAGTAGGCGTTAGTCCACTGAGCGGTTGTGTGCCGGTGCTGGCTACTATGCCGATTCTGTTCGCCCTGTTCATGCTGTTCCCGAATTTGATTGAACTGAGGCAGAAGTCGTTCCTGTGGGCCGACGATCTTTCGACCTACGACGCGTTCATTACGTTCCCCACGATTCCGTTTATTGGCAGTCACCTCAGTTTGTTCACGGTGCTGATGACGGCATCTTCGATTGCCTACGCCTACTACAACAACCAGACGACGCCAACCCAGCCGGGCCCGGTGAATATGAAAGCCCTGAGCTATATTTTTCCGCTCATGTTCATGTTCGTGCTGAACTCATATCCGGCCGGTCTGACCTTCTATTATTTCGTGTCAAACGTTGTTACCATTACCCAGCAGCAGCTCATCCGCCGGTTCGTGGATGAAGATAAAATCAAAGCGGTACTCGATGAGAACCGCCGGAAAAATGCGTCGGGTCAGGGCAAAAAGCCGGGTGGTTTTCAGGCATTGCTTCAAAAGCAACTGGCAGCGGCTGAAGAAGCCCGCAAACAGGCCGATGAAGCACAACGTAAGCCTAAGCAAAAGAAATAAGGAATGCACATCAGCAGGGCCAGCCCCCGGTGGTCTGAGAATAAATTGTTAACAAAAGCAACGCTCAGGCGTTGCTTTTGTGCATTAGCCCCTTAAAATCATGACCGGTAAGATATATCGGATATATCTAGTACTAATTGGCCTGCTCTGGCTGGTTAACCAATCCACGGCGATCGCTCAGGTGCCGGCCGATCAGCTAAAACGCTATAAGGCGGCTGTTCAATCCATACAGTCTGGTCAAACCGGCGATTATGAACGAGCTAAATTTGAGTTGAACGCCATCGCGCAGAAGGGTGGGCCACTGGCTCCGTATGCTCACTATTACTACTCGCTGGCGGCCTTCCGGCAGAAAAACTTCAATCAGACGCGGCTGATGCTGAAGCAGCTGACAACGCGTTTTCCGGATTGGCGTAAATTGGACGAAGCCCTGTATCTGCTGGGGGCCGTCAACGCCGAAATGAATCAGTTTGAAGACGCGCTGGACGCGTTGCAAACCATCAGTGACCCAAAAATCAAGGCGGATGCCGTCAGGCTCGAACAGTATTTTCTGAGCCGGCTCACCGACCTGGAGCGCCTGAAGCAGCTGAATCGGGCCTTCCCCAACAACCGGAACGTAGGGCTGGCCCTGATTGACCTCATTCAGCAAACCGGCAGCGACAAAGACGATCTGGAACTGTCGGATCGGCTCACCAACCGATTTGGCGTGCCGCCAGCAAGAACGTCGCGGCCAGCTGCGTCTACCACCTCCACTGCCGGTACTGTTCGTCCGGGTACGTCACCGGGTCAGCCCAGCCGGAATACACGCCCGAAAGGTTATTACAACGTTGCGGTGATGTTTCCGTTCCGACTAGACGAGTTTAATGCTGACAAGCGGGTGCGGGGGAATCAATATGCCTTCGACATGTATAACGGCATCAAGATGGCCAGGGCCAAATTGCAGGAAGAAGGCATTACGGTCAACCTGTTTGCGTATGACGTCGAGAACGACCCGAACCGAACGCTCGAACTGATTAACAGCCCGGCGTTTGCGCAGACCGACCTGATCATCGGTCCGCTCTACGTAGAACCCAACCGGATTGCATCGGCCTATGCCAATCAGAACAATATTCTGTTATTGAATCCGCTGGCAACCAGTAGTGAACTGGTGACGAGCCAGCCTATGTCGTTTCTGGCGCAGCCGTCCCTGGCGCGACAGGCTCAGAAAGCGGCCGAGCTGGCGCGGCAGGTTGGCCTGGGTAATCGCCGGGTAGCGATTTACTATGGTTCGTCTCGTAAGGATTCGCTGCTGGCTCAGGCTTATCAGGCCGAGCTTACCCGCCAGAACTATCAGATCGTTGATTTTAAGAAAATAAGCGGCTCATCGCAGGCCATGGCGGATGCCATGAGTTTCACGGCAAACCTGACGGCGACGCGGTCGGCAGAAGCCGTAACACCGACGACGAACGTAGCGCTCAGTCATGTGTTCTTCGCCAGCAGTAATGATGATGACGGACCCCGCTTGCTGGAAGCGCTCAGCCGTCGGCGGGTAAGCGGGGCGGTAATTGCTACGTCTACTGCATTCGATTTTTACCGCAATTCGGCCTCAACCTTTACGCGCCGGAATCTGTATCTGCTTTATCCCGATTTCATTGATTCGACGCGGGAGCCCGTCATCACGTTTCAGGAGCAGTATCTGGCCAAACGAAATACCATTCCATCGGTCTTTGCCAGCGTTGGCTACGACATGATGTTATTTTTTGGCAGGCAGCTTGCCAAAAATGGGGCGCCCTTCCGGAACCGCGCCAGCTTCCGATCCGACACGGACGATTACCTGCTGTCGGGTTTCGATTATACGCAAAGCAACGAAAACCAGATTGTCCCTATCGTGCAGTACGAAGATGGGCGGTTTGTAAAAGTTAATTAAGAAAAGCCTGCCGGCGATGAAAAGACATACACCGCTGGGTAGGCTTTTATGTTTCAAGTATGACAACGAGCGAACAACTGTTTGAAAAAGCCCAAACGCTGATTCCGGGTGGAGTTAACTCGCCGGTACGGGCGTTCCGGGCCGTAGGTGGTACCCCACTGTTTATTAAATCGGCCAAAGGACCCTACATCTATGACGAAGATGGCCGACAGTACATTGAACTGATCAACTCCTGGGGGCCGATGATTCTGGGCCATGCGTTCGAGCCGGTCGAGAAGGCCGTTCGGGACGCTATTCAGTACTCCTTCTCATTCGGAGCACCGACCCGTAAGGAAGTCGAAATGGCCGAACTGATTACTGAGATGGTGCCGTCAGTCGAGAAAGTCCGGATGGTTAATTCCGGTACGGAAGCGACTATGGCGGCCATTCGGGTGGCGCGGGGATTTACTGGCCGCGACAAGATTATCAAGTTCGAAGGCTGTTACCATGGTCACGGCGACTCGTTTCTGATTGCGGCCGGGAGCGGAGCCGTTACGCTGGGCGTTCCCGATTCCCCCGGCGTAACCAAGGCAACCGCGGCCGATACGCTTACGGCGCCGTATAATGACCTGGCGGCCGTCGAAATGCTGTTTGATAACAACCTGAATCAGATCGCAGCCGTCATTCTGGAGCCAGTAGTCGGGAATATGGGCTGCGTTCTGCCCCAGCCGGGCTTTTTGGAAGGTATCCGGTCCCTCTGCGACAAACATGGCGCTCTGCTGATCTTTGACGAAGTCATGACCGGCTTCCGACTGGCGAAAGGTGGTGCGCAGGAGCGGTTCGGGATCACCCCCGATCTGACGACCCTGGGCAAAATTATCGGGGGTGGGATGCCCGTTGGCGCTTATGGCGGACGCCAGGAGATCATGGATGTCGTTGCGCCGGCCGGACCTGTTTATCAGGCCGGAACGCTCTCGGGCAATCCCATTGCCATGTCGGCGGGGTTAGCCATGCTGCATCACCTGAACGATCATCCGGAGGTGTACACGCGTCTGGACGAGGTTGGCGGAAGACTGGCCGAGGGCTTCCGGGCGGGTTTGCAGAAAGTGGGGTTGAACTATACGATTAATCAGATCGGTTCCATGTTTACGCTGTTCATGACCGAGCGGCCCGTCACGAATTTTGCCGAAGCCAAATCGTGTGATCTGCCCCGGTTCGGCCGGTATTTCCACGAAATGTTGAAGCGGGGCGTATATCTGGCACCTTCGCAGTTCGAGAGTTTGTTTGTGTCCGTAGCCTTATCCGATCAACTTATCAAGCAGGTTATCCAGGCGAACGAAGAAGCCTTACAGAGTTCTATGGAATAGCCAAGTAAACACCGGGCGAAGAAAAGCTTTCCTTCGCCCGGTGTTTTTATTAGAAAATCAGCCACCTGCGCCGGTACATATTCGGCAAATCAGTTTCAAACAGCGTATAGGGATCTGCGTAAAACTTCATAAAGTCGGCCACACTCGTATGACCCGGATAAGGCGCGTAATAGTGCGTTGGGCTGCGGACATCGTTACGCCAGACAAGCACATACGCCAGACGCATCTTCTCTGTTTTTAGGGCTTTGAGCAGCGTTTCGGTCCACCAGCTAGTGTTTGGAATAGACTCCAGCCCCGTTTCCGTAAAGGCCGCCAGCTTACCGGCCTTGCGGGCGTAGTCTGATACAATCTTCAACTTCTGAATCCCAGCCGTGAGGTTGTACCGACCGTCGCGCCCAAAGTCGGCATAATTATCGACGCCCACCATATCCACCCATTCGTCGCCCGGATACCGTTCCAGATAATCGGCTTCTGTCTTGTACGTGCAGTCGGGTGAGAAGGCGTAGAGGAAGTTATGCACCTGCACGCTGTCGCGCAGGTAGGAGACCGTGAACCGCCAGAGCGACACGAACTCGTCGCGGGTGCAGTGCGGCTTGCCCCACCAGAACCAGCCCCCGTCGAACTCGTGATAAGGCCGGAAAATCATCGGCGCCAACTTACCATCCCTGCCTTTTACGGACTTGGCAAATTCGCCCACGCTCCGCAGAATCTGCTTGTATTTTTCGTGGTGCGAGCCGCCCGGAACCAGGTTGGCTACCGCGGGCGCCGATACGGAGTCTTTCCAGTAAAATCCGGTTTGCTCGGTGACCGGATTGGTAAAGTGCCAGGCTACCGTCGTTACGCCCCCGCGGTCGTAGGTGTCGGCAATCGACCGACGTAACGTTTCTTTCGTGCGTTCAATAACCGGCTCCGGCCGACCCGACAGCCCGCTGAAGTCAACGCCAATGACGGCCGGATGCGAACCACTCACCAACTTTACGTCCGACCGGTCGGGATCGCCGGACCAGCCGTGACCGTACTCGGTAGCGTGCTGATGCCCAAACAGAATGTGTTTTTTAGAGAGTTTATGAAGATTTCGGTAAAGGGCTACCGTTTCCTTCGTCGCCTTATTGTCGATGGGTTTGTTTCGAGAGCCAGCCGCGTTACTGCTAAAGGTCAGCGTTCCCAGCAGACCACAGCCAAGGAGAAACAAGGTTTTTTTCATGAATAAGATAAAGCAGAAATTTATAGACAATCGTTGAATTAACTTTTAGTGACCGGGCAGATGGCATCAATGGCATCGAGTTCCGAATCGTCAAAGTCCAGCTTATTCAGACACTGCAGGGAGTCGGTCAACTGTTCGGGTTTGCTGACGCCGAGCAGCACCGACGTAACGCGGTGATCGGACAGCAGCCACGATAAAGCCATCTGGGCCAGCGTCTGCCCACGTTTCTGCGCCAGTTCGTTCAGTTGCCGGATTTTATCGAGGGTTTCGGGCGTAAGCTGAGCTTCCTGCAAATGGCCGTGGGGCTTAGCGGCCCGCGAGTCGGCCGGAACGCCCGACAGGTATTTAGTGGTGAGCAATCCCTGCGCCAGGGGCGAGAACGGGATACAGCCCACGCTCTCTTCTTCCAGCAAATCGAGCAGACTTTCTTCCACCCAGCGGTCGAGCAGCGAATATCTGGGCTGGTGAATCAGGCAGGGCGTGCCGAGATGCTGGAGAATGCCAAAGGCATCTGCGGCCTCCTGGGGTTTATAATTCGATAACCCAACGTAAAGCGCCTTGCCCTGCCGCACGATATCGGCCAGGGCCGTCATGGTCTCGTCCAGGGGCGTGTCGGGATCAGGCCGGTGATGATAAAAAATATCCACGTAATCCAACTGCATCCGTTTCAGGCTCTGGTTCAGGCTGGCCATGAGGTATTTACGGGATCCGCCATTGCCGTAGAGCCCATTCCACATGCCATAGCCTGCTTTGGTGGAGATAATGAGCTCATCGCGGTACCCGTTGAAATCGCTCTTCAGAATTTGTCCGAAGTTCTCTTCGGCCGAGCCGGGGGGCGGCCCGTAGTTATTGGCCAGATCAAAGTGAGTGATACCCCGGTCGAAGGCCAGCCGCAGGATCTGGCGGGCATTCTCCAGCGCATCGATATGGCCGAAATTGTGCCACAGACCCAGCGAGAGGGCGGGTAACTGGAGGCCGCTGCGACCACAACGGCGATAAGGCATAGTCTGGTAACGAGCTTCGTCGGGAACGTAAGGCATTCGAGTTGAGCTAAAAGAAAGAAAAGTTAAGTGGGCAGAAATCGCCTGCTC
Organism: Spirosoma taeanense; assembly: GCF_013127955.1. NCBI lineage: Bacteria > Pseudomonadati > Bacteroidota > Cytophagia > Cytophagales > Cytophagaceae > Spirosoma > Spirosoma taeanense. The sequence goes on from NZ_CP053435.1 coordinate 2,579,481, forward strand.
TGAATCAGATGAACACGCGGGTGCCCGAGTAATTACAGCGGAACTCACGGGGTGTACAGCCATGCTTCCGGCGAAAAATCCGGTTAAAATACGACAGGTTGTTGAAGCCGCACTTACACGAAATCTCGGCGACCGTATGGGTTGTATCGATCAGCAGCCGGGATGCGTGCCCCAGCCGGATATCGTTTAAACTATCGATGAAGGTTTTGCCAGTTTGTTTCTTGATGAACCGACTGAACGACACATCGAGCATACTGACCGTTTTGGCTACGTCGGCGAGTGAAATGTCTTTGTTGTAATTGGCCTGCATAAACGCAAAAGCCTGCTCCAGCCGGCGACCGGTGTACGTGATCGGATCGTTGCTAACGGTCGTGTTGGACAGCGTACGCATATTCCGTGACGTTGACAGGTCGTGCAGGATGGAAAGCAGTTCCAGAACGGAGTCGAAGCCGCTCTTCTGCGTCATCGCTTCAAGGCGGGGCCGGATGGCCTGGGTGGTTTCCTGAGAGAACAGAATTCCTTTCGCCGAACGCTCCAGCAAGGCCCGGATAAAGCTCAGTTGATTGCGACTCAGCCATTTCTCATCAAACAGATCCCGGTGAAACTGGATGGTAATCTCGTAAATTTCTTCGCTGCGGCATTGATGCGTAAACCAGCCGTGAGGTAGATTGGTGCCGACCAGCACCAGTTCCAGGTTGTCAATCACCTCCGAGTGGTCGCCAATAATACGTTTGGTTCCCTGCGCATTGGCGATAAAGTTCAGTTCGAATTCCCCGTGATAATGCAGCGGAAAATCAAATTCTTTTTTAACCCGGGAGAATAGCGTAAAGCAGTCACTCTGCGTCAGCGGGGTGATCTCGCGGAAAATGGTGTTCATACAGGTAGTTACGAGTATTGCATGGGCTGGCGATGCAAATATATGGAGTCTATAGTGATAAAAAAGTGCCTGTTTTCAGATTCGTTCTAACTAAGAAAAAGAGCAATGAATCTACAATCCGCACCAATTATGCCCCGTCAATCGAGCCTCTTTAGATAAATCGATGGCTGATTGCAATTCTGATGTATTGAATTGTCTGATAAATAAGTTAAAAAAGTATTATATAAGGCGACAGCTTTCGTAAAGTCAGGGTTAATGAATCAACTGTCTACCCTAAACCGAAGCCACCGTCCGACGAGCCGCAGGATGGAACTATATTATCCTGAAATCGCCGAAGACCTGACGGCAGCGGGCTGCATCCATACGATTAACGGATATAGGCTGGACAGCTTTAGTGCGAAGTTCGGGGACTACAACGTCGATTATTTCAGAATCAGTTCATCGGTGCTGGCCCCGTAGGCATCGCCGACTACCTGCTTCATCTGTTTTTCCATCGCTGTTCGTTTTACCGGGTTCGTCCGGGCCAGATTTGTGCGCTGTTGCGGGTCGGCGCTGAGGTTATACAGCTGGGGTTCCCGGCTCAGGCCGGTTTCGATATTTACCTGTTCGTTAAGGGCTTTGCCAGGATAGGGCGGAATAAATACCCAGTCGCCCGACCGAAAGGCCAGCTTTCCACTTGCTTCGAGCACCAGCGCGTCCCGTCCATTGGCCTGATTTTTCGCTGCCTTTCCCAAGAAGGTATTAAGCAGGTTCTTACTGTCGCCGGTTTTTATGTCGCTCCCCACTAGAGCCGCCAGTGAAGCCAGCAGGTCCATCTGGCAGACCAGGGCATCCGACACCTCTTTTTTCAGGCGGGCAGGCCAGGATACAATGAATGGCACGTGCGTACCCGCGTCGAACAAACTGTATTTGCCGCCCCGTAACCGACCGGCGGGCGTGTGCCGGCCATTTTTTTCGACGGCCTCATCGTTATAACCATCATTCAGAACGGGTCCGTTATCGCTCGAAAATACAACCAGCGTATTGTCGGCGAGCCCTTCCTGGCGGAGCTTTTTCATCAGTTCACCCACGCACCAGTCGGCTTCCAGAATGGCGTCACCCCGTGGGCCGAGCCCTGATTTCCCCACAAATTTCGCACCCGGCACCCGGGGTACGTGGGGCTGGTGCAGGGCGTAATACAGAAAGAAGGGTTTACCGGCTTTTCGGGTCTGGTGGGTATCGATAAACGCTTTGGCTTTGTCCAGAAAAACTTCTGCCATCTGTTCATCCGTCCACAGGGCCGAACGACCACCTTTCATGTAACCAATGCGCGGAATACCGTTATGCACACTTTGGTTATGCCCATGATGCCACGTCATTTTGGTCATCAGCTCCGGGTGGGTTAGGGCCGTGGGCTGTCCGGCGAAATTGCTGTCGTATCGGACGTAGAGCGGGTCATCGGGCGTCAGGCCCACCACGTGCCGGTTCTCGACATAAACCGTCGGCACCCGGTCGCCGGTAGCCGCCATGATAAAGGAGTAGTCGAACCCCAGGTCATTGGGCGTTTTGCGGATAGTCCGGTTCCAGTCTATATCCCCATTGCCCAGCCCCAGGTGCCACTTACCAACAACGCCCGTTGCATACCCCTGCTTTTTTAGCAGACTGGCCAGCGTCACCGACGTAGTATCGATCAGCAGGGGAGCGTTGCCGGGCAGGATTTTGGCATTTTTATCGCGCCAGGGGTAGGTACCGGTTAAGAGGGCCAGTCGGCTGGGCGTACAGGTTGCCGAGGTAGCGTACCCGTTTGTGAACCGGATACCAGTTTCGGCCAGTTGGTCGATGTTAGGCGTCTGGAGCTGTCCCTGCCCGTTAGCGCTCACATCGCCATAACCGAGGTCGTCGGCGTAAATAATTACAATGTTGGGATTCGCATTGGAAATCGCCGGATTCTGCTGTCGACAACTGAATGCCGCCAGCAAAATCAGACCCAGAAACCATTGTAGAGGGGAGGGACAGCTCATTCAACAAGTAGCAAGAGTATGCCAGAGGTAAATGGATAATGTGAAACCAATGCCATTAAAAGACTCAAAGCATAGGAATTACTGTAAAATCATACGCCAGGAAACACGCGTCACGTACCAAATTAATCAGCCCGCAAAAAAGCCGTACCCAAAGGACTTGAACTCAGCCTTTACGTTAGAGGTATTGTACGAAGAAATCACCACACTTCTATCGTCAACGGGTTGCTCCGCAGTAAAAACATAAAACATTTAGCATTCTAAGCTATTCTATTATGTCAAAAGACCGATTACGCTGAAAGCAACCTATATAAAACGATTTAGATAATGAACTTATCCAGTATCTCCTCCCACATACCCTCGCCCCAGCCTCAATGGGTCAAGCCCCTAGCCAAATTTGGTCTGGCGGCCAAAGGAGTTGTCTACTGCTTGGTTGGTATACTCACGTTTATGGCTGCTTTTGAAATCGGCGGCAGCTCAGAACGTAATCTGGACAAACAGGGGGTTTTTCGATGGATACTGGATCAACCGTTTGGGCAGGTGTTGCTGGCACTGGTGGCCGTAGGGCTAGTCTGCTACGCCCTCTGGCGGCTAACGCAGGCTTTTCTCGATACCGAGCAGAAAGGTACCGACGCAAAAGGAATCGGTCGACGGGTAGGTTATGCCTTCAGTGGGTTGGTCTATGGGTCCTTGGCTTATTATTCCTTCCGGCTGGTACTGGGTAGCCAGAATAAGCAGGGTGGGGACAACTCGCGCAGGACCCTGGTTCGGGAACTCCTGCAGAAACCGTTTGGCCAGTGGCTAGTCGGCCTGATTGGTCTGGTAATCATCGGCATCGGCTTGTACCAGATCTACCGGGCCCTGTCTGGTAAATACCTGAAAAATGTTCAGACTTCCGCCATCAAAACGGAACTGAAGGAGATAATTATCCGGTTCGGGAAAATTGGTTATATCGCCCGAGGAATCGTTTGGGGTCTGATTGGCTACCTGTTTATCAAAGCGGCCCTGGCGGCTAACGCCAGCCAAGCCGGAGACAGCAGCCGTGCTTTTGCCTTTCTGGAGGAAGCCCGTTACGGCTCGTTTCTGCTGGGTGCCGTAGCGCTGGGCCTGTTTGGCTACGGTCTATTTATGTTTGTACGAGCCCGGTACGAAGTGATCAACACCAGTACTTAATTCACCATAGGCTACTAATTGGAATTGACAGTTTTAATAAAAAATTGTTCAATATCATTCTTCCAACGCAGCATAAAAGCATCCGGCAAAAGGAGGGTATGTTGAGATCAAGCACCTACCTGTCTGCTTGTGCATAAGCGATCATCATTGGCCTTGAAGAAGAGGTGATCGTTAGAGGGGTACTGAGCTATTAGCCCTGCTCGGAAGGTTTCTGGTTGACCAGTAACCGAATCCGAACCAACGTACCTTGCGGCCCCGTTTCAATATCCATACTGCCTTTCATCAGTTCACAGGCTCTTGACGATGAAAAGCGTCTGATCAAACGCCCCATTTATAGAGTAGATACATGAAAGCCTCTTCGTCTTGTGTAGGAGAGTTTATCCAGATCTAGTAATTGCATTAGTACAATTCGGGAGTTGCTAGCTACCTAATTTTGCTTTTGTCATTTCGCGCAACGCTGGTTAGTTCATTACAGGATGGCTAACAGCTCCTGAGTCGTCTGCTAAGGCCCGTTCTGCCGCTGTGCCTGATGAGTCGTTTTTCGGTGATTTTACGTCTGTCCAACTTAATCGAGTAGCGTGCGGTCCTTATTCCTGCCATCCTTCGGGTTTGAATGGTGTTTGGTTGTCCCGTTGCAGACAGGGGGCTAAGGGAGGCCGGTCGGCGTTTGGCCATAAGCGCACTTTGGCTTTCTCCCGTTCTCCCAGATAAGGCGGGGCAGGTTCCGGGTTCGGCTGACGTGCGTTGAACGCATAGAACAGACCATCTCTACTCTTCGTGTAGGAACCGGTTGGCTGGAGGGTATCGGCCGGACTAATCGCCCCATAGGCCAGGCCTTGCGCGTCTTTGCGATTCAGCCAATAATGAACCAGCGAAACGGCCGAAGCCGAAAAGTAACCTACTATATTAACCTGAGGATTGCCTACCTGACTCACATTGCCCGCTAAAGCCGTGGGTAGGGTGTCGACCAGCCCGCCCGTGTGCTGGGTCTGCGCCTAGAAGAGTTTATAGTACCGGTAGGTATCGGCCGTCAGCGAGAGTTGACGGACATCAACCAGACACGGCTGAGGTGTTATAAAAGGGAATCTGCGCCACGCGTTGCTGACTAATCAAGCCACCGTTCGTGTAGCGATCATCGAACACCGCAATGTTATACCCGTAAATAATCTGCCAGCAGGGCGTGCGGCACGGATAATCATAAATCCAGTCTTCCAAGGGCACTTCAGGCGCTTCTTCAGCTACTTTCCCCGGCCGGGGGCTGAAGCAGTCCTCAGCAAGGTCAGTGCCGGTCACGAAGTAATCTCTATCCTTGTAGACATTGGGTAGCACCTTATAGATGGCATAAACACCCTGTCTACAGCTATGACACCAATTCTGACGCTCCCACAGTTTCCATTCCCACCGATACTAATTATGTTCGCTGGCAGGGTCCTGGCTGGTAATGAACACATCATGGGCTGCCCGATAGCCGTTTAGTTGCTGAAGGGGTAAGCTGCTGGCGTTAAAGCGAGCGTCTATTCTGTCAATCGGGGCGACGGCTGGCCTAACCTGCCGGGTGGACAGGTAGCGGGTTCCATCGGGGAGCGTAAAGCGGAGTTGATAGGCGTGCCCAGCCTGTCCTCTGAAGTCAATGGGTAGCTGAAAGCTTCCATCCAGGGTCTCATGACAGGGCAGCACTTGCGCCGAATCGATAATAACCTCCATCATGGCCTTGGTAAGCGGTACGGTACTGAATTGACCGGTCAATCGATCGGCCCGAGCCAGACTAAGTTTAATAATCTGGGTTTCTGGCAGATTGGTAATAGTGCCATCCACAACGAGAATATTGGTTGTGCTCTGTAGAACACTATTTTCCGGGTCAATACAGGCTACGGGCAGGGTGAGGGTCACTAACCCGATGAGCAACGTAAATGCAACTGAGCGCCTGAGAGCGTTTACCTAAGCTATCATCTGTTGTCTTTGTTTCCTCACTTTCCAGATTAACAGACCTAAACCAATGCCCATAATCAACCGGGTGGTCATCTCGTAGGTATCAGTGATGGCTGCCAGATGGAATCTGCTATCGCCTAAAGCCTGGGATAAGTTTCCATAAAACCAATAAGCACTGACCAGACTTAGCCCGTACCAAACCAGAGCATAACCCATAAAAAATAGACAGGTAAAGCCTGCCACGAACGCTAGTTTAGAAATCATAAAGAAAGGGGATTGAGGGCGGTTAAATAATTGAAAGCGAAAGTTTAGAATTATCTCAATCACTTTCTTACTGTTAAATGAAGTAAGTCTTTGGTACTCTATAAATGCTGTAGCTGTTGTGAAAAAATTAATACCTACACTTGCCGGAACAATGAATAAGGAGTTTAAGCAAAACGCTATTATCTGTTTTGATTAAATATATTCCTAGCCCTTTTAAAGCTGGTTAGTATGGGTTGAATATTTCAATCCTGCTTGTGTCGTTGACCTTATCGCTTAAGAGGTGGGCATTCCGTTAGGGCTGTAATAGTCGATAGATTCGTGCGATTTTATTTGCAGGAACCTCGGCTTTGTTAGCGGGCCATAATCAGCAGACTAATGCCAATCACGTAACAGACCAGCATGGCGTTCAGCAGGGTACTGACCCCTTTAGGTGCGGCCCGAAACTCCCGCCAGACGTAGATACCCCAGAGGGCAGCAACCACCGTAGCACCCTGCCCCAGTCCGTAGCTGATGGCCGGTCCCGCTTTGTCGGATGCCAGAATGCTGAACAGCATACCCAGACACCAGATCATGCCGCCCAGCACTCCCGTCAGGTGGTCGCGGGAGCTACCCCGGAAATAATCCCCGTAGTGGACCGGCGTACCCACAAACGGGCGACGCATCAGCAGGGTGTTAAAGAGCAGGTTGCTGAGCAGGATGCCGACCGAAAAAAAGAAAACCGCCGTGTAGGGGCTGAGCTTGCCCGGCTGGGGCACCGCAAAATCGGGAAACATGGCCTGGGCGACATTGCCGTAGAACAACCCCATCAGACATCCCGCCACCACCGACAGGACCAGTCCCTTTGTGGATAGGCCCGTTGTGCTGGTGGCCGTCCGGCGGTAGGCAAAGGCGTTAAGCAGAATGGCCACTACAATCAGGGCCATGCCGCTAAACAGCAGGGCTGCGTTGCCCACGGGGGCGTTGAGGTAGTTGACCACCACCCCAATGACCAGCGCCAGCCCGATACCTACGGGGAAGGCCACCGACATGCCCGCAATGGCGATGGCCGACCCCAGCAGGATGTTGGCCGCGTTAAAGAGCACCCCGCCCCAGAGCGCCGACCCCAGGTTGCCGGGGTCGGCCTGCCGGATGTCGGCCAGAAAGGAGCGGCCCCCTTCACCTATACTGCCCAGCGTAAGCGCCGACAGCAGGGCGAAGGCTACAATACCCAGCACGTAATCCCAGTAGAACAACTCAAAGCGCCAGGTGCCGACAGCCAGTTTCTGGGTGTTGGCCCACGAACCCCAACAAAGCATGGTGATGAGGCAGAAAAGAACGGCCGTGCCGTAGGTGTCGATGATAAACATGGGAGAAAATTAGTAGCGGGCCAGTACGGGTTTATCACCAAAAACGATCAGGTTCTGTAGCTTCAGGGCTATATCGGTGGTGGGGTTCAGCCATTTCAGCCGCAGGGTATGCTGCCCGGCGGGTAGCTGGTACTTCCAGGCCAGGTCGTACCGACGGCGGGTAAAACTGGCGGGCAGACTGGCCGTTTCCTGCTTCTTCCCGTCGATGTACACGTCCATTTGCGCTACGTAATCGCTCTCGTAGTTGTAGGCTGCCATTTGCCCTTTGGGCCGGGCCTCTCCACTAAGGATGTAGCCATTCCCTTCGAAAGTCGTGGTGTATTCGTCGGTCAGGTTCTTGTTGATACTACGCTTTTCGAGGGGAAAATGACCCGTGAAGGCCTGTTCCAGCCGAACCGGTTTGGGGGTCTGCAGTGCAATCGAGATTTGATTGCCCTCTACTTTACCGCCGTTGCGTTCAACTACCTGCAGGGCGTGCTTCATGCCAATACTATACACGTCGTTGAGCGACATGGTGGTGTACTTGAAATCGATGTCTTCGGCTTCTTTCAGGCCCTGTTTCCAGTAAACGGGGATTTTGTCGTAGCCCAGCATAGTGCCCAGAATCCCCCCCGCCGACGACGGGTTGCAGTCCGAATCCTGACCGGCGCGGGTGCTGATCTGCATTGTCTTGGTGTAGTCGCCCTGGCCGTAGAGCAGCCCCAGCACAATGTAGGCCGAGTTTATCTTCGCGTCGATGTTGAAGGTAGCAAATACGCCATCGGGGCAGCCCACCTCGTCGGACCATTTACGCTGAACCTCGAACCAGGTTCGTTTCCAGTCGGCTGGATACTGCTTGTGCCAGTTAATGACATCGTTGATGCACTGGTAAAAGGTGCTCTGCTGCGGAATGGTCTTGAGGCTTTCGCGCACAATATAGTTGACATCATCGCTGACGAAGGCCAGCGAATACATAGCGCCCACGTACACCCCCCCGTACCAGCCGTCGCCATAGTTCATGATGTGGCCAATGGGGTCGCCAATCTGCACGGCGGTGTTGGGCATACCGGGGGCCATCAGGCCGGAAAAATCCGCTTCGATCTGAAAATCGATATCGTCGGCGTGGGGATTGTTGAGCCAGTGGCCCGATTCGGGGGCTTTCATGCCACTAAGGATGTTGCTGCGCCCCACCTGGTTAGCGTGCCAGAGCATGTACCCGGCTTTGGCAAAGGCATTGGCGTGTTCGGATACGGGGGCGTCGAGCCCTTTTTTCTCAAACACATCCACAAACGTGAGATCCATGTAGAGGTCGTCATAGAGCCCAAAATTCTCGATCATCGTCTTTTTGATGTAACCATCATACCAGGGAATGGGCTGGTAGTCGTTGATCATGGTGCCGTTGAACTTAAATTCGGTCGGCCCGCCGAAGGTGCAACCAATGACCTGACCCGCCCAGCCGCCTTTGATTTTGTCCTGTAAGGTGGCTTTGGACAGGGTAACGGTGGCTGGTGGCCGGGAAGCAGGGCCGGGAATGAAGGCCAGCAGCGCTAGTAAGGGCAGGAGAAAATACGTTTTTTTCATTGGTTTATAGGCTTCTAAAGTTCAGTTCAGTATAAGGGGTAAGGCATCTACCTCGGCGCGGAGGGGCAGCGAGGCCTGGGCACCCAGCCGGGTAACGGAGATGGAGGCCGCTTTGCAGGCAAAGGCCACTGCATCGGTCAGGTTTTTTCCTTCGGCGAGGGCTACGGCCAGCGCTCCGTTGAAACAGTCGCCGGCAGCCGTGGTATCGACAGCCGTAACGGGCGGAGCCGCTATAATAGCGGGCGCAGTATTGCTCCCATCCGATGATACATAAGCCCCCCGCGCGCCGAGGGTGATAACCACGTTGGGCACACCCAACTGGTGCAGGTGCTGAGCGGCCTGGCGGGCGGTGGCTTCGTCGGTAACGCGGATGCCGGTGAGGAGTTCGGCTTCGGTTTCGTTCGGGGTGATGGCGAAGAGAAAGGCCAGTACTGCCGGGTCGAGCGACTGGGCGGGGGCTGGATTCAGCACCACCCGAATGCCCCGCTCGTGCCCCCGCCGGATGGCGTATTCTACCGTGGGAAGGGGCGTTTCCAGTTGCAGTAGGATAACCGTATAGGCGGGGGCACTGATGGACGCCAGGGCATTAGCGACCTGCTCCTGGTTTAGCCGGGCATTGGCTCCCGAAGCAACCATGATGCTGTTTTCGCCCCGACCGTCGACGCCAATCAGGGCTACGCCGGAAGGTTCATCGGCATCGGTCGAGATAAACTCACTCCGGATGCCTTCCCGCTCGAACTGCTGGAGGGCCTGCCGCCCGAATACATCGTTGCCCAAGTTGGCCACAAACGTAACGGTGGTTTGGTCGCCCGAGTGGGGCGAGGTCATGGCTAGCCTGGCGGCCGCAACGGCCTGATTGGCTCCCTTGCCGCCAGGGTTCATCAGAAACGTGCCGCCAATGACTGTTTCGCCGGGAGCGGGTAATTTTTCGGCCTTAATGACCATGTCGGTATTCGAGCTGCCAATCACAAAAACTGTTGCGGACATAAAGATTCGGGTTATTGAACAAACCTATCAAAAAATGGTATTGTGCTAAGGATATATTTTAGAAGATTAGCTAGTTCCAAGTTGAAATTTATTGGTAAAACCTATGCCTAATTAGCTGAATACACTACTTTCATTAGCACAGCCACCTAATTCTATCTTCATTGACCGGCTTCGGCTGATCGACACCCGTTCAGGGCCTGAACCGCATGGTGCCGTATCTAGTGCTGTATTTTTCGCTGCTGCGCCTGGTTGATCAGAAACACTATGCAGATGCGGTTGCTCTACTGGCTTCGCACCAGATAGATCTAGCGGGGTTTGAGCGGGGTATAAGCCAATTGCCGATGACTACCCGCACGGAGTTTAATTTACTGCTGGTTCGGCTGGGAATAGGGTGGGGTCAGCTTTCAGCCCCACTGGTACGGCTCAACCGTGTACTGGCGCTACCCGTTCGCTCGTTGCCGGGCACGCTCTCTACCCAAAGTCGGCTGCTGAATCTGCTGCTGTACGCCCGGCTGGGTAACGCCGATTACCTGACGCACGCCCTGCGGTCGGTCGAGCGGAAGCGGAAAAAGAGTAGTCAGACATTAACGGGGGAGCAACTGGTGATTGACTTGCTTCGACAGTGGCTTGGGGGTCGGCTAACGAAGGCGAGTCTAGCCCAAACAGACGCGTTCAGCGGCAGCCCCGCCGATCGGCAGTTGCTGCAAAATCTGGATTTGAGATGCTGGATACAGAGTGTTCTAGGTATGTATTCTTAGGAAATTACAACAGTCTGCCAGTTTTCCCCGGTTGGTCCGATGCTGGTTTAACGCGCTTACTCAATGTCTCACCCCTGTGTTCATCGCGGTTTTGCGAGGAAGCAGCCTAAGTGAAAATGACTGTAAGTGATTATTGACACCCATAGTATGATAACTCGCCCCGCCATTGTGAATAGGGTTACTGTAAGATAACTCCACCCAGGGCAATACCTCCACCTCGCCGTGCCGACAAAGGTTTTGCTATCGGCCGAAGCTATAAATACGGTGCAATGCATCCGGTGCGACCCGCCCGCCCCACTCACGTTGGCACCCGGCTGCATTCCGCTGTCCCGCGATTAGGCCACGATGTGCTATTGACCAGTCTGCAGGTCGACATGTGCACCTTACCCGGCCGGGATCAGCGGCTGTCCTGCGGAAACCAAAACAAGGCCACCTACCGGCCCGTGACGCTGCGGGGAGCTGGCTCGAAATAGCAGTGGCCTTAACAAGGATGAACTGAGAAAACACCACCTTTTTCAGGTTAATCAAGCATTGCTGGTGCTTGTCTACAATTTTTTGCCTGAATAACGGGCGGAGAGTGCCGGAACATTCTGAACGGCTACATTCTGATGGCAGTGTTGCCAAAAGCAGACCTTTACAGGCATAAATTAACGCTGGTCTGGAGTCGCCTGTCAAGTAGAATGAACCCTCATTCTCGTTTTGAATACATGTTCACCAAACTTCTATATACTGGCTTAATCACCATAGGGATGGCCAGTCTTTGCGTATCCGCTTCTGCCCAGGGGCAGGGTTCAGTAGGTCAGTTCGATGGCCAGACTGATGTGGGTAAGGTAAAACGGCCCGGATCGGCCAGCTACGACCCCGCCAGACAGGAGTACGTCATCGAAGGCTCCGGCACCAACATCTGGTTCGACCACGACGAGTTTCACTTTGTCTGGAAACGGATGAAGGGCGACTTCATTCTCCGAACAAACGGCGAACTGCTGGGAAAAGGCGTTGACCCACACCGTAAACTAGGCTGGATGGTTCGGTCGAGTCTGGATTCCAATGCGAGCCACATCAACGCGGTTGTCCACGGCGACGGTCTGACATCGCTGCAGTTCCGGCGCACCAAAGGCGCAATGACCGAAGAGAAGAAGTCGGCGCTAACCGGGGCCGATGTGGTTCAGCTAGCCCGCAAAGGCAACACCTACACGATGTCGGTGGCCCACAATGGCGAGCTGTTCGTAACGGAGCAGGTCACCGACCTGGCGCTGGGTGATGAGGTATACGTGGGGCTGTTTGTGTGTTCGCATAACCCGAACGTATCTGAGAAAGCCCGCTTCCATAACGTCCGGATTGTTGTACCTGCCCGCGACAACTTCGTGCCTTACCGGGAGTACATCGGCAGTAATCTGGAAGTGATGGACGTGGCCACCGGCCACCGTAAAATTCTGTATCAGTCGCCGGAGTCGCTGCAGGCGCCCAACTGGCTGCCTAACAACAAAGCCCTGATCTACAACAGCAATGGTCGCCTGTATCGCTTTGATCTGGCGAAGAAAACGCCGACCGAAATCAACACCGATTTTGCCACCAGCAATAATAATGACCATGTGCTGTCCTTCGACGGCAGGATGATCGGCATCAGCAACCACAGCAAGGAAGACGGTGGTAAATCTATTGTCTATACGCTGCCCGTGGGTGGCGGCAAGCCTAAACGCATCACGGCGGTGGGCCACTCGTATCTGCATGGCTGGTCACCCGATGGTAAATCACTTATCTACACGGGTGAACGAAACGGAGAGTTCGACATTTATAAAATTGGCGCGAACGGCGGTTCCGAAACCCGCCTGACCGAAGCTAAAGCGCTGGACGATGGTTCCGAGTACTCGCCCGACGGTAAATACATCTATTTCAACTCGACCCGCAGTGGTACCATGCAGATCTGGAGGATGAAGGCCGATGGCAGCGACGAAGAACAGGTGACCAATGATGAGTTCAACAACTGGTTCCCGCACGTATCGCCCGATGGCAAGTGGATCGTGATCCTGTCGTTTGGCAATGATGTATCGCCCAACGATCACCCTTTCTACAAGCATGTGTACCTGCGGCTGATGCCTGTAACGGGTGGTACGCCCAAGGTGATTGCTTACGTGTATGGCGGTCAGGGCACGATCAATACCCCGTCGTGGTCGCCCGACAGCAAGCAAATCGCTTTTATCAGCAATACTGATTCCATCGAGAAAGCCACGGTTAAATAAATCCTGAACCTATACTATTATCTCACAGTCGCTCATTGCGTAAACCCAGGCATGAAAAGAAGAAATTTTGTAGCCTCGTCTCTGTTAGCTGCTTCAGCGCTGACAACCGCCCGCGCCGAAAAACCCACCGCCGAAAAAGCCGTCTATGAATGGCGGACGTATGAGCTTCGGTTCGGCTCTCCGCAGTCCAACATCGAGAATTACCTGAAGGAGGCTCTGATTCCGGCGCTGAACCGCCAGGGAGTGAAAACAGTAGGCGTATTCCGGGAAATGGGAAAGTCGGACCCGGCAAAGCTGCACGTCCTGATTCCCTATGCATCCTGGAATGCTTATGCCGGAGCCGCCGGCCGGTTTGCATCGGATCAGGTCTTTACGCAGGCAAGTCAGGCGTATATGGCTTTGCCTCCCGACAAGGCGCCCTATGCCCGTTATACCACTTCGCTGATGAGCGCTTTCGACGGACTGCCGCAACCGGTCATACCAGCGAAAGAACCCCGGATTTTTGAACTGCGGACCTACGAAGGCTATTCGGAGGATGCGGTTCGGCGGAAGGTCAAGATGTTCAATCTGGATGAAATTCCCGTTTTTTACCGGACCAAGCTTACGCCCGTGTTCTTTGGGGAGGTAGTGGCAGGCGAACACATGCCGTGCCTGACCTATATGCTGACGTTTAAAAACATGGAGGAGCGCGACGCCAACTGGAAGCAATTCAGCGCCGATCCCGACTGGAAACGCATCTCGCAGGCACCCGAATATGCCAACACGGTTTCCAATATTATCCGGATTTTTCTGGAACCAGCAGCGTATTCGCAAATTTAAACGGAATTTTGGGCTGACTTGCTGACGGCAGAAGTCGCCGGCGTATGGGCAGAGGGTGTTGAACCGTTCGCTGTCTATACACCGGTGACTTCTGCGTTTTGGCGGGCGCACTGTTTTTAATCCATTTCAGATCAATGAGACAAATTGTCTTTCTCTTAGTCAGTTTTCTTTCTGTCACCGTATCCATGGCCCAGACGCCATCGGCTATGCAGCACATCGCCATCGAAACCCGTCGAACGGCGCTGGTCATCCGGGTAGACAAAGATCAAAACCCAACGATTGTTCATCTGGGACAGCGGCTAAGTCGCCCCGAAGAATACGCCCGGATTCCGGAAAACGGCAAGCGCGGAGAAGATTATACCGGCCTGTATAATTCGGTATACACGCCCGCCGGAAGCCGTAACCTGCTCGAACCGGCTATTCAGGTCACCCATGCCGACGGGAATCCGTCACTGGATCTGCGTTACGTCCGGCACGAAAGCAAACCAGCCGGGGAGGGGGTTGAACTGACGACGGTTTCGCTGAAAGACCCGCAGTACCCGTTTGAGGTAACGCTGTACTTTAAGGCTTATCAGAACGAGGACGTCATCGAGCAATGGTCAACCATCCGGCATACAGAGAAAAAAGCCGTTACGCTGCACAAATACGCTTCGGCGAATCTGTACATCCCGGCTCAGAATTATTACCTGACGCATTTCCACGGCGACTGGGCCAGCGAGATGAACCCCACCGAAGAGCCCCTGACCGAAGGCATCAAGGTGCTGGATACCAAGCTGGGCACCCGCGCTGATCTATTTCAGCCGCCTTCCTTCCTGGTGGCGCTGAACCAGCCCGCACAGGAAAATCAGGGCGAAGTGGTAGCCGGAACGCTGGCCTGGTCGGGCAACTACCAGATCGCCTTTGAAGTCGACCCCCTGCACAACCTGCGGTTTATGGCGGGAATCAATCCCTACGCATCGGCCTACACGCTGGCGCCAGGCAAGGAGTTTACAACCCCTGCTTTCCTCTTTACGTATTCCAATACCGGCAAGGGTACCGCCAGTCGGAACCTGCACCGCTGGGCACGGAAGTTCCGGATTCCGCAGGGTGAAGGCAACCGCCTGACGCTGCTGAACAACTGGGAGGCTACGTATTTCGACTTCAACGAAGAAAAACTATCCGCCCTCTTTAAAGACGGCAAAAAGCTGGGCGTGGATCTGTTCCTGCTCGACGATGGCTGGTTCGGCAACAAATACCCCCGCAACAACGACCGCGCCGGACTTGGCGACTGGCAGGAGAACGTCAAAAAGCTGCCGCATGGACTGGGGTATCTGGTTAAGGAAGCCGAAACCGCCGGGATTCGGTTTGGCATCTGGCTGGAGCCGGAAATGGTAAGCCCCAAAAGCGAACTCTACGAAAAACATCCCGACTGGGTGCTGAAGCTGCCCAACCGGCAGGAGTATTACTTCCGTAATCAGCTCGTGCTCGACCTGAGCAACCCGAAGGTGCAGGATTTTGTGTATGGTGTCGTTGATGGAGTCATGTCGAAGAACCCGACGTTGGGGTATATCAAATGGGACTGCAACGCCGTCATTTATAACGCCTTCTCGGCCACCAATCCGAACCCGTCGCATGTGTACGTCGAATACGTGCAGGGTTTGTATAAAGTGCTGGAGCGCCTGCGGGCCAAATATCCGACTCTACCTATGATGCTCTGCTCGGGCGGGGGCGGCCGGGTGGACTACGGCGCGTTACGTTATTTCACCGAGTTCTGGCCGAGCGACAACACCGACGGTATGGAGCGGATTTTCATCCAGTGGAACTACTCGTATTTCTTCCCGAGCATCGCCACCTGCAACCACGTAACGGACTGGGGCAAACAGCCCATCAAGTTCCGCACGGACGTAGCGATGATGGGCAAGCTGGGCTACGACATCGTGGTGAGCAAACTGGATGAAAAGGAACTGCAATTCAGTCAGGAAGCGCTGAAAACCTATGACCGCATCAAGAACGTTGTGTGGCAGGGCGATATGTTCCGGCTGGCCTCGCCCTACGAATGGGACGTAGCATCGCTGATATACGTTAGTGAGCCGCGGGATCGGGCCGTCTGGTTTACGTACCTGACCAAAAGCCGCTATAAGGCGGGCAGTGTCGCGCCGATTCGCCTGCAGGGGCTCGATCCGGCCAAAAACTACACGGTTCGCGAACTGAACGTGTATCCCGGCTTAACCTCCCGGCTCAACAACGATACGACCGTGTATTCGGGTAATTACCTGATGACGGTTGGCTTTAATCCCAATGTCGATGCCAGCCGGACCAGCGTCGTGCTCGAACTGACGGCAGCAAACTAATTGAGTTGATTAACGTAAGCGTACATGGTGCGGAACATCCTGATCCTGGTTTTTCTGTTTATGTCGGTGGTTGGTTTTGCGCAGCCCAAAGCGGTACAGCCGTCGGTCCGGTTTATTCCGGCCGACGACCCCGCGATTCAGTACACCGGCCGAATTGATTTCTCGAACCCAAAACGGCCGCGTTTCTGGGCAGCGGGTGTCTATATCAGGGCCACGTTCACCGGACGCTCGTTCGACTTGCTGATCAACGACGAAGTACTCGGTGGTAACAACCACAACTACCTAGAAATCGTCGTTGACAACGACGCGCCCATTCGGCTGCAGACCAAAGGAAAGGCCGACACCATCCGGGTCGTGCGCGACCTGCCGGATAAAGAGCACACAATCACCATCTGCAAGAATACCGAATCGGGCATTGGGTATCTGGAACTGGTGGGTTTTCGCTGCAAAGGGGTAGTCGCGTCACCCCCGAAACCCACGCGTAAAATGGAGTTCATCGGGAATTCCATTACGTGCGGTACGGGAAGCGACCTGTCGGTGGTGCCCTGCGACAAAGGCTTGTGGTACGACCAGCACAATGCGTATGTGTCGTACGGCCCAACGGTGGCCCGGGCGCTGAATGCGCAATGGCATCTGAGTTCGGTGTCAGGAATTGGGATGATTCATAGCTGCTGCAACATGACCATTACCATGCCCGACGTATTCGATAAAGTCAACATGCGGGCCAACGCCATTCCCTGGGATTTCAGCCGATACGTGCCCGATGTGGTCACGATCTGCCTGGGCCAGAATGACGGTATTCAGGACTCGACGGCCTTCTGCAGGGCTTACGTCAAATTCATCGGCACCATTCGGAGCCATTACCCAAACGCGCAGATTGTTTGCCTGACCAGTCCCATGGCGGATGCCAAACTAACGGCGGCTCTGAAGAACTACTTGACAGGGATTGTATCTTATGCAAACAAACAGGGCGACCCGAACATCCATTCGTTCTTTTTCGCCCGCAGCTACAACAGCGGCTGTGGCGGCCATCCTGACTTGGCTGAACACGCGCTGATGGCGGGTGAACTGTCGGCCTTTCTAAAAAGAACCCTGGGCTGGTAAGGGAACGCTTCGAATCCGAGAAATCCGCAATAACGCAGTTATGACAATACAGATTAAGGGACGTATCTGGCTGGAAGCGCAGGATCGTTTTTTCGGCATTGGCCGGATGGAGCTGCTGGAACACATTCAGCGTACCGGCTCGATCAATCAGGCGGCCAAAGCGATGAGTATGTCGTATAAGCGGGCCTGGGAATTGGTGCAGTCCATGAACGGCCAGGCCGACGCCCCCCTGGTCATCACCCAAACCGGGGGAGAAAAGGGGGGGGAGCCGTTGTGACCGAGGAAGGGCTTAAGTACGTAACCTATTATCGGGGCCTACAGGAGCGTTTCAGGCAGTTTCTGGCTCGTGAGGCCGATCATTTACCGCGTTAGTTAACAACTGATTAGCGGCAGTTAATCAATTTTAGGCCGTTATGGTTTTTCGGGAATAACGATTCGTTATTTTTGGTGGAACATAACGATTTTTATGTCCTATCTGTCTCTGCTGCTGGCCGCCATTACGCAAGCGTCAACCCCCGCCGATAGTTTACCCAAAACCAGCCGGATAGACTCCCTTCGGTCGGTGCAGCTAACCGAGATCGTGGTGTCGGCTTCGCGCGTGCCGGAGCGGGTACTTCGCTCGCCCGTCAGCATCGATGTGCTCAACGCCCGCCAGATCCGGCAGTCGGCGCAGCCGTCGTATTACGACGCCATCGAGAATCTGAAAGGGGTGCAACTGCTGACATCCAGTCTGGGTTTTAAGGTGTATAACACGCGTGGTTTCGCGAATACGACCAACGTGCGGTTTGTTCAGCTTGTGGATGGGCGCGACAATCAGGCTCCGCACATTGGCGCACCTATTGCCAATGCGCTGGCACCGTCGGATCTGGACATTCAGCGGGTAGAGGTGGTGCCGGGCGTAGCGTCGGCGCTTTACGGTCTGAATGCGCTCAACGGCCTGGCGACGCTCATAACCCGCAATCCGTTCGATTCACCGGGGCTGAGCATCAGCCAGAAAACGGGTGCCAATCATGTTGCGGAGACCGGTTTGTCGGCCAAACTCTATTCCGAGAGCAGCCTACGGTACGCCCAGCGCATTGGCCAGAAACTGGCGGTAAAAGTCAATCTGGTGTATCAGCGGGGCTACGACTGGGTAGCTAACAACCGCGCCGACCTGAACCCGAATGCCAACGTATCGCTGAGCCTGACCGGTTCAACTAATCCAGCTCAGGACCCTGTCAGTTCCTACGGGAATGAATCCTCCAATCGTCGAACGCTTACGCTGAGGGGCAAGAAATACGTCGTGGCCCGCACTGGCTATTATGAAGAGGAGGCAACGGACTACCAACTTCGGAACCTGCGGGGTGACGTATCGGTACATTACCGCCTGACACCCACGGTCGAGCTGGCCTATACCTTTCACGGGGCTACGCTCGACAACGTGTATCAGCGAACCAACCGCTTCCGGCTGGAAAATTACCGACTCGATCAGCACAGCCTGACGCTTTCCTCGCCCTCGGTGCAGATTAGGGCGTACCGTACCCGCGAAAACACCGGCGACTCCTACAACATCCGGTCGATGGCCGAAAACATCGATAAGGCGTTTAAGCCGGATAACCAGTGGTTCGCAGATTTTACGGGTCGTTTCAACGCCGATACCCGGGCGGGAATGCCCGTTCCCGATGCCCTGCTCGATGCCCGGGCGCTGGCTGATCAGGGTAGGCCGCTGCCGGGTACGCCTGCCTTCAACGAACTGATTACCAAACTACGTACCATCAACAACTGGGACGTTGGCGCGGCTCTGCAGGTGCAGTCGTGGCTGTACCACGTTGAAGGACAGGTTGAACCGACCAAGGTGCTGTGGCAGCGGTTCCGTCAGCGAACGGGCATCGATCTGCTGGCTGGCTTCGATTTCCGGCGCTATGTCGTCTTTCCCGATGGCAACTATTTCATCAACCCGACTGAACCAGAAAACAACCTGATTTACGGGAAAGCCGGTGGGTTCGTGCAGGCCGCGCGGATGTTCTTCGCCGACCGGCTTAAGCTGACCGGTTCGCTGAGGATGGATAAGAACACATATTTTGACGCCCGGCTCAACCCCCGGCTGTCGGCAGTGTACTCACCCACAGAGAGCCATAATTTCCGGCTGTCTTATCAGAACGGCTACAGGTTTCCGTCGCTGTTCGAAGCGTTCTCCAACGTCAATTCGGGCGGGGTAAAGCGCGTGGGCGGACTGCGGATCATGTCGCAGGGGATTTTTGAGCAGTCCTATCTGCGTACCTCGATTGATGCTTTTCAGGCAGCCATCAACACCGACGTAAACACCAACGGCCTTACCACGGAGCAGGCTATCCAGAAAAACAAAGGGCTGCTCAGAACCAATCCATACAGCTACCTCCAGCCCGAGCGGGTGAACAGCTTCGAGGTAGGCTACAAAGGATTGCTGTTCCGGCAGCGGCTCTACGTCGATGCCGACTTTTACTATACCATCTACCGCCAGTTCATTGCGCAGGTAGAGGCCAACATCCCCAGAACCACGAACACCGATTCGCTGGCATACTCTCTCGCCGACCGCAGCCGGCAGGACCGCTACCGGCTCTGGACGAACTCTAAAACGACCGTCTATAACTACGGGGTCAGTCTGGCCTTACGCTATAGCATCAACGGCTACTGGTCGGTAGGCGGAAATGCGGCCCTGGCGCGGCTGGATCGTCTCGAAAGCGGGGACGGTCTGGAAGAAGCCTTCAATACACCCCAGTGGATTGCCAACCTGACCGTCTCGAACGCCAATCAGTGGCAGGGCGTCGGGCTGTCGGTGAGCTATAAGTACCAGAGCGCGTTCCTGTGGCAGTCGGCGCTGGCAACGGGCATGGTACCGGCCATCCATAATCTGGACGCCCAGGCCAACTACCGGCTGCCCAAAATGGGCCTTTCAATCAAGCTCGGCGCGACGAACCTGCTCAACCGGCTCTACTACACATTCATTGGCGGCCCGGCCGTAGGTGGGTTCTACTACACGACCCTGATCTGGGAAACCGGTTTCTGATGGATTAACAGACCGATACAAGCCGAACAAGTTTATTTGTTCGTACCCTGGTATCGGGAGCCAACCACATCGAACGTAACTCCGCTTGGATACAGTGTGCTGAAAACTTCCAGCACCAACCGGTCGGGAATCTGGCCCGAGTGATTCCACCGGCTCCAGAAGCTCGACGTCGTTAGGGTTAGATACGTACTGGGCGAAAGGTGACCGTTATACTTGCCCATTACGTTAAACCGTTTAAAATGCTGTGGGTTGTCAAAAAATGAATCGCTGTAGGAATACTCAGGAAGCTATATAGGCCGATTGATCCTGGGCACGCGCCATCCCGGTTTCGGCCCGTCCGAAAAATGACGTTCGGCCCCAACAGGTTCAGCCCGGTCACCGCAAACCGAATGTCGGTGCCGTGGTCGAGATCAAAACCACGCAGGAAAAGCTGCTTGGCCTTGCCTCCGCCTGCGTGCTGCCCAATGAACAGACCCGGCATCAGCCGTAAGATCTCCTGGAATTGGTAACGGGGCGAAGCCTAATGTTCGGATAGCTGATCAACTGCTAATCGTGGGCCTTCAGTGCCGACACGGTCACTTCATATAAGGCAATGGGCACGGTTGAGAGCCGCGTCTGAACCGTTGTCACATGGTCGGCCTGAACTACCACAGAGACCGTCTGGCTTTGGTAGCCGACAAACGAAAGTTCTAATCGGTAGGGTGAGGGCGGCAAATTCACAAACCGATACTGCCCCAATTCATTCGTAACCGTCGCCCGCCCCAGTAAGGCCACCGAGGTAAGCAAGAACTAAGGATGCGTTACAAAAAATGAGGAAAGAAGTTGCAAAAAAATCTCATGAAAATCTCTTTTCAAAGGCTTCCGGAGATACAAGAATGCATTACTAGGACAAAGTTGCTACCAATTTAAGAATTTATGTTGGCCATCAGCTATAATGTTACCAGCCTCACCAGTTGGGGTAAATTACCGGCGGAACAGACTGCAGAACTCTTTTTCGTAGCTGCTGCCAATTGGTATTTCTTCGTCTCCAACAAGAATCATCCGGCTGCGAAGCGCCTGGATTTTACCGGTGAACACCTTATAAGAGCGGTTCACGCGAATGAAGCTTTCGGCTGGCAATTTATCCAGCATAGCTTTCATGGTCAGCCGTACAACCAGAAGCTCACGTTCGCAGAGATGAATTTTTAAGTAGTTATCTCTGATTTGCCAGCCTATGCCGCTCCGGTCTGTGCGGTGGTTCAGACTGTACAGTGAACTCCCCCACTGGATGCACGGATTTCGCCCCTTTCTTCCAGGGCCTCTGCAATAGGGCCAGCCGCCCGTCGGACAAAATCGCCGAATGAGCACCAATAGTAGGGACTCTTTATAATCAATTATTTTAACGATCAATAGCTGATGCCTGTACCAAATTTGAAGAGGGCGTATCCATCAGGTTCCTGGTAGCCCGGTACATCCGACAGATTCTCAGCGACGGCTTTCTCCGAGGCCGGTATGGTGAAAGGCAGCTTTCCGGTTGGTTTAAACGCACCACGAACAATGTCGAGTAAGGCATCGGGAGTGGTGCCAAACGTAGCCAGCAGAGTTCTGACGGCACCTTTATCCAGTTCGTCCATTACCCAGGGGCTGGAAAAGTTAATTGCCAGCACGGTGGGCTTACTGTTCAGCAGTTCGTTGACGTGGCCAATGTCGACGTGATTTTTCGATAGGCTCAGTTCGATGGGCTTGCTGGTGCTGCTGAATAAACCGCCACTGGTGGGAATCAGCCACAGCAGCACGACGTCGGCTTCGTCTTTCGTGGCCACAAATTCGATGTCCGCATCAGGAAGCGTTGGCCGGTTGACCTTTACGGGATTGCTGCCCCGTCCGTTGTCATAGTACGTTTCGAAGTAAACCTTCGTTTTGGGCTTCAGGGGGAGCAGCGTGGCCTCATTGCGGAGCAGAACAATGGATTTCCGCTGGGCCAGATCGGCGCGTTTCTGGAAATCAGCATTTCCCACAAGCTGGCCGGCCTTTTCTACATCGACATACGGATTTTCGAACAGGCCCAGCGCAAACTTCTCCGTCAGTAACCGCCGGACGGATTCATTGATGCGGGCTTCCGAAACCAGACCCTGCCGAACGGTTTCGAGCAGGAGAGTTGGATCGGCAGTTCCTGAGAAAATATCAACGCCAGCGTCGAGGGCTTTCTGGTAGCGCTGATGCAGGCTTAGCTTTTCAACCCCCCAGGGCATCATGTCAATCGGGCCCGTGTCGGAGTTGATGATGCCCTTAAAGCCCAGTTTCTTCCGCAACAGATCCTGAATCACGGCTTTATTGTAGGAGAAGCCCACTTCTTCAAACTCTTTACCCCTGGGGGCTGAATAATACGGCATGATGGCGGAGGTGCCAGCCTCAATAGCGGCTTTGAAGGGCTTTACATGGTAATCGAAGTTACCGCCTGGGTAGTGCGCAAATTTCCCCCAGTCAAAATGAGAGTCCAGCCCATTCACCTGTGGTCCGCCACCGGGGAAGTGTTTAGTCGTCAGAGCTACCGAGGTACTGCTCAGTTTCGTTCCCTGAAACCCAAGCACCACTTCCCGGATCATGCTGGCTGTTAAATCGGCGTCTTCGCCAAAGGTGCCTTCAACGCGCTGCCAGCGGGGTTCGGTCGCCAGATCTGCCATATACATGTATCCTTTCCGTAAGCCAACGGCGGCCCACTCTTTAGCCGCC
This sequence comes from Spirosoma taeanense, assembly GCF_013127955.1. Classification (NCBI taxonomy): domain Bacteria; kingdom Pseudomonadati; phylum Bacteroidota; class Cytophagia; order Cytophagales; family Cytophagaceae; genus Spirosoma; species Spirosoma taeanense. Next base: position 2,602,602 of record NZ_CP053435.1, read on the forward strand.
GTCTGGGCAAATTCCCGGGTGAGTGGCAGGTCACGCATGGCAGCCAGCCCCAACTCACCCGGCCATTTAGAGAAAGCCGTCGTTCCCACGCTCAACCCAACAGCCGCATCAATGGTCACATGGTTACGTGGATTCGAGGCCACGATGGCGGGTATACCCAGCCGCGAGGATTCACAAAGAGCCTGTAGGTTATTCGCCCACTCGGCGATGACACGAGCGGAGGGATTAGCGCGCAGGATAAAATGCCGCAGGTGATACTGCGTTACGCCTTTGGTGGTGCCGGCTGCCGATAGGGTCGGCGTCGGTAGGGGTTGACGGGTGAAAATATTGTTTGCCTGAACCAGATCTTCTTCGTTAAACCTACTGGTAATTTCCGTTCTGGGTGCGTTAGCCTGAAACGCATTATCGCCCGCCATTCGGGTGGTGCTGATGAGCATAAACCCAACCTTTTCTTCCAGCGTCATCTGGCCGAGCAGGTTATTGACCCGTGCCTCGATCGGCAGCCGCCAGTCTTCGTACGGATCTAGTCTGTTATTCTTGTTCAGGTCTTTGAACGTCAGCGACTTGTCCTGTAAAAGCGTGACGCTCCGCTTACCCAGTAGGGGTTGAGTGGACGACTGGCCAAAGGTTACACCGGTGATTAGCAGACCGGTAATCAGATACGCGCAGGCACTTCTCATAGCATTCGGTTTGTAAAGGTTTAGGTACTTATTACGACAAAGGCGGAGAACATCTGTATTTACGTACAGCCTCCGAGGTTGAAGCACACAAATTGTTTGCACATGGGTTCATCCGCTTTTGGGAAAGCTAGGTACAGTGGGCAGGTAGATCTTTGGTGATTTTCAATTAATGCAGCGCAGATTCTGCATCCTGGCAATAAACTCACAGGCAAGGCTCAGATAGAGAGAGGGGTATTTTATGCTGCCACGCTCGCGGGAAGTGAAGTAGCTGCGTATCCGCAGAAGGGCAGGGAACCTCTACCTGCCCTCTTTGCTATAGAAACAAGCCCGTTTGTGATTAGCTTTGCCGCTAAAAAATGCCGGAAGGTGCAGTCCCTTCCTGGGCATCTGGCTGGCCTGTGTCTATGAAGTTTTCCGTTATCATCCCCGTTTTCAACCGCCCCGACGAACTGCGTGAACTCTTGCTTAGTCTGACTCAGCAAACGTATTCAAACTTCGAGGTGCTGGTTATCGAAGACGGCTCGATTCTTACCGCTGAGCAGGTGGTACAGGACTTCAACGGCCAGTTAACCATCCGGTATTACGTTAAGCCGAACTCCGGGCAGGGCTTCACCCGGAATTTTGGTTTTGAGCGGGCCACAGGCGATTATTTCGTGATATTCGATTCCGACGCCCTCGTTCCCCCGCATTATTTCGCCGTCGTGAATCAACGATTAGAAACGGACTGGCTGGACGCCTATGGCGGTCCGGATGCGGCTCACCCTAAGTTTACACCTGTTCAGAAAGCCATTAGTTACTCCATGACCTCGCCCTTCACGACGGGCGGTATCCGGGGCAGCAGGAAAAACCTGGGCGGTACGTATCACCCGCGCAGCTTCAACATGGGGCTGTCGCGGAAAGTCTGGGAAACAATTGGGGGCTATAAACTCAGCCGCATGGGCGAGGATATCGAGTTCGCCATCCGCATCATCGAAAACGGCTTTAAAACCGGTCTGATCCCCGATGCCTTCATTTATCACAAACGTCGAACGAACTTCAGACAATTTTTTCGGCAGTTGCGGTTCTTTGGCCGGGCGCGTATCAACATCTCGCGCTACTATCCCCGTGAGCTAAAACTTGTTCACCTGTTTCCGGCACTGTTTACACTGTTCGTGTTTTCGGTACCAGTCTGGGTACTGGTCAACGGAACTTTGTTTGGGCTGGCGCTTGGTGTTTTGCTCGTATTTTCGGTACTTATCTTTCTCGATGCATCCCGTAAAGAAAACAGCCTTTACGTAGGTTTGCTGAGCGTGGCAGCCGCCTTTGTTCAACTGATCGGTTATGGAACTGGCTTCCTGAGTGAAGGCTGGAAACGGCTCCGGGAGCCCAAAGGCTTCCGGGAAACCGGTGCAACGATTGAATATCCGACGTAAAAAGGTCAGGCCCGGATAACCCCACGTTAACAACGCAACAGGATGCCGCGTTAAGAAAATTAATCCTGAAACTCTATCTATACAGCATGGCCAAAATTGCCAAACCGCCCGGTCAACAACTAGTTAAACGAATGAGTACCCGCACCAAGTGGCTGATTCTGGCGCCGTTGAGTCTGTTGCTGATTGGAGCCGGACTGTGCGTCCTGAGTGAGGCCAGTAATGCCAAGCATACGGGTGCGCCGTTTCGTCAGTGGTTTTTGTGGGGCACCTACGCGCTGATTCTGGTCAACGGCGGCCTGTCGCTGTTTGGCCAGGCCGTGCGGTACCGGGTGCAGCTCGACTACCGCCGGTTTGTACGCCGGGAGCTAAAGAAGCGTGAGCGGGACTGGAGCCGGATGCTCCAAAAACGAAAATCCTCACCGGGGCGGGGTGAGGATTGAGTTGAAAGCTGAATCGTAGCGGATTAAGCTTGTTTTTTCTCCGCGAACGAAGCTTTGATCGCTTCTACGTCAACGTTCTTGATGACCGGCTTACGCAGCAGTTGCTTGATAGCGGCCGTTTTGTTATTGGCGATGGCGCGGTTCCGGCGACCTTTACGCTTCAGTTCAGTTATTCCCATGATTATATCGTATGTTAACTTGTCGGTTCGATTTTAGGGTGCAAAAATAAGGATATTTATGACAGGATTAGAGGTTTGGTCGGTTTTTTTCTAAAGGCAGTGGTTGACCTGGGCCGAACACAGGTGCCAAACCGGGACTGACGCCGAGTAGGGAAAGTAACAAGAATCTGGTCAGCCCTGTCAATTCTGTACGGCTGTGCCTTAATTTTGCGGTATGCAAAAACCGACCTTACCCAAAGGTACCCGTGATTTCGGGCCGGAGCAGATGCGCAAACGGCTCTTTATTTTTGATACTATCCGCCAGACCTTCCAGCGGTTTGGCTTCCAGCCTTTAGAGACCCCGTCCATGGAAAACCTATCCGTGCTGATGGGGAAATACGGCGACGAAGGCGATCAGCTTCTGTTTAAAATTCTGAATTCCGGCGATTTTGCGGCTGGCCTGACCGAGCCCGATCTACAATCGGGCTCTAAAAATATAACTCCTAAGATTGCCGAAAAGGGATTACGGTATGACCTGACGGTGCCTTTTGCCCGTTACGTAGTGATGAACCGCCACGCCCTGCCGCTGCCCTTCAAACGGTATCAGATGCAGCCGGTGTGGCGGGCCGACCGTCCGCAGAAAGGCCGCTACCGCGAGTTCTACCAGTGCGACGCCGACGTGGTCGGGACGGATTCGCTGCTATGCGAGGCCGAGATTGTGCTGATGATCCACGAGGTGTTCCGGAATCTGAACATTCAGGACTTTACGCTCAAAATCAATAACCGGAAAATTCTGTCGGGGATTGCTGAGGTGATTGGACGGCCAGGGCAGGAGGGAACGCTGAGCGTGGCGATTGATAAACTGGATAAGATTGGCCGGGGGAAAGTGCTGGACGAACTGCGCGAGCGGGGTTTCTCTGACGACGCCATCACCAGCCTTGAGCCTTTGTTTGCTTTTGATGACCTCTCGACCGATCAGGTGCTAACTCAGCTCGAAACCTGGCTGGCTACGTCCGCTACGGCGCAACAGGGCATTACCGAACTACGCGAGACCCTCCAACTGGCCGCCCAGTACGGCCTGACGGATACGCACGTGCAGATTGACCCGACGCTGGCGCGGGGGCTGTCGTATTATACAGGCGCCATCTTTGAAGTAAAAGCCAACGGCGTATCCATCGGCAGCGTCAGTGGCGGTGGTCGTTACGATAACCTGACGGGCACGTTCGGCATGCCGGGGCTATCGGGGGTAGGTATTTCGTTTGGCGTCGACCGGATTTACGACGTAATGGACGAGCTGAACCTGTTTCCTGCCGGAGCCGGTCAGGGAACGCGGGTACTGATCGTGCCGTTCGATGCCGAGGCTCGTGCAGTGGCTCTGCCGCTATTGAGTCAGCTTCGGGCGTCGGGTGTGGCGGCCGAGGTGTATCCCGATCTGGTGAAGGTGAAAAAAATGCTTGATTACGCCAACGCCAAAGCCATTCCTTACGTCGTCCTGATCGGCTCGGAAGAAGTGCAGACGGGTGAGTTAACCGTCAAAAATATGCTGACCGGCGAGCAGCAGAAATTACGTAAAGACGATATTCTAGCGTTCATGCAGGAAAAGTCTGAGTAATCGTCAGTAGAAATAGAAGAAAACCCTCTGGCTAAACCCTGTTACGTGCAGGTTTGGCCAGAAGATTTTCTAAGCAACTAGTCGCCAGTTTACTCGGCAGTTGTTGGGTCGATGATGGTCGCTACTTCATTCACCGAATTCGCTGGAAAGCCGCCCTGACGGGCGTGTTCACGGACCATGTCGGCATTGGGGGCAATGTAAACGCAGTAGATTTTGTCGCCGGTTACGTAACTCTGTACCCATTGGATTTCCGGTCCCATATTCTGCAGGACACCACAGGAGGTTTGCGAAATACCTTTGAGTTGTTCAGACGTTAACGCACCGGCTCCCGGGATTTCCCGCTCAATTACATATTTAGGCATTGTTCAAGGTATTTAGTGTTTTCCTACTCGTCTGGCTTTTCGGTATCGCCCCGTTTTTTAAGTGGTCGCTGGATTCCACCATATCGTCTGGCTGCTGGTCTGCCAGCCGGACTCTGCTATTTTTCCGCTGAAATGACGATGGCTCCGTAGTCAATAGCCGTATTCGGGTATTTCTGATCGACTAAATCGAACACATCGTTCCGGATTTTCTGCTTCATAGCCTCAGCAGCCTTGCTCATGGCAGCAACTACCGGGGCCACTACGTCGTTCATGAACGTCCAGTAGGTTTCTTTATCACCGTACTTCACTTGACCGGTTATTTCCTGTTCTGAAATATTCTTCAGACCGGCCTTCCGGAACAGATCGGCAATGAAGCCCGGATTGCCGCAACGAAACATGCCCGGTGCGCCGGGTGGCGGAGCTGGCAACTGCATATGTTTGTTGAGGGTACTCATGGTAGCGGTCACCCAGAAATTTTTGTCGGGTGTGCTCCAGACCGCCGTAGCAATTCGGCCACCGGGCTTTAGTACCCGCGCCATTTCGTTGGCGGCCCGTTGCATATCGGGGAAAAACATAAACCCGAAGCGGCAACTGACCGCATCGAAGGTTTCATCGTCGAAGGGTAAGTCGCAGACGTCGCAGAGGACGGTTTCGTAATTGGTGATGCCTTTCTGGGCAGCCTTGTCGCGGGCTACGTCGAGCATCCCATCGGCCAGGTCCGTGATAACGACTTTTCCGTTTTTCACGATGGTGGCTATCGTCAGGCCCGGCTCACCGGTGCCGGCGGCAATATCGAGAACTGTATCCGTGTCGTTCAACTGAAGAGAATGGATAATCGCATCGCCCATGGGTCTCAGAAAATCCATGGTAAAGTCGTCCCATTTACGCCAGCCGGGCGAGAACTTGTTCCAGGTTTCTTTTTGCTGGTCCCGAATCTGTTCCATTTGTGCTTCCATAGCATCTGGGTTTAGTTGTTGATTACAAATGAACTCTGCTGCAAACGAGCCTGCCGTTACCGGGTCAGGGTAATGCTGAGCCCGTTCCGCAGCGTATTATGGATTTCGGCGATCTGGTCGGTGTATGTAATCAGAGCTTCAATATCAGCCGTTGGGGCGTCGGACATGACGTTGGCTGTGTAGTTGAAATTGGTGCCGGGCTCACCGGCTGCGCCAAAGTCGCCGGTAAACGCCACCTCTACGCCCGAAACCGGGATATTTCGTTTGGCGGCCTCCCGATAGATGTCGTTGCAGAAACAGGTCGCCAGGGATAGGAGCAGGAGTTCCCCACCATTTATGGACGAGCCAAAACCAGAGGGCTTGGGCGAAATCTGCAATTCCTTGACCGATTCATCGGTCCTGACGGTGATTTCATGCTGGTTGAAACTGCTTTTTATATTGGCGGAAATACGCATGCTTGTACTGGTCATTGGCAAACGGGAGTGGTCCTGAACAGAAAAACCTGGCTTGGCCGGCGTCTGAAAACGCACGTGCTGGAACCAAGGTTAAATAAAGCTGAAAAGTCAATTTGAGAGCTAAACTCTTGATTTACTGGTTATAGGAAGCCTAAGGATTGACGGAACGGACGGCGCGGTCCAGTCTATAGAGGTCAAATCCCGCTGCCCAATAGTCCTTTACTATTTCCCGAAGTTCGAAGCCAAAGCGCTCGTAGAATGGATAAACGAACTGGGATGTCCTGACTTCAATCGTCTTTACGCCGACAAGCTGCTGAATTTGCTGAATCCTGAATTTCGTCAGGGCGGAACCCAGCCCCTTACCCTGGCTTTGTGGATGAATAATGTCCCAGGATAACCGGACCGTAAGGCCATCGACCATGACGTTGAAGCCGCCACAGCCCTGTATGACGTTGTCAGTTTCCACTACGTAATAATGATCGCTGTGATCGTCCAGATAATAAAGCAGGTCCTGTTCTTCGTCCGGCGAAAAGTAATCCGGAGTGTTCAGCCGTAACAGATTTAGGATGTCGTTTCGGTCAGATGCCCTGTGGAGCCTGATTGTTATGTCGTTGGCCATCATGCCTTGTTTAGCTGCAGTCAGTACAAGTGTGTTAAGGTTTCTCGCCAACCGCTACGACCATTTCGCAGGGACCTTCGAACCCGTTTTCCGTTTCAAATTTCTGAAGTTCCTGCTCAATTTCCTCCCAGACCGACGCTTTCTCGGCGTCCGACAGGCTGCTCATCATCTGGTGCAAAGCGCCAAATGATTCTTTCTCAAATTTGACGCATTCGCTGGCGGAGCTAAGCTGCAGGGGCGAGTCAATCCGCTCGGTCCTGACGTTGCTGAACCCGGCATGCGTAAACGCCTGTTCGAGTACGCCTTCGGCGCCCAGACTGAACGGTCCCGGCTGACCCGGAAGGGGAGGAGGCAGCTTGGCCCGATTGCGGATAATAGAGACCGGAACCGAGAAAAACTTGTTCTTGTCTGGGGTTGAATACACTATGGCCGCCACTTTTCCACCTGGTTTTAGAACGCGCAGCATTTCCTTCAGCGCTCGTTGCTGATCAGGGAAATAAATCAGGCCCACCCGAGAGATCACGGCATCGAACGTTTCATCGTCAAGCGTCAGATTCTCGCCATCCATTACCTGAGTTTTTACGTTGTTTAGGCCGGCCTGTTGCGCCATTTGTTTGGCGTAATCCAGAATGTTGGACGAAATATCGGTTGCCAGCACATATCCGGAAGGTCCAACTCGCCTGGCGGTCGTGATGGACTGTTCACCGGCCCCAGCGGCAATATCCAGAACCCGGTGGCCGCTGCCAATACCGGCCATATCCAGCATTTTGTCGGTGGCTTTGCCGAGCCATTGATTGAGCGTAGAGCTCCACCGGTACCAGGCTTCAGCGGCTGTCTGCCACTGGTCGTGGGTAGTCTGTTTGTACTTAACCGGGTCAAATTGAGGGGTAGCGGTCGTTTCCATAGTATTATAGGTATAGGTTTATAGGTAGAGATATTTTCGTAAAAGACTACTTTATACATATCCTGAACCGGTACGCCATCGGTTAAGAAGCGATGTCGTACCGGTTCTGACGAACGAGTTACCGAAGAAAGCTGATCGTCTCAGCCAGCTTAATTCTTCAACTGGCTGAGACGATCTTCAATTCGCTGCTGCCGCTCGCGTAACTCCTGATTCGCCTGCTGTTGTTTGACCAGCAGTGCCCGTAACGTATCGAGCTGACTAGCCTGCGTAGCTAGCCGCTGATTTTCCTTCTGGAGTTCAATCAGGTGCAGGGTTAGCTCCTCAATTTTCTCCAGTAGTCTGGCGTCCATCTGCGCTACGTCAAGACCTTCCCGAACAACTTCCTGAGCCGAAGGCACACCCGGCAAGTGCTGATGCTGCTGGATATAGCGTTCCACCTCCGGCAGACTTCTAAGCTGATAATTCCGGTCAAACACCTTGTCGCTCCACTGATCGGTGCTGCTGACGGCCACCTTCACCTTTTCGGTCAGGATGCCCTGGCCGACATACAGACTATAACCCGTTGGCGTGCGGCTTACGCCTTTACCAATAACCACGCTCTGATTCTCAACGGCCTTTAGTAGGGGCCCCTGCTTCTGCCAGAAGACTTCGCTGACACCTTCCCGCGTGGTAGAACCGTTGGTAGAGCCCAGGATAAGGTTTCCAGAGCCATCGACCGTAAGAAACTTGGTGGCATTGGTTACACTGGCCGAGCTGGCACTGGTCAGGTTCTGCAGCCGAACCCCGGATGTATTGGCGGCTGCGCTCACGATGTGCAGTTTGTTAGACGGGGCGCTGGTGCCAATGCCCACGTTCGCATTGTCGCCCAGCACAACCGCGTTGGAGATATTCACCAGGGCGTTCGGACCAATGGCCGTGGCGTTGGTCAGGCTGCCGGCCCCGGCATCGGCCCGGAAACCCAGAAACAGGTTGGTATTTCCTCCACTGTTGAGCCGACCGCTTTCAAAACCAATGGCCACATTGTTGTCGCCATTCACCCGTGTTCCGTTGCCCGCGTTGGTGCCTAAATAGATGTTGTAGCCCCCGCTGGTGTTTTGCCCACCTGCATTATCGCCCAGAAAATAGTTGCCTGTGCCGATTGTATTACTGGACCCGGCGTTGGTGCCCAGCATGAAGTTCGACGAACCGGTGGTGTTGTTCTGTCCCGCCTGAACGCCCAGAAAGGTGTTGAACTGGCCACTGGTGTTGCTATAACCCGCGCGGAACCCGAAAAACATATTGGCCGTGCCGGTATTGTTGTAGCCGGCCAGGTAGCCCACGAACGTGTTCTGATTACCGCTCTGATTTAAATAGCCGCTCTGATAACCAATAAACGTGTTACCTGTTCCAGTTGTGGTATTATAGCCTGCCCGATACCCAAGAAAACTACTTTCGCTGGCCGTGATATTATAGCCGGCCTGATAACCCAGCATGGCATTTCTGGAGGCTGTGGTGCCGAAATAACCGGCGTCTCTGCCAACATAGGTGTTATCGGAGCCGGTGGTTGTTGAGCCGCCGGCAAACCGCCCTAAAAACACGTTGTTCGCGCCGGTTGTGTTGGCCTGACCGGCGGATGAACCCAGAAACACATTACTGACACCTTGCGTATTAAACCGGCCCGCCGAGCGACCGATCATGACGTTAGACTCACCACTTGTGTTTACGTAACCGGCATAGTTTCCCAAGAATACGTTATAACCACCCGTCATGGTATTGTTACCAGCGGTGGTTCCAACAATAACGTTTTCAGTACCGGGCGTTGGCGATGAAGGCGACGTAATAACCAGGTTGCCCTGAGCCTGTAGTTCAAGCGTTGCTGCGGATAAAAGCAGAAGCAAGTAGATCTTTTTCATGTGTTCTGGTAAAGGTTGATTAAGAAGTAAGCCCAATAAAAAAGTCAGCCGTTATCAGCTGACTGAAAAATAGATGAGCGCGATAGAGAAACGTCTCGTTTTTTGTGTGAAACGACCTGCCTTTTAGTTATCGGTTAACGTATATAGGTATAATTAACTTTTCGGGGCCTACTAACCGGAATAGGTGTCTGTAAATTCGTTTACACGTGCCTGCTTCGTTTCGGTTGAGCGCGTTGCCAGCACGTCCCGCACAGGTGTCCATCGGATAGCGGGGTACCGGTCATTGTCAAGCGGCTCTAATTTAGGTTGACCGGAAAGCATATTGTGTAGGTACTGCATCCCCTGCCAGGCCGGAAACACTTCGGTCGGTTGCGGAAACAACGTCCGGGTTACGGTAATCATGGTTTTAAGAAAGCCCAGCCCACCGACTCGTAACAGGCCAAACGGCTCTCCGGTTGCCTCACTGGCGGCCTGCTGTAACTCCCGAATGGTAGCCACCTGACCCGCGATACGAAGATATCGGGGGGTGGCTGGATCGAGAGCGGCAGCAGCCGTAAAGGCGGCTGTATCCTGAATCGTTGTAAAGTCCAGGGGCTGATCGGGATTACCCCAGTAAATGATCCGGTTGAGTCCGAACTGAACCAGGGGCGCCTGCCCGGTCAGCAGATCGGTGAACATACCGTTCAGGATGGACGTAGCGGCTATGGGCGCTTTGTCCAGCCGCTCGCCGAACGCCCGGCGGAGGTCGAGGTTGCGGTTGAGGCCGGGGGGCAGCTTTGTATAATCGATGGAATAATCAGAGGGAATAAACCGGGGAACGCCAGCTTCAACTGCGGCCTGGAGCAGGCGCGTCTGCACGCCAATCAGTACGTCCTGTAGTCCTGACAAGGCCGAAACGACGCAGGCCCCGCCCGAGCAGGCTTGGGTCAGCTCGGAAACGTCGTTGTAATCGACCTTGAGGATGGACGCGCCCTGCTTACATAAGAAGTTGATTTGTGAGCTGGCGCTTCCCCGTCGGACCAGCGCCCGGACCGTAGCTCCGCGTTGCAGCAGATGCTGAGCAATCTGGTGGCCGAGTTCGCCTGTAGCGCCAGCCAGAATAATTACCTGGTTTTTATTTCTGATTTCGTTTGAATGCATAGCGTTGAGTCTGAAAATCCGGATGTGAGACTCCGGAAGAATTACAATAGCAGGCTCAACGCTATGTTTCAATAAAAAGTTACCATATAGAACTGGCTACAACCAAAGGTTAAGCGGACTTTACCACTTTTATCCGGCTTTCAAACGTTCGTATGACCTCATTCAATTTCGTCAGCAGGATTTTGGTATCAATATCCAGGGATGGGCGTTTCCAGCCGTTCGTAGCCTGCTCGGGATTATATTGGGGCCAGAATACAGAATTATAAAAATAGTCCCAGGGTTTGCGAATCAATTCGTCGTCGGTGTATACGAGTAATTGTTTCTTTGCTTCATCCTGATGGCAGTAATCGCCATACAGGTTTATGAAAGTGACATATTCCTCAAGAACCAGACTGGTAATAACGCCTTTTTCCAGGGATGTTATAATATATCCTACGTCGCAGACGCTATTGGCTTCGGGCTCGAATGTCTCCAGATCGGCGAGCCATGAATCCACCTTGCCAAAACGTAAGAGAGTATCGCTCTGGTTGAGTAGAGCTGTTTTTAACTCGGATAGGGAATCTGTAGCGAAAATCTCGCCGGTCTGAAAGATCACAAATCGATCGGTCTGCTCTTCGTCCGTATCCATATACAAGACAAAAAACAAGGGATTATCGTACGTTGGCGAGTTGTATTGGATGATCCAGGTCAAATAATGCTGACACAGATCATCAAACGTTTTTATGTCGTTCTGCTGAGCCATAGCGAAAGGCAGGAGAAACGAAAAGGCTTTGCCAGCCCAGTTCTACCAGCCTTGCCTCGTTGACCTGGCCGAAGACAGTGGCGTTTACCTGATAACTGTCCGAGAAATCCCCATGGATTTCCTAGCCTGTTTTCTACGTGGTGGGCTAATGAAGGGGAATAGCCAAAGTTTTGACCAAAAATGACGAAAGCGAGACATCGCTACATCGCTTCCATCTGCTACCTAAATATCAGGAAACTGGTATAAGCTGTTTTATCTATCAATAAATCGTCTGTGGTAATTGATTTGGCCTAAGTGGTAGGTTAAGTGAGTAGCCAGATGCACCAACAAATATTCGAAAGAGGTTACTTCTTCAAACACCAGAATAGGATATTCAGTCGGTAAATCAGTTTCGTTCAGTTTATCAAGCGATTGATTGACGACCAGAATTGTCTGGTCAATTTTATGGAGCAATTCGGTTCGGGAGACATTTTTTAATGAAAACTCCGATTCCCTATTTCTTATATAACCCGTCTTGCCAATTTCCTGTCCGATATACGTATTCAGGTTACCAACCAGATGCAGACAAAGGTTACCGGCAGAGTTAGCAATGTCGCCTTCCGTTTCCCAAATGTTTTCCGCCTGTTTGTATAACTCGATTTCGTTACGTAGCCTGGTCAAATCTCGCGTGAATAATGACTGCAAGGTTTTGATCAACATCTATTTATTTCGTTGAAGGTTAGTTATGTGCTGCGGTTGGCTGGGTCGGCCAAGGGATGGCCGCAAACGGCCTGGAAATGGAGTCACTTCTGTAAAAATTTGTTTGTGTCTACCAGGTTGTATTCGTCATCATCACGAAAGATGCTTTTCAGCGAACCGATATGCGCAGCGCCAATGATCAATAAGACTCGTTTGGCTCTGGTTTTCATTTGAGTGGTAACGATGTTGGAATATATTTTGTAATCTCTATTTTTAAAAATAGAAGTGAGTTCTGCACCAATGTACTTCGGGTTGATAAATGCCGTGTCGACCATAGCATCCGGGTTTTTGAAAGTCCCGTTTGTTACGCGTAATGGCGTTATGTATCGTAGACGGTACACTTTATTGTAAGTGCTGGGCTGATTTATGAAGGCCAGGTAGTCCTTCAATGATAGCTTATTTTCCTCGAACGCGCTTATCTTTTCCATCACCATCGCTCTTAGGGCGCGGCCCTCTTCTTTGTACAGGTTTATGTTGTCACCATTATCCAGAATGCTCTGGGAGGTCCCGCCGGGGGCGTTTACACAGTATATTTTGGGTAATCTCAATTGCCTGGCCAGGCGAAAGGCTAATTGATATACTTCGCTTCTGCCATCCTCTATATCCTCAAGGTTTATTTTATCCGAAACGTAAAGCGCATATAAACTGTCTATTTTCTGCTGGTTTTCAGGTAGGACTTCAACTAGTATCTGGTCAGGGTTATACCGTATAACCGACGCTATAAACTCGTTGATTTCTTTTTGGCGCTGAGGGAGTAGAACATCCGTATTGGGATTACTACTCTTGTAGAGTTGACTAAAATGGTCCGATCCCAAGAGCATAATATCCGTTTTCTGGCTATACGCTGAAAAGGAGCAGGCTAAAGAAACTAGTGCTGCGAAAAAGACAAACCTAATTTGCATTTTCAAAAGGTTGATTGAGCACAACGTTGAAGCATTGGCGTTGTGGCGATATTCCGTAATTCATCAGCCCGGTACCGATGGTAAATAAAATTACAAAGATAAATTAATGAAAAGTTCTCTACGTAGTCACGTCGCGCCCGATGCAGCTGAGCAGCGAATAGAACGACGAGTATATATTGTCAGCCGCCATAGCGCCTAACCAATGTTGTATGCAGCCCTTTTGGTCAGCGTCGCCAATTTATTTCGGGGAATTTAATCTAAATCTATAGACATCAACCTGTTGAACTGCTTCCAGAAACTTTTAAATTAATTTCAGAGTTTACTTTCAATTGTGAGTTATGTTCAGATTTTATAGAAGTTGGAATGGCCTTTAATTTATGCTGAATTACATCGTAAAAAATTGCATATTCGTTATTTACCAAACAAATCAGTTGAAAGAAGAAGTCAGTCAACTTATCAGATGCATATTCAATATTCATGTCAGTGGCGTCATTCCAGAGGTATTGGTTGTCATCCCATGCGGCCCCACTGATAATACTTGTTTTCAAGAACGGAATTTTTAACAGACCGAGATCATCAAATAGCAAAGGAACTTTTTTTCCGTGAATTACAATACTCCTTGCTTCATAAAACTTGTGGATTGATTCTATGAATTTCCGATTATCATAGTCCAAAGCATCAGATGCTTTAATTGCTGTATCGTGAATTCTTCCCAGTAGAGCAAATGCCGTAATGAACGCTTTATTAAATTCGATATAACTATTAAAGGTTGTAATGCTTTGTTCAAGTATTTTGCTTTCAAGGATATTATGAGTCATGAAAAAAGACTCCAAAACAGTGTAACTGTTTTCAGCAAAATGTTTTCTTTTCTTTTCGTCGGGGTAATTTGGTAAATCTGCGATTGATTCATTTCCTTTGTTTCCGATAAAAATGCTCCAGACGCTCTCATAATAAGGGAAATAACTCCTTATTAACATTGTCGCTTCCTTTTCAAGAAGGTCTCCGTGGTCCTGTACGTTATAACTCATAGAGCTCAATTTAAACAAATGTTCCTATAGGGTTACATACAACGTTAAAGTATTGATGACGTGGCGGTATTCTTTGTTTCGTCCGCTCGGTACCGCTGCTGATTAAAGATAAAAAAGCTCATTGTTTATTCTTCTTCCTGGCGTTATTCGTCTGCTGAAACCGATGCCGATTAGTGAACAAAAAGCTGAGGATATATTCGTCGCCCCGCCATATTGTCAATGCAATGTTAGGCACAGTTATTTTTTGTCTCCCTCAACAAGCTTTGTAAATAATGCAACCCAAGAATTTTTAAGCTCGGCTGGCACACCTTCCATTATTTTTTCAAATCGATTCTGAGCAACTCTTGCAACTTCTACTTTCCAGCCTTCGGCAAGTGTAATATTATTTTTACCCGCCCAAGCTTCTATTTGATTTACGATAGGCAAACCTTTTTGATAATCATCTTCAAAATATTGGTCACTTCTATACATTCTATCAATAATTGAGATTAGGCTCTTAGGTGGCATCAAATCTTCAATTTCAAACTCACCTTCTGATAAAAACTGTGAAACTTCTAAGACTTTATCTTTCTCATCTCGATACCTACCATTTATAAGTTGTTTTAAATAGTCCTTTCCTGTTTTGTCAGAGTCTAATAACACGAACGGTAAGGAATCATCTCTTGAAGAAACCAATTTTGTTACTGGTGCCATTCCTCTAACACCACCTGTCGGAATAAAAACTATCTCTTTTGAATTTTTAAGTTCGCCAATGCTTATGAGATGTCGTTTAATTAGACTTAAATAAATCTGGTCACTAGGTCCTTCCACGAGTACAGGTAAGCAACCTAAGAGTAACGTATCTGAAACAGTCAAGCCAAGTGCTGCGTGAACAGGATAAATTGACTTTGCGGCATCTGCTTCATTATACCTCAAGTTGGAAGAAATTTTTGTTCGTCCTGTTTCTGTGTCAACATATACAGCTTTGACATTACTTAGATTATCCATGTCGACAAGGAAAGGCGAATGAGAGGTATAAATTAACTGATTGTCCTCAGACAATTTTCTGAAAAATTTAGCCAAGTCGAATTGAGCGATAGGATGCAATGATAAACCAGGCTCGTCTAAAAGTAGAATAGTGTTGCTATGTCCTTCTTTAGTCTCTACTAAGAATACAAGAAAAAAACTGAAGAACCATTGTAGTCCTCTACTTCGTCCTTCTAATTCGATTGGTTCTGGTCTAAGTTTGTCCGAAACGTTTATTCTGAAATGGTGTCCGTCAGCTTCAAATGCGAAAATGTAATCTCCTTGTAACCACCACTTTTTAAAACTTAACGTTAACTGTGTAGCTGCAGAACGTAACAAAATCCCTCTTTCTCTTTTCTTGTCTGCCCATTCTCTAATTTCTTCTTCAGAAAGGTCTTGCTCTTCTGTACTAACTATCTGGTTATTATAATTCATCTTCTGAATTACAATTTTTCTATCGTTGCCAAGTTCGTAAATTTCTTTTGGTGAGAGCTTTACGTACTTAAACAATACGTCTAACGTCCTGGCTTTTGCTCTTGCAGATTCCGATAAATCGTCTCTTTCAAAATCTTCTATTACCCTAGGTAGAAAAATTTCACTGTCAAGATTTCCATAATCAGAATAGTAAACGAATTTTGGAATCTCTCTAATTACCCTTTCTCGAATTTCCTTGGTTGTCTCTATTGGCTTACCTTCAAACGCTTCAAGGAACTTTTGGATATGTGATATTAAATGGGTCTGAAAGTATTCTGGCAAATTTTTTTTCTTTCCAAAATTTTGTTGAATAAAAGTTTGGGTGGCATTTATAATATCTTCTGCTTCTTTTTTTGAAAAAAAATTTTCTGGAATTTCGTCAAGCAGGTTAGTATTAAATGTTTTGATAGTCTTTTGAAGGTCAGCAGACTCCTTAGTAAAAACTTCGTCGTTAAAAAGTTTATCGTTAAATGAAGTAATAATTTCTTTCAGTCGGTCAACTGAATATGAATCAATTTTTGAATAAGGGAAAGTAACGTAATACGAACCTTTGTACATTCTTCGTACCAACACACGCCTAATTTGCTCAATATCACAACCCAACTGTTTTGCAATATCATTTTGAAATTTCTCATCCAAAATAAAATCTGCTGCTATAAAGACATCCTCACTATGCTTATCTGCTTTATAACGACTGTATAGGTGCCTTGGGAAGTCGTCCAAAGGAACGATAGGTTCTGCGTTTGCGGGATTAAGTTTCCAAAGTGCAATCAACAAATTTGTCTTACCTGCTTCGTTTGTGCCAACCAAACATGTATTGTCGGATACTTCAATCCAATCACTTTCTTCGATTGAACGAAAGTTGTAAACTTTAAACCTGTCAAGTGTTGTCGCCATATATAATTTTAGGGTGTCTTATAATTGTGCCTAACGTCTATCGGCTTAGCGTTCGGTGGGGTATTTTACAACGTCCAGCCGATAACGGAAGCTGAATAGAACTTATGATGATGAAATTAAGAACTAAAGGTGAATGGAATTACGTCTGACCGAACAAAAGCTGATAGCAATTTGCAGATGAGAATTTATTCGTCGAGCCCCACTGACGCCAAACCGCTGTTAGCCGCATACTTCAGTCAAGATATATTTGTGTGATTTGTCTAAGTCTTTCCAAGCTAGATTATATGAATGATTTAGCGTCACAGTTTTAAGTGCTTTTTTTTCCTCGTCTTTTCCAGTAGGTTTCATAATTTGTCCACATAAGCAATCAAAAGGTGGTCGGAAAAATTTATACGGTGACACCACGCCTTTTCCAGCCCAAAAATCTTTGTTGTCAGCTAGAAATAACGAAAAGCAACGGTCAAAACCCAATGCTTTTAATTGTTCTAAGAACATGAGGTCTTCGCACACTTCAAACATTCTTTCGGGGACTTTTCCTTGTTGTCTCGTTGAATACTTCAACTCTATTACGGTCTTGTGTGATTTGTCCGGTGTATATATAACGATGTCGATTTCCCTTTTACGTACATTGGTTTTTTGTACGGTAAAAAATGACACATTTCTTTCGAGTTGTATTTTTAATCCTGTCCCATGTAATTTTTGTCTCAAGAAGATAGCCATTTCGTGTTGTAGTCCTGGCTCATTATACAATTCTACCTGTTCGTCTCGGCAATAATTTAGAAAGTCAACAATCAATTCCTTCGGGTCTGTCATTTTAAGTTGCGGCTAACTTGTAAATATATGAACTTTTTTGGTTCTATTGGTTATAGAACTAGCCTTGTGGGGATTTTTAGGGTAGAAATTATTATAGTACATAAGTTCTTGTAAGTCAGATAGTTGTTTTTAGGGTAATTGGTGTTCTGTTGATAAAAATACAAAATACGAAGTGCGTATTTTGTATTGTTGTTTTTCTAAACAATACAAAATACGCACTTCGTCAATGACTCTATATTGACCTGATTGACGCTGGCTTTTTAGATTCTTCTATCGGTATTGCCTGGCATCCCCTTACGGTTTTGAGGTGTGTGTCATTACGTTCAAAACTCAGCAAGACTCCTTCGTCAAGTTACCATCTACATTCCGCCAGATGCCCAGAGGGTTGGCGTTCTGGAGGGCTAGTGGCAGGAGGGCGTCCGGAAAGCTCTGATACGTAACGGGCCGGACGAACCGCAGAATGGCACCCGAACCCACGGAGGTCGTGCGGCTGTCCGACGTAGCCGGGAAGGGGCCGCCATGGGTCATGGCTTCGCAGACTTCTACGCCCGTGGGGTAGCCGCCAAACAGCACCCGTCCCGCTTTGGTCTGAAGCAGCGTCACCCAGTCAACCGACGATTGCCGGAGTTCGTCGGGCGTGGCAAACAGCGTCGCGGTCAACTGGCCTTCGAGCGATTGCAGGCAGTCGGCGAGTTCGGCTTCGGTCTGGCAGATGACCACCAGCGACGAAGGACCAAAAATCTCCTGGCTCAGGTCCGTGTTGCTCAGAAACAGCGGTGCCGTTGTCGTCAGCACCGCCGACCGGCCTTCGGTCCGTTCGTCGTCGGCTTCGGTTTCGGCTTCAGCCAGCACGTGAACACCGGGCAGGACCCGAATCTGCTGGACGCCTTTTTTATAGGCCGAGTGAATACCCGCGTTGAGCATGGTCGCCGGGGCCGACGCCCGAATTTTCTCCGCTACGGTTTCCAGAAAGCTCTCCGTCAGGGGTGAGTCGAGCAGGAAAACCAGACCGGGATTGGTGCAGAACTGCCCGACGCCCAGCGTTACCGACGCAGCCAGTCCGGCGGCTACTTTCTCGCATACACTCGTACCCGCCTGATCGCTGATGCCCCCCGGCAGAATCACCACCGGGTTCACCGCGCTCATCTCGGCATAGACTGGAATCGGTTCGGGCCGTTCCTGCGCCACTTTCAGCAGGGCAAGACCACCACGCCGGGAGCCCGTAAAGCCAACGGCCTTTACGTCCGGATGGGCTACCAATGCCTGCGCTACTTCGTTGTCGGCGTGCAGGAGCGAGAAAATGCCATCGGGCATGCCCGTTTTCCGGGCGGCTTCAATAATAGCCTGTCCCGCCAGCGACGACGTACCGGGATGCGACGGATGCGCCTTGACAATGACCGGACAGCCAGCCGCCAGCGCCGAGGCCGTATCGCCCCCTGCTACCGAAAATGCCAGTGGGAAATTGCTGGCCCCGAACACGACCACCGGACCCAGCGGCACCAGCATCCGGCGCAGGTCCGGACGGGGCAGCGGTTGCCGGTCGGGGAGAGCTGGATTGATGCGGGCGTCCACCCACGAGCCTTCGCGCAGGAGACTGGCGAACATCCGAAGCTGACCCGTAGTCCGGCCGCGCTCGCCGGTGATACGTCCCGTTGGCAGCCCGCTTTCCAGGACGGCCCGCTCAATGAGCTCGTCGCCCAACGCTTCGATTTCGGCCGCTATGGCGTCCAGGAAGTCGGCCCGCTGGCCGGGGTGCAGTTTGCCATAGGCCGCAAACGCAGCTACGGCCTTCCCGACCGCCTGGTCGGCCTGCTCGACCGTTACGTTAGTAAACTCGTCGGAGAGATAGGCATGGCTGGCGGGCGCAAACGCCTGAAACGAGTCGCCTTCGCCTAAAACGGCCTCATGGCCGATGAAATTCATGTTGAGTTGAGCCTGAGTAGCTTGCATGGAGCTGAGAATTGGACTGGTTAGCTGGTTATTAATGCAGAGGCACAAAGAACCCGAGTCTGGCTTGCCCCTACGGTATCCTTTGTGCCTCTGTAACGTAAAGAGTTGGTTAAACCGCTATCCCCACGCGCTGGAGCAGGGCTTTGGTCTGGCGGATGCCTTCGTATTCATCCAGTTTATTGCCTTCGTACTCGATACCGGCGATGCCTTTAAAGCCGCTTTCTTTCACAATCTTCAGGATGCGGTTATAATCCGTTTCGACGCAGTTGCCGTTTTCATCGAACGTATAGGTCTTGGCCGATACGCCTTTCGCAAACGGCATCAGCTCGGCCGTACCCTGATAGCGGTCGTATTCCTCGGCGCAGGTACCACCCGAACCCCGCTTGATACAGAAGTTGCCGAAGTCGGGCAGCGTTCCCACGTTTTTCATGTTCACCTGCTTCATGACGCCCGACAGCCACTGTCCGTTGGAGGAGTAGCCGCCGTGGTTTTCGACGATGACGTTGATGTTCATTGTTTTGGCAAATTCACCCAGCTTGCTCAGTCCCTCAACGGCCGCCTGGCTGACCTCTTCGGCGGTGCCTTTCCCGGCTGCGTTGACCCGAATGGTTTTGCAGCCCAGATACTTGGCGCATTCCACCCAGCGGTGATGGTTCTCAACCGCCTTCATACGTTCGGGGGCATCGGTCGCGCCCAGTTCGCCTTCGCCGTCGATCATGATCAGGTGGTTGGTGATGCCATTATCCTTGCAGCGCGTCAGCAGATCGTTGAGGTAGGTTTTATCCTGCGCTTTGTCCTTAAAGAACTGGTTGACGTATTCAACGATGCTGATGTCGAATTCCTTGCGGGCGATGGCCGGAAAATCCAGGTTCGTAATCTTCTTAGAAAATAAGGCTTTGTGCAGAGACCACTCGGCCAGCGATATGTCGAAGAACATTTTTTTCTTACTGACTTCGGCAAAGGCGCTGGGCAGCACGGCCATACCGGCCAGTGACCCGGCGGCCTGCTTCAGAAACGAACGGCGATTGGTGGTCATAACGCAATCAGTTTGGGGTTTATCGTATATAGTTTGATGTTTGTAATCCGATGGTTCGGCGTCTGGCCGCTAAACTACATACTCTAAACATCAAACTGAAACCAATATACCCATCTATGCTTTCTCTGGAGATTATTCGCGAGGCCCACGATCGTATCCGGCCCTATATTCACCGGACGCTGGTGCTGACCAACCAGACCATCAACGACCGCGCCGGGGCGGAGCTATATTTCAAGTGCGAGAACTTCCAGAAAATCGGCGCGTTCAAAGCGCGGGGTGGTCTGAACGCCGTGTTGCAGGTCGCTCAGAACCACGAAGGAACGGCCATTACGACCCACTCGTCGGGGAACCACGCGCAGGCCGTGGCGTTTGCCGCCCGGCAGGTTGGACTTCCGGCCTATATCGTCATGCCGCGCACAGCCCCGCAGGTCAAGAAAGACGCCGTTCGGGGTTACGGCGCGGAGGTGATCGAATGTGAGCCGACGCTGGAGGCCCGCGAAGCCGGGGTACGGGCAGTCATGGCACAGACCGGGGCCGTGCTGGTGCATCCATTCGACGACGACCGCGTCATTGCCGGACAGGCCACGGCTGCCAAAGAGCTGATCGAGGATTTCGGGCAGGGCGATCAGCAACCCTTCGACACGATTCTGGCGCCGGTGGGTGGGGGAGGGCTGCTCAGCGGTACGGCGCTGATAACCAGGTATCTGTCGCCCACCACGCGGGTCATTGCGGGTGAGCCGGAAGGCGCGGCCGATGCCATCCTGTCGTTCCGCAGTGGGCAGGTCGAACGCGCGCCCTATATCCAGACCATTGCCGATGGACTCATGACCACCCTCAGCGAACGCACGCTGGCTATTATCCGGGCGCACGTAACGGATATTCTGACCGTTTCTGATCCGGAGATCATCGCGGCCATGCGGCTGGTCTGGGAGCGGATGAAAATTATCATCGAGCCGTCCTGCGCGGTGCCGTTAGCCGCCGTGCTGAAGCATCCGGATCAATTCGCCGGACAGAAAATCGGGATCATCCTGACGGGCGGGAACGTGGACTTAGGAAAATTACCCTTTTGATTCCGCCGGACACCATGCCTGATATCCGAACCATTACGCCCGAAGAAACCTATACGCTCCGCCATACGGTTCTGTGGCCCGACAAGCCGCTGGATTATGTCAGGATTGACAATGATGCCAAAGGCTACCATTACGGTGCGTTTCTGGATGACAAGCTAGTCGCCGTAATCTCCCTGTTTGTGGATGGCGAAACGGCACGCTTTCGGAAATTCGCGACCCGCCCCGACCGCCAGCGGCAGGGCCTTGGAACGGCCTTGCTGAATCATGT
Source organism: Spirosoma taeanense (assembly GCF_013127955.1). Classification (NCBI taxonomy): domain Bacteria; kingdom Pseudomonadati; phylum Bacteroidota; class Cytophagia; order Cytophagales; family Cytophagaceae; genus Spirosoma; species Spirosoma taeanense. Next base: position 2,624,155 of record NZ_CP053435.1, read on the forward strand.
CATCGCCGAAGCGCGTCGACTGGGTGCCCGGTCGATCTGGTGCGACGCCCGACTCGACGCGACCGACTTTTACCGGCGATCCGGTATGGAGGCCGTTAGCGAGGTGTTTTACAAAGGAACGATACCATATGCCCGATTTTCGTTAACGTTGTAAAGGCGAGGAGTTTCGGAGAATCCAGTCTGCTGGTCTTTATGAAGTAATCAGGTTACTGGCATGCTTGTACCTTAGCCAGTACGCCGTTGCGAGAGTAAGATACAAAATGGATATTCGCGCCTGTTTTTGTTAGGTTTGCGTAGGGATATTATTATTCTGTTATGACTGCTTCACGATTGACTAATGCCCAACTGGCTTTGCTGGAAATGTTTAGCTTTGAGATGAGTGAAGCCGAACTGCTTGCCATGCGCCAAACGTTAATGCAGCACTTCCGGGCGCGACTGGAAGAAGAGGCCCAAAAAGCTATGCAACAGAAAGGGTTGACCACGACTCAACTCGAAGCCCAAATGAAATTCGATAACCGCACCGAGCAGTTACGCCAGATGCGGTCCAGCCAGTGAAAGCCGTTATCGACACCAACGGCCTGCTTCAGTCGGTGCCTCGCGACGGCTCTTATCGCTGGCTTTACGACGCCTTCGAAGCTAGGGCGTGTTGACAATCAAGCTAATAAAATCAAAGCCGAAGACAGATAAATGAATCCAGCAAAACTCACGGCCGTCTTCTCATAGCGAGTAGCGACCCGCCGGTATTGCTTGAGCTTGTTGAAATAGCGTTCCACTTGGTTGCGCTCTTTGTACAAGTTTTCGTCAATCTGTCGATCTGCCAGTCGATTCTTTTTGGATGGTATCACCACTTGCGTATGGGACTCTGTTAACCAATCAATCAATTCGTTGGCATCATAGCCTCGGTCCGCTAACACCGCATCTGTTTCATAACCAGTCAATAAACCCTTCGCCTGGGTAATATCCGCTCGCTGTCCGACGCTGAGAATAAGCCGCATAGGATTGCCTAAGGCGTCAACAACGGCATGAATCTTAGTCGTCCAGCCGCCCACCGATTGACCTAAGCACTCGCTGGCAGGATCGCTTTTTTTTGACCAGCTGCATGCTGGTGCGCCCGCACCGTCGTGGAGTCAATCATTAGCCAATCTAAGTCCGGTTCCTGCAACTCGTCAAAAACAGTTTTCCATACACCTGCTTTAGCCCAGCGTCGAAAGCGTTGGTAGACCGAGTTCCAGGGCCCGAACCGCTCGGGTAAATCCCGCCAAGGGGCACCCGAGCGGGCGATCCAGATTACCGCATTGATAAATAGTCTATTATCGACGGCTGAACGGCCCACATGACCGACTTTGCCGGGTAGTAAGTGGGCGATTTGTTGCCATTGTTGGTCCGTAATCTCGTAGCGACGCATGGCACAAAATTCCCAATCATTCCTATATTTACCTAATTGTCAACACGCCCTAGAGAGTTTACATGGGTGGTTAGCAACGAAATCCTATTCGAATACGCTGAAATGACGGCTTTCTACTTCAGTCCTGTCGCGGCCGAACTGGTCACCTCGCTATTGCTGGCCGCACCCAATCACCTTCGACAGGAGCCATATTTTCGGTTTGGGCAGATCAAAGATGACCTCGACGACAATAAGTTTGTGGATTGTGCCATTGCCGCCGGAGCTGACTGGCTGGTATCTGACGACCGCCATATTCTGAACCTGCTCCAGGAAAAAGATCGGTTTCCACCCGTGCCCATCTGTTCGTTTGCCGAGTTTAAGCAACTACTGAACCGGTAAATATAGTAAAGAGGATAAGTAAAGAAGTAGTGTAGTTTTGGAAGCAATACAAAACCCAATAACTGTCTGTATGAAATCATTCCTTTGTCTGGTCGGCCTGATTGGCCTGTTAACAGTTTCTGGCGTATCCTACGCGCAGACCACCCCTGCCTCAACGCCCGCAGCTGATTCTACTACCCTTCAGAGTTACGTTGGCACGTACACTTTCAACAGTGGCAGCCCCATTCAGAAATTCACCGTAACAACCGAGAAGGGCGAGTTGTACGGCGAGGCCGATGACTTTGGTAAGAACCGTCTGGTGAAGCAGGCCGGGGCCGATACGTATAAATCGACCAGCTCTTATGGCTCCATCATTACGTTCGTGCGCGATGCCGCTACCCGAACCATTACGAGTTTGACCCTGGCCGCGCAGGGCGCCGAGCTGACGGCGAAGAAAGCAACTCCATAACCAAAAGGTTACTCAGCCAGTTGAGTGGTTACGTGGCCGGTGCGCCAATCAGCACCCGGCTACCTACACGAAAAAACTCAACGATGAAAGCTTTACCGTTTGTTGTTTCGGCCGCACTCGCAACGGCCATGTTTGCCTGTGGCTCCAAGAAAGAAGACACGAACACAGCCAGCACTTCGGTCGAAACGGCCGATACCACGCTGAATCTGCCACCGCCCAATGCTACAAAGTCAGCAGTTCATTTCAGTGAGGTAATCGGCTGGCCCGAAGGCAAAATGCCAAAAGTCCCGGCTGGTTTTACAGTCACGGAGTTTGCCCGCGATATGGCCAGTCCCCGCTGGATTTACGTCGGGCCCAATGGCGACATCTTCGTCGTGGAAGCCAATACCGAGCCCAAGGGCATCAAGAAAGAGATTACGTCCGCCGTTACGGGCAAGAGTAAATCCCAGCGCAGCGAAGCCAGCGCGAACCGCATTACGTTGTTTCGCGACACCAACAAGGATGGCAAACCCGACCTGCGCGAAACATTCCTGGCGGGACTGAACCAGCCGTTCGGAATGCTGGTGCTCGATAACAGGTTTTACGTCGCCAATACCGACGGAATCATGCAGTACCCGTATCAGCCGGGTCAGACGAAAATCACCGCGCCGGGCAAGAAAATACTGGGTCTACCCGCCGGGGGCTACAATAACCACTGGACGCGTAATCTGCTAGCCAGTCCCGACGGAAAGAAGATTTATGTTTCGGTGGGATCGGCCAGTAACGTGGGCGAGCACGGTATGGAAAACGAAGAGCGTCGGGCTAACATTCTGGAGATTAATCCGGATGGCTCCGGCGAACGCATCTATGCCAGTGGTCTGCGTAACCCCGTGGGCATGGACTGGCAGCCCGAAACGAAAAAACTGTACGCAGCCATCAACGAGCGGGATGAACTGGGCGATGAACTCGTACCCGATTACCTGACGAGCGTTCAGGAAGGCGCGTTTTATGGCTGGCCGTATTCCTATTTTGGTCAGCATGTAGATCCCCGGCGGAAAGGTGAACGGCCGGATCTGGTTAAAAAAGCAATTGTGCCCGATGTGCCGCTGGCCGCGCACTCAGCCTCGCTGGGCCTGGCGTTCTACGACAAAACGGCATTCCCGGCTAAGTACCATAATGGCGCGTTCATCGGCCAGCACGGCTCCTGGAACCGTTCGAATTTTTCGGGTTATAAAGTTGTGTTCGTGCCCTTTGAGAATGGTAAACCCGGCAAGCCGGAGGATTTCCTGACGGGGTTCATTGTTGGCGAAGATAAGGAAGTCTACGGCCGGCCGGTAGGCGTAACGGTAATGCCGGACGGCGCTATGCTGGTCGCCGACGATGCCGCCGGGCGCGTCTGGCGGGTAGCTGCGAGCAAATAAGTCTGGGGCAGCCAAACGGCTGCTATAGTTTTATGAGCCATCGTCTTATTGGGTTTTGTCAGATAATGATAAATCCGGTAAGACGATGGTTTTCTGCTTTGTCGATACGGCTGTGTCAGAGACTTACAACCGTCTGACTTTAATATCTTTCAACCAGATTTTCTGGCCGTGATGCTGAAGCATAATCAGCCCGTCGGTGGACTTCGCAAATTTGGGGTTGTTCTTAAATTTGCTGTTGCTGATTAACTGATTCAGTTCGGGAGAGCCTATTTCGTACTCAACCACTTTACGGCCATTCAGCCAGTGCTCGACGTGGTTGTTATTGACAAGTAACCGGGCCTGGTTATACTCGCCTACCGGCTTCAGTTGTTTATTAGTTGGAATGATCAGATCATAGAGCGAACCCGCCGAGCGAATGGGGGCTTTGTCATTGAAGTTGATATCGTCCAGAATCTGCATCTCAAAATTGTCCAGCCAGTTCGGGCTATTACCGTTTCCAGCCTGTTTATCAGCTTCTTCGTTGACATAGAAAAACACGCCCCCATTGCCTGCCACCGACACTTTCCAGTCGAAGACCAGTTCGAAATTCTTATAGCTTTCCTTGGTCACCAGATCGATATTGGGCACTCCAGTTTGCGCGACTAGGGCGCCATCTTCAATCTTCCAGGCCTCGGTCGGGAACGACGTCATTTTGTAGCCTCGCAACGGCTCGGCCGATTTGCCGTCGAATAAATATGTCCACTGGGAGTTTTGCTGCGCACGGGCAACTGTACCTGCGAACAGTAACGCGGCAATCAGGAAAATAGGTAACCGTTTCATACGTAGGTTGTACAGCATAGGATTTTGCTATATGCTGTTTGTCGAAAAGTACTGATATCCGGCTTTCTACTGAGGGTTTATTTCTTAAGGAAGCCGTTTCAGTAGGGGAACGGATGTGAGGAATGAAAACCTGCTCTTTCATAAAAACCTGTCCATTCCTGAACGGCATCTGTCCGTTAGCGGACGAATTGTAATAAGGTCTATGAGAAAATGTTATTGATATTCAGCGGTTTAGTGAGCTTGGCCTGTTATTTGACGGAGGTTGACCGATTCCAGACGAACGTTAGCCATGCTTCGTAACTACCTGCTCATTACCCTGCGTAACCTGCGCAAACACAAAGCCTTTAGCTTCATCAACATTGTTGGCGTGGCCGTTGGCCTGGCGTGTTTTCTGCTGATTGCTCTCTACGTTAGGGATGAACTAAACTATGACCGCTACAACCAGCATGCCGACCGGATTTACCGCGTAACGCGGACATTCCTTTCGTCGGATAAAGCGCCCTCGCTGCGGCTGGCGCAGCTGGCTCCGCCCTTTGGACCCCTGCTCAAACAGGAATTTCCCGAAGCTGAGCAGGTGGTTCGCACGCTGGACAACAATAGCCTGCTGCGGTACGGTGAGCATTCGTTCAACGAGCAGGACCTGTTCTTCGCCGAAGCGAATCTGTTCAACGTGTTTAGCTTTAACCTGGTGAGCGGCAATCCTGATCAGGCGCTGGCGAACCCGTTCTCGATTATGTTCTCCCGACCGATGGCTGAAAAATACTTTGGCAACGAAAATCCGGTTGGGAAAACGGTTCGGCTGGAAAATCAATACGACCTGACTGTTACGGGGGTCTTTGAACCGCTGCCTGCACAGGCTCATTTTCATCCGTCGTTTCTGCTGTCGTTCTCTACACTGAACGATCCGCGCGTCTATGGAGCCGAGGGCCTGCGGGTCAACTGGAGCAATAACTCATTCAATACGTACGTGCTGCTGCAGCCGGGGGCCGACCCACATCGGATGGAAGCCGCTTTCCCGGCCTTTCAGAATAAAGTTGTGCCGAAAGAAGACGGCCATAACCCGTCGGAATGGTCGGTGCTGAACCTGCAGAAACTAACCGACATTCACCTGTACTCGCACACCGATTCGGAAGTGGAGCCAACCGGCGATATGAAGTACGTGTATCTATTTTCGGTGATTGGCCTGTTCATTTTGCTGATTGCCTGCATCAACTACATGAATCTGGCAACGGCCCGTTCGGCTGGTCGGGCCAAGGAGGTTGGGATGCGCAAGGTTGTAGGGGCCTTGCGCGCTCAGCTTATCGGGCAGTTCCTGAGCGAGTCGGTACTGGTTGTGACGCTGGCTCTGGTCCTCGCTCTCGGGCTGGTGCTTATCGGGTTGCCCCTGCTGAACGACTTTACGCAGAAACAACTCGCCTTCAGCCAACTGCTCGATCCGGTATTTCTGACTGTTCTATTCGTGATTACACTCCTGACGGGGCTGGTAGCCGGGAGCTACCCAGCCTTCTTTCTGACCTCGTTCCGGCCAATTGGCGTGCTGAAAGGACAGGTTGCGTCGGCCATCCGAACAGGTAAACTCCGGCAGGTATTGGTCGTAACGCAGTTTGCCATTGCCATTGCCTTAATCATCAGCACGGCGGTGGTGTACAATCAGATGCGTTATATACAGGATTACCGACTGGGCTACCAGAAAGACCAGATGCTGCTGCTGCCCGACGTTGGCGATTCGGCAACGAATTACGAAACCCTTAAACAGATGCTCAAAAGCACCGGCCAGGTGCGGGAAGTGGGTCGGTCTTCGCGAATTCCGTCGGGGCGATTGCTGGATTCCTACGAGGCCCGGGCCATGAAAGGCGATACGCTCGCGCCGGTGAATATTAACCTGCGGGGGCTGCGGGTGGACTACGATTTTATTCCGACGTATCAGATTGGCATGGCTGCCGGACGAAATTTCTCGCGGGCCTATTCAACCGATACGTCGATGGTGGTTCTGAACGAAACAGCCGCGCGACTGCTGGGCTGGACGCCCGAACAGGCCATCGGCAAATCATTTCAGTATGGGCCAGCCAAAGGCCAGATCATCGGCGTAACGAAGGATTATCATTTTGAATCCCTGCACCAGCGCATGTCGGCGATTGCGATGATTCTGTCGCCCCGGCCGCTGAACTGGCTGTCGATTCCCATCACCGGCAATATTCCGGTCGGGGTTCAGCGCGTGGAAGCAGTCTGGAAGCAGTTCTTTCCCGAGCGGCCGTTCGACTACCAGTTTCTGGACACGCGCTTCGACCGGCTCTACGCCCGCGAACGCACTCAGCAGACGCTGTTCAGCGTCTTTGCGGGCGTAGCGGTGCTGATTTCCTGCCTGGGACTCTTTGGTCTGTCGATGTTCATGGCTGAGCAGCGTACGAAAGAGATTGGCATCCGCAAAGTGCTGGGCGCGACGGAGCTGAGCCTGGTGACGCTGTTCTCCAAAGACTTTCTGAAACTCGTTTTGATTGCCCTGCTGATTGCTTCGCCGGTGGCCTGGTACGCCATGCACAACTGGCTGAATGGCTTCGCCTATCGGACGGGCATTCATTGGGGCGTGTTTGTGCTGTCGGGCGCTTTGGTGGTCGGGATTGCCCTGCTGACGGTGAGTTTCCAGAGCGTAAAGGCTGCCCTGATGAACCCCATCCGGAGTCTACGCAGCGAATAGCCAGCTTTTCGAGGGAAGACTATAGACGTGCCTCTGCTAAAAAAAGAAGCCGGTAACTAGTAGAGTCGGGCTGGTGGTCTGCTTAGAGAGGTGACGTCATCAGCGCCGTAAAGCTGATCAACGCCAGGCTACAATAGGTCTGGCGTGGTTACGTCAGCTACCAAATGAAAATCTGGATTCTTTTTAGCGGCCTGCTCTGGGCCTGTTGTGCGTTCGCGCAGCCAAAAGCCACGGCATTACGTCAGGTTTCTGCTGGGGTAGCTTCGGCCCGAACCTGCCTGTTTGACCTCGATTGGCGCATCTCGCCGGATAGTGCGGCCGGAGCGCAGCGACCGGACTATGACGACAGCCGCTGGCGCCGGATTGATTTGCCCCACGACTGGAGTATCGAAGACCTGCCCAATCAGGGGGCCGAGGGCATTGCCGGGCCGTTTGCCAAAGCTAGTCCGGGGGCGACGTCAACGGGCTACGCGGTGGGCGGCACCCGCTGGTACCGTAAACGCTTCCGGCTCCAACCGGCTGAACGAGGCAAAACCGTTGCCATTCTGTTTGATGGCGTCTATATGAACGCCGATGTCTGGTTAAACGGCCATCATCTGGGCAATCATCCTTACGGCTACACGCCGTTTCAGTATAATCTGACACCGTATCTGCGTCCGGTCGGGCAGGAGAATGTCGTGGCCGTTCGGGTGAGAAACGAAGGCAAGAATACCCGCTGGTACACCGGCTCGGGCATCTATCGGCACGTCTGGCTGGCGGTTACCGAACCCGTTCACGTAGCGCCCTGGGGCGTTTCGATCACGACCACGCAGGGCACTGGCGGAGCGGCTCAGGTGCAGGTAACGACGACCCTTGATGCTGCTCGTAAACCAGCCACGCCCATTATTCTGCAAACAATCCTGCTGACACCCGACGGGAGGATAGTTGGGCAAAGCCGGCAGCCGACTACCGTAACCACCACCCAGTCAACCGGGATTCAGCAGACCGTTACGTTGCCTGCTCCAACGCTCTGGTCGCCCGAAACGCCGTATTTGTATCGGGCGAAGGTCGCTGTTCTGATCGGTAAACGGCAGGTAGACAGTGTCGAAGTGCCGTTTGGGGTTCGGTATATCCGGTTCGATGCGCAGGAGGGGTTTACGCTGAATGGCAAGCGGGTGTTGCTGAAGGGCGGCTGCGTCCATCACGACAATGGGCCGCTGGGTGCCGTAGCCATTGACCGCGCCGAAGAACGTAAAGTAGAATTGCTGAAAGCCAACGGCTTCAACGCCGTCCGGTCGAGCCATAACCCGCCCTCGACGGCATTTCTGGACGCCTGCGACCGGCTGGGCATGCTGGTGATCGACGAAGCGTTCGATATGTGGCGACTGCCTAAAAAGCCGGACGATTACCACCGCTTTTTCGATGCGTGGTGGCAGCGCGATCTGCAGGCTATGATTCGCCGGGACCGAAACCATCCGTCAGTTATCCTCTGGAGCATTGGGAATGAGATTGCCGAACGGGCCGACTCATCGGGGCTGGCCATTACGCGCCGGATGGTGGACGAAGCTCATCGTCTGGACCCCAGCCGACCGGTCATGGAAGCGATCTGCGGCTTCTGGGAACGGCCCGGAACGCCCTGGTCGGCCTCGGCAAAAGCCTTCGCACTGCTGGACGTTGGCGGCTACAACTACGAATGGAAACGCTACGAATCCGACCATCTGCAGGCCCCTAACCGGATAATGGTGGGCTCGGAGACCTTCGCCCGCGAGGCTTTTGAAAACTGGCGGCAGGTCGAAACGCATCCGTACGTCATCGGCGACTTTGTCTGGACCGCTATGGATTATATAGGCGAGACCGCAATCGGCCATTCGCTGCTTCAGCCGAAAGGCGACAAAGACAGCACCCGGGCCGTACTGCCGTGGCCGTGGTTTAATGCCTATTGCGGGGATCTGGACTTGACTGGATTCAAGAAACCGCAGTCGTATTACCGGGATGTGGTCTGGCGCAACCGCCCGATCGCCATGGCCGTTCATAGCCCAATTCCCGATGGCCTGAAAGAAACCGTAACCAACTGGGGCTGGCCTGATGAGCGGCAAAGCTGGACCTGGCCGGGAGCCGAAGGAAAGCCGCTGGAGGTTCGGGTCTTCTCGCGCAGTTCGGGTGTGCGCCTGGAGTTGAATGGAAAGGTGATTGGCGAAAGAAAGCTGTCCGACAGCTCCATCGTAGCTTCCTTTACGGTGCCCTATCAGCCTGGTCAGCTCAAGGCCGTCAGTCTGGAGAATGGCCTGGAAACCGGAACGGTGGAACTCGCTACAGCGGGTCCCGCCCACGCGCTTCGGCTCAGCCCCGACCGGGCGGCAATCCGGGCCAGCCGGAATGACCTGTCGTTCGTGACCGTCGAGGTAGTGGATGCCCATGGGCAGGTTGTTCCGGATGTGGCCATACCCGTTTCGTTTCAGGTCAGTGGTAAGGGTGAACTGGCAGCCGTCGGTAATGCCAACCCGACGGACATGGCCAGTTTTCAGCAACCGAAACGGACTACGTTCCGGGGGCGGTGTCTGGCCGTTATTCGTCCCCAGACAACATCGGGAACGATCACGCTAACCGCTACGGCCGCCGGATTACAGCCCGCTGAGGTAGTCATCAGAACCCGGTAGCCAACAGGGTACGTAAGCTCTAAACGCGATACGGGGAAGCTATCAGCAGCTTCCCCGTATCGCGTTTAGAGATATTAAGTATTAAAACTGGTAGAATACCCGGCCGCGTAAACCGACCGATGCTCCCTTGTACCAGTTCCGATCGTTTTGCGTGGGCATCGAGGCAACCGGCCCCGCCTGGAAAGCCCAGTGCTTATGCTGCCATTCCAGCCCGGTTGCCAGCGTCAGGTTATTGAACGCATCAACCCGGCAGGGAAGCCGGTAGCTGGCTGCGTCGAAACCGCCCCGCAACGGCTGTCGGTAATAGAACGTAACCTGTTCATTACTCTGCAGATTCAGGTTCGTGCCGACCGTGGGTAACAGGGACAGCGTCTGGCTGAGCGGAATCCGGTACCCCAGATAAAGAGGCACCTGAATGCGGGTGGTCCGCGTGCTGATGTTCAGAATCTGGTTTCGGGGGTCGATACCTCGTGCGTATTCACGCCGGAAATCGCGGTGCGTGCGCATATAAAAATCTTCATCGGTAAGGAAGGTGCCACCCGCATACGAAGCCACGCTTAAACCGGCGCCAACCAGCAGATGCTTGCCGCCCAGCAGTTCGGCATAAACCCCGCCGTTGATAATCTTCGGGGCTACCTCGGCACCTGGGCCAACCCGAAAGTGAACCAAAAATGGCTCAATAGAGCGGCCAATGGGCGACTGTCCACCTGCCAGCGTAACCCGGGCGGGTCGCATGCGTTTTGCCCGGCGAGCCAGCAATTCGTCCCAGTACACGGTGTCCAGACGGATTGGTCGGCTTGCCGCCCGTTCAAAGCTTACTGTGGGAACGGCAGGTTCCGCTCCGTCCGCGTCCGATGCTGAACGGGAGGGCTGTGACTGACCCGACCGGTCGGGTGTTGAGACTGGGTTGGCAGGGTTATAATCCCCTGCTGCGTTCTGCCGATTACGTGCGCGCTGACCAGAAGGCGCGGCAGCGACCAAGTCGGAGCGGTTCCCTTTGTTTCGTCCTAATTGCCCGCCCCGATCTGACGTTAGTGGTGAGCGGGCAGTCCGGTCTGGCAGGTTAACCGTTGGCTGAGAGGCCTGTACCGCCGGGCTTTCAACCGACGCGCCCGGAGTTGCGGGCTGGTCGGTGGTGGCGTAACGTTCCGAACGGGGAGCTGGACGACGCTCTACATCTGGCCTAGACTGCGAAGCCGGGGCCGGAACGGAAACGTAGCGCGTGATATAGACCGTATCGCGTTTCACCACTCGTTTATCAGAGGAAGCCACGGCGGGTTCATTACGTTCGGCCGGAGTCGTTGCCGAGGCTGTCGTTCCAGACGGGCGCCGATCGTCTGATGGGGTCATTGCGGGCTTCACTTCCGCTGGGGGAGCTTCGGTAGCGCCGGGTTGCTGACCAGAAGCCGACGGATGAGTAGCCTGAACGGTTTCGCGTAGATGTTTCAATTCATAGTGTTGCCAGAGGGTAGTTGTCAGGAAAAATAAAGTGCCGATGGTCCCGGCGGCTACGAGGTGGGTGGCATAACCACCAAACGGTTGTCGCGGGATAGTGGGCAGTTGCTGCGGGAGGCCAGCCTGCTGCATCGTGGCCTGCATCCGTTCCCAATCTTCATCGGCAAACTCGGGTCGGATACTGTCCAGCTTTCGCCGGATGATGTCGGCAAATCGGTCAGTTTTCATAATATCCAATGGGGGCACCAGGGCCGTTATTTGTGTGGGACGAATACGCCTTCTGAATCATCTGCTGTAATTTCTGGCGGGCGCGGGAATAATTGGACCGAACAGTGGCTTCGTTGTGCGACAGCAGCCCGGCAATTTCATGCAGACTGTATCCGTCAACAACGTGCATCATAAACACCGTTCGGTAGGTTGGGCTTAGCTGCTGAACGAGCGCCAGGATTTCTTCGGCGGCAATCTGGTCCACCACATCGTCATTGAACGCCACCTGTCCGCCCGACTCCAGGCTGGTATTCTGCTCCAGCTGCTGGTTCCGGCGGTAGTGGCTGATGGCGGTATTGACCAGAATGGTGCGTAGCCAGGCCTTGAAGGGCTGCGTTTCGTCGAAGCGATCCAGATGCTGAAATACTTTCAGAAAGCCTTCGTTCAGCACGTCTTCGGCCTCTTCCCGATTGGATGTGTAGCGCAGGCAGATACTTTTGGCATAGCCAAAAAACTGCTTGAACAGCGTCCTTTGCGCCCGTGGGTCGTTGGCACGGCAAGCCCGAATGACACTGGTCAGGTCATTTTCGGCGAACGAGGGCGATTTCCTGAACAACGTTTGTTCTGATTAAAGTGAGTAGCTACATACCAATACGGGTACGCCGACAGGTAGCAAAACGTTGCACCAGCGATTTACAAAAACTTCGCTTTTTTTAATGGTTTTCTGCCACGTTTAACTTAAAACGGGCGTATAGGTAAATAAAGGCATAGTAAGTGGTACTTCACCAATGAAAATTCTGGTTATCGGCGACCGGCATGTTAGTGGCTACGGGCTTACAGCCGGGCGGCTTAGTTTTCTGGAGCATTTTAGGCGGCAGATTAGTCGGTCAGGGCAATCGGTTCAGCTCGAAGCGTACGTGCACGCGACACTGTCGGCCGGGCGGCTTACGTTATCGCAACTGCCACTGGATCAGTACGATCTGATTGTGGTGCAGACGGGGCAGGGGTGTGTCGATCATCCGGCCGGCTTCGGGGCGCTGTTTGTTCGCTCGTCTGGCGAGCAGGCTGATCTGACCGGATTGCTGTCGCTGCCGACTTCCCTGCAGGCGGTTGCCGGGCCGAAACGCGCTATCCGTCAGGGGAAAACCTGGGCCCGGCTGTTTCTGCTGAAGAGTCTGGCGGCCATTAACCAGCTGCCCCGCTTGCGGACCGTCCGGAACGAACTGGCCGACCTGCTAACTACCCTGCGGCCACACCGGCATAAAGTTTTGCTGATGAGCCCCTTTACGCAGCAGGAACCCGTGCGGCAGTGGCTCAGACAACAGGGGCGGGCGTTGCTGATCGAGGAAGGAGAGCGTCAGGCGTTCAGCGTATTTGATACCGATACGGTTATTCAGCCCCGGGAAGAGTATTTCCTGGCGGATAGCGAAGACGATCTGAACGCAATCGGACATGAGCTGGTAGGTCGGGCCTTATTCGATTTCTATCAGGCTGCGCCAACTATCGTGGCGATTCGTTCGGGAGGTCGGTCGTAATCGATGGTCCTCTGGCGTTAGCCTGTAAGACTACTAATCAGTTGACGTAAACGGTGCGTTTCAGGGCGTTCGTTCGAAAAATAAGTTAGTGAGAGAGGAGGAGCGCGGTCTTTACGGGAGCTTACCGCTTTTGGGGGGACCGTTTTTTTGGGTGGTGACAAGTCCGGGATTCCTGAACCCTTTAGACTGTCGGCCGTTGTATAGCAAAACTGTTGCTGTCTGCCGGATACAACCATGACCAATGCTTCCAGCGAAACCACCCATCCTGACCATACATTTGTTCTCCAGAAAGTTCAGCCCGCTTTGCTGGGTCTGATGGATGGTTCGGTTTCTACGCTGGCACCGCTGTTTGCCGCTGCTGAACTCACGAACCAGTCGCACGCGGCTTTTTTCGTTGGCCTGGCGGCTTCTATCGGGGCGGGAATTAGTATGGGGCTGGCCGAAGCGCTCTCCGACGATGGCACCGTTACGGGCCGGGGAACTCCGCTCGCCCGGGGCCTGATTACGGGAGCGGCTACCACCCTCGGCGGTATGCTTCACACCCTGCCATTTCTGATTACAACGCTATCGCTGGCCCTGCAAATTGCCTATCTGGTCGTCTTTGTTGAACTGCTATTCATTGCGTTTATCCGCTATAAGTACATGCGGTCTTCGCTGGCGTCTACGGTCGTGCAGGTCATTATCGGTGGAGGAATCGTATTCATGATCGGGCTTTGGCTAGGCAAATTAGGCGGAGGGTAAGTGCCGAGGGCATTATGGCTTCAAGCTCGCATTATCAGGCTGTGCGCACTAGCACCGATTGTGCGATTTCGCACGAGTATAAAATTTATATTTTATATAAACTACTGGTAGTGAGTTGATTATTTCCTGGCACGTCGTTTGGCTTATTTGTATGCGAACGAACCAATGCCATGGACCGAGAATTAGCCCCAGAACTAATTTCCCAAACCCGCCGAAAAAGCTGGCTGATTGGCGTAGCCGTGGCGGCAGGCCTGCTCGCTGCCATCATCGGGCTGCAGTCGCTGCTGCAAACGTCGGTCGAAGCCACTCGAATCCGGACGGCGATGGCGCAGGTGGGCCCCGTTGAAAACACGCTCAACGCAACCGGCGAAGTGGTCCCGGCCTTCGAGCAGATCATCGCCAGTCCGATTCGGGCCAGCATCCGGCGGGTGCTGCTCACCCCCGGCACGCGTGTACGGCCCGGTCAGGCGATCCTCGAGCTGGACAAATCCATGACGCAGATCGAATACGAGCGGATGCAGGACAAACTGGCCCTGAAACGGAACGGTGTCGATCAACTGCGAATGAAGCTGGACAAGGACTTCTATGATGCCGACATCAAAGACAAAATCAAATCTCTTAACATCAATCGGCTGCGGGCGGTACTGAACGATACCCGTCGGTTGCAGCGGGTAGGGGGGAGCACGCAGGAGGACGTAACGAAGGCGGAGAACGACCTGAAAATTGCTGAGCTCGAGAAACAGCAGCTTGAAAACGATCTGTCCTACAACCGTCAGTCGATGGGGGCGAGTCTGCGGGAGTCGGCCCTGCAGGCCCAGATCGAAGAAAAGAACGTACACGAACTGGCGCAGAAGTTACGTCAGGCCGATATTATTGCTGACCGGCCGGGGGTGCTGACCTGGGTCAACGAGCACATTGGCACGGCCGTTAATGAAGGCGAAATACTGGCCCGGCTGGCCGATCTGGGCAGTTTTCGGGTCGAAGCCTCCTGCTCCGATATCTATGCCGAGCAGGTGAAAACGGGCCTGCCGGTCATTGTTAAAGTAAACGAGACAGCCCTGCGCGGACTGATTACGCAGGTGAAGCCGGCGGTTCAGAATGGCGTAGTGCAGTTTGCCGTGCAACTGGACGACAATCATCATTCGTCGTTACGTCCTAATCAGAAAGTCGAAGTATTCATCGTTACGAACCGCGTAGCGCGGGCCGTGCGGGTTGCCAATGGACCAGCGTTTAAGGGCAAGCGGAAGCAGTTTGTGTTCGTCATGACAGGCGAAAATCAGGCCAGTCGGCGGGAAGTCGAACTGGGTCTGTCGAACTTCGACTGGGTGGAAATCAAAAGTGGGGTGCAGGTAGGCGACCGGGTCATTCTGACCGATCTGAGCGAGTACGAACATTTGAATCAGCTCACCATCGACCCGAAACCCTGACCATGAGAACAACCTTATACTGGCTTTTCTGGCTAACGCTCATCGGGTACAAAACAGCGGCCCAGTCCCAGAGGCTTACCCTCGACGAAGTGGTGCAACTGGCGCGGGAGCAGTCGATTGCGGGAAAGCAGGCGGCTACGCTCCGGAAAACAAACTACTGGAAATACCGCACGTTTCTGGCCGATTTTAAACCGCAACTAAGTCTGGAAGGGTCGCTGCCCAGTTTCACCCGGTCGTTCGTGCAGGTCATCCAGCCCGACGGAACCATCGCCTTTCAGCCGGTATCGAACAATAATTCCGTGCTGAGTCTGTCGCTGAGCCAGAATATTCCCCTAACGGGCGGCTCGATTTACGTGCAGCAGCAGCTTCAGCGCTTCGACAATTTCCTGAACCGCAGTACGCTGTACAACGGCATTCCCTTCGCTGTGGGCTTGAGCCAGCCGCTGTTTCGGTTCAACCAGATGAAGTGGGATCGGCGGACCGAGCCGCTGCGGTATGCCGAAAGCAACCAGCAGTACATCGAAACGATGGAGCAGGTTGCACTGGACGCGACGAGCTTGTATTTTGACCTGTTGGTGGCGCAGGTGAACCTGCAGATTGCCGAAACCAACCGGGTAAATAACGATACGCTGTATAAAATTGCCGAGCACAAGCTGGAGCTGGGCAAAATCTCGCGGAATGATCTGCTCCAATTGCAGCTGAGTGTGCTGAATGCGCAGAAAGATCTGACTTCGGCGCGGCAAACGGCGGAAGTGTCCTCGCTGAAATTAAAATCTTACGTCGGCTCGCGGGATAACAACCGGTTGGAACTGGCCGTGCCGACCCAGCTCAGCCTGTTTGGCATCGATATTAACCAGGCGCTGGCCGAAGCCTTCGCCAATCGGTCCGACGCCATTGCCTTCCAGCGTAGACAGCTCGAAGCCGACCGCGACGTAGAAAAGGCCCGGAAAGAAAACGGTCTCAACGCTATGCTCAACGCCGATTTTGGCCTGTCGAACCGGGGTGTCCGGCCCAGCGATGTATACGTGCGACCGCAGGATCGGGAGTTCGTCGAAATCCGGTTTACCATTCCGGTCATGACTTGGGGACGGGCGCAGGCCCGCACCGAAACGGCTTATGCAAATCAGCAACTGGCCGTGCAGACGGTTGAGCAGGCCAAACGGAATTTCGAACAGCAGATTTATACGCAGGTGACGCTCATTCAGATGCTGCGCCAGCAGGTAAAGCTAACCGCCGAAGCCGATCAGATCGCTCAGAATCGCTACCAGATTGCCCAAGAGCGCTTCAAACTCAGCGACCTGAGCGTAACGGATCTGGGCATTGCTACCCAGGATAAGGACCGCGCCCGGCGCGATGCCATCCTCGCCCTGCGGGACTACTGGCAGGCTTATTACACGCTGCGTCTGCTCACCTTATATGATTTTGAAACAAACCAGAAACTTAAATAGAATAGGGCACAGGGCAGGTGCAAGGGGTAAATAGATACTCTGAGCCCTCTGCTCCAGGCCCTCTGCCCCAAGCCAGATAACCATGATCACGCTTAAGAACATCGAAAAAGTTTACCGCACCAGCAGCATCGAAACGCTGGCGCTGACCCGCCTTAACCTGCATATCCAGGCAGGCGAGTTTATCTCCATCATGGGGCCAAGCGGCTGCGGCAAGTCCACACTGCTGAACCTGATGGGTCTGCTCGACGCACCCAGCCAGGGACAGGTCGAGATTAGTGGCCAGGCCGTTACGCAGTATCGCGACAAAGAGTTGGCCCGGCTCCGCAACCAGCGGATCGGGTTCATCTTTCAGAGCTTCCATCTGATCAATGATTTGTCGGTGCTCGATAATGTGGAGATTCCGCTGCTCTACCGGAAAGGTGACGCCACTGGAGCTTCGCGCCGACAACTGGCGGGTGAAGCCCTGGAACGGGTGGGACTCAGCAACCGCATGAAGCACTTCCCGAGCCAGTTGTCGGGTGGGCAGAAGCAGCGGGTGGCCATCGCCCGGGCCATCGTCGGTCGGCCCGACATTATCCTGGCCGATGAGCCGACGGGTAACCTCGACAGCGCAATGGGTACTGAGATCATGAACATTCTTCAACAGCTGAAGGCCGACGGCAGCACGATTGTGATGGTGACGCACGACGAAACAATGGCCAAAAGGACGCAACGACTGGTTCGGCTGTTCGACGGGGCGGTTGTGGGCGACAGTGTGCTGGGAAGCGAGGGTAAAAAAGTAATGATGGATGATGAACGATAAATGCGAATTACTCTCAGTAAATCCAAAGCCACACGTTAAGTTATTTAGCTACTATCATTCATCATTGATCTCCAAGTCCTATGCTCACAAACTATATAAAAATTGCCTGGAAGGTGTTGCTCCGGCATCCGTTCTACACGTTCATAACGCTCTTCGGCATCAGCCTGACGCTGACAGTCCTGATGGTGCTGACCTCCTTTCTGGATCATCTGTTCGGGAGCCATTACCCCGAAACCCGGCGCAATCGGACGCTGTATATCCAGCACCTGCTTCAGATGGATTCGACCCGGAGTTCCCGGCAGGCGGGGCCGATGAGCTTCCGGTTTCTGACCGACTACGCTAAATCAATGAAGACGCCGGAACGGGTAACTATCTGTTCGTTTTTCAATAGCTCGAATGCCTACGTCGGTTCGCACAAGATCAAGCTTAACACCAAGTTCACCGATGCTGAATTCTGGCGGGTGACTGAATTTGAGTTTCTGGAAGGCAAACCCTACAACGAGCAGAATATTGCCAACAGTGATAACGTAGCGGTCATTACCGACGACTTTAAACGGCAGTATTTTGAAAACACCGACGAATCAGTCATTGGTAAGGATGTTGAAATCGAGAATATTCATTACCGGGTAATCGGGGTCGTGCGGGGGAGTTCCTACACCCGGTTGTTTACCTACGCGGACGTGTATTTTCCCTACACGGTTCCCAAAAGCAACTATCAGGATCCGGGTATGCGGGGGAATTACGTAGCCATGGTGCTGGCTAAAGATAAAGCTGATCTGAAGCCGATTCAGGATGAGTTTCAAAGCAACATCGGTCGGATTCCGCTGCCCGGTGTTCAGAATGGGTTTAAGTATGCCGTGCTGGAAGTGAAAAGCGAGCCTTACGTAGAGAATTTTCTGAGCATGATTCTGGGTGGGGGACCGGGCCTGAAAACCATATTCTTCGGCGTCATTGCCTTCATCATGTTCATGCTGATGGGCTTACCGGCGATCAATCTGGTAAACGTAAACGTCAGCCGGATCATGGAACGGGCTTCCGAAATCGGCATCCGGAAAGCCTTCGGGGCGCCCGTGCGTACGTTGCTCTGGCAGTTCATCGTCGAGAATATATTCATCACCTTCATTGGCGGAGCAATTGCCCTGGTGCTGACGCTGATCATTATTCAACTGATCAACCGCAGCGGCTGGATCGCCTACGCCGACCTGACCATCAACTTCAGCGTGTTTCTGGTCAGCATTCTGGTGTGTCTGGTTTTCGGGTTGCTATCCGGCGTGGCCCCAGCCTTACGGATGTCGAAACTGAACATTGCCGACGCGTTAAAAGCTAATTAGTGGATAAGCGATTGAGTGAATAAATTCTTCAGCCAATCGCTCATTCGCCCTTTCATGCATTCGCTCTTTCACTCTTTACGCCATGATACGTCATCTTTTTAAATTAATCTGGAACAAGAAAAAGGCCCACGCTTTGCTGATGGTGGAGATCTGGGCGTCGTTTATGGTGCTCTTCGGCCTGACAACGCTGATTGTGGTCAACGTCAGAAATTATAGCCAGCCCCTCGGTTTTGCCTATCAGAACGTATGGGCCATTGAGCTGAACAACAACCAGGATACGATGGCGGTTGCCGAAAAAGCGAAGGCAATCTTCCAGCGGCTTAAGTCCTATTCCGACGTGGAGTCGGTGTCGCGGATGAGCAACAACTTCCCGTTCTCGGCCAATACCATGAACAACATGGTGGAGCACAACAAAGCGCGTACGCTGGCCCATCAGTACGTGACCGATGAGAATTTTGCCCGGACGCTGGCCATGCCCGTTCTTGAAGGGAGCTGGTATCGCCGGGCCGACCGGGTGGGAAAATACAAGCCGGTTGTCATCAATCAGAAAGCCCGGGAAGAGTTGTTCGGGGACGAAAATCCGCTGGGTGGAATCATCAGTGATAACTTCAAGGTTACGGGGGTAGTCGGAAATTTCAAGGCTAAAGGCGAGTTTATGGCTAACCAGCCCGCCATGTTCGAACTTCTGGATGAAGATTCTTCGTGGGACAAAACGATGCTGGTTCGCGTAAAACCCGGCACCGACGCCATCTTCGAGGCCCGGCTGGTCAAAGACATCACATCCATGGCGAACGGATGGA
The DNA here is from genome assembly GCF_013127955.1 of Spirosoma taeanense. Taxonomy (NCBI): domain Bacteria; kingdom Pseudomonadati; phylum Bacteroidota; class Cytophagia; order Cytophagales; family Cytophagaceae; genus Spirosoma; species Spirosoma taeanense. The sequence goes on from NZ_CP053435.1 coordinate 2,643,682, forward strand.
GCGTGGAAGTTGACCACCTGACCGATTCCCGTCAGAATCAGCATAACCTGACGCTGGTGCCGGTAATCATTTTTCTGATCATCAGCAGCTTTCTGCTGATCAACGTCGGTCTGGGTTTATTTGGGGTGCTGAACCTGAGCATTGCCCGGCGACGGGGCGAAATTGGTCTGCGTCGGGCGTTGGGCGCTACCGGCAACGGCATCTCGACGCAGTTCATCGGCGAAATCTGGGTGCTGGCCACCTTCGGGCTGCTGATTGGGCTGCTGTTTGCCATGCAGTTTCCGCTGCTGAACGTGTTTGATCTGGAAGCGGGCGTCTACCTGACCGCCATCGTCATGTCGGTTATCGTCATCTACGTCATCGTTACGTTATGCGCCCTGTTCCCCAGCCGGCAAGCCGCCCAGATCCAACCCGCCGTGGCCCTCCATGAGGAGTAGGGGCATGGGGTAAGAGGTAAAGTCGTATTTTGGCGGCTTAACCGTAATTGTGCGAAAAATGAAAAGAAGCTTCCGGTTTGAAAGCCTTGAGGTTTGGCAGATCAGCATTGAACTAGGCGATCAATTGTTCGATATCGCTGACAATCTGGAGCAGATGAAACGTTACCGATTTGCCGAGCAACTTCGTGGAGCTGGAATGAGTATCTCCAACAATATTGCCGAAGGTTCCGAGTCAGTTTCGAAGAAAGAATTTTATCAGTTTTTGAATTTTGCCCGGCGATCCTGTTTTGAATGCGCAAATATTCTAATTGTCGTGCAGCGGAGAGGATATGTTTCTGAGGAAACAAAACAGCGACTTTTTGCTAGTCTGGATGAACTTAGCCGTAAGATCTCCAGCTTTCAGAAGGTTCTCTGTCCCGCCGATTAACCCTAAGCTCGCTGCCCCAAGCCCTTTGCCCAATGCTGCTCATTATTGACGACGACGTTGCGATTCAAACCTCACTTTCGCTGCTGTTCCGGCGGGAAGGCTTCGCCGTGCGCGTAGCCGACGGACCGTTTGAAACCCGCGAGGTGCTGGATGAAGAAACGCCGGAGTTGATTCTGCTCGACATGAACTTCTCGGTAGATACGTCGGGCGACGATGGATTACGGCTGCTCCGTCAAATCCGTGAGCGGCTGCCGCAGGTGCCGGTGGTTCTCATTACCGGCTGGGGCAGCATTGATCTTGCCGTCGAGGGCATGAAGGCCGGAGCCCGGGACTTTATTACCAAACCCTGGCAAAACGACCACCTGGTTCAGTCGGTGCGGACGGCACTGAAGCTGGCTGGTTCCGAACCTGCCTCTGCCAGTCGGCGGCAGCTGGATAGTCAGTTTCAGTTTGACAACATCGTGGGGGATGACCCTAACCTGCTCGATGTGTTAACCACCGTCGGGCGTGTGGCCCCAACAGATGCGCCGGTCCTGATTACGGGCGAAAGCGGTACGGGCAAGGAGCTCGTCGCCGAAGCCATCCACCAGAACAGTCGGCGCAAACGTCATCCGTTTGTTAAGGTTAACCTCGGGGGTATTTCCAGTACTTTGTTTGAGAGCGAACTGTTTGGCCACGTACGGGGTGCGTTCACCGACGCCAAAGCCGACCGTGTGGGTCGGTTTGAACTGGCTAACCGGGGCAGCATCTTTCTGGATGAAATTGGTGACCTCGACCCGGCCTCGCAGGTTAAACTCCTGCGCGTGCTGCAGGACCGCACCTTCGAGCCGCTCGGCAGCAGCAAGAGCCGCACGGTTGACGTCCGGGTGATCTGCGCTACGAACCGGAACCTGGAAGAAATGGTGAGCCGGGGCCAGTTTCGGGAAGATTTGTTTTATCGGATCAACCTGATTACGGTCCGGCTCCCGGCATTACGCGAACGCCCCGGCGATATACCGGCCCTGGTCAACTACTTTGTCAGCAACCTTCGGACCATCTACGCCCGGCCCGATCTGCGCGTCAGCCGGGAGGCCATGAACTGGCTCAAAACCCTGTCCTTACCGGGCAACATCCGGCAACTAAAAAACCTGGTCGAACGGACTGTCCTGCTGGCTCCTGGCAACGAACTGACCATTGCCGACTTCGAGAGGAACCGAACCGGATTGACGGACCGTCCCGTCCCCGCGACCGACACGTTGCCGGCGGTTGGGAGCATGACGCTCGAAGAAATCGAACACCAGATGATCGTTCGGGCCATGGCCTATCATAATAATCGGGTCGCCCGGGTGGCGCGGGCACTGGGTATTACCCGTTTTGCCTTGTACCGGCGTTTAGAGAAATTTGGCATTCCCTATACCGCCGAGGAATGAAGCTTTCGCTACGGTCCCGTTACCTGATCTATATCATTGTTGTCCATCTGGCGCTAGTCGGACTGACCTGGCTGGTGCTTCAAAAAGACAAGCTCTGGTTTATCGCTTCGGAGTTGCTGATTCTCACTTCCGCATACATAGCCATTCGCATTTACAAGGCCTTCCGGCAGCCCTCGGAATTTATCGCGTCGGGTGTAGAAGCCATCAAGGACAAAGACTTTACCGTGAAGTTCGTGCCGACGGGCAACGACGAAGTTGACGGTCTGATTCACGTCTATAACCTGATGATTGACCAGCTTCGCCAGGAACGTACGCGGCAGGCGGAACAGCGGTTTTTTCTCGATAAGCTAATCGAGGCTGCCCCCATTGCCATTCTAATTTTCGATTACGACGAACGCATTGCCGAAGCGAACCCGAAAGCCGCTGAACTGCTTGGGCAATCGGCCGATGCGTTGCGGAGCCGAACCATCGGCCAGTTAAATCATCCCGTGCTCAATCAGCTGGCGGGCGCGCCGGTCGGACTGACGCATACCGTAAAGCCGAATGGGGTTGAAACCTACCGAATCCTGCGGGGACAGTTCATGGACCGGGGTTTTCAGCGTCAGTTCATGCTGATCGAGGAGTTGACCGCCGAGATCATTGAAACCGAGAAGAAAGCCTACGGCAAAGTCATTCGGATGATGGCCCATGAGGTTAACAATTCCATTGGCGCCGTCAGCTCAATCCTGACCGTAACCGAGTCGGAGCTGGAAAACGCTGATCTGAAACGGGCCGTGCGCGTCGCCATTGAGCGTAATGACCGGCTGAATCGGTTCATGCGCCGGTTTGCCGACGTTGTGCGTTTGCCCGCCCCTATGCTCGTTGCTACCGACGTTACTGAACTGGCCCGCAACGTGCACCAGCTGATGGAGCCGCAGGCCAGCGCCCGCGGTGTTTCGCTAACGCTGCAAGTGCCGGATAGTCCGGTGATACAACCCGTGGATGTTGGCCAGATGGAGCAGGTCCTGGTGAATGTGGTGAAGAACGCTATTGAAGCCTGTGGACATGGGCAGACCGTGGTGATTCGGGTATCGGCGCAGCAGTTGATCGTGCGGAATGATGGAACGCCCATCCCTGATTCGGTGGCTGCTAATCTGTTTAACCCGTTTTTCAGCACCAAGCCCGACGGCCAGGGTATTGGGCTGACGCTCACCCGCGAAATTCTGCTGAATCATGGCTTTACGTTCTCACTCCTGACGGAAGCTGATGGCTGGACAGCCTTCACCATCCGGTGGAATGGCGTGCAGTCCTTTGCCTGATTGGCTCATAGCCTAGTGGTTACCCGCAAACAAAAAGGCCTGAACGTCGTGTTCAGGCCTTTTTGTTTGCGGACTAGTCTGGTCAGTGTAATCGCACCGGCTAAATAACTTCCATTTCCTCCGGCTTTTCCGTATCGCCCGTTTCGCGCCCGTCGGGTTGGGGCAGGGGCCGTTTTTCTTTAACGCCTTCTTCCGGTTGAACGTCTTTCCGACGGCTCAGATATGTATAGATCACCGGCACTACGTAAAGCGTCAGGATGAGTGAGAAGAGCAACCCGCCCACAATAACAATCCCCAGAGGAATCCGGCTTTTTGAAGCGGAACCTAAGGCGAGCGCCAGCGGCAGGGCGCCAAACGCGGCTACGAGCGTCGTCATCAGAATCGGACGAAGGCGCAGAGCGGCCGACTCGGCAGCGGCTTCAAATTTGTTTTTGCCGGTTAACCGCTGTTCATTGGCAAACTCCACGATCAGAATCCCGTTCTTGGTTACCAGACCAACGAGCATGATGATACCAATCTGGCTGAAGATATTGAGCGTCTGGTTGAACATCCAGAGCGAGAACACGGCCCCGGCCAGCGCCAGCGGTACCGTAATCATGATAATGAAGGGGTCAACAAACGAATCGAACTGCGCAGCCAGAATCAGGTACACCAGAATCAGGGCCAGCCCAAAGGCAAACAGCGTATTACCCGAGCTTTCTGCGTAATCGCGCGACGGACCGGAGAGGGCCGTCTGGAAGGAGTCGTCCAGCGTTCGGGCGGCAATCGCCTGCATGGCGGCTACCCCGTCACCTACGGTTTTGCCCGGAGCCAGACCGGCCGATACGGTCGCTGATTTGAACCGGTTGTAGTGGTAAACCTGCGGGGGGCTGCTCACCTCCTGGAATTTCACCAGGTTGTCCAGCTGAATCAGCGTACCCTGATTGGTACGGACGTAGAACGAGGCCAGATCGACGGGTTCGTCGCGGTCGCCCCGGGCTACCTGACCAATCACCTGATACTGTTTTCCATTCATCAGGAAATAAGCCAGCCGCCGGTTACTGAGAGCCAGCTGTAGCGTTTGCGCTACGTCCTGTACCGATACGCCCAGGTTGGTCGCTTTTTCGCGGTCAATGCTGATGTTGAGTTCAGGCTTGTTGAATTTAAGGTCAACATCGGAGTTCTGAAAGGTAGGGTCTTTCTGCACCTCTTCCAGGAAAGTTGGTAGTTTTTCCCGCAGCTTTTCAAAGTTCAGGTTCTGAATGACGAACTGCACGGGCAGACCACCGCCCCGGCCGACCTGAATGGTCTGGTCCTGGGTGGCGAACATGCGGGCCTCGCTGAACCGCTTCAGGTTTTTGGTCAGATAATCGACAATGTCCTGCTGCGACCGCTCGCGTTCGCTGGGGTCGGTCATGTTGACCATAACGAACGAAGAGTTGACGGCTCCTGCTCCCGAAAAGCCGGGGGCAACGACGCTAAACGCCAGTTTAGTCTCAGGAATCGAGTCAAGGACAAACTGCATAACCCTGTCGGTCGTAGTCGCCTGCGATTCGTAGCTGGTTCCTTCGGGCGACGTAATCGCGATCCGGGTCCGGCTGCGGTCTTCGAGCGGGGCAAGCTCAGACTTGAGCAGGGAACCTAAACCGAAAATCAACAGCAAACACGCGCCGATCATGACAAAGGCCCAGCCCCGTTTGCGCAAGAACGACTCCAGCGAACTGCGATACGATTGATCGAGCCATTCGAAAAAAGGTTCGGTTTTTCGGTAAAACCAGGACCGGCCGTGGTTTTTGCTGGTTAGTTTTACGCTCAATACCGGCGTCAGGGTCAGCGATACAAACGCCGAAATCAGAACGGCTCCTGCAACAACGACGCCGAACTCCCGGAAAAGCCGACCCACAAACCCCTGCAGAAAGATAACCGGCAGAAACACAATCGCCAGGGTAATACTTGTGGCAATAACGGCGAAGAAAATCTCATTGGAGCCTTCCTTCGCAGCTTGTTTAGTATCCATGCCCTGCTCAATCTTCTTGAAGATGTTCTCTGTCACGACGATACCATCGTCCACAACCAGACCCGTAGCCAGCACGATCCCCAGCAGCGTCAGGACGTTGATACTAAAGTCGGCTACGTACATAATAAAGAACGCACCAATGAGCGACACCGGAATGTCAATCAGCGGCCGGAAGGCGATCAGCCAGTCGCGGAAGAAGAAGTAAATCACCAGTACGACCAGTACGAATGAAATCAACAGCGTTTCGCCGACTTCCTCAATAGCCCGACGAATGAACGTAGACCGGTCAATCCCGATACTTACCCGAATATCGTCCGGCAGGTCTCTTTTTAAAGCGTCGAAACGTCGGTAGAACTCGTCGGCAATGCTCACGTAGTTGGCCCCCGGTTGCGGGATCAGGGCCAGAACAACACCCACCACGCCATTCTGCTTCGAGATCGTTTCTTCGTTTTCAGCGCCCAGCGTGGCCGTTCCCACATCCTTAAAGCGAACGATCTGGTTTGCCGTCTGCCGAAGGATCAGGTTGTTGAAATCATCTTCCGTTGTAAGCCGACCAACGGCCTTAACGGTCAGTTCGGTATTGTTGCCATACACTTTACCGCCCGGCAGTTCTACGTTCTGCGAGGTCAGCGCATTCTGAATATCCTGTGTGGTCAGGCGGTAAGCCGACAGCTTGATTGGATCAATCCAGAGCCGCATGGCCTGACGTTTGAGACCATACACGTTGGCCTGGCTAACGCCCGGAATGGTCTGGAGCCGCTCCTGCAGCACGTTTTCGGCGTAGTCCGACAACTGAGTCGGATTCCGCGTCGTACTCTGAACGGTCATAAAAATAATTGGATCGGAGTTGGCGTCGGCCTTCGTCACCACGGGCGGAGCGTCAATGTCCTGCGGAAGCTGACGCTGCGCCTGAGCGACCTTATCGCGCACGTCGTTGGCAGCCTGTTCCAGGTCGGCGTCGAGGTTAAACTCTACGGTAATGGTGCTGGCACCCAGGGCGCTATTGGAGGAGATCGTCCGAATACCCTCGATGCTGTTCAGCGATTTTTCGATGGGCTCCGTAATCTGCGACTCAATGATGTCCGGGTTAGCGCCGGTATAGTTCGTCCGCACGGATATAACCGGCGGGTCAATGGCCGGATACTCACGAACGCCCAGGAACGTAAAGCCAATGATACCGAACAGCACGATAACGATGGACATCACCATCGCAAAAACGGGTCGGTTAAGACTTAATTCGGGGAGACTCATATAGTTGAGTTATAAAGATTTAAGTTTCAGAGTTAAAGAGTTGTACGGTCATAAAGTTTAAGGGTTTGAATAAATAGGCCCCAAACCCACGGATGACTTCATGCCGCACCAACTCTACGGCTCAGTTCTGCGCTACCTTCGGCCCGCTGCCCGGCAGGGTTATGACCCGATTGACCTTAACCGGCACGTCGGGCTTGAGAAACAGCAGACCGGTAGTTGCTACCGTATCGCCCGCCTGTACGCCCGATAAAACCTGAATGGTGCCCGCCGTGCGAAGCCCCGTCTTTACGTCGCGAAACTGAGCTTTGCCGTTTTTTACAACCACCACCTGGTTCGTCCGGGTCTGGGGAATGATGGCCTGCGTAGGAACTACGAGGCTTTTTTCGTTCTGGATCGTCAGCGTTACGCGGGCGAAGGTGCCGGGTCGGAACCGCAACGAAGGGTTACTGACGCGCGCCCGGATACGCAGGTTACGTGTTTCCTCTTCTACGCCTGGTTCAATGGCGTAAACAACGCCCTGACTGGGATTGCTGGCGCCGTCAACCAGGAAAGAGATCGTGCTGCCGGTATGAACCGACTGCCCGTATTTTTCGGGGATGGAGAAGTCGAGTTTCAAGGAGGAAATCTGCTGAAGCCGGGCAATCAGCGTATTGGGCGATACAACCGCTCCTGAACTGACGTTACGCAAGCCGATAATACCTGAAAAAGGCGCCCGAATTTCGGTCCGCTGTAGATTGGCCCGAACCAGCTCAATGTCGGCCAGACTGCTGCGTAAATTGGTGGTGGCAATGTCGAATTCCTGCTGGCTGATACCGCCACGGTCCAGTAGTTGCTTATTCCGCTCTTCGGTGCGCCGGGCGTTGTCGGCCTGGGCCTGCAGTTTCTGGAGCTGCGCCCGCAGATCGGCGTCAAACAGCTTGACCAGCAGATCGCCCTTCTGGACCGGCTGACCTTCGCGAATGTTGAGTTGGGTGATGCGGGCCGATATTTCAGGGTAAATGTCTACCTGTTCGGCGGCCAGGAGTGAGCCACTGGATACTACTTCTTCTTTCAGACTCTGGGAGACAACTACGAACCCATTTACCGCCGGGGTGGGACCCCGGCCAGCACCGCCCGGCCCGCCTTTTCCAGCCCCGCCTTTTCCACCGTCGCCACCGCCCGGTGCGCCCGATGAGGCTCCCGGAGCCGGATGTAACACTTTATTGTACACAATTATCCCGCCAAGAACTAAGACGACGAGACCGATAGCAATCCATCTTTTCACAGGTAACTATTTTGCAGGAGAGAACTTAAGTAGTAACGTTAAAAAACAAAGATTTTGTTCTTCTACTGCAAAGCTATGACCGTTGACGAGTATATCAATCTGAATATGCCGAACGGCAGGGGATTTGGGCTGAATCGGCTAATTTGCCAGCTGAATGCCTGCTGCGAAACGCTGCTTCTACGGGGAGGTCGGTGTATCCAGGGCCGAAAACAGGAGATGCCGCATGAACCTCAGCAACTTTGTGGAGTCGCCCCCCGTATTGCCCGGCTTTGATGCGAAGTCGGTCAGGGACGGCAGGTTCTGCATGAAAAACGTTTGGTAATGCGCCGTTTCGATGAGCGAACTGGCCACCGAGCGGGCATAGGGGTAATCAGGGTGGTATTCCAGAATAATGCCCGCAATGCGGCTGCATAGGTCTTTATATGGTTTAAATAACTGATGCCGGTTGTCTTCTGTAACGTGCCGGGTCAGATACGCCTTACTCGACTCGCGCACGACGATACCGTGAAGCGCCCGGATGTCAATGTCATCCGTAGCCGTTGGGGCCACATCCTTCAGTAATACCAGGCGCAGCAGCCGCTCTAGCTTCTCGTGCGGGTCCGCGAGATTATTTGTCTGAAAAACAAGCTGAAATTCCATCCACTGCCAATACCAGGCTACCAGATAAACCAGCAGTCGGTGCTTATTTTCGAAATACCGATAAATGCTGGCTTCTTTGGTATTCAGACGCTCGGCCAGTTTTTTAAACGTAGCCTCCTCAAAGCCGACTTCGTCAAATAATAACGTCCCCTGTCGGACAATCCGTCGTCCTAAATCAGACCCTTCCGGGTCGCGTAAAAATAAGTGCGCGTTCATGCGCACATGCAACGAATACTCCATTTATCCAGCCGGTTGTCCTTTCGACTAAAATTCAGCTGCCAAATAACAAACTTTTATGGTTAAAAGTTATGTTTGTATAAATGATAGTTATACTATCAATCATAATAGCACTTGTCTTATGGCAGTTATCGAAGCAATTGAGTCGCCACCGTCGCCTGTGCAACGGCTATTCCGGCTTCTGTCGAATGAAAAAAAAGATATTGGGTACATCTATCTGTACGCCATCGTAACCGGTATTATCAGTCTGTCTCTGCCGCTGGGCATTCAGGCTGTTTTTAACCTGGTGTCGGGTGGGCTGGTGTTCAGTTCTGTCTACGTGCTCATCGGACTGGTCATTGCCGGCGTTATCATAGCCGGTCTGTTGCTGATTGGCCAGATGGTTCTGGTTGAGATTTTGCAGCAGCGCATTTTCGCCAAAGCGGCTTTTGAATTTGCTTACCGCCTGCCGCGTATCCAGCCCGAAAGTTTCGGCGGTTATTACCCGCCCGAATTGATGAACCGGTTTTTTGATGTGATGACCATTCAGAAGGGTCTGCCGAAACTGCTGATCGACCTGACAGCGGCAGCGATGCAGATTCTGTTCGGCATTATTCTGCTGTCGTTTTATCACCCCGTGTTTCTGGCGTTCGGTTTGTTTACGCTGCTGGCCGTAACGGGAATTGTATTGATCAGTGGTCCGGCAGGATTACGGACGAGTCTGCGCGAATCGAAGGACAAATACAAGGTGGTTGCTTATCTGGAAGACATTGCCCGTGACCTGCCTGGTTACCGCTACCGAACCGCTAACGGCTCGGCCGATCAGCTTGAACTGATTGACCATATGGATGCGTTGGTGACGAATTATCTGAAGAATCGGCAGCAGCATTTTGGCGTGCTGAAACGGATATTTTACAATGGTCTGGCCTTCAAAACGCTGATCACGGCCGGCCTGCTCATTCTGGGTACTACGCTCGTGGTGGGCCGGGAGATGACGCTGGGGCAGTTTGTGGCCTCGGAGTTAGTGATTGTTCTGATTACGAGTTCGGTTGATAAGCTGCTGTCGGGTATTGATACCGTATTCGATCTGCTGACGGCCGTTGAAAAAATCGGGAGCGTAACTGACCTGCCACTAGAAACTGAAACGGACCATGCTTAACCTGTCACGGCAACGGGTAGATGAAGCCTTGCTTAAGCACTATCCCCTCCGAACATTAAAAAATCTGCCTCAGCCTAACGGCGGACGACGGCTGGGACGCTGGATGCTGGCGCTGCTGGCGCTATCGCTTCTCATTATGTTTCTGCCCTGGCAGCAGAACATCAATGGCGAGGGTGCTGTAACGGCATTGACGCCCCAGGACCGGCCGCAGACGGTGCAGAATGCCATTCCGGGCCGGATAGAACGCTGGGCCATCCGGGAAGGGCAACGGGTCAGCAAAGGCGATACGCTGCTGGTGATCTCTGATATTAAAGACGATTACTTCGACCCGAATCTTCAGCAGCGACTGGACGAGCAGTTGACGGCCAAGCAGGGTAGCCGGAGCGCATCGGAAGCCAAGATTGCGGCCCTGAACAGCCAGTTGACAGCGCTGGAAAGCGGTCTGCGGGTCAAACTGGCCGCTGCCCGCAACAAGGTTCGCCAGAGTGAATTCAAGGTCGTCAGCGACAGCGCTGATCTGGTATCCATCCGGAAAAATTACCAGATCGCCCTCGACCGGCTCGACCGCTATGAGAAAGGTTACAAAAACGGCCTGTTCTCGCTGACGGATCTGGAAGCCCGTCGACTGAAAGTACAGGAGGATGTCGCGAAGGTAGTAGCTCAGGAGAACAAACTGAACGTGTCGCGGCAGGAGCTGATCAATGCCCGGCTTGACCTCAGCACGATCCAGGCCGATTACCAGGAAAAGGTAGCCAAGACACTTTCGGATCGAAGTTCGGCAGTCTCGTACCGCGCCGACGCCGATGGCGAAATTTCGAAGCTGCAGAATAAAATCAGCAGCGTTTCCGTCCGGCAGGGGCTATACGTAGTACGGGCTCCGCAGTCTGGCTACGTGGTGCGGGCGCTGAAAGCGGGTATTGGCGAAACCATTAAGGAGGGCGAGTCCATCGCAACGCTGCAGCCTGAGAATCCTCAACTGGCGGTGGAACTCTCGGTTCGGGCCATGGACGTACCGCTGATCCAGCGCGGGCGCGCCGTGCGCTTAGAATTTGACGGCTGGCCGGCCGTTCAGTTTTCGGGCTGGCCGCTGGTGGCGGTAGGGACGTTTGGCGGTGAGGTTGCCGTAATTGATGCTGTCAGCAATCCCAACGGTACGTACCGGCTGCTGGTTACGCCTAAAGCAACCCAGAACGATCAGCCCTGGCCGGAGCAGTTGCGCGTTGGCTCACGGGTTTATGGCTGGGTCATGCTCGACGATGTGCCGATCTGGTACGAGCTCTGGCGGCTACTGAACGGCTTCCCGCCGAGTCTGCAAAAAGAGCCGAACGAAGAGAAAGGAGCGAAAAAATGAGAACGCGTATGTACCCGTTCGGGAGGCTGGTTTTCGGGCTGTTGTGTTACGGTCTGATGGCCGCGCCGGGATTTTCCCGCCAGTCTGACTCAGCTATGCAGCCGGATTCCGCCGTTTTCCCGGCACCGGTTTTTTACGAACTGATCCGGCAGAATCACCCGCTGGTCAAGCAGGCCGATCTGTTCGGTGAGGAAGCGCGGCAGGTACTCGTACAGGCGCGGGGCGCCTTTGACCCGAAATTGACGTCATTCTACGACCGCAAGGAGTTCGGGAATCAGCTTTACTACGAACGCTGGCAAAGCAAACTGGCCGTGCCCCTCTGGCCGGGAGGCATTGACCTGAATATATCCTACGACCGCAACACGGGAACTTACCTCAACCCCGAAGAGAAGGTGCCGGCATCGGGCTTGTCGGGGGTAGGCATAAGCGTACCGGTTGGGCAGGGACTGCTGATGGATACCCGGCGTAATGCGGTTCGTCAGGCGCGGCTGGTGCAGAATCTGGCCGAGGCCGACCGGCTCAAACTAATCAATAAAACTTTATTCGACGCGGCCAAAACGTATTGGGAGTGGTTTCTGGCTCACCAGCAGCAACGGCTGCTGACCGAAGGACATGAACTGGCCGAGCGCCGGTTCCGGGCCCTGCGCGAACGGGCCCTGCTGGGAGATGCCGCCATCATTGACACGACCGAAGCTCTGATTACAGTACAGGATCGGCTGGTTCAGCGCCAGCAGGCAGAGGTAGAAGAGCAGAATGCCCGCCTGCGGGTAAGTTCGTTTCTGTGGAATGCCGATGGACAGCCGGTTGAATTGCCTAAATCGGCCATACCGCAGGAACTCGCGCTGGTAACCCTCAGCGAAGCGACCTTACAGAGCCTGCTTGACCGGGCTGCCCAGCAGCACCCCGATCTGCTGAAGCTCGACGTCAAGACCCGCCAGCTTAGCCTGGAGGAACGGTTTCGGCGGGCTATGCTCCAGCCCCAGATTGTTCTGAACGCCAGTATGCTCAGCCGAACGCCAACGGCCGATGTCAGCTACGACTGGACGAGCTATTATTCGCTTCGGCCGCAGAACCATAAAATCGGCGTTGATTTTGTTTTTCCGCTATTCCTGCGCAAAGAGCGGGGAAAATTGCGGGAGGTTCAGGTCAAAAACCGGCAGGTCGGGCTGGAACGTCAGCACGCGGGTCGGCTCATTACCAACACCGTACAGTCGGCCTATAATCAACTGCAGACACTGGCGCAACAAGCCGCTATTCAGGAGCAGACCATTCGCAACCAGCAGCTTTTGTTACGGGCCGAGCAGCAGAAGTTTGAACTGGGCGAAAGCTCGCTGTTTCTGGTCAACGCCCGGGAAAGCAAGCTGATCGATCTGCGGGTGAAAGGGGAGGAGCTGAAAACTAAATACCAGAAGGCCGTGGCCGAGCTGTATTTCGTAGCCGGAACCAGCGAACAGGCTGGCAGCTAACGAAAGGCTCGCTCAGACCCGACTTTGGTAAATGGCATAATTTTCCTCATCGAAACAAACGAAGAGTACCTCCTCAACAGAGGAAGGGTGCTCCAGAAAGCGGTTGACGGCGCTAACAGCTACGTCGGCCGCTTTTTCTTTTGGGTAGCCGTAGATCCCCGTACTAATGTTCGGAAAAGCAATGCTCGTCAGATTATGCTCAGCGGCCAGTTCGAGCGACCTTCGGTAACAACTGGCCAGCAAATCAGCTTCGTCCTGCGAGCCACCCCGCCAGACCGGCCCCACCGCATGAATGACGTATTTGGCAGGTAGCCGGTAACCTTTGGTGATTTTGGCATCGCCAGTCCGGCAGCCGTTCAGGGTTCGGCATTCAGCCAGGAGTTCCGGTCCGGCCGCCCGATGAATCGCGCCGTCAACACCCCCGCCCCCCAGCAGGCTGGTGTTGGCTGCGTTCACAATTGCATCGACGGCCTGTTTCGTCAAATCGCCCTGGATAACCCGGATAGTCGCCATCTTACCGCTTTATGATTTTAATGGTTCGCTTCTGGTCGCCCGCCACCAGCGTTATAAGATACATTCCCGCCGACAGTTGTAGATTGGGCAGGACAAATACATCCAGGCCGCTGGTTACGTACTGGTTGCGCCAGACTACCCGGCCGGTCAGATCGGTCAGGGATGCATCGAGCGCGGTATTGAGCGCCAGTTCTCCCCAGCGTACTGCCAGCGGCTCGGCATCGCTGAACGGGTTTGGATATAACAGCAACTGACTATACGTTTCGGCCAGCGCCGACGCCCGGCTGAAGTTGGGAATCCCGTAGCCCAGCAGATCGTCGGGGGTGTTGTACTGACTGCCCGACCGACGCAGGGCATCCGTTATCTGTCCGGCCGTAAGTTCCGGGTGAGCCTGCCAAAAACCCGCTGCCAGGCCCGCTACGAGGGGAGTCGCGAAGGAGGTGCCATTGCCCGCGCTGATCTGTCCGCCCGGACTGCCAATTATGGTTCCCTGCCCGCGCGCGGCCAGGTCTGGTTTGACGCGTCCATCGGCCGAAGGGCCAAATGAACTGAAACTGGCCCGTTGTCCTACCTGCGTAACCGCCCCGATAGCCAGTGCCGAAACTGCATCGGACGGAGCCGACAGGTAATGCCAGGCGTCTGCCCCTTCGTTGCCGGCTGCCACCACAACCACCATGCCTACCTCCGCGGCAATCTGCGCGGCCCGGGTCGACAGGGGCGTTCGGCCGTTCAGATCCTGGTACGTATAACTGGTACTGGCATCGTCAAATTGGGTGTAGCCCAGCGACGAACTGATAATGTCAACGCCCGCGCTGTCGGCGTATTCCACCCCGAAGAGCCAGTTGGCTTCTTCAACCCGGCTCTCGCTGAAAACATCCTCCGTACGTAGCAGAACAAACTGCGCTTTGTAGGCCGTGCCGTAGAGCTGGTTATCGGCGGTGGCGGCAATCGCCGACAAACACGCCAGGCCGTGGGAATCGTCTTCGTAAACACTTTTCTCCTTTCGGACAAAATCGTAGGTGGCCAGCACCCGGTTTTCGGTGAACAGGGGCCGCAGAAAGCTGACTTTATCGGCGTTCAGAAAGCCCGCGTCCAGCACCCCAATCAGCATGCCTTCACCGTGGTATCCCTGCTCATGCATCTGGTCGGCACCGAGCTGGGTAATCTGTGCTAGCGAATTTCCGTAGTTGAGCGCCTGAATGCTGCCCAGTTTATCGGCGCTGGCAACGGGCGTCAGGCGGTTGGGCAGAAGATCGGCGCTGATTCGGGCGTTGGAGAGCGACCGGCCAAATTCCAGCCCCTTCACAAAGGGTAGTTTTTCAATACTGGCAATTGTAGCGTCGGTCGATTCAACCAGTACGGCGTTGAGCCAGCGCGACGTAAACCAGACCGTAGCACCGGTTTGCCGGAGCTGCGTTACGTAGGCCGGATCAACCGGCAGATCACGTTCCAGCACCGGAATGCTTTGCTTCTGTCGACGCAGGATAGCGCGCGCTGACAGAAACTGATCGGGGCGGCCGATGCTATAGGGTGTATTGGTTTTGTCGCGCAGCAGAACCAGGTATTTGCGGGTCGTCTGGCCAAAACAGGTTAGCTGAACCAGTAGCATCGCCAGCAGCAGCCAGCGCGGTTTATTCAGTCCCATACGTTCGGATGCGGTAAACTTGTCGGATGCCATAGTCGATCTGATTTTTTCCTCTGCAGGCGGGCGACGAGGAGCAGTACTGCAACTGCGTCCGTTCTTTATAGATAAGCCCGACCTGCCGGGCGTAAACCTCCACCCGTTTGTCCTGCGAAACCAGCGTTGAGTCATTCTGTGCCACGACCGTCACGGTTTCGTCGAACTGTTTGTCTAATACGCGGTAGGGCTGCGGATTGTTGCGTAGTTCATACGCATCTTCGCCATAGATGTTACGTCGATTACCGTTCCAGCGCAACTGATCGCTGAACGGAAACACCAGCTTGATAAAATCCAGCCCGTTTTCAGTGCGGATGGCTTCGTTGTTCACCAGCCGTGCCGACCAGACGGAGTCGGCCTGCCACGACTGACCTTCGGCCAAACGACGGTAGCGCAGCAGGCGATAGGCGGTCTGGCCGGTTACGTCTCTGTACACGTCACCAACGACTTCTTTCAACTGATAGGTCAGCTGCAGGGCGGGCGCATTGAGCGCATACCGCTGTTCCTGTACGTCGTAAATAATATACTGCTGGGATTTCAGCGGGAAGAAATCCGTATCGGATACGATGGGGACTGGACTAGTGGTCTGACAACCCGCGAACAGGAGCAGACTTAGTAAAGCGAAGAAGGACGGAAAACGGATAAGCATGGAGGTACGGTGAATGGATCTCCGAATATACAGGTTTGCCCGGAAACCTAACGAGCCAAAACGAGCTTATTGATACCCTACTAAACCGGCTCATTTAGTTAGTTATTCAAACCAATCGGAAGCAGAGTCGTTACGAATTTAAGGCGGTTGTTCTGTCTACGGACAAGGGTATCGGCCTGGTGACTAACTCAACTTTCTATCGCTTCGCATGAAAGCAGCCGTATTCCACAAAGTAGGCGACATCCGTTACGAAACCATGGATGACCCTAAAATCGAGCAGTCGCGCGATGTTATTCTGCGTATTACGTCCACCGCCATCTGCGGCTCCGACCTGCACATCTACGACGGGTTTCTACCCCAGTTACGGAATGAAGTGCTGGGTCACGAGTTCATGGGCATCGTCGAAGAGACCGGCTCGGAAGTGACCAACCTGAAAAAAGGTGACCGGGTGGTGGTCCCCTTCACCATTGCCTGCGGTAAGTGTTATTTCTGTCAGCACCAGCTGCAGATGCACTGCGAAAACTCCAATCCCGAGTTTTACGGTCCGGATGGTGGGCTGCTGACCGAAAAAGGCGGGGGGCTGTTCGGGTATTCTGATCTTTATGGCGGTTATGACGGGGGGCAGGCCGAGTACGTTCGGGTACCTTTCGCCGACTACAGCCTGCGCCACGTTCCCGAAACGCTCAAGGACGAACAGGTGCTGTTTCTGACCGACATTTTTCCCACGGGCTGGAGCGCCATTGAGTGGGGCGAGTTGAGAGGGGGCGAAACGGTCGCTATTTTCGGCTCCGGTCCCGTCGGTTTAATGGCGCAGAAGTCGGCCTGGCTGCAGGGCGCCGGACGGGTCATTGCCATTGACCCCCTGAACTACCGGCTGGAACGGGCGAAGCGGGTCAACAACGTGGAAACGCTCAATCCGAACGATGTGGATGTCATTGAAGCGCTCCGCAGCATGACCGAAGGTCGCGGTCCTGACCTTTGTGTGGACGCGGTCGGGATGGAAGCACACCGAACTGTTCTGGATAAAGCCAAAGCGGTTCTGAACCTGGAAAAAGGAACGGTCAGCGTGCTGGAGCAATGTTTCCGGGCGGTGCGCCGGGGTGGTATCGTATCGGTGGTTGGGGTGTATGGTTCGCCCACCGACAACTACCCGGTAGGTCGCATTTTCGACAAGGGCCTGACGGTTCGCTACGGTCAGTCGCAGGTACACAAAAACATCGATCACCTGCTGGATCTGGTCGTGCAGGGTAAAGTCGTGCTGGACGATATCGTGTCGCACATCCTGCCGCTGTCCGAAATCTCACGGGGTTACGATATCTTCAAGAAGAAAGAAGACGACTGCACAAAGGTCATCCTGAAGCCTTAAAGGCGTAGTAGGAACTCATAAACTAACTCAACGATGGTAGAACATAAAAATGGCAAAACAGCCCTCATTACGGGCGCCAGCAGCGGCATCGGCCGCGAACTCACCCGACTCTTTGCGAAAGACGGGTATAACCTGGTTCTGGTGGGACGCGATCAGGATAGCCTGGACCAACTGGCCAGTAACTTCCACAACCAGTACGGTACGCAGACAACCATCCTGAACAAAGATCTGGCCGACCCGAAGGCTCCCGAGGAAATTTACAGCGAAACCAGCCAGCAGGGACTTCAGATTGATGTTCTGGTGAATGACGCGGGTTTCGGCGAGTATGGCCTGTTTGCCACTGAGACCGACCTGCAAAAGGAATTAAGCATCGTGCAGGTAAATGCCGTAGCGCTGATGCACCTGACCAAGCTGTATCTGAAGGACATGGTCAGCCGCAACGATGGCAAAATTCTGATGCTGGGCTCCGAAGTATCGGTGGCGCCTAACCCAATGATGGCTGTGTATGGTGCCACCAAAGCGTTTATCAAGTCGTTCTCGGAGGCCATTCGGAATGAGCTTAAGGGCACGAACGTAACGGTTACAGTGCTTATGCCGGGGGCCACCAATACCAACTTCTTCAAGGTGGCTGGCGCCACGGAGGCCAAAGGAGCCGATCCCAACAAAACGGCCAGCCCTGCCGACGTAGCCAAAGCGGGTTACGAAGCCCTGATGAGTGGGCAGGATCATGTTGTGGCGGGCTGGATGAACAAAGCGCGGGTGGCCATGTCGCATATCCTGCCCGACCCAATGGTAGCGGCCAGCGTACGTAAAGACATGATGCCGAAGGAGCAGGCCGACCAGCAGCAGAAGCAGGCAACCGCGATTGCGCTGGCCGTGGGCGTTGTGGCCGTGCTGGGTGGTCTCTGGGTGCTGTCATGCAATCGTTCGCTGCTGCCGGTCAGTGCCTACGATCAGGCCCGATATCGTTACAAAGCCCATAAAGCCAGTCAATCAGCCAGTAATGCGGTAGACTCTGTAGTAGATTCCGTCAAAGGAGCTTACCACAACGCGAAATCAACAGTCGAGGAAGCTCTCGCATAAACTGTTATGAGGTCAGCCGTTCCGTTCCGGGCAGCCTGTCTGGGAGCGTAACGGTTGATTTATGAGCTATGGAGACCATCAAGACTAAAGCATACGGCGCAAAAGCGACTCTGATTGATCGGCTGAGCAGTCTGTCCCGCATGGATATTGAGCGGAAGGCACCGAAAGCCGACGAGGTTCTGATCGACATTCTGTATTGCGGAGTCTGTCATTCCGATCTGCATCAGGTAAAGAATGATTGGGGAAACACCATCTATCCGTGTGTTCCCGGCCATGAGGTTGTTGGCAGGGTGGTTCAGGTCGGCAGTGGAGTAACGAAATTCAGTGTGGGCGATATAGTGGGTGTGGGCTGCATAGTCGACTCGTGCGGCAAGTGCCGATCGTGCGTTGAAGGCGAAGAGCAGTACTGCGAAGGACCGGTCAGCTGGACAGCCACGTATAACGGGTACATAAAACCCAACGGGACTGGCTACAACACCTTCGGTGGCTACTCCACGACGCTGGTCGTGAAAGAATCGTTCGTGCTGCGAATTCCCGATAAACTCGACATCAAGGCGGCTGCCCCCATCCTGTGCGCCGGTATAACGACCTATTCACCCCTGCGGCACTGGAATACCAAACCTGGTGATAAGGTCGGCGTAGTGGGTATGGGCGGTCTGGGCCACATGGCTGTCAAACTGGCTAAGGCCATGGGCGCTCAGATAAGCGTGATTACGCATACGGAAGATAAGCGGGCGGCTGCCGAGGCTATGGGCGCACACGAGGTTATTCTGTCGACCGATAAAGAGACCATGAAAGCGCATGAACTGACGTTCAACCTGATCCTGAGCACGATTCCGGACCCGTATAATATCAACCCGTATGTCAAGATGCTCAAACGCGACGGAGCCCTGGTGGTGGTCGGTGTGCTGGGCCCGTTTAAAGGCCCGACCAACAACATGGAGGTTGCGCTGCATCGGCGATCAATCGCGGGCTCGGTCATTGGCGGTATCCGCGAAACACAGGAAGTACTGGATTTCTGCGCTGAACATTCTATCCTGCCCGACGTAGAACTGATTCCCATCCAGGATATCAACAAGGCGTTCGACCGAATGCTGGATAACGACGTTCGGTTTCGATACGTAATTGATATGCAGTCGCTCAAAGACGAAGAATGATAGCCTCATCCCAGTCTCTTTAGTCAATTCTGACAGGAAACCCCATGATAAGAACTTATTTCAAAGCATTTCAGATCGGTCTGATTGCGGGTATGCGGACGCTGACGGCACCAGCGCTGCTCAGTCATAAACTGGTCCGGACGATCCCGGCCAAAGAACCTCAGAAGCCGATTCACTGGCTGGCCCAACCGCCGGTGTCCATGGCGCTGAAGGTGCTGGCCGGTGGCGAAATCATAGCCGATAAGCTGCCGAATGCCCCTAACCGTACGAAGGCACCTCTGTTAATTACGCGGATTGCATCGGGGGCTACCTGCGGAGCTTTTGTGAGCGAGGTGGAAGGGCAGTCGAGTCCGTTGGGCGCCGTGGCGGGTGGACTGGGTGCCGTTGCGGCTACGTTCCTGTTCTTTAATCTGCGACAGTTACTGAGTGACAATCTGGGATTACCCGATATGGTCGGCGCTTTGGCAGAAGACGCACTAACCATCAGCGCGGGTTGGTCGGTTGTCAACCATATTGACTCCCGAATGCAGTCAGCCTGAAGCGCATGGCCTGCTGGCGGTTTGAGTGCGTAACGTATTTCGTCCAATAAAAAGCGCCGATGGGGTCAACCCATCGGCGCTTTTTAGTAGAGTTTGACTGGTTTATCTCAGCGTAAGCAAATACCCAATCGTGAAGTTGGCATCCCAGTCGAAGACGAACTGGTCGCAGCCGGTCGCGTCGGCGATGGCTTTGTAAATGTTCAGGCCCGCCTTCGATTTGGCGTTATCGAGTTTATAAGCCGAAGGCGCGTCGAGAACCGTATACCGTTCCTTGCCATTCCGAACGGCCTTGGCTAGTTCAAACGGTACGCCACCGATAATGAAGCAGGTTTTCCGATGATCGGACGGGATCTGTTTGGCTTTCGAAGCAACTTCCGAGGCTACGGTTTCATCGCTGGTATTATTCTGGTAGTATTTCGCACCGTACGTTTCGAGGGCTTTTGTCGAGCCGTTCTCTTTCCACGAAATCTTGGTATTGCCCGAGCCAATGTCTACGACAAACGAGTTGCTGGCATAATCGGCGGGCAGCACCGACCGTAACGCCAGCGAACCTTCCTGCTCCGGCGTTACGGTGTTGACGACGTAATTCAGCGACTTCAGCGCCTGCGTTATTTTGGCGGTTCCTTCTGCTTTGGCCGCGCCCGAACTGACGACAAAATGAATGTCGCGCCCCCCTACACCGAAATCGAGCATTTTTCCGATATAATTTTTTAGACCCGATCGGATGTCGTCCTGGCTCGCCATGTTTTCGAGCACTAAGCTGTTGTTGAACTCGGCCTTTTCGAGTTTCCAGTTCTTCTGGTCATCAACGCGGATGATGAACGAGTTGAAACCGCTGGCGCCTAACTCAACGACACCCTTGAGCTTACCGTTCTGAGGAGCCGGGGGCGTGTAGGTAAAGGTTTGCCGGGCACCGCTGACGGTTGCCGAACCTGCTTCCGACTGGTTCTCCGTCGCCACATCGGATGCGACGGCCGGATCGTTCGGTCGTGGAATGTTTTCAGCCTCATTGACGGTAGGGGTAGCATCCCGTTGAGGGGCGAGTTTACGCAGGGCTTTGTTGCCACCAAAGTATTGAAACCCGAAGAAAATAGCGGCCACAATCAGGGCCGTGATAAGCAGCCTGCCGGCCACGGTTAAACGTTGCATGTGATAAAGAGTGAAAGGGTGAAAGAACGAGTTAGCGAAAGAGTGAATGAGCGAAAGAGCGAAACAGACATCAGCTAAGCGCTCTTTCACTCATTCACTCTTTCGCAGTTAATCTAAAAGATTCCGGTAGCCAGCATCTTTGGGCGGATTGATCTCTCCCGGCCTTGGCGCAGTTATCGGGTTCGCCGTTGGCGCATCCAGCTGGACTATCCTAAACTCACCTTTGTTGTAAGCTTCCAGCAAGGCCTCGCCTTTGTCCGACAGAATGCCGTTCTGGATGTCGACGCCGTTGATGAAGTCCATCGAAAGGTCCATCGCCCGCTTCATCTCGCCCAGTTTCTGGCTCATATCATCCTGGATATACTCCATCGACTGGTCGAAGTAAAACCGTTTGTCGGGGTCGCCCTTAAAAATGCTGACGGCCGTTTTGAGGGCGTTCGAGCTCTCCTTCACAATCTGGTACTCGGTTTCCTTCAGGCGCACCTTGATTTCGGTCTCCTTGATGATGTAGTCGGCGCTCTGGTTCACTTTTTCCATGAAGGCCAGCACCGTTTTCATGTTGCGCTGGAGCGGCAGGAGTTTTTCGTTCATCTCCTGCAGACCCGCGCCCTCAATGGTCGCCAACTGGGCCGACTCGCGCATACCGGGCTTGTCGCTCATGGAGTTGGCTTTGTTTGCTTCCGCAAACTTCTGCTTGATCGCTTCGTTGTTCTCGCTGATCTTCTTGTTGAGCTTAACCAGTTGTCCGGCCAGCGTATCAATCTGACCCTGCATCTGCTGCCGCTTCTTTTTAAGATCGTCGATATAAATCTTCATGATGGCAATCGGGTTCAGTTGAATCACCGTCCCCGTAAGACTGCGCATCAGCGACTTGAACAGAAAGAACACCGCCGTGCGGACATCGCGGCTGGTGAACAGGAAAATCAGGACAGCCAGTACGCCCAGCAAGAGCGCCAGTTCCAGTATGTTCGACGTGGCCCGGATCAGAAACTCAACGATCCGGTTAAAATAAACCAGACCTAAGCCAGCCACACCGGCCAGCACAATCATACCGAGCATACCCTCGGGACGGCTCCAGAACGATCGTTTTTCCACGTCCGCACTGCCGCCAAGTTGAGAAAAGTCAGGAGTAGCCATTTGTTTAAATTAGTCGTTTGCCGTGTATATCGGTATAAGGTTGCAAGGTTAAGCCGGAAAACCAACTGAACCGCTAATCCAGCCGGTTTACCTATCTAAGGTACTGCGTTATTTTGGCGATATCGCCTTTAATCTGATCGGTGAAGTGCGCAAACGTTACGTCGTAGTTCTGTCGGTTCTGCGTAATCTTGGCGCTCTGCTCTGAAATTTCGCCCCCAATGGCGTTCAGCCGGCTGGCGTTGGCGTCGATCCGTTGCTGAATTTCCAGCAGCTGCCTGGCGAGGGCTTCGTTTTCAGATTGCAGTCGTTTCTGTTCGCTCTGCAGCCCGCCAACGCGCTCCGCCAGCGTTGCTTCGACACTCCGCGCAAATGCTTCCCGATCTTTAGCCAGGACCGTTACGTATTGGTTAGCCGTATTGGTCAGCACCGATGCGTCGGCGGGACCCCCCAGGGCTTTGAAACTTGCCCAGGCGGCCTGATACTGCTTTTCTTCGGTCAGACCCAGGTTGCCCAAGCTGCGGAGCGTTTCGCGAAACTCGAAATAATCGGGGCCAGGCGGGTTATGCTGAGCCAGCACACTCGCAAAATGCTCGGCAAATTTCGGATCGATAGTGCCCGGCGTTGCCGAACCCGGTGGTGCGCCTGTCGGTGCTTCAGCGGGTCGTCCGGCTGGTGATGCGCTGGCGGGTGCCGTACTGCCTGCCGGGCGGGGTGGGGCCGGGGAACCAGTGGGTGGCGTTCCCGCAGCGGTCCCCGCAGGGTCTTCTTCCTTAATGAAAAAACTCAGAATTTTTCGGCCAAGAGATTGATCGGATTCGGGCATGGGCGTCAGTCGTTGGTGAAAGACTGAACAATGTTACGAGGTTCCCCGCAATCCATCAATACTCGTTTAAGTCGAACGGTTGTGGGACTGTGGAAATGGCGATTTTGACGTTGTGAGCGTAATTTTCACCAGAGTCGCCACAGGCTTTGGTTATTGTACGGCTTCGGGTTTCAGCCACTTCGCCATACGTTCCCGGAACTCCTCAACCTTGGGCTGTGAAACTTTGCGGATATAAAGTTCATCGGGGTGCAGACGGTAATAGCCCTGGTGAT
This sequence comes from Spirosoma taeanense, assembly GCF_013127955.1. Taxonomy (NCBI): domain Bacteria; kingdom Pseudomonadati; phylum Bacteroidota; class Cytophagia; order Cytophagales; family Cytophagaceae; genus Spirosoma; species Spirosoma taeanense. The sequence goes on from NZ_CP053435.1 coordinate 2,666,961, forward strand.
ACACCTCCGCCGGGTAGAACGCCTTAAAGGGCACCACCTGCGTAACGATTCGATCCTGATGGTGTTCTGACGCGTTTTCGCGCTGAATGGCGGCTTCGATACGCACTTTTTCGTCGGGCGTACGGTAGAAGGCGATCGAGCGGTACTGCGTGCCCACATCGGGACCTTCGCGGTTGGGCGTGGTGGGATCGTGTCCCGCAAAGAACCCATCCAACAGGACATCGTAGGAGATCACCTTCGGGTCGTAATAAACCTGAACGGACTCGGCATGGCCCGTCTGGTCGGTGCCGACCTGCTCATACGTCGGGTTTTCGAGATCACCTCCTGCGTAACCGGACACGACTTCGCGAACGCCTTTCAGCAGTTGCAGTTCTTCTTCCAAACACCAGAAACAGCCACCGGCAAACGTAGCGACGGCCTCGCCGGGCTGCAGTTGAGGCAGCGTTGCCGGACGCGTATCTTTAACGGTGTTGGTGGTGGGTTGCTGGTTGCAGCCAGTCAGCAGCAGGCAACTCAGTAAGGTAACGTAAAGAAGCTGAGTGAATCGGGTGAACATAAACAAAACTGGTTATACCAACCTAACACCAAACCCAGTCCGTAGGTTGCGCTGATTGTAACGTAACGCATAGCCGGTGTTTGCTGGATTGGAGTCCGTAATACAGCGACCCAAAGTCATTTTTGGTAATTTTGTGCTGAACCGGTTTTCTGCCCTTTATCCATGTCGCTAACTACGTTAGGTCTCGAACTGCCAACTGACCCACGCTGGGTCAATATTGCCGAAATGAACATCGGCGACATCCTGATTGATCACGCCTACTGCGAACAGAAAGCCGCGTCGTCCTGCATTTCGCTCATCGTCAGCTATTCCGACAAAGAAACTCTTGTTGAAACATTGACGCCCGTTGTGGCCGAAGAATGGGGGCATTTTCAGCGGGTGCTGAAAGAGCTGCGCAAGCGGAATATTCCGCTGGGACGGCAACGTAAAGATTTATACGTCAATCAGTTACGGAGTCGCCTGCGCCGATCTACCGGCGACCAGAACGAGCAGTTAATGGACAATCTGCTCATCAACGCCTTGATTGAAGCCCGGAGTTGCGAGCGTTTTAAACTGCTCTCCGAACACATCGCCGACGAAGGGCTGCAGAAGTTTTACCGCGAACTGATGATCTCGGAAGCGGGTCATTACCGCAACTTCATCGAACTGGCCGAAACCTACCTGCCCGCCGAGCGCGTCCGCGAACGCTGGAAAGAATTCCTGGCGGTGGAAGCCGATATTATGGCGAATCTGGAAGTGCGGGGCGACCGGATGCACTGAAAATACTTGCACTTGTCCATAAATTCTGAGCCGGTCAGTAGAGGACATGTTGTACCTTTACTAGTGACTCCTGTATTACCCCCTGAATGACGTTTCTTCAACAAACCGCCCAGCGCATCTTCGAAACCCACGGTCCCAGCTTAAGCGACGTTTGGGTTATTCTGCCAACGCGCCGGGCTGTTTCAGTATTTCTTGACGAACTGGCGTCCCTGTCGGAGCGACCGTTTCTGGCCCCCCATACGCTGGCCGTCGATGACTTTATTACCCAGGCCGCCGGGGTGCAGCTGATTGATTCGGTTAGTCTGCTGTTCGAGCTTTACGATGTTTTCAAAGTCATTGACCCGCAGGTGGAGTTCGAGCAGTTCATCGGCTGGGCGTCGGTGCTGCTGGCTGATTTCGACCGGATTGATCAGTACCTGATTAATACCGCTGAATTATTCAATTACCTGACAGCCGCCAAAGCCCTGGAACGCTGGCAGGTCGATCAGCCGACCCGGCCCGTTACCGAAACGCCCGGTACATCGCGCTATTTTAAGCTGTTTGAAAACCTGAATACGGCCTATCACGCCCTGCAGGAGCGTCTGGCGCGGCAGGGACTGGCCTACCGGGGCATGGCTTACCGCCTGCTGGCCGACAACGTCGAGTCGCTGATCCGCGATAACCTGGCTTATGAGCGGGTGTATTTCGTGGGCTTCAACGCGCTGAGCCGGGCCGAGGAACAAATCATCCGCGTGTTGGTCGATGCGCAGAAAGCCGAGCTCATCTGGGATGCCGATCAGTACTATCTGGACGATAAGCACCAGGAAGCCGGTACGTTCCTGCGACGATACCGCGAGAACGGCTGGTTTTTCTCGAAACAGAACCATGAAGACCTCCGCAATTCGTCGGACAACCTGCTCGGTGCCGAGAAAAATATTCGCATCGTGGGCGTTGCTAACGCCAGTATGCAGGCCAAAGTGGCGGGCCGGATTTACCAGGATTGGAGTCAGGAACAGGCGTTGAACGCAAGGTCCGGCCAGACCGCGCCCAAAACGGCCATCGTTCTGGCCGACGAAACGCTGCTGGTACCCGTGCTCTACGCGCTGGATGAGAGCGTAACCGACCTGAACGTAACGATGGGCCTGTCGCTGCGGTCGTCGCTGCTGTTTACGCTGGTTGATACGCTGTTTGAAATGCAGCGTACCATTCACGAGTTCCGCACGAAAGACGGGCGCAATCTGCGGATTCCCAAGTTTCACCACCGCCACGTGATCAAGTTGCTGAACCATCCGTTTGTGAAGCAGTACGAGCGGATTCATAATCTGCTGTCTGCGGAACAGGTCACGGAAAAAGGCGAGGTCATACCGCCGGAACCTCTGTTTCAGTGGATCGCCAAAACGATTGTGAAAGAGCAGCGCGTTTACCTGACCGAGAGCGACATGCGCGAACTGGGTCAGGATGATCCGCTCGTTCAGGTATTGTTCGCACGCTGGCCCAACGAGGAGCCGATGAAGGCTATTCAGACCTTCTATGCGCTCATCGAACGCTTCCGGGACGTATATCGCAGCAGTCAGGACGCAATCGAAATTGAGTATCTGTATCTGTTTTACACGCTGCTCAAACAGCTCGAAGCGACCCTGGAAAAACAAACCGAACCCGTTACGGTGCGGAGTTTTCGGCAGTTTCTGTACGAGTTGATCCGGCAGACGAGCATTCCGTTTACAAGCGAAGGCCGAAGCCAGTTGCAGGTGATGGGTATGCTCGAAACGCGGGCCCTGGATTTCGAGCGGGTTATTATCCTGTCGGTCAACGAGGGCGTTCTACCGCAGTCCCGTAAACAGAACTCCCTGATTCCGTTCGACATTGCCCTGGAACTGCACCTGCCGACCTATCGCGAGCAGGAAGCTGTCATGGCCTACCATTTTTATCGGCTGCTGCAGCGTGCCAGTGAGGTAGTCATGCTTTACACGACTTCGACGGACGCGTACGGCAGCAGCAAGGGCGAGCGCAGTCGGTTCATCCGACAGATTCAGCATGAACTGGTGCCCAGGTCAAACGGACGCATCCGGATCAGTCAGCCAACAGTACGCTTTGGTCGGCCGGGTCACGAAAAAATCCCCGACCTGACGGACCTGCAGGTGCCTAAAACCGAGGCCATCCGGGCAGACCTGATCAGGCTGCTGACAACTAAAGGACTTTATCCGTCCTATCTCAATCAGTTCGTTTCCTGCTCTATGCGGTTTTATTTCAGCCGGATTGTGGGCGTCAGTGAAGAGGATGACATTGAAGAAAAAATGGGTGCGGCCGATTTCGGAAACTGGCTGCATAAGGTTCTGGAGCGGCTGGACCTGGAATATCACCTGCAGAACCGGCCGATTGACGAAGGGATTATTGTGCAGTTACTACAGGAAGAGTTTTCAACGCACATGAAGGGCCGCGTCATCGAGTCGGGGATGAACCTGCTGCTGTATGATATGGCCCGGAAGCTCATGCTGGATTTTCAGCGGCAGCAAGCCCAGCTCGCCGGACTCACCGTCATCGGCACCGAACAGACGCTTGAAACCTACCTGACGGTACCTATCGAAGGAAGCGAACCTCTGCGGGTGCGTATTGCCGGGAAAATTGACCGGATCGAACGGTACGGGGATCAGATTCGGATTGTGGACTACAAAACCGGTAAGGTTGAACTGCCCGGAAACGCCCCCCGCGACCTGGCCGAAAAGCTCCTGAGCGACGGTAAGAACGATAAAATGCGGCAGCTATGGCTTTATCGGTATCTGGCGCTAAAAAATATTAGTCAACATGGCGGACTACCTCGCGACAAAGCCAAACGAGACATTTATCCAGCCGCCGGGCTACCGGTTGAGGCTGGGTTCTATTCCTTCCGCGACGTAAAGGGTGGCTTCAAAACAAACCCGGTTGTGTTCGGAGACGACGACAGCCCGGCGCAGTACATTATCAATTCGGAGAATTTACTGCGGGAAATGATCCAGCAAATGCTCGACGTTGACAAACCGTTCCGCAAGACCGACCAGCTCGAAACCTGCCAATACTGTGATTATAAGGGCATTTGCGGGCGGTAAAAACACGTCTATAAAAAAAGGCTGGTCGTAGCGCGACCAGCCTTTCCAGTTTTGAATACAACCTGAATTGAAAAAGCAATACCTGATGCTGTCTGTCAGATCAGCAAGTGAGCCAAAATTGGTAAATAAAAAGATTTAATACAACTATTCGCATAAATATAGTTTGTATTCTGATTAAACGCCCGGGGATAACACCCGGAACTTATAGGGCCGGCTCCGACTGGCTTATGGCTGTACGTTGTGAACAAGTAACAGATTAGCCGGTTAAGGACTTCGTGACGTTTCGTTTCCACTATGAAGATTTTAGTTGTTGAGGATGAACCCAAAACCTTACAGGCCATTCAGCAGGGATTGGAGGAAAGTCAGTTTGAGGTTGATATTGCCTACGATGGCCTGATTGCGAAGCGGTTGGCCTTGAAAAATACCTATGCGCTTATTATCAGTGATGTGGTCATTCCCGGCCTGAACGGCTTCGAGCTGGTTCGGGAGTTACGTCAGCAGGGACTGACAACTCCGGTTCTTTTGTTGACAGCCCTGGGCGAAACAGAAGATAAGATCAGCGGCTTCGACGCCGGGGCCGATCAGTACCTGACCAAACCTTTTCAGTTTGCTGAACTGCTGGCCCGCGTGCGATCGCTGACCAAACGAAGCTCCATGGTGTCTATGACGGCCCAGACGCTTCGCTATGCCGGACTGGAAATGAATCTTGATGCGAAGGCTGTCAGCCGCGATGGTCAGCCGATTGATCTGACCGCTCGTGAGTTTGCCCTGCTTGAGTATTTGATGCGTAATCAGGGCCGAGTGTTGTCGAAACCCGACATTGCCGAACACGTCTGGGACCTGAATTTCGATACGGGCACGAACGTCGTGGAGGTGTACATCAATTACCTGCGAAAAAAGGTTGATAAGGATTTTTCGAAAAAACTGATCCATACGCAGTTCGGGATGGGGTACGTTCTGAAAGAAGATTAAAGTAGCCGTCTGCAAGATTACCATGACCATTCGCACCCGTCTGACGCTGCGCTTTACCGGCCTGGTTTCGGCCATTCTGGCCCTGACGTTCGCCAGTATCTACGGGTTTTGCTGGTATTACATTACGTCCGACTTCAATAACCGGCTGGACCGCAAAGCCCACACCTACGGCGAACTGTTCCTGCGGCAGCAGATGGAGCCGCAACTGCTCCGGCGTATGAACCAGCTTCGTAAAGATCAGCTTCCCGATCAGAAGATTATGATCTACGACGCCCGGAATACGCCAGTTTTTACCACCAACGACGCCATCCGGCTGGGCCTGCCCGCCCGCGAATTAGACGAGATCCGGCGGCAGAAACGGCGTGATTTCCGCTGGCATCGCTATTATGTATCGGGTGCCCGCTATGACTTGCCGGGGGGAACGTACGTTGTCGTGGCCAGCGCCCGGAACGTGTATGGCGATCAGTTTCTGCTCTATATGCTCTGGACATTCGGGAGTCTTTTTCTAGCCATCGTCGGGATTGTAGCTTTCGCGGGACGGCTTTACGCGGGCGATGCGCTCCGACCCATGCAGGATATTGAAGAGCAGCTTAGCGATATATTCCCGCGTACGCTGCACGAGCGGCTGCCTGTCAGCCGGGAAAACGATGAAATCAGTCGGTTGTCAACAACGATCAACCGATTGCTCGACCGCCTGGAAGAATCCTTCCGGCTGCAGCGCATGTTCGTAGCCAACGTGTCGCACGAGTTGAAAAACCCCCTGACGCAGATCAATTCGCAGCTGGAGGTGAGTCTGTTAAATCGGCGCGAGCCCGAAGCCTATCAGCAAACGATCCGGTCGGTGCTGGAAGACGTCGGGAATCTGTCCACGCTGACGCGCGAACTCCTGCAACTCTCGCAGGTGACTGAGGCCGACGCAGCCGGATTGCTGACCGATTCGGTGCGGCTGGACGAAATTGTGTGGGATGTGCGGGAGGAGGTCAGTGGGATTAACACACGCTACGACGTAACGGTTGACCTGGGCGAACTACCCGACGATTTCGACCAGCTCACGATACTGGGCAATACGTCGCTGCTGCGAACGGCCATTAAAAACCTGACCGAAAACGCCTGTAAGTTCTCGTCGGATGGCCGGGCGTTGCTCTCTGTCGAGTTCAGGGAAGATGCTGTGTGCGTCAGTGTGCAGAACGACGGCGACCCTATTCCGGCCAATGATCTGCCATATATTTTCGAGCCGTTTTACCGAGCCCGCCAAACGGCCGACGTGCGGGGCTACGGGGTAGGACTCCCCCTGGTAAAACAGATCATTCGTCTGCACCAGGGCCAGCTGACGGTTACGTCGGCAGAAGGTGAGCCGACCGTATTTCAGGTGAAGCTACCACGTCGCCAGGCGCTCTGAGCCAATCGCAGGTATCATCCAGCGCATTATTCTTTTCTGCGAGAAGACCTATTGCCAGAGATTTGTCCCAAACACGATATAATCTGTCCCAACTTTGAAAAAGCTTCTGAGAAAAATAGCCGAGGTTTGAGTCTTTACAATCAGACGCGAACAAACCAGTAGACGCAGGTGCTCAGGGAGTTGTTCGTGGAAATAGACAGATCTTAAACCGATGACAGCCGAACAACTTGATGGGTTTCAGCCGTATGTCCTTTACGGTTCGTTGGGCCTGTATCTTCTTCTGGAAACAGTTGTGCCGCTGATTGGCGGACGTGAACGCCGAATCTGGCACGGTGCCAATAACATGGCTCTGATGCTGATCGGGCTCGTGTGCAATGGCTTGCTGGCGGTTTTTCTGGTAGAAACCATCGCCTGGGCCGAGCGCCATCAGTTCGGTTTGCTACGTCAGGTTGACTTACCGCTGGGCGTTGAAGTTTTGTTAACCGTAGCACTGTTTGACTGCACGGAATACTGGACTCATCGGATGATACGGCACCGAAACCCGCTCATCTGGCGATTTCATCGCGTTCATCATGCCGATGCCGACCTCGATGCGACAACCACCGGGCGCGTTCATCCGGGCGAGTTGATTGTTACCATCCCGATTCAGATGGTTTTACAGCTGATTGTCGGGTATCCCCTGCTGGGGGCGTCGGCTTACTTTCTGACCTTTACGGCCTTTACCATGCTGCAACACGCCAACCTGTCGCTGCCCCATACGCTCGACAAATGGCTGAGCTACGTCTTCATTACGCCCAATGTGCACAAGGTACATCACTCAGATTACCAGCCGGAAACCGATTCCAACTTCGCTGATATTTTCTCTGTCTGGGACCGGCTGTTCGGTACGTTTCGCTATCCGGCGGATGTACGAGCCATTCGCTTTGGACTGGTAGAGTATCCGCGTGAAGTTTCTACGTCGCTCTGGCATCTGCTGGTCATGCCTTTCCGCAACACAGGCACCAGCCGGGAACGTAATAGCTAGTCGGGTAACAATGTCGCCGGAAGGAACGAAACGGGCCAGACCTTGCACCGGCTAACCGACAGGCTGCTTCTGCGGTTTATGAGCCGGGATTTCGGACGGGGTCTGCGCGATGGTTTCGCGAACGAATCCTTCTTTCAGGTGTTCGTAGAACGATACCGGATCAATCAGCGACGCGGCTCCCTGCGCCATCAGAGCGCCCAGCAGCAACTGGAAAATGGCTGAATGGCGATCTGTCATTTCCAGCACCAGGATGGCCGCGGTGAAGGGCGAGCGCACCACCCCCGTCAAAAAACTAACCATGCTGACCAGTATAATCAGATTATGATCGCGGGGGGCTACATGCGCCAGCCGGGACAGCCCATCGCCGAGGACAGCCCCCGCGCTCAGCGACGTAGCGAATATGCCCCCGGCACCCCCACCGCTATAGCTGAGCGCCATACCGGCAAACCGGACGGGAAACAGATACCAGGGTGTTTGACCGGTATTCTGAAAAAGGAGTCGGTTAATGATGGGTTTGCCGGTTCCAAAGGCATCGGCACCAACCCAGAAGGCCAGCCCTGCCAGCAGGAGTCCACAGCCCGCTACCCAACCAACCTGCGAAGCCGTTGTGGTGAAACGTTGCCGATATCGGTTCAGCCATAACAACGTTTTGGCGAATAGGGCCCCGGCCAGACCACACAGCAGCGCAACCAGCACCACCACGCCCAGAAACCAGCCGGCCGTAGCCTGTACTTTCGGAAAGCCAAGGTATAAATAAGGTCCCTGAATAGCCTGGGCTGTCATACCGGCAATAATGACGGCCGTAAACACCGCCGTCCGGAAGCGGGTGATATGCGTCTGGGTGAGTTCTTCGACCACGAACACGATACCGCCCATGGGCGTATTAAACGCGGCTGCCAGTCCGGCCGCACCACCCGTAATGAGGGCAATTTGACGAGACAACTGGGGCCAGCCAGTTGGTTGCAATCGGTTGATCGCCCGGAAGATGGCCGCCGAAATCTGGATGGTTGGGCCTTCGCGCCCGATGACGCCCCCGCCCAGCAGCAACACCGCGCTGCTGAGAACTTTAACGATAGCTACGCGCAGACTAAGCAGATAGGCCGTGCGGCTGTGCATCGTTGGGCTCGATAGTTCAATACCCGCCATGACCTGCGGAATGCCGCTTCCCCGCGCGGCCGGGGCCAGTTTCTTTACTAAAAGCCAGGAACCCAGAAAGGCGATGGGCGTCAGCACAAACGCCAGCAGTGGCTGGGCATACAGCCACTCAAAACAAGTTTCCTCAGCCCAGACGAACAGTTCTTCGTAACCAACGGCCGTCAGACCGGTCAGCAGCGAGGCAACCCAGAACGGAAGACTTTGCAGAATAACCCGACGGACGCGCTCGGTATAGAGTAAACGAATGATGTGCTGGTCGATCCAGGCCAGTAGCCGCGTATATCGGGAAGTTTTCTCAGGCATCCGGTAAGAAGATAGTAGCGGTTTATGGAGTAACGACAGGCTTTGGAAACTGATTAACGACGCGCTTAAATTCTAAGGAAATTCTAAGCTCTTTTTTTGGCGTTTCGCTGTTTACCAGACATACAGGACGATTCTAAATGGCCTTTCTGTCATTTTAATCAGGCATGTCAGGCTGATTTTTAGTTACAGGAAGAAAAATAGACAAAAGTAAATCTATGGAAACACTCAATTTCAAAACCAATATCAAATGCAGTAACTGTGTGGCGACCGTAACGCCTTATCTCAACGACATTGAGCAGGTGGATGGCTGGAACGTCAACACCGATAGCCCCGATAAACTCCTGACGGTGCAGACAACCGACAACCGCATTGCCGACGTAGTGAAGCAGGCGGTCGAAAAAGCGGGGTACAAGGCCGAACTCGTCAACGCCTGAGCGCAGGATGTCCGGATAAGCCAGCCTGTCTGAACATAGGCTGGCTTATCATTTCCTATCTTTTTACCCACTGACGGGCCTGTTCCTGCTCGGCAAATGTAAAGAATTTTACGTCCAGCCCCGGAATCAGGCCAACCAGTCCCGCCGAAAGGCCAATCCAGTCCCGGTCGGTTACGATGGCGGCTTTCTCAAAGTCGGTCAGGTGGGAAAAATTAAATTTCAGGTCTTCCCAGACGGCGGTCAGTGAGACATCTTCAACCCCTACGTATTCGGCGTAAAGCCGCATTTTCTTGTGTTGCTGGAGCTTGGTTTCGAGAATATTGACCAGTGGCCGCATCTCACTGGCTCTTACTTCCCCCTCAATACGGTAGGCAAAGACATTGTCGGCCTGTAAATCGATTGGCTGTATCATGGCTTGGCTAGTTGTTGGTCATTAACTTAACTATCCACCTGCCGCGCCGGTTTGAAAACGGCAGCACGAAGCCCTGCCGCTTCGTAATATCAATACTGCGACAAGCTAGCCAAAATTGATAACTTGCTACCGGGCCGACTCGCTGGGAGTCAGCCGGTATGCTTCCTGCCAACCCTATGATCCAACCCGCTACCCATACCGAAAGTCTTGTCGGCGCTGTAGGAAACACGCCCCTGGTTCGATTAATAAACATCGTACCGCCCGGCTGTGCGGCTATTTACGTAAAACTGGAATACGTTAACCCCACGGGTTCGTATAAAGACCGGATGGCCCTGGCCATCATTGAAGAAGCCGAAAAACGAGGTACGCTAAAACCCGGCATGACCGTTGTTGAATGCACCGCTGGTAGTACGGGCAGTTCGCTGGCGTTTGTGTGCGCGGTAAAAGGTTATCGGTTCAGGGTGGTATCGTCGGACGCCTTTGCGCGGGAAAAACTTCAGTCGATGCGACTGATGGGCGCTGAACTGGAATTAATACCCAGCGAGGGCGGCAAAATTACACCCGACCTGATTCCACGAATGATCGAACGAGCCACTGAAATCGGCAGTCAGCCCGATGCCTACTGGACACAGCAGTTTCAGAATACCGACGCGCTGGCGGGCTATGGGCAGATGGGCCGGGAAATTCTCGCGCAGCTGAATAAACCCATAACGGCCTTCTGCGGGGCGGTTGGTACGGCCGGAATGCTGATGGGAGTAGCGCAGGAGTTAAAACAGGCAAACCCCGCTACCCGCGTGGTGGTGCTGGAACCGGCCTCGTCGCCCATTATTTCGCAGGGCCGAAAAGGCAGCCACACTGTTGATGGAGTCAGCGTAGGCTTTGTTCCACCGATGCTGACGCCAGAGGGTTACGATGAGGTTCGGACCGTAGAAGAAGCCCGGGCCCGCGAGATGGCCAGATTGCTGGCCGCCCGCGAAGGCATTCTGGCCGGAACATCCAGCGGACTAAACGTAGCGGCTGCTATTGATCTGGGTCTGGAATTGGGCCCTGATCAGGTGGTCGTAACCGTGGCCTGCGACTCCGGCCTGAAATACCTGGCCAGTGGTCTCTTTGATGGGTAAATTCTAATGCCCGCATCCGATAAAGCCGAACGGCGCACCTTTCTGAGTGCGCCGTTCGGCTTTTAGGCTGTTTCTATCTCTAAGCGAATTCTAAGCTTTTATTAAGCCCACTCTTAGGTTCGTACCGGATATTGCCAATGTGAGTACTTCTGACGAGGATTCACGTAAAGCTAGACCAAGGCTTTTCTTCATAGTTGTTTTAGGTGTTAAGGAATCCTACTGGAGCATATAGACTACCGGTAGGATTTTTTTTGACCACCTAATATTTGTGTGTACGTCCGCAGTACCCGAACCATACGCGGGCTATTCCCAGCCGCCACCCAGTGCCCGATACAAATCCGTCAGGGCCAGATACTGCGCCTGTTTGGTATTGATCAGGGCCAGTTCGGCTTCCAGTACGCTCCGCTGGGCCGTAATAACCTCCAGATACGACGCATATCCGCCCACAAACAGATCGTTTGAGATTGATACCGCCTGCCGCAGCGCGCCTACTTCCTGCGCCTGAATTTCCGCGACATTCCGGTAATTCTCTACCCCCCGCAAACTCGTCGTTACCTCGCTGAACCCCGTCAGAATCGTCTGCCGGTACCGATAGAAGGCTTCGCGGCTCTGAGCCAGCGACCCCTGATAGTTGGCTTTGACAAAACGCCGGTTGTACACCGGGGCCGATAGTCCGCCCAGCAGACCCGCGGCAATGGAGGCCGGATTGAACAGGGTCGAGGCCCGAAAAGAGTTCAGACCCAGATAGGCCGACAGGTTCAGGCTGGGCAGAAACTCCGCCCGCGCTACGTCTATGTCGATGTTTGCCGCCTGCAGTTCGAGTTCGGCCTGCCGGATGTCGGGTCGGCGGACGAGCATCTGCGCGGGTATGCCGGTTAAAACCTGACCGGGCAGTTCACGTTCCTGCAGGGAGCGACCCCGGATAATCGACAGCGGATACCGACCCAGCAGCCGGTTGAGCTGGTTCTCAGTCCCGATGATTTGCTGTCGTACCTGGCCCTGCCGCCCCCGGGTGTTCAGCAACTGAGCCGCAAACTGCTGAACGGCCAGCTCCGTTACCCGGCCGGCCTGTTTCTGAATCCGGACCAGTTCAAGGGCATTCTGCTGGAAGTTGATGTTCTTTTGAAGAATTTCCAGTTCACTATCCAGAGCGAGCAAGGTGAAATAATACCGGGCGATTTCAGCCACCAGCCCCGTAATTACCGCGTGACGGCCTTTTTCGGAGGCCAGCAGGCGTAGGTAGGCAGCCTTGCGCCGGTTGCGGAGCTTACCCCAGATGTCGATCTCCCAGTTGCTGCGGGCACCCAGGAAAAAGTCGGGTGTAGGGTTAGGAATGACAAGGTTCCCCTGGATATTATCCGACAGATTCGTGTCGAAGTTACCCACTCCGTTCAGCGTATTACGTCCGTACCGGTCCACCCCGGCCGACCCTACGGCGTTGACCTGCGGAGCCAGAAATCCCCGGCTATAGGCAAAGGTGGCCCGGGCCTGCTCAATCCGCTGCGTGGCAATGCGCAGGTCAAGATTGCTGGCGAGGGCGGTGTCGATCAGCTCAACCAGGTTGGGGTCGCCGAAGAAGGTGCGCCAGTTCAGACTCGCAATACCCGCAGAGTCGGAGCTTCCGGCAAACGAAACCGGCATGGGCCGTGCCGTTGGCTGAAGCACGGGGCTGGGCAATTGACAGCTGCTGAACGCCAGCAGAGCCATGAAGAAACAACTAAAGGTTTTTACTGATTTATGAATGAACAACGGAGCCATTGACATGATTTTGGGTGGATACTGCAATTTGATCACCTTCGGACTGCTGCGAATGAGCATCCTGAGGTTCGTCGTCGGTAGGACGTTTAGACCCGAACCGCTCACCGAGTTTGGCAAAAAACACATATAAACCCGGAATTATGAACAGGCCGAAAAGAGTACCGGTAAGCATACCTCCCGCTGCCGCCGTTCCGATAGAGCGGTTTCCTACGGCTCCGGCTCCGGCTGCCATCATGAGGGGTACCAGACCCGCAATGAACGCAAACGAGGTCATTAGAATGGGTCGTAGCCGGGATACGGCCCCTTCAATAGCTGCCTTCACAATAGGGATGCCTTCTTTCTGCCGCTGGTTGGCAAACTCCACAATCAGAATGGCATTCTTACCCAGCAAGCCAATGAGCATGACCAGCGCCACCTGCGCGTAGATGTTGTTCTGCAACCCCAGCACCTGCAACAGCAGGAACGAACCGAAAATACCCGTGGGCAACGACAGAATAACCGGCAGCGGCAGTAGCACGCTTTCGTACTGAGCCACAAGCAGCAAATACACAAACACCAGACAGATGGCGAAAATATACAGCGCCTGGTCGCCCGACATGACTTCCTCGCGGGTCATGCCCGACCATTCGAAGCTAAAGCCCCGCGGCAGGGTTTGGGCAGCTACTTCTTCAATAGCGGTAATCGCGTCGCCACTGCTGTAGCCCGGTGCAGCCTCACCATTGATCATGGCCGAGGTATACATGTTGTAGCGGGTAAGCTGCTCGGGTCCATAGACCCGTTCGAGCGTAACGAAATTGGAATAAGGGACCATCTCGCCCTCGTCATTCTTTACGCGCATAGTCAGCACATCTTCGGGCTTGGTGCGGTAACTAGGATCAGCCTGCACATACACCTTGTACATTTGCCCAAACCGGATAAAGTTCGACGCGTAGTAGCTACCCATCAGCGTTTGCAGCGTGCCCATGGCGTTTTCTATCGAAACACCTTTCTGAGCTGCTTTTTCCTGATCGACGTGGATCATGTACTGCGGGAAGTTGGGATCGAAACTCGTAAAGGCATTCCGAATTTCGGGCCGCTTACCGAGGGCCTCAATGAAGGCTTTATTGACGTCGGTCATCTTCTGCAAATCGCCACTCCGGCCCACATCGAGCAACCGTAGTTCAAACCCACTGGCGTTGCCAAAGCCCGGTACCGTAGGTGGGGGAAAAAACTGAATACTGGCGTCCGATATGGTTTTAGCTTTTTCTTCTAGTCTGGCAATCATATCCTGCATGGATTCTTTACGCTCGTCCCAGGGCTTGAGGTTAATCATACCCATGCCATACGACGCGCCGGCACCATCGGTGAGCAAACTGTATCCCGCCAGCGTCGAAACGTTCTCCACGGCATCTTCTTTGCGGGCCAGGGCCTCAATCTCGTCCAGCACTTTCTCCGTTCTCGATACGGTTGCCCCGGCGGGGGTTGTTACGTTGGCGTAGATCATGCCCTGGTCTTCGGTAGGAATGAAGCCGCTGGGCAATATGGCATTAACGCCCCACGTACCGAGGACAAACGCAGCCAGGATGCCCCAGGTAATGACACTACGGCTGAGCAGCGGGCGCAACAGGCCACTATACCAGTTGGCAAGTTTATCATACCCTTTATTGAACCGGGCAAAGAAATTGCCCAGCAGTCCTTTTTTGCCACCCGGCTCATGCGGACGCAGCAGAATAGCGCATAGCGCGGGCGTTAGGGTAAGGGCGTTGACGCCCGAAATGACGATGGAAATAGCCAGCGTCAGGGAAAACTGCCGGTAGAAAATTCCGACCGGCCCAGTCATGAACGCCACCGGCACAAACACGGCCGACATGACCAGCGTAATGGCAACAATGGCTCCGGCAATTTCGCCCATGGCTCCGAACGTGGCTGCTCTGGGCGAAATGTGCTCTTCTTCCATCTTGGCGTGAACGGCTTCTACGACCACAATGGCATTGTCTACCACAATACCGATGGCCAGCACCAGCGCAAAGAGGGTGAGCAGGTTAATAGAGAAACCAATGATATTCATAAAGGCGAACGTACCCACCAGGGCAACCGGCACCGCCAGGGCGCAAATGAGCGTAGCCCGCCAGTCCTGCAGGAACAGGAACACAATGATGAACACCAGTACAAAGGCCTCAAACAGCGTGTGCAGGACGTTGTCGATGGATGCATCCAGAAAACGCGACACATCGTAGGCATAGTTGTAAGTCATGCCCGCGGGAAATGACCGCTCCTTTAGCTCAACCATGCGGGATTTTACGTTGGCAATTACCTCGCGGGCGTTGGAGCCGGGCCGCTGCTTGAGCATAATGGCTGCTGATGGTTTGCCATCCGTCTTTGATAAAACGCCGTAGTCGGCAGAGCCAAACTCTACATCAGCTACGTCTTTAAGCCGTAGCAGTGACCCATCATCGTTAGTACGAAGGACTAAGTTCTCGTACTGGGCAGGCTCGAAGAATTTCCCTGTATACCGCAGCACGTACTGAAGCGTTTGGGGATCGCGGTCGGCACTTTCACCGGCTTTACCGGGGGCTGCCTCTACGTTCTGCTTCCGGATACCGGCAATCACATCATCGGCAGATACGCCATAGACCGTCATGCGGTCGGGCTTGAGCCATACCCGCATGGAGTAGTCCCGGCTACCCATAATGGCCGCAAAACCGACTCCATCTATCCGCTTGAGCTCGGCCAGAATATTGATATCGGCAAAGTTGTAGATAAACTTTTCATCGACCGTTGGGTCGTCGCTTACCACGTTGAGGTACAGCAGCATACTGTTTACCTCTTTTTCCGTTACAACCCCTGCCTTGATTACTTCTTCGGGCAGTTCGTCGAGTACGGTCGTGACGCGGTTCTGAACGTTTACCGATGCCAGGTCGGGATCAGTACCTACCGCAAAGAAAACGGTAATGATCGATGTACCGTCATTCCCCGATACCGACGTCATATAGGTCATACCCGGCACGCCGTTGATGGCTCGCTCCAGGGGCGTCACCACGGCTTTTACGCTAACGTCGGCGCTGGCGCCGGTGTACCTGGTCGTTACCGTTACCGAGGGTGGTACAATATCGGGGAATTGCGTAACGGGCAGGCTCGACAGTGCCAGTACCCCCAACAGAACAATCAGGACAGAGATGACAGTTGAGAGTAAGGGCCTC
This sequence comes from Spirosoma taeanense, assembly GCF_013127955.1. NCBI lineage: Bacteria > Pseudomonadati > Bacteroidota > Cytophagia > Cytophagales > Cytophagaceae > Spirosoma > Spirosoma taeanense. The sequence continues at coordinate 2,683,095 of NZ_CP053435.1, forward strand.
TTGATGAAGGTGTTAAACATAACGGTTAAATTTGTGGGTTTGCCATACCCGACCTGAGCAGGTGATGACAATGACGGTTAGACAATGACGCTGCAACGACTGAGATTCGTTAACGGGCCATTGCATACATTGCCCGCAGGCTATCGCTCGGAAGGGTTCTGGGCACAATGGTCATGCCGTCTTTCAGGTTCTGTAACCCCTCGTACACAATCCGGTCGCCGGGTTTAAGGCCCGACTGCACAATATAGAACTGGTCGACCCGGCTGCTCGGTACGAAACTGCGCGTGCTTACCTTATTTCGGGCGTCAACGATGTAAACGAAGTTCTTATCCTGCACTTCAAACACGGCCTTCTGGGGCACCAGAACCGCGTCGTCGACGTCGGTCGTTATGCGTATTTTGCCGGTAGCACCGTGGCGGAGCAGCCGGTTCGGGTTGGGAAAGCGCGCCCGGAAGGCAATTGTACCCGAGTTGCCTTCAAAGACCGTTTCTGCCGTTTCTATCTTCCCTTTATGGGGATACTGCGTGTCATCGGCCAGCAGCAGATCCACCTCCCGTACGGTTGTTTTTTCGGGATCGCGCCGTTTCTTAACGAAAGACAGATACTCTTTTTCGGATACGTTAAAATAGGCGTACATCTCCTGCAGGTCGGAAATGGTTGTGAGCAAAGCACCGTCTTCAATCAGGCTGCCCTGCTTATACGGCAACCGGTTAATAACCCCGTTGAACGGCGCGCGAATACTGGTCAGCGAAACCAGCAGCCGGGCGTTGGCCAGTGCGGCCTTGGCCTGATCGATGGCGGCCCTGGCGGTTTCTTTTTTGGCGCGGGCGAGTTTTAGTTCGGAAGGCGAAATGACGTTTTTGTCGACCAGCAGCTTCACCCGGCTCATCTCTACATCGGCCGACTGCGCCTGGGCAGTGGCACTTTCCAGACTGGCCTGCGCTTCGGCCACTTTAACCTGATACTCCGCCTGGTTGAGCTGGAACAGCAGCTGGCCTTTCCGGACGGACTGGCCTTCATCAACCAGAATTTTATCTAAATAACCAGCCACCCGAGCCCGAACCTCTACGTTCTGAACAGCTTCCAGGTTGCTGGCGTAATCATGATCGAGCGTGGCATCCTGTTTGCTCAGCTGAATAACCGGAAGACGTGGACTTTCATCCTCTTTTACGGTCTCGCTCCGGGTTGTACAACTGGCTAGTAAGAGACTTATGAGCAGGACTTTTATGCCTGAATAATAATCCATAGAGAAGTTGGGCTGGATAATAGATCTTGTTCTACGGTGAAAAGACTGATTTATTGAATACTGGCTTTAATGCGGTTTTAATCTGTTTGCAAGTTGTAAAACTTAACTAAAGAGTGGCTTAGAAAATTCTTAGAATTTCCTTAGAATTAAGCTGAAAGGGGAGGGAGAGATTAAAATATTACAAAAAAAGTATAATATAAACCTATTGGCATTGTCTGCGCTGAAAGCACTAATCGATTTGCTTCCCAGTAGAATTTAATCCTCACAAGGGGAGCTGAAGAAGAATTCCTGCGTAAAGGGGAGTACGTAAACGCTCTGATAATTCAGCTTCAGGCGGGAGAAAAACAAAAAGGGGAGGCCAACATAAGCCTCCCCTTTTTGCCTAGATTATGGCTGATTACGCTAAGGTTGTGTCCGCTGATTTTCGGCGATTTCGCCGGGTGATCGTGTGCGCTCGGTGCCGGTTAAAAAACCGGTAGATAATTGGAAAGATGAGTAGTGTCAGTACGGTCGCTGTAATAAGGCCGCCGATGACGACAATGGCCAACGGCTTCTGCGTTTCGGAGCCGATGCCGGTGCTGACGGCTGCGGGCAACAGGCCAATGGCGGCCATCATGGCGGTCATAACCACCGGCCGAATGCGGGCGCTGACTCCCTCGGCAATCGCCTGATCAAGCGTCATCCCATCGTTCAGGTTGTTGTTGAAGACGGAAATCAGGATTACTCCATTCTGGACGCAGATGCCAAACAGAGCGATGAAACCCACCCCCGCCGAGATGCCGAAAATGGTGCCGGTCGCGTGCAGAGCCAGAATGCCGCCGATGAGCGCAAACGGAACGTTGAGCAGGACCAACCCCGCATCTTTTACGTTGCCGAACAGCACGAACAAAATCACGAAAATGGCCAGCAAACTAATCGGCACCACCTGACTGAGCCGTTTCGTGGCCCGAACCTGGTTCTCGAACTCACCCGTCCATTCTACGTCGTAACCCCGCTCAAACTTCACCGACTGCTGTACTTTCCGCTGGGCTTCGGCAATGGTGCTGCCCAGGTCCCGTTCCCGAACCGAGAACTTGACGCCAATGAACCGTTTGTTCTTGTCGCGGTACACAAAGGCGGGACCGGTAAGTGTACGAATTTCGGCGATTTCCTTGAGCGGAATCTTGTTGCCCCGTATGGTAGGCACCATCAGCCGGCTGATGTCTTCTTCGTTCTTGCGGAAGTCGGGCTGATAACGAACGCGGATGTCGAAACGTCGTTCGCCCTCGTATAACTGACTGGCCGTTTTGCCCCCAATTGCCATTTCAATAACCGCTTCGGCATCGCCCACCCGAACGCCGTAAAACGCCATTTTCTGCTTATCAACGAAAATGCTCATTTCGGGCTGGCCAACGTTCCGCAGAATACCGACGTCTTTTACGCCCGGCACATCGCGGATGGCCTCAATGACCTGATCAGCGTAGTGGTCTAGTTCGTCGAGGTCGTTGCCGAAAATTTTGACCGCGTTGCTGGCGTTCATACCCGCAACGGCTTCGGCTACGTTGTCGATGATGGGCTGCGAGTAGTTGTAGTTGATGCCCTGAAACTGTTTCAGTTTAGCATCCATCTCCTCAATCAGCTGATCGGTCGTGATCTTACGGGTCCACTCTTTTTTGGGCTTCAGATTGACCTGCATCTGTACGTAATAAAAACCCGACGGGTCGGTACCGTCGTTGGAGCGGCCCGTCTGCGACAGCACTCCGTTCACCTCCGGAAAGCCCATCAGTTTGCTTCGCAGAACCCGCACCATTTTGGTCGTCTCGTTTAGCGAACTGCTCATGGGTAACTTGGCTTCTACCCACAGGGCGCCTTCATTCAACTGCGGCAGGAACTCCGTACCCAGCAGCGAAGCCGATGCGAACGTCAGACCCATGAACGCCAGTGCCAGGAGCATACTCAGTTTGCGGTGCGCGTAGGTCCAGCCGAAGCCGCGCGTAATGATGCGGTTGAAGAAGTTAACGACCGGATTGTTTTTCTCCTTTACGTTCCGGTTCAGCAGGATTGAGCAGAGTACCGGCACCAGCGTCAGGGTGAAAATCAACGCGCCCAGCAGGGCGAACCCTAGCGTCCAGGCCAGCGGACTGAACATTTTGCCCTCCACTTTCTCGAACGAGAAAATGGGCAGCAGGGCCGTAATGATAATCAGCTTCGAGAAGAAAACGGCCTTGCCCAGCTCCGTGCCGGTTTTGCGAATCAGACCGAGCTTGGCCAGCTTATTGAATTTAGCCATGCCGACCTGGTGCGCCCGGTGATCGAGCACGACGAAGATGCCTTCTACCATCACCACCGCGCCGTCGATGATGATGCCAAAATCAACGGCCCCCATCGACAGCAGGTTGGCCGACATGCCCCGCAGCCGCATACATAGGAAGGCAAACAGCAGCGCCAGCGGGATGATGATGCTGACAATGAGCGTTGTGCGCCAGTCGGCCATGAACAGAAACACGATTACCGTCACGAACAGAATCCCTTCGGCGAGGTTGTGCAGCACTGTTTCGGTGCAGTACGTCATCAGATTGTCGCGGTCGTAGAAGGTGACCATTTTGACGTCGGAGGGCAGCACTTTTTCGTTTAGCTCAGCAATTTTGGCTTTCACCCGGGCCAGCACTTCGCTGGGGTTTTCGCCCTTGCGCTGCACGATAATCCCCTCCACAACGTCGTCATTGCCATTCAATCCCACCTGACCCACGCGCGGCTGGTTGGATTCGATGACCTGCGCTACGTCGCGGACGAGGACCGGCAGACCGCCCTGTTCATCAACGATGATGTTCTCGATATCGGCGATGTTCGTCAGCAGACCAATGCCGCGCACGACGTAAGCCTGCCCGTTTTTCTCGATGACGTCGCCCCCCACGTTGAGATTATTCTGGGTAACCGCGTTATAGACTTCGGAGGGCGTAATCCCGTATTTCTGGAGCTGCATCGGGTTGACGCTTACCTCATAGGTCTTCTCCCGCCCGCCGAAAGCAACGATGTCGGCTACGCCCGGCACGGCCCGGAGCTGCCGGTCAATGACCCAGTTCTGCAGGGTCAGCAGTTCGCGGGTGTCGCGGCTGTCGGATTTGAGTGTGTACCGGAAAATCTCGCCGGTGGGACCGTAGGGCGGCTGAATATCCGGATCCACACCCTCGGGCAGCGAGACGGTTCGGAGCTGGTTGGTAACCTGCTGCCGGGCAAAGAAATCATCCACGTTATCCTCGAAAATAATCTTCATCACCGACAGGCCGAACATCGTAATCGAGCGTACGTTGGTCTTGCGCTGCACCGAATTCATGGCCACTTCAATGGGTACCGTAACGAAGCGTTCGACCTCCTCCGCCGAGCGCCCGTTCCACTCCGTCACCACAATAATCTGCGTGTTGGTTACGTCCGGAAACGCTTCGATGGGGGTGTTGAGATAGCTATAAACGCCAGCCGCCACCAACGTGCCAACCATAAAGAACACGAAGAACCGGTTCTTCAGGGAAAAGCCAAGAATGGATTTGATGAGGTTGTTCATTAGTCGTTTAGGGCGTCATAGATCAGTAACTGTGACTGCGTGATGACCCGCTCGCCTGGTTTCAGGCCCGAGCGGATATAGGCCACATCGCCCTGCGAGCGGTACACCTGCACCTCGCGAGTGTCGATCCGTTTCCGGTCGTGGAAAACCATCACAAACTGCTTGCTCTTGTCGAAGATCAGAGCTTTGGCCGGAATCACCGGCAGGGTGCCGCCCTCCTCAAAGGAGAGGGTGACGCTGGCGTTCATGCCGGGTTTGAGCAGCATCTGCTCGTTTGCCAGCCGGACCCGTATCTGCATCGTTTTCGTGCTTTGATCCAGCACGTTGTATACCTTATCGACGGTACCGTGAAACACCCGGTCGGGATAGCTCAGCGTCTGAATCTGGGCCGACAGACCGGTTTTTATCCGGCCAATGTCCGACTCGTTGACGTTGGCCAGCACCCAGATTTCGTTTAGCTGCGAAATGGTGAAAACCGCGTTGGCGTCATCGGAGCGAAGCTGCGTACCCCGGTTGATGTTCTTCTCTAGGACGTAGCCGGAAATGGGTGCTTTCACCAGCGACTGCGATTGCTGATCGGCACCGTAGATCTGAAGGACTTCCTTCAGGCGGGCCAGTTCGGCCTGTTCGCGTTCCACCTCCTTGCGGGCCGCCAGCACGTCGCGCTCCGAACTCAGCTTGTCGGCAAACATATCCTGCGCCACCTGAAGATTTTTCTGCGCCAGCCGGAGTTCGGCCTGCGCCTGGGTTAACTCGCTGTTGTAGCCAGCCACTTCGCCCGACTGAATTATGGCCAGCGTCTGACCTTTCTGGACATAGTCGCCCAGTTCGGCCCGGACATCGCGGACATTGCCACCCACCAGCGGAAACACCCGGATGACGCGGTTCTCGTCGGGTACAACCCGGCCAATGAGCCGCAGCTGACTCCGGATCGGTTCGGGTTTGACTTCTTCGGTCTGGATGCGGCTCAGCATGGTATCCGTCAGGGTAAACGCTTCCTGTTTCGAATCATCCTGAGCCGGTTCGGGTTTGGTCGAACAGGCTATAAGCAGGCCCAGCAGACCTATATTGATAAGGACTTTGAGTGCATTCATGAAGGTTCGTTACTTGAACAGGTCGGTGCCGACCGTGAAATTGAGTTGTTCGTAGGCGTTAATGCGGTCGGCACTGAGCCGGTTGAGCTGCTGTACGTTCTGGAGATAGGTCTCGAACAGATCGACAAACTCAATAAGCGACAGATTCCCCCGTTCGAAATTGCGCAGCACGCCCTGGTTGAGTTCGTCAAACTGCGCCGGGAAGCTGCGATCAATCGACTGGTAAGCGGCTTCGGTCTGCTGAATCTGCTGCAGGGCGGCCTGCACCTCGTTTTCAACCATTGTCCGGACGTTACGCTGAGCCAGCCGCAGGTAATCGGCCTGCGCCCGCGCCGAGCGAATGTTTCCCTGGTTTTTATTGAGCAGCGGCAGGTCCATGCTCACCGTTACGGCCGTGTAATTAGGTGTATAGCTCGCGTTCTGGTCGTAAAGTCCGCCGACGCGTAAGTCTGGTGTGGCCAGGGCTTTTTGCAGCGACAGATTGGCGTCGGCCTGCCGTACGGCCACTTCGGCCCCGCGCAGATCGGGTCGGTTCTCGAAAGCCAGATCAATAGCTCGGCTCAACTCGGGCAGGGTAGCGCCGTAGCGAAGCAAATCGGTGTTCGACGTAACAGGCCGGATGGTAGCCGTTGTCTGCAGCAGCGTTCGCAGGTCGCGTTGCTGCCCGGCCAGTTGGTTCTGAAGTTCCAGCTGATCGTTATTCAGCTGAAGCAGCAGGGCTTTGAGCCGGACCAGTTCGCGCAGGGCTACGTTATTTCGATTATACTGCCGCTCAAACGCCTGAACCGTTTCGGTCAGCCGGGCCCGCTGGCTGTTATACACCGACAGCGTGTTCTGCGTGAAATAAATTTCGTAAAAACGGCTACGCAAGTCGAACCGGAGCGACCGGAGCAGATCGGCAAACTGGAGTTCGGTCAGTCGGGCCTGCTCGGTGGCAACGGCCACGCGCTTACTGCGTTTGCCCGCCAGCAGGATTGTCTGCTGAATGGAAAACGCTTTCTGCCCATTTGAGCCTACATCAAGCGGTCGGCGCAGGGCCGGATTATATGCATTCAGCTCGGCATTGATCGTTGGGTTATCGAGCAGCCGGGCCTGAATGATCTGGGCCTGGGCTGCTTCGATCTGGTAGCGGCCCGCCAGCGCCAGCAGGTTACGCTGCAGGAACAGACTATCGACCTGCCGCAGGGTAATTGAAAGCGTATCCTGTCCCTGAGCGCTCAGGCCAAACAGCAGGAGTGCCCAGATGATTAGCTTAATCATTAGGAAAATCAATTGATGAATAGATAGGTACGATCGCCGGGGAACACCTCAGAGCGGTCACCGGGATACAGTTGGGCCGTAGGAAGACGGCTCATTCAGGAAAAATTACACCAATTGCGGGGGAGGAGACAGGACGTCTGCCGTATGCGATGCATACGGAAATGGAAGGAAAGCGATAAGCACTTTTGGGGAAACGCCAGCGCAGGACGGGGGGAGAAGCGTGTAGATAGACGTGGATGGGATCAGCCAGTGAACAAGCGATTTGGTGAGCTTGCCGTGATCGTCGGGCTCGTCGTGTTCAGGAACCATTAAGTCAAACAGGTGCTCCAGAACCCATTCGCCAACGCTTTCCATTTCGTTAATGGACAGGTCCTCCCGCATGGCACCGGTTGTGGTTACCTGCACATGGTGATCGGGCGGGTCCACACTGAAGTTCAGCACGTGGAGCCCCATCAGCAGGCAGAATAGCCGGTGGAGTAAGGAAAATGAACGCCGGGGTTTCATAAAGTCTAACTCGCAAAGCTAAGTAAATATACGCATGTCGCCGGATGATGTTCAGAATATTTCTGACCGGTGAGTCGGCAGGCGGGTACGTGATGTATACCCAAACTGATTTATTTTGGTGAATTAGTTCTATTCATTCCGTGTAAATTGCAAGGTGATCAGACGAAACCTGCTTTGTTGTATCGCTAGGCTTCGCGAGGCAATTCAATTCATGGGGATTGTCGCCTGTGTAATTGGCTGCCGAACGACGCCCGAGGTAGCACCCATCCTTGACGTTGGGGTTGTGCGGCCCGCCCAGGCCGCTATTGTTTCGGTATTGCCCGTGGGTTCCGATGCCGCTGAGGTGCAGATCAAGGATAGTCCCAATCTGAAATCGTCTTACCAGCTGACCGTCCTGACGGCTTCGGGCGCGGCCTTACCCCTCACACCCATTACGGAGCCGGTTCCGGCTAATCCCTTTAACCTGCCGGTTCTTTTGTATCCGTATCGGTTGACCCGCTACCGGGTATCTGGTCTGACGGGTAGCCAGACCTACCGCTTCCGGCTGAATTTCCGCTATAACAATACCGATACGCTGACCGTCGAGCGGGCTTATGTGCACCGTCCGGCGGCCAACTGGACGCGGCTGGCGCACCTGCCCTTCGATACGGGCGACTTTACGGGATCGCCCGTGGCTCTGGATGAGGCACGTTCCGGGGATATTGTGTCCTTGTTTCGCTATGTGGATGAGAACACCATGACACCCCTGGTTTATTACCGGTCGATTGATCTGTGGCAGAATGAGCCGAATCCACCGCCTTTGCCGACCCCCCGGCCGGGTATGGTGCAGTTTGTTCTGTATTACCAGAATAGTGACCGCTACCGGTTCTGGGGGCTAGGCTACCAGACCAGCGATCTGTTTCCGGGCAAATACGTTTACCTGCGCGATTTGTATCTGCGAACGCCCCCGCCTTATAGTCAGCTCAATATGATTCTGCCGTCGTACCTGGGCGAAGTTGGCGAAACCGCGTTTTTTACGACGACCGATCAGGCTTTTTTTCTAACCCAGAACCGCTCTCCGGCTATGTTTGCCATCACTGCCGTCGGCGGTCAGCGGGCCTGCCAGCCCCTGCCAGAACCGCCCGGTACGCTGGCTACGTTTTCGGTCGATTCGGTGGGTTACGTGGTAAATCAGACAGACAATGAGGCTCCGCATCTGTGGGCCTATGATGCTCATCTGGATCGCTGGTCCCGCAAAGCCGATTTTCCCGGTCAGGTGCGCAGCCGGGGCGTGGGCTTTGCAGTGGGTAGCAAAGGCTATTTTGGTTTAGGAATCTCGCTCCAGCAGGAGAAGGGTTACCGCGACATCTGGGAATACGACCCCGCCAACAACCAGTGGCAGTACGTGACGGACTACCCCGGCCAGGGCCAGCGCTACGTAATGGCCTTATCGACACCGAAGCGGGCGTTTCTGGGGCTGGGTTACGAAACGCAGCCCGTCGTTGCTCGCGACGCCGTGACGCGGCAGGTAGGCTGCACCGATTTCTGGCTATTTACACCGTAGTGGAACGACCGTAGTGGAACGAGGATGGATCAGAACCGATCAGGACGAAATACGTTAGTTAGGCTGCGACTGTTGAAAATGCTGCTCATCACAACCGGGATGATGGCCTGCGTGGATGAAGTGCAGCTACCCATCCGGCAGGTGCAGCCCCGCCTGGTCGTGGAGGGCATGATCACCGACGAAGCTCCGCCCTACGCCATTAAGCTGACATATTCAGGACAGTTTACGTCGCGCTCGCATCTTCCCGAAAACCTAGTCGTTAACGGGGCCATCGTCACCCTCCGCGACGACCGGGGCCGAACAGTACGCCTGGAACAGGACCCGCTCACGCCGGCTTATTATTGGATGCGCGACACCACATTTCGGGGCCAGCCGGGACGGACCTACACGCTCAGTGTGCGTCTGCCCGATGGAACAGTCTATGTTTCAACTCCTGAATACATGCCAACGGTGCCTGACATTGAGCGGATGTATGCCCGTTACGTACCCGCTCCGAACGAGGGGCTGCAGCCGCCCCATTTCCGCATCCAGCTGGATACCAAAGACCCGGATACCGTCGGCAATTACTACCGCTGGTCGGCCTATGCCTATTTGCCCCGCTGGGCCACGGGTGATCCCTATGGTTGCTGTACAACCTGCTGGGTGCCCGATTATGGTTTACTCAGCGACGTACAGTCGGACGCGCTCATTAATGGCAACCGCATCAGCGGCCGGGTGGTCTATGATATTCCGGTGCGGGCGATTGGGATGCAGTACATCGACGTGCGGCAGTACTCATTGACGCGAACGGCCTATCAGTACTGGACACTCTTCGGGCAGCAGGTATCACGCACCGGTTCGCTCTTTGATCCGCAGACGGCCTCCATTGAAGGCAACGTGCACCGCGTAGAGGATGCCGGTACGCTGGCGCTAGGTTACTTTGGTGCGTCGGCAGTGAGCCATCAGCGGCTCGTGGTCAGCTCAGCCGACACGATCGACGTACCGAAATTTGTCTTTCGCTACGACAAGCTTTTCCGGCTGCCGGGCAGTTGTCTGCAAATCTATCCGCAGGCGCAGTTGACGCCCCCACCAACCTGGTGAAAACGGTATGCATTAGCTCAGGAATGACTATTGATAATATTGCATACAAGCGATCTATTACCGGCTATGGCGGCTTGTTGGTGGGTAGCTTCGGCTCCTGATTTTACGGGATAGTGAGTGCGCCACGCGGTCAATTCAACAAATTATGAATGCCATTCAAACCAGATTCTACCTGCTTGGTCTGTTGCTGTCCGTAGCGTTTGCCGGGCACGGGCAAACCCGCTATCTGATTCGGGGGCGCGTAACGGACGGCACGACGAACCGGCCTGTAGCGAACGCATCAATATACGACCGGAAGCAGGGCGCCGGAACCCGTACCGACAGCACCGGCGCCTATAGCCTGCAGGTGCTGCCCGGCGCTTACAACCTGACCTTTTCGGCAGTCGGCTATTACACCCGCAGCCGACTGGTGGATATGAGCCGGACCGACGCCGTGGTTGACGTTGCACTGAATCCCGACGTGCGGCAGCTCGACGAGATTAACGTAACGGGTCGCGCCCCCGACGCCAACGTAACGGCCACCCAGATGAGCGTCGTGAAACTTGACATGAAGAACTTGCGGAATATTCCGGTGGTGTTTGGGGAAGTAGACGTACTCAAGGCCCTGACGCTGCAACCCGGCGTCAGCACCGTAGGTGAGGGGGCTGGTGGTTTCAACGTGCGCGGAGGACGTACGGATCAGAACCTGGTGCTTCTGGATGGAGCCCCGCTGTTCAATACCAGCCATTTGCTGGGCCTGCTGGGTAACCTCAATGCCGACGCTATTCAGGACGTAACGCTCTATAAGGGCGGTATCCCGGCGGCCTATGGCGGGCGATTGTCGTCATTACTGCTGATGAATACCAAATCCGGCGAGACCGAACGGCTGAGCGTCAGCGGGGGGATTGGATTAATGACGAGCCGCATGCTGGTGCAGGGCCCCTTGACAAAGAGTAAAAAGCTGACCTTTCTGGCGGGTGGACGAATAGCCTATCCGTCGTTGCTGCTGCGGCTGTTTCCGGCCCCGACCAATAAAAACCGGGCGTCGTTTTACGACCTGAACGGGCGACTAACGTACCGGATCAACGCCGGTAGTCAGGTTACGGCCACCGTGTATCGCTCCTTCGATACGTTCCGGTTTCCGCAGGATACGCTTTACACAACCCAATCGACGCTGCTGACGGCCCGCTGGAGCCAGCGCCTGACGCCAACGCTGTCGTTCAACCTGACCGGAACCCAGAGCGACTACCAATTTTTTCTAAACGGCCTGAGTGCCGCCAACACCTACCGGTATCGCTCGACCATCCGGCAGCGCGACGCCCGGCTCGACTGGCTTTGGGTTCCGGCTCCGGCGCACCGGATGGAGTTTGGCGGGACGCTGACGGACTACCATCTGCTGCCGGGAGCCATTGCCCCAACCGGCGAAAACTCCAACGTCGTCGCGCAGACGCTGGCTAGGGAGCAGGGGCAGGAATGGGCAGGCTACTTCTCCGAAGAATGGACACCCATGCGGACGTTGTCGGTTCAGGCGGGCGTTCGCTACGCGCAGTTTACGAACCGGGGGCCGGGGGTGGCCTACCGGTACGCCGAAGGATTGCCCCGCAGCCGCGAAACCATCACCGATACGTTGCGTTATCCCAACGGTCAGGCGCTCGCCCGGTATGGCGGCTGGGAGCCGCGCCTGACCGTGCGGGTCAATCTGACGCCCGTGAGTTCGCTGAAGATCAGCTATAACCGGACTCGCCAGTATCTGCACCTGATCTCGAATACGACGGCCATTTCGCCGGTCGATTTCTGGAAAGTGAGTGATGCGCTGGTGCCGCCCCAGATAGCCGACCAGTTTGCGCTGGGGTATTTTCAGAACTTCCGCGACAACCAGTATGAAACCTTGGTGGAGGTGTACCACAAAACCCTGACGAACCTGGTGGAGTACCGGAACGGCGCAACGCTGCTGCTGAATCCAGCGCTGGATGCCGACCTGCTGCGGGCCGAGGGGCGGGCCTATGGCGTGGAAATAAGCCTTCAGAAAACGCGCGGTCTGCTGACCGGGCTGGTCGCCTATACGTATTCGCGCACGCTGGCGCGGGTCCCCAGTCCGTATCCCACCGTTCAGATTAACGGCGGCAACTGGTATCCATCTACCTTCGACCGGCCCCACAACCTGACCATTGCTACCCAGTGGAAATGGAGCCGGGGCTGGACCTTCGGCACCAACTTTGTGTATACCAGTGGTCGTCCCACAACGTTTCCCGACGGTACGTACCGGCTTAATGGGTCCAAGGTACTCGATTACTCGCAACGTAACGCCGATCGCATCCCCGACTACCACCGGCTGGATGTAGCGTTCACCCGCGACGGTCGCCGAACGCCGGGGCAACAGCGGTATAGCAACTGGTCAGTATCATTCTATAACGTCTACGCCCACAAAAACCCCTATTCGATTTATTTCCAGCGGGTCAATACCACAACCAGAAGCTATCAACTATCGGTTTTCGGCACGATCATTCCGTCGATTAGCTGGAATTTTGTGTTCTGAATAGCAGTCCTGGAAACACCTATCGCCTGATGAACTGAATCGCGCAGCCGCCCCCGTTGGCTAAGTGCAGGGAGAGTTTTGTCTTGGCCGTCACCGACTTCTTTTCGATAACATAGGCTTCCGGGTTCGTATCCCAATCCGCATTGGGCGCGTCGCGGTAAAGTACGGCCTCATACGTTTTGCCGGCTTCCAGAAAATTCAGGCTAAGACTAAGATCGCGGCTGTTTTCGTCGGTAATGGCGCCCACATACCAGTTGGCGGCCCCTTTTTCTTTGCGGGCAATCAGAACGTAATCGCCCGGTTCGGCCGCCAGCACCTTGGTATCGTCCCAGTCGACCGGCACATCCCGGATAAACTGAAAGGCATCGAGGTGTTTTTCGTAGTTTTCGGGCAGATCGGCCGCCATCTGCAGGGGGCTGTAAATCGTTACGTACAGGGCCAGCTGTTTGGCCAGCGTCGTGCGCACCCGTGTCGTGCGGGTTTTGTCGAACTGATCCAGCTTAAACCGGAACAGGCCGGGCGTGAAGTCCATCGGGCCACCCAGCAGTCGGGTAAAGGGCAGAATGGTCGTGTGTTCGGGCGTGATGCCCAGCGTTGGGGCATTGTTGAATTCGCTGCCCCGGGCTGCTTCGCTGGCCAGCCAGTTCGGGTAGGTGCGATGAAGCCCCGTCGGGTGCGCGGACTCGTGCGAATCGATCATGATCCGGTACTGAGCCGCTTTCTGGGCTACGCGCTCGTAATGGTTGATCATCCACTGGCTGTCGTGATGTTCGCCCCGGGGAATGATCCGGCCTACGTAACCCGTCTTGACGGTATTGATGCCCTGCTTGTTCATGTACTGAAAAGCCGCGTCCATCCGGCGTTCGTAGTTCGTTACCGAACCCGACGTTTCGTGGTGCATAATCATGCGAACGCCTTTCTGCTGCGCATAGGCCGTGAGTGAGTCCAGATTGTAGTCGGGATAGGGCGTAACAAAGTCGAACACATCCTCTTTCCAGTTGCCGAACCAGTCTTCCCAGCCTACGTTCCAGCCTTCGACCAGCACCCCGTCGAAGCCGTATCTGGCGGCAAAGTCAATGTATTTCTTTACGTTCTGCGTGTTAGCGCCGTGTTTACCACCGGCCTTTTCCCAGGTAGCTTTACCAATGTGCATCTCCCACCACATGCCGACGAATTTCTGCGGCCTGATCCAGGACGGGTCGGCAATGGTCGATGGTTCGTTGAGGTTCAGGATGAGTTTGGAGGCCAGCAGGTCGGTGGCTTTGTCGCTGATGATCAGCGTTCGCCAGGGCGTTTGCGCCGGGGTCTGGAGATACGCTTTGTTGCCAACAGCATCGGGCACTAACTGAGCGGTGAGCGTCAGGGTGGGTTTGTCCAGTTGCAGGTGCATGACCGGGTAGTTCCGTAAAGCCGCTTCGTAGAGGCTGATATAAACGCCATCCGCCGTTTTGAACAGCAGAGGTGTCTGGACGGCATTCGGGCCAATAACCGTTTTCAGCGCGGTGTCTTTTTCCTTATCGGCGGCTGTTACGGCGTCAACCTCGGTCAGCCTGGTGAAATTATACAGGTATTCGTTCGAGTCGTAGTCGCCCGGCATCCAGAAGGTGCGGTGGTCAGCAGCCAGCCGGAACTGGGTCAGCTCATCGGCGATGATGAAGTGCGTCAGCGCCATTTGCTGCGGAAATTCGTAACGAAACCCGACGCCATCGTCGAACACCCGAAAGCGAACGCGCAGGCTAATGCCTGAGCCGGATTTGTCCTGCAAACTGAGCAGAAGCTCGGTATAGTGGTTTCGAATCTGGCTCACCTCGCCCCAGACCGGCTTCCAGGTTTCATCCCGGCGGGTCGAATCAACGCCCGTAATCGTGAACCGGGTTAAGGCTACCTGTGGTTTGCTCAGGGCAAAACCCAGCCGCGAGGGTTCAAGGATCGGTTTGTTTTTATACCGAACCTGGTAGGTCAGCTCACCCGCGGACGTCAGGCCTACGGCAACGGCGATGGATCGATTCGGAGAGGTAATCGAAATGGGTTGCTGGGCGAACAGGCTAACCAGAGAAAAGCCAAGCAGCAACAGGGTCAGTAGAGAGTTGGTCATAGAAGAAATCCGCCGGGGCGGAGAAATAGTCAGACACTTCAACTGAATAGGCAGCCCGCTGGTTTAGTCCGACGTTCCGGGTACCGTAAGGGGCACGAAATGCTTTTGATTCAGGGGCAGATTCTCGGCGGTCCACTCCACATCGCGCACAAAGGCAAATGCCCGAACGGGGCAGTCGGCCACGCGGCAGTAGTGACAGCAGGCCTGTTCGCAGGGGTCGGTATGAACAAAAATCTCAACTTCGTTGCGGAAGCCATCCTTGAGCGTATCCTCAAACTGGTGCACCTGATCATGCACCTGATTCAGATTCCAGTAATAGGGTAGGGTCAGGTGGCAGTCCACGTGCAGGTCGGCGCCGTATTTCTGTACGCGCAGGTTGTGAACATCGATCCAGTTACGGTCCTTGTGCACGTTGAGCAGGGCAACGACCCGTTCGAGCGTGGGCGCATCGGTTTCGTCCATGAGCCGGGCTACCGACTGCCGGATGAGCTGAAAGCCATTGTAAATGATCACAAATGACAGCAGTAGCGAAAGAGCCGGGTCAATCCAGGTTTGGCCTGTCAGGCCCACCAGCGCAACGCCTACCATAACGACCACGCTGCTAAACGTATCGGTGAGCAGATGCCGTCCATCGGCCGTCAGGGCCAGCGAATCCGTCTGCCGACCGGACCGGATGAGCATCCACCCTACAAAAGCATTGGCTGCGGCCGTCAGGCCCACCAGTGCAACGCCCCAGTCGAGATTGGTCAGTACTTTCGGCTCATAAAAGCTTAGAATTGCCTGCCAGAGAATAACCAGACCCGCCGAGAGGATCATAGCCCCTTCGAACCCCGAGGAGAGAAACTCGACTTTACCGTGTCCGTAGGGGTGGTTCTGGTCGCGGGGCTGCCCCGCCAGATAGATACTGTAGAAAGCAAACCCACTGGCTACGACGTTGACAATCGACTCGACGGCATCGGTCAGGATTGCCGTGGAAGAGGTTAGAAAATAAGCGGTAAACTTAAGGACCAGCAGGACTATACTTAACCCCAGAGAGACGCCCATCCAGCGGTATTTAGTTCGTTGATTGGCCCTCATGAAGTCCTGATGAATAGTGTTTGGAGCAACAAAGTTAACAATTCGTAGTGGGAAAGTTCGTACTTTCGTCGCCATGAACGTAACGGAAAACCCCTGGCAGACGCTTAATTCGTCGGTTCGCTATGAGAATAACTGGCTAAGCATCAGACACGAAGAAGTCGTTACCCCCGCCGGTACGCCGGGTATTTATGGCGTCGTTAGTTTTAAGAACAAAGCCGTTGGGGTGATTCCGATTGATGCCGACGGCTATACATATCTGGTAGGCCAGTACCGCTACCCGCTCAACGAATATTCCTGGGAGATTCCGGAAGGCGGCTCTCCGCTCAGCACCGATCCGCTCGAATCGGCCAAACGCGAACTCCGCGAAGAAACCGGTCTGGAAGCCCATCGCTGGACAAAAATTGCCCGGATTCATACGTCTAACTCCGCCACCGACGAAGAAGGGTTTCTGTACATTGCCGAGGACCTGGTTCAGGGCGATCATGAGCCCGAAGAAACCGAAGATCTGCGCATCTGGCGGCTTCCCCTTGCCGAAGCGATTGACATGGTCATGAGCAGCCGGATTACCGATGCGCTCAGCGTGAGTGGCCTGCTGATGGTTGCCCGGCTGCGCGGAATCTAACAGTTCGGGGCTTGTCGGGTTTACAGTCATAAACCTGACGGGTTGGTAGACTCCCGCTAGCTACCAACCCCGACAACTGTCCATTTTTTAACCCGATTATCTGTGTTTTTACCAATCCTTTACGGTTTCCTGACGGGCGTGGCCCTGTGTCTGACGTTCGGGACCGTCTTTTTTGCCCTGATTCAGAACAGCGTAGACAATGGCTTCCGGTCGGGACTGAAAATTGTGCTGGGCGTGATCATTGGCGATACGTTATTCGTGCTGGCGGCCCTGCTGGGAACGGCCTTCGTTCCGAAAGTGCAGGGCTTCGAAAACCTCATGGCCGTTGTGGGCGTGCTATTCCTGACGGCCATGGGTCTGGTCAATATTCTGAAGGGGACGCCCCGACTCGCTTACCCACAGACCCGTTTCGGTAATTTTGTGTACTACTTCACCACGGGCTTTTTCCTGAACGCCCTCAACCCCATTAACTTCGTGTCGTGGGTGGCCATTGTGGCCTATATCCGCTCGCACCTGCATTACACCGTAGCGCAGCAGTATGGGTTCATGAGCGCGGCACTGGTGGGCGTGTTCGTGACCGAAACGGCACTGGCCTATTATGCCAACCGCCTGAAACACTTCTTTACGCCCCGCGTGGTAACGGCCTTTAACCGAACAACCGGGTTCGTGTTCCTGATCGTGGCTGGTCAGATTGCCTATACGCGGCTTTACGAACCCATCACCCGGTGGATATCGCAGTGGTAAACCGATGCTGAATTTTCTGCGACAACACTGGTTTGACCTGGGAGCGGGGCTAGCCCTGGCCAGTCTGCTTTATTTGTATGACCATCCTGACCTGTCGGATCTGTCGTTTCTGCTCTGGCTGAACCTGATCGGCCTATTTGCGCATCAGTACGAAGAATATCGCTTTCCCGGTACGTTTCCCCGGATGCTTAACCGGGTGATGTACCGCAGCGCACAACCCGACCGCTTTCCGCTGAATCCGCAGACTGCCCTGCTGATTAACGTGGGCTTAGGCTGGACGCTCTACGCGTCGGCGGCTTTTCTGGCGGATAGGGCGCTGTGGCTGGGCATCGCTGCGGTGCTGGTGTCAGCTGGGAACTGGCTGGCGCATACGCTGCTGTTCAACTGGCGGGGCCGAACATTTTACAACGCCGGGATGCTGACGGCCTGGGTGTTCTTTCTGCCTATCGCGGGGTTTTTCTGCTGGTATATCATCCACTTTGACCGGGGCAGTCCAATGGATTACGTAGCGGGTACCGGGCTGGGGCTGCTTGTTAGCGGACTGACCGTTAAACTCATCGGCTGGCTGGCCGACCCGCAGACGCCCTACGCCTTTCGGGGACGATAAGCGGCTTCAGATCGGCCAGTTGTAAAAACTCAGCTGAGGTTCCGGTCCGCCAGAAACGACTGCCAGTCGGCAATCAGGTTCTTTCTGAGTACACGCGGAAACTTATTCTGCCCACCCAGCTTGCCCCGGGCTTTCATCCAGTCGTAGAAAGTTGCGGCTGGCAGCACCGTTACGGTTATATCTTTCAGCGCGTGTCGACGCTCAACCGCGTAGTCGTCGTTCAGTTCCTTTAGCTTGGCGTCGAGCCGGTCGCGCAGTTTATCGGCATCAACCGGATCGTCGGTGCCGACGTACCAGTGGTGGGCAAAGAGCGTGTCGTGCGAAACACCTGCTACCGTAAACTCCCGGACCGAAATGCCGAACTCGTCGGAGACCGTTTCAATCGCCTTGTTCATGTTGTCGACCGACAAATGTTCACCACACAGACTCAGGAAGTGTTTGGTTCGGCCCGTAATAACGATCTCGGCCCGGCGTTTGGAAACGAACCGGATAGTATCACCGATCAGGTACCGCCAGGCGCCCGAGCAGGTCGAAAGCAGCAGGGCATACTCTTTGCCTTCTTCAACCTCGTCGATCATCAGCGTCCGGGGCTTGTCAACCAGTTCTCCATCGGCGGTGAAGTTCTGCTCGTTAAACGGGATGAACTCAAAGAACAGCCCGTTGTTCAGCACCAGCTGCATCCCTTCGGCATCGGGGTGGCTCTGGTAGGCAATGAAGCCTTCCGAAGCCAGATACGTTTCGATATACGTAATGGGGTGGGCGAGGAGCTTTTCGAATCCGGCGCGATAGGGCTCAAATGACACTCCTCCGTGGCAGAACACCATCAGGTTGGGCCATACGTCATGGATGGTTTTGACGTTGTAGCGGGCAATGATCTTTTCCATCAGGAGCTGAATCCAGGCCGGAACCCCCACCACATAGCCAATGTCCCAGTCACCGGCCTGCTCCGTAATTTCGTCGAGTTTAAGCGCCCAGTCGCGCTCCTGCGCAATTTCCCTGCCGGGCTTGTAGAACCGCTGGAACCAGAACGGAATCTGGCTGGCCGTAATTCCGGACAGGTCGCCTTCGTAATGGCCCTCGCGGGCGTTCAGGTTCGTGCTGCCGCCCAGCATGAGGTAGCCTTTTTCATAGAGCGTGGAGGGCAGGTTCTGGTAGCGGCCAAGCGTCAGAATCTGCCGGATGCTCGTGCGCTGAATGGCCTTCGACATGGCCTTGGTGACGGGAATATACTTGGAAGCCGCTTCCGAGGTTCCTGAGCTCAGGGCGAAATACTTGACCCGGCCCGGCCAGGCAATGTCGCGCTCGCCCGCCAGCGAACGTTTCCACCAATTGTCGAACATCCGGTTATAATCGTGGATGGGCACGTGTTCCTTAAACTTCTCGTAAAAGGCTTTGTCCGGACCGAACTCGACCGCGTTGAGCAACTCCTCAAAGTGATATTTCTGGCCAAACTCCGTGAACCGGGCCTTGCTGATGAGCTTACGAAACGCCTTCCGTTGCTGCCGCAAGGCGTTAGCTTTGCGTAGCCGAACCGCGTTCGTCAGTCGAATGCCGCTTTTAAGCATTCTGCCTAGTAGTGCCATGTTTGAATGATGAAAGATGAACCCATGCCAATGAATCTAGAACTGAACCGTACGGCATTGGTTATAACTCGGTCAGGATAATCACAATTGCCACTCCTTCAGTGTGTCCATCATGCTGTAGGCCGTCATATCATACTGACATGGCACTACGGACGTATAGTTCTGCGCGAGTGCAAACTCGTCGGTATCTTCGGCATGGGGGTCGTGGTTGACAAACTCACCCGCCAGCCAGAAATACCGGCGACCGTGCGGGTCGCGCCGTTCGTCGAAGATCTCCTGCCATTTGGCATTGGCCTGCCGACAGATTCGGATGCCTTTGAGCGGCTCGGCCGCCCGCGCGGGAAAGTTCACGTTCAGGGCTGTGCCTTTCTTCATGCCGCGCTCCAGAACGTTGCGGGCAATGGTCAGAATGTGCTCGTGGGTATGCGAAAAATCGGGCTGGCGGGTGAAGTCGCCTAGCGAAAAGCCGATGGCCGGGATGCCTTCGATAGCCGCTTCGATAGCCGCCGACATCGTACCCGAATACAGCACACTGATGGACGAATTGCTGCCGTGGTTGATGCCGCTGACGACCAGATCCGGTACGCGGTCTTTCAGAATGTGGTTCTTGGCCAGCTTTACGCAGTCGGCAGGCGTACCCGAACATTCATAAGCTGGAACGTCACCGAAAATGTCGGATGGATACAGCCGCAGCGGATTCGCTATGGTGATGGCATGACCCATGCCCGACTGGGGGCTGTTCGGAGCGACCACCACGACTGAACCGAGCTGTTTCATTAACTCAACCAATGTTCGGATGCCGTGGGCTGTAATGCCGTCGTCATTCGAGACCAGAATCAGGGGTTTTTGTTCCGCCATGTATCGTAGGATGTTGTACTTTCGTAGCGCAAACCTACGCAAATACACCCGAACGTGCCGCCGAAACTTCGTCTTGCTCAGCCCGCCGATATTCCTGCCATTATCCAGTTACAGCAACAGATCTGGGAGCCTACCTACCGCGCCATCCTTTCCGCCGACCAGATTACGTATATGTTCGAAGCCATGTATTCGCCCGAAGTACTGGCTAATCAGATGACTACACAGGGCCACACGTTCGTGCTGGCCGAAGATGCGGACCAACTGCTCGGCTTTGCGGCCTTTGCGCCCCTGGAGCCGGAAAGCCCTATCTTTAAACTGCATAAAATTTACGTCCTGCCCGTTACGCAGGGAACCGGCCTGGGTAAACACCTGCTCAGCGAGGTAGAATCGCGCTGCCGATCACTAGGCGGAACAGAACTGCTGCTGAACGTAAACCGGTACAACCCGGCGCGGGGGTTTTACGAAAAACAGGGCTTTCGGGTGATTCGCGAGGAAGACATCGCCATTGGTCCGTACTGGATGAATGATTTTGTGATGGCCAAACCGCTGGTGAGCCAGGTGGATCAAAACCCGATTGCGGCATGATTGCCAATGAGCTGATTTCGGTTGTCGTTCCCCTGTACAATGAAGCGGAGAATGTGCAGCCGCTGCTCGAACGGATTCGTACCGCCCTGACTGCACTTCGGTATGAGTTGATTCTGGTCGACGATGGCTCGCGCGATGCAACGGTTCGGCAGGTGCGTCAGTATGCCGATGCGCAAACCAAACTTGTGGTGCTGGCCCGCAACTACGGACAGACCGCAGCCATGGCCGCTGGTATCGACGCAGCGCAGGGCGACTATATCGTTACGCTCGACGGGGATTTGCAGAACGACCCCGCCGACATTCCGGCCATGCACCAACTGGCGCAGACGGGCGACTGGGACGTAGTGGCTGGCAACCGGGCCAACCGGCAGGATGGGCTTCTGTTGCGTAAGCTACCCAGCCGATTAGCAAATGCCCTGATCCGGCGACTGACGGGCGTTTACATCGACGATTACGGTTGTACCCTCAAGCTGTTCCGGCGCGACATTGCGAAAAACCTGGGTCTGTATGGCGATATGCACCGGTTCATTCCGCCCCTGGCGGTTCTGCAGGGCGCGCGCATTACGCAGATGAATGTCCGGCATCATCCGCGCCTTCATGGCGCATCGAAATATGGTCTGGGCCGAATCGGGCCGGTGCTCAGCGACCTGCTGCTGGTGCTGTTCTGGCAGCGCTATTTCCGGCGCCCCATGCGGCTGTTTGGTCCGCTCGCGGCTGTGTCGCTGCTGGCAGGAGCGGGCGTCAGTATATATTTATTGATTCAGAAACTGATGGGCGCAACGCTGGGGGGCAATTCACTGCTGTTGCTGGCGGCCGTGCTGTTGCTGGGCGGTTTTCAACTGCTGGCCTTTGGACTAATCGCCGAGATGCAGATGCGAACCTACCACGAATCGGCCCATAAACCAACCTACCGCGTTCGCGAAATAATTGAGGCCGAATAACGTAACGCTATCCGGCCCTGATAAAAATCTATGAGCTGAACACGCGGCTATTTCTCAGCCGAGAGAATGCTGCGTTGCCCTTGCCGGCTTTTGTAGCCCTGAATGGGTGAGTAACTCTGGGTTTGCTTACCGTAGTAGCCGGTGCCATCGTAAGAGCGCAGATCCGGATCATTCTTGCAATCGTCAGTGCAGGTGCCGCCATGTTGGTGGCCGCAGGCTTCGCAGAGCGTAACGTGGTTGTTACAGACTGGACTGGCGCAGTTAATCATCCGGCTGGTGGGCGTGCCGCAGCGGTAGCAGGTCGAAACCGTGCTTGGGTTCACCTGATTAACTTCCACCGTCAGGCGGTTATCGAATACGTAACACTGCCCGTCGAAATCTTCGCCACCGGCTTCCATGCCGTATTTAATAATACCGCCATGGAGCTGGTACACGTTCTGAAAGCCCCGCGCCAGCAGGTAAGCCGACGCTTTTTCGCACTTGATGCCGCCCGTGCAGTACGTAATGATCTTCTTATCTTTCAGGTGTTCGATCTCGTGGATATGCTCGGGGAGTTCGCGCAGGTTTTCCATGTCGAACGTAACGGCGCCTTTGAACTTGCCAACGGCATGTTCGTAATTCGAACGCATATCGATCAGCACTACGTCGGGGTCGTTCTTGAGCTGGCGAAAGTCTTCGGGTTCGAGATGAACACCCGTTTGCCGCAGCGGGTCAACGGGTAGGTCGGAATGAACGATTTCGGTCTTGATCCGGACGTGCAGTTTCTGAAACGCGTGGCCTTCGGCTTCGTCTACTTTAAAGTCAATCCCGGCAAAACGGGGGTCAGCGTGGAGAGCAGTCATATAAGCCTCGCAGTCGGCCGCCAGTCCCGAAACGGTGCCGTTAAGACCTTCGGGCGCAACGATCACGCGCCCCAGCAGGTTTAGCTTCAGACACAGCAGATGGTGTTCCTCGCGGTACTGCTCGGGATTTTCAATGGGCGAATAGATATAGTAAAGAAGGACGCGATACGGT